>NZ_JBHZBV010000001.1:419253-815570 GCF_042754885.1 Rhodococcus sp. NPDC059179 | reverse complement strand
CTTTTTGTACCCCCCCCCCCCCACCCCCCCCACCGGGGGGGCCCCGGGGCGCCGGGGGGGGGGCCCCGCCACCCGGCGGGGCCCCCCCGACCCCCCACTTCGCTCGCTCACAACGTCCCTCGCTTCCCTGCGCCTCCGGCGCCCGTGAGTCCTTCTGGCCCGCCTGGGGACCAGAAGGACTCACGGGCCGGAGGCCTATTCTGGGTCACGCCCGCGCGGAACGCCCCGAGAACCACAGCCCGACCGCGCACACCAGCACCCAGACCGGCCCGGTGAAGCCCGCCATGTACTGCAGCGGGGAGATCCCGAACAGGGCCGTGACCGCCCCCAGCACCGCGCTCGTCCAGCCGATCCACCGAGGCAGCGCACCGTGCCGGAGCGAGGCGACCGCGACGGCGATGGCGCTGACGCCCGCGCCCGCCCACAGCCACGGGATGGTGCCCATCCAGTGCGCCCCGACCGCCGCGAACTCCGGCAACAACTGGTCGCCCTCGCTCAAACCGAACACGAGCTCGGTGGTCAGGCCGGTGCCGATCAGGCACGCGGCCGCCGTGAGGATCAGCCCCCCGGCCGCGACCTGCGGCAGCAGGCTGGACGGCTCGAGGCTCCCGGCGAGCCGCTGACACAACCCGGCGGCGAAGACGAGCAGCAGCAGCGCCGCGCCGGTCATGGCGACGTGCTCGACCAGGATCAGGGTCCGCTGCTCGGCCATCCGGTTCATCATGGCGACGGCGTTGCCCACGACGCCCTCGTCCATGGTGGCGGAGAGGCTGGCGCTGGCCTGCATGCCGACGATCCCGGCGATACCGGCGAGCGCGCCCGTCGCGGCCCAGAGCGCGGAGCTCCGGCGCGCCGGGGCCGGAACCTGCCCGGCCGGGGCTGCGGCGCCGTCAACCGAATGGGTGGTGCTCATCTGGTAACTCCTTCGGGTCGCGGCCGCGCGGCCGGGCGCCGTTCGGCGTCCGATCAGGTTGCCGGGCCTGGCATCCCGAGGACCAGGGTCCGCTGACCCGACCTGTCGGGAATCTGCGCCCGAATCGACGCGGGAACGAATCTCGCGCTTTCCTGGAAGTGGCGCCACCCGCGGTGTTCAATGGGCGTGGATGGCCGCGGGCACCAACACGTGTCCGGGACTGGTTCTCGAGGTTCTTCCTTCCCAAGGAGTACTCATGACCATGACCTTCACCCAGCTCGACCTGCTCAGGGAGCTGGAACCGACGGTCGAAGCCAATCTCAACCGGCACCTGACGATGACCAAGGACTGGCATCCACACGACTATGTGCCCTGGGACGAGGGTCGCAACTTCGCGGCGATGGGCGGGGTGGACTGGGACCCGGACCAGTCGCGGCTCTCCGAGCTGGCCAAGGCCGCCATGATCACGAACCTGCTCACCGAGGACAACCTGCCCTCGTATCACCGCGAGATCGCCGCCAGCTTCTCGCTCGACGGTGCGTGGGGCACCTGGGTGAACCGGTGGACGGCCGAGGAGAACCGGCACGGGATCGTCATGCGCGACTACCTCGTGGTCACCCGCGCCGTCGACCCGGTGCAGCTCGAGCGGTTCCGGATGGAGCACCTGACGAACGGCCTCGACTCGCCGCTGAACGCCGCGTTCCTGCCCTCGGTGGCGTATGTGACGTTCCAGGAGCTCGCGACCCGGCTCTCGCACCGCAACACCGGCAACGCCTGCGCGGACGACGTCGCGGAGCGGATGCTCGACCGGATCGCGGCGGACGAGAACCTGCACATGGTCTTCTACCGAAACCTCGCGGGCGCCGCGCTCGACCTCGTGCCCGACGACGCCCTCGAGGCGATCACCGATGTGCTGATCAATTTCCAGATGCCGGGCCTGTCCATGCCGGGCTTCCGACGGAACGCGGTGCTCCTCGCCAAGCACGGCATCTACGATCTCAGGCAGCATCTCGACGATGTCGTCATGCCGGTGCTCCGCATCTGGAACGTGTTCGAGCGCAATGACTTCAGCGATGCAGGCGAGCGAGCGCGGGACCGTCTCGCCGCCTACCTCGACGACCTCCGGCGATCGGCCGACCGGTTCGAGGAGTCGCGGGACCGGATGCTGGCCCGCGAGGCCGCGCGCGCGGAATAACCGTCACACACCGGCCGGGCGGTGGGACGCTGGTCGCCTGCCCGTCGCCGCCCTATCGTGGTGGAACCGAAACCGGCACAAACGAGGGGCAGCAAGCCGATGCAGGGATCCACGGTGTGGCACTGGAACGTCAGCTTTCGGGCACGGCTGGTCTTCTGGTTCGCGAGAATCTTCATCAAACCGCTGTTCACGATGTGGCCGATGTCCGATCGAGGCATCCGCACACTGGCGAAACTCGATGCCTGGTCCGACCGGACGCCCGCCCCAAAGGGAGTGACCCTCGAGCCGATGACGCTCGGTGGGGTGCGGTGCGAGAAGGTCACCCATCCGCGCAGGGCCACCGATGCGTTGCAGGGCGCGACCATCCTCTACTTCCACGGCGGCGGATTCGTCTTCTGCGGGCTGGCCACCCACCGCGGCGCCTGCGGTGCGCTCGCGGCCCGCTCGGGCGTCCCGGTGGTCTCGGTGGAGTACCGGCAGCTGCCGCACGGCGGCATCGGTACCTCGCTGTTCGACGCGATGGCGGCGTACACCGCGTTGTTGGAGACCTGTGAGGACCCGACGCGAATCATCGTCGCGGGTGATTCGGCGGGCGGCTATCTCGCCATGAAGGTCGCCGAAATCTGTGCGCTGCAGGGGATCACACCCCCGGCAGCGGTCATCGGGTACTCGCCGCTGCTCAATCTCGACCTCGAGTCGCACGACCCCGCCTACATGAAGCGCGACGCCTATCTGCCGATGAGCCAGGTGCGCAAACTCAAGGACCGCTGGCTGGCTGGGCCGGAGCTGATCGTCGGGGCGCAGTCGCCGGTGCAGGCCGACCCGGCGCTGTTCCCGCCGGTGTTCCTCGCCGCAGCCGAGTACGAGCTGATGCGGCCGGACGTCGAGGTCATGACCGAACTGCTCGAGCGGGCGGGTCGGCCGGTGGAGACGCACCTGTGGAGCGGGCAGATCCACGCCTTCCCCGTGCTCGGCGTCGTCCTGGAGGAGAGCAAGACGATGATCGCGCTGAGCATCGACTTCGCCCGACGGAGCATGGCGTCAAGCGAGCGCCGTTCGGCCTAGCATTCGAGCGACCGAGTGCCGGCGCGTTCTGGTTCGCTACGGCAGCTGCCAGAACGGGCCGGCGAGCCCGCACTCGTCAAGCAGGTGCTGGTTGTGCTCGCGGCTGTGTGGCTGGAAGTCCGGGTGCAGGCGGTCGCCGTACCACGGGCCGGCCAGTCGCCAAACGGCCGTGGCGTCGGCTATGAAGCCACTGCCGGGAGCGTTGTCGGCGGTCCACTGTTCGGCGTGGTCGCGGTTGCAGAATGTGCGGATCATCGTGCAGGTGCCGACGACGTCGTCCCACCACAGCGCGGCCGGCCGCGGGAACCGGACCACAAGTTCTGCTGGCGGTGCGGTCGCAGGGCCGGATACGAAGCTGATCGCGGCACCACACCGTGGGCAGGCGGTGTCGATGCGGACCTCGAGGTTCAGGGCAGCGCTGATGCCGAAGGAGTCCCATGCGCATCCACCCCACCAGCGGCGATCGTCGTGCCCATCGGCTGGGGTAACCACGAACGCCATCGGCGCGGCGGCGAACGGGTGCGCCATGCGAACCGCATCTCGGTCGGGCGCCAGGACTACTGCATGAGCCTCGGCCAGGTCGTCGAGGTTGTGCTGAACCGATTCGACGGTGCTCTGCGTCAGCCGAGCCAGCTCGGCGACCGACGGCGCACGGCCTTCGGTCGCGAACATCTCGTAGACGAGATCGCGAATTCTGCGCGACTGCGGCGTGTCCATCACGACCCTCCGGCCTCGTGTCGATGCAATCTTCCGACCCTAGCCCGGCGGATCGACCGCTAGCCGTCGATCCGCTTGGCCCCGAGGTGGGTCTCCAGCAACTGGAGCGCCATCTCCTCCGGATCGCGACGAACGGACGGGTCGGCAGGCTCGGCGGCCTGGGCCATCATCTCTTCCTCGTCCTCCGGGGTGACCGAATCGGGCGCGGCGTACGTCGAGCCCGGATCGTCCGGGTAGTCCGGCTCGTCGGGCGGCGGGATGTCGTCGGCGGCCGGACCGGGGGCGGACTCGGTCCGCTCGGCGGGCGCGGGCGCCGCCCGTTCCTGGCTCGGACGCGAGAACCGCGGCGCTCCCGCCGGTTTCGACGGCTGCTGGCGGGCGGGCTGGGCCCTGGGCGGCGCATCGGCGGGCGCGGCGGCGCCGACCTCGCAGTCGATCGCCCAGTCCACACCGAACACGTCCCGCAGCGCGTCGCGGATCACCTCCGCGTTGCGGGGTTCCACCAGGCGCTTGGCCAGCGGGGCGGAGGCGTGCATGAGGATCAGCCGGTTGTTCTCCACCGCTCGGACGGTGGCGCCGGAGAGCATCACCTCGACGGTGCGACTGCGATCGCGCACCTTCGCCCTGACCTCCGACCACACGGTGCGGACCGCGGCGGCGTCGGGCTGGCCGGGCACGGCGGCGGGCGCCGCAGGCGCGGGCGACTGCGCAGCGACCGGCTCGGCCACCGTCGGCTCGGGTTCGGCGAGGACCTGCGGTTCCGGCTCGCGCGCAGGTGCTGGCTCGACCACGGCAGGCGCAACGAATTCGGGCACTACCGTTTCCGCCGCAACGGGTTCCACCGCAACGAATTCGGGAACATTGGACTCCGGGACAACGGGTTCCGTCGACGCGACGGCCGGCTCCGGCGACGGCGCGACCGGCTCCGGCTCCGCAATGGGGAAGGGGTCGACCACCGCCGCGGCCGGCTCGACGGACTCTCGCGCCATCGGTTCCGGCACGACCAGTTCCGGCGCGACAGGTTCGGATTCAACAGATTCCGGCGCGGCCTGTTCGGGCGCAACGGGTTCGGGCACCGCCGCAACCGGTTCGGGCGTAACGGGTTCGGCCACCGCCACAACAGGTTCAGGCGCAACCGGTTCGGGCGCAACCGGCGGGGCCGGCTCCGGCGTCGCCTGCCGGACCGGTTCCGGGTGCCTCGGCGGCGCAGCCGCACGCTGCGACGGGCGCTGATAGATCGGCTCGGGTTCCGGCGTGCTCAGCCGTACCGGCGGCTCCGCGGGCGCGCTCGATCGCGTCGCGGCCGCCTGCTCCGCGGCAGGCAGACCGACGTCGGCTCGCCGTTCGAGTCGCTCCAGCCGTTGCAGCACAGCCGATTCCGCGTCCGATGCGGACGGCAGCAGCATCCGGGCGCACATCACCTCGAGCAGCAGTCGGGGCGCCGTGGCCCCCCGCATTTCGCCGAGCCCGGAGTGCATGACCTCGGCGTAGCGAGCCAGGGTCGCGGGGCCGATACGCTCCGCCTCCTCGCGCATCCGCTCGAGCACGTCGCCGGGAGCGTCGACAAGGCCCCGCTCGCCCGCGTCGGGCACCGCCCGCATGAGGATCAGGTCGCGGATCCGTTCGAGCAGGTCCACGGCGAACCGTCGCGGGTCATGGCCGGCGTCCATCACCTTGTCCACCGTGCCGAACAGTGCGGCACCGTCGCCTGCGGCGAGGGCGTCGACCGCGTCGTCGATCAGCGCCACGTCGGTGACGCCGAGCAGGGACAGCGCGCGCTGATAGGTGACGCCCTCGTCGCCCGCGCCTGCCAGCAGCTGATCGAGCACGCTGAGCGAATCGCGCGGCGACCCGCCGCCCGCGCGGATCACCAGCGGGTAGACCGGCGCCTCGACGGCGACGTTCTCCTGCGCGCAGATCTTCTCCAGCAGTCCGCGCATCGTGTTGGGCGCCAGCAGCCGGAACGGGTAGTGGTGGGTGCGCGACCGGATCGTCGGCAGCACCTTCTCCGGCTCGGTGGTCGCGAAGACGAAGATCAGGTGCTCCGGCGGCTCCTCGACGATCTTGAGCAGCGCGTTGAAACCCGCGGTCGTGACCATGTGCGCCTCGTCCACGATGAAGATGCGGTACCGGGACTCCGCGGGCGCATAGAACGCCCGGTCACGCAGCTCTCGGGTGTCGTCGACGCCACCGTGGCTGGCCGCGTCCAGCTCGATCACGTCGAGGTTGCCGGGACCGCCGGGGGCGAGCGCCACACAGGACGAGCACACGCCGCACGGGGTGGAGGTCGGACCCTCCACGCAGTTCAGTGAGCGGGCCAGGATCCGGGCGGACGACGTCTTACCGCAGCCGCGCGGCCCGGAGAACAGGTACGCGTGGTTGATGCGTCCCGCGTCGAGGGCGGTGCTGAGGGGGTCGGTGACGTGCTCCTGCCCCACCACCTCGGCGAAGGTTGCCGGTCGATACTTCCGGTAGAGGGCCACGCGGAGAGGGTACCGGCGAGGGGCGACACCGCGTCGGCGGACCGCCGCCGCGCGCCGTCATCGGCGGAACTGCTCCGAGCTGCGGCCGGGGGCTGGTGCGGATTCCGAAACACAGCCGCAACACATTCGCCGCGCAGGCGAAACCGGAACCGACCATCGTCACCACTCGCGTGCGGCCGAGGCCCGCGCGCGTGAGGAGAAACCGACGTGCCCGAGACCATCGACGCCGGAGCCACCGCATGGCTGCTGGTGAGCACCGCCCTGGTCCTATTGATGACGCCGGGGCTGGCCCTGTTCTACGGCGGCATGGTCCGCTCCAAGGGCGTGCTCAACATGATCATGATGAGTTTCGTCTCGATCGCCCTGGTCACCGTGGTCTGGCTGGTGGTCGGCTACAGCCTCGCCTTCGGTGAGGACATCGGCGGCGGTCTGCTCGGCGGCCTCGAGCACCTGGGGATGGCGGACATCACCCCCGACACCGTGCGCAGCGGCGTCCCGGAGTTCCTGTTCGCCACCTTCCAGCTGACGTTCGCGATCCTCACAGCCGCCCTGATCAGCGGTGCGATCGCGGACCGCACGAAGTTCTCGGCGTGGATGGTGTTCGTCCCGGTGTGGGCGCTGGCCGTGTACGCCCCGGTCGCGCACTGGGTGTGGGGACCGGACGGCTGGATCGCCAAGCTGGGCGCCCTCGACTACGCGGGTGGGCTGGTCGTCGAGATCGTCTCCGGCGCGTCCGGACTGGCGTTGGCGCTGGTCCTCGGTCCGCGCATCGGTTTCCGCTCCGAACCCATGCGGCCGCACAACCTGCCGCTGGTGCTGCTCGGCGTCGGTTTGCTGTGGTTCGGCTGGTTCGGGTTCAACGCCGGTTCCGCGCTCGCCGCGAACGGCACCGCCGCGGCCGTCTTCCTCAACACCCTGGTCGCGGGCTGCGCGGGCATGCTCGGCTGGCTGCTCGTCGAGCAGAAGCGGGACGGGCACCCCACCACCTTCGGCGCGGCGTCTGGCGTGGTCGCCGGACTGGTCGCGATCACCCCGTCCTGCGGCTGGGTGACGGTCCTCGGCGCCGCTGTGGTCGGCACCCTCGCCGGCGTCGTCTGCTCGTTCGCGGTGGGCCTGAAATTCCGCTTCGGCTACGACGACTCGCTCGACGTGGTCGGCGTGCACCTGATCGGCGGCATCGTTGGCACCATCCTCATCGGCCTGCTGGCCGCCGAGGTGATGACCGGCGGGGCCGAGGGGCTGTTCTACGGCGGCGGCCTCGCCCAGCTCGGCAAGCAAACGGTGGCGATCGTCGTGGTCGGCCTCTACGCGTTCGGGGTCACCTACGCGCTCGGCAAGGCGATCGACCGGTGGATGGGCTTCCGGGTCAGCGCCGAGGAGGAGATCGCGGGCGTCGACCTGGCGCTGCACGCCGAGTCCGCCTACGAGCACGCGGTGCTCGCGCACGGCGGGCCGACCGGGCCGCCGCCCGGCCTGTTCGCCCGCGAGCATGACGAGCAGCGCCGGCGACCCGCCGAACCGGATCCGGACGAGGTCGCCGACTGACGCGGCACCGTTGAACGGGCGTCCGATACGATCCGGGCAGTCCGGCCGGTCCGGATAGCCAGGACCCTCAGCGGCCGACCCCTCCCACCGGGAGGCGTTGCCCCCGGACCAGGAACGACGATGACGATGACCCTCACCCCGGCCGGTCCGCGCCCCGCCGATGCCCCGAACGCCGACGGATTCGTCGATCGCATAGGCCGTTTCGGGCGGTCGTTTCACCCCGCGGGACTGGCCGTCGCGCTGCTCTTCTTCTGCTGGTCGATGACGCCGTCGCTGCTGCCGCGGGTGTGGTATCTGCAGGGGGTGGCCACGGGCATCAGCCTCGCGACCGGATACGGAATCGGCGTGCTGGCCGCCTGGCTGGTCCGCCGGTGCGGGGTCACCCCGAGCTACTCGGAGCGCACCCGCCGGATCGGCTGGTTGACCCTGCTCGGCCTGACGGTGGTGGCGGTGCCGACCTTCCTGGTCCTGGGCTCCTGGTGGCAGCAGATCGTGCGCGACCTCGCCGGTGTCGAACGCATCAACCGGGCGAACTATCTGCTGATCCTGCTGCTCGCACTCGTGCTCGCCGGGGTGATCCTGACCGCGGCCCGTGGTATCCGGCGAGGCACCCGGGCGTTGACGCGACTCGGTGGACGGTATGTCCCGGTCCCCGCGGCCCGGCTGGCGAGCGTCGCGCTCGTGATCGTCCTCGCCTTCTTCGTCGTGAACGGTCTTGTCTACCAAGGCCTGATCGGCATGGCGAACCGGTCGGCTGCGGTGGCCGACCAGGGCACCGCCGACGGCGTCGAGCGACCCTCGGCGCCCGAGCGATCCGGTTCACCGGCGTCCCCCGAACCCTGGGAGAGCCTCGGACAGGAGGGTCGCACCTTCGTCGCCGGCGGCCCGACCGCCGACCAGATCACCACCGTGACCGGCCGCCCGGCACTGACTCCGATCCGGGCGTACGCGGGCCGCGAATCCGCCGAGACCGTCGAGGAGACCGCGGATCTCGTCGTCGCGGAGCTCGAACGTACCGGCGCGTTCGACAGGTCCGTCGTCGCGGTCGCGACAACCACCGGTCGGGGCTGGGTCAACGCCCGGGTCGCGTCCGCGCTCGAGTACACGACCGGCGGCGATTCCGCGATCGCCGCGATGCAGTACTCCTTCCTGCCCAGCCCGCTGTCGTTCATCGCCGACCGCTCGACCCCGCTGGCGGCGGGCCGGGCGCTGTTCGAGGCCGTGGAGCGGGCGGTCGACGCACGACCCGAAGACTCCCGGCCCAGGCTGGTGACGTTCGGCGAGAGCCTCGGATCCTTCGGCGGCCAGGGCGCTTTCGGTGGGGCACAGGACATGCTGGCCCGCACCGACGGCGCACTTTGGGTCGGCACCCCGAACTTCTCCCCGCAGTGGGGGCGCATCACGGAAGGCCGAGACGCCGGTTCGCCGGAACGGCTTCCGGTCGTCGACGGCGGCGCGAACGTTCGGTTCGCAGCCTCGGCGCAGGACCTCGAGATGGCCGCGCCGTGGGGCAGCCCGCGAATCGTCTACTGGCAGCACGCGAGCGACCCGATCACCTGGTGGTCGTTTGACCTGCTGCTGCACCGGCCGGACTGGCTTCGCGAGCCGCTGGGACCGGACGTGGACCCCGGCATGCGCTGGATCCCGTTCGTGACGTTCTGGCAGGTCACCATGGACATGGTGTTCTCGGCCGACGTGCCCGCGGGCCACGGCCACACCTTCGGCGAAGACGCCGCGAACATGTGGGCGGGCATCCTCGAGCCCGACGGCTGGACGGACGCGGATACCGAGAAGGTGCGCGCGGTCCTGGCCGACTAGGTCGCTGACGCGACTGCCGCTATGGGTGCATGGTGATGGTGTACCCGGCGTTCAGGTTCGGGAAGCCGGTGTCCATCGAGCCCGCGATCCCGTAGTAGGCACCGTCGCGACCGGTCATCCGGGTCCCGTCGAGGCTCGCGTCGCCCCGATAGTTGTTCGCCATGAACACCGCCTGGGCGTCTCCCGGCAGCGAATAGGTGACGTCGACGCCGATTCCCCGCGGATCGTTGTTCGTGGCGGTGACGATCTCCGAGCTCCACGGCGCGAGCACCGCCCGCGGCCCCTGGACCCACTCGCCGTAAGGATTGTCCGAGCCCCGCAGCACCATGGGCTGACCGGTGTTGTTGGTGATCGTCATCGCGATGGTCGGGCCGGTCGTGGGCAGCGTCCCGGCGGACGCCGTCGCGCCGGTGAGGCCGAGGGCGGTGCCGGCCAGGGCCAGGGCCGCGGCGGGCAGGGTGGCGATGCGGGCGACGCGACGGCGGCGGGTTGTGGCGATGCTCATGATGAATGGTCCTGTCCGGGTGGATGTTTGATTCCTCGAGCCGGACGCTTCCGGCGATGAGTCAACTATCACCCGATTCCGCCTCCGGGTCTGTCCACCGGGCGGGCCCCGCCGGGGATGAATCGGTTGTCCCCCGATCGGCGGACACCGATGTTCGGCCGGCGTCGGCCGGGGAGGCTACTGCGCGGCGGGGGCCGTCAGCGCCGGGAACCAGATGTCCGTCAGGACCTCCGCGGCCTCCCCGCCGGAGACATCGATCGTTCCCAGCATCGCCCACCGGGTGAAGAATCGTTCGAGCTGCGTCACGAGAAGCTCGACGCGGAGCCGGGCCTCGTCGCGCTTGTCCTCGGGCCAGCGTGCGAGATAGCTCGTCATCGAGTTCGGGAGGGCGAGGATTCCGTCCCGGGCGATGGCTCGGAAGTCGGGCTCGAGTGCCGTCGCCTCGTCCCAGGCCGGGAGCATCTCCTTGTATTCGTGGAACCACGCGATGGCGCGGGTGATCCAGTCGGTGAACTCGGCGCGCGATCCGGTGTCGAGCACGCGGTCGAGGTCCTGGTAGAAGGCCAAGGCGCTCGGCGCCATGCCGTCCTCGGCCAGCGCCAGCAGGATGTCCACCTTGCCGGGGAAATGCAGGTAGAAGGTCGCCCGGCTGCACCCGACCTCGGCGGCGATGTCATCGACCGTCACGGCCGCGTAGCCCCGACCGGCGAAGAGGCCCCGCGCGGACTCCATCAGCCTGGTGCGGGTGGCCCGCTTCTGCTCGGCGCGGAGCGTGCCGCGCCTGCCGCCCGTGCCGGTCGCCTTGCTCACTGCATCCCCCACCGATCGAACTCTAGTCGCGGCCCAGTCAGTCGTCGCATCGCCATCAAATCGACCTTACGTCATTCACTTGACACATCGTCAGTCAACGCTAGTCTATGGCTCAGGTCACATCGAGTCGTACCAGCCGAGGCCGTCACGGTCGCGAAATCCACCGGTGCCGCACGCACGCCGGCGGGACGGGACGCGACCGCGGCCCATCCATCCCGGCAGAAGGAGAACTCCATGCACTCCCCGAACCTGCCTCGCGTCTGTGTCATCGGCGCAGGCCCGTCAGGAATCACCACCGCCAAGCGCCTGAAGGAGCACGGCATCCCGTACGACTGCTTCGAGGCCTCCGACGAGGTCGGCGGCAACTGGTACTTCAAGAACCCCAACGGGATGTCGGCCTGCTACCAGAGCCTGCACATCGACACCTCCAAGTGGCGGCTGGCGTTCGAGGACTTCCCGGTCCCCGCCGAGTGGCCCGACTTCCCGCACCACTCGCAGTTGTTCCAGTACTTCAAGGACTACGTCGACCACTTCGGTCTGCGGGAGACGATCACGTTCAACACCTCCGTCGAACACGCGGAGCGCGACGACGACGGGCTGTGGACCGTCACGCTGTCCAACGGCGAGGTGCGCACCTACGACGCGCTGATCGTGTGCAACGGCCACCACTGGGATCCACGGACCCCGGACTACCCCGGCGAGTTCGACGGCACGCTCATCCACAGCCACGCATACAACGACCCGTTCGACCCGATCGACATGCGCGGCAAGAACGTCGTGGTGGTCGGGATGGGCAACTCCGGCCTCGACATCGCCTCCGAGCTCTCGCAGCGCTTCCTGGCCAAGACACTGACCGTCTCCGCCCGTCGCGGGGTCTGGGTGCTGCCGAAGTACCTGAAGGGCACGGCCGGCGACAAGATGTCGATGCCCGCCTGGATACCGCGCCCGCTCTCCCTGGCTCTCAAACGACGCTTCCTGAACAAGAACCTCGGCTCCATGGAGGGCTACGGCCTGCCCAAGCCCGACCACCTGCCCTTCGAGGCGCACCCGTCCGCGAGCGGCGAGTTCCTCGGCAAGGCAGGCTCGGGCGACATCGCGTTCAAGCCGGCCATCGCCGCGCTGGAGGGCAAGCAGGTGCGCTTCACCGACGGCAGCGCCCTGGACGTCGACGTGATCGTCTGCGCCACCGGCTACCACATCAGCTTCCCGTTCTTCACCGATCCGAACCTGTTGCCCGACAGCGAGAACCGCTTCCCGCTGTTCAAGCGGATGATGAAGCCCGACATCGACAACCTGTTCTTCATGGGGCTCGCGCAACCAATGCCGACCCTGGTCAACTTCGCGGAGCAGCAGAGCAAGCTCGTCGCCGCCTACCTCGCGGGCAAGTACCTGCCGCCGGCTCCCAGTGAGATGGGCGCCGTCCTCGCCGCCGACGAGGAGTACTACCTCAAGCCGTACTACAAGTCGCCCAGGCACACCATCCAGTGCGAGTTCGACCCCTATGTGCGCAACCTGAAGAAGGAAATCGTCAACGGCGGCAAGCGCGCCCAGGCCGCGGGCAACGCGTTGCCCGTCCCGGCCCGAGCCATGCAGAACGCGTGAACGGAGGAAGATCGAACATGACACTGACACAGGGATTCTGCGCGGCGGGCTTCGAGCCGGTCCGCCAGGCGCTGGAGCAGCAGCTCGCGTCGGGCGAGGAGCTCGGGGCGGCGATCTGCGTGACCGTCGACGGGGAACCGGTCGTCGACGTCTGGGGCGGGTACGCCGATCAGGAGCGGACCACACCCTGGGCCGAGGACACGATCGTCAACGTCTTCTCGATCACCAAGACGATGACTGCGCTCAGCGCGCTGCTGCTGGTGGACCGCGGCCTCCTGGATCTGGACGAGAAGGTCGCGCACTACTGGCCCGAGTTCGCCGCGAACGGCAAGGCGGACATCAAGATCCGGCACCTGCTCTCGCACACCTCCGGGGTGTCCGGCTGGGAGCGGCCGATCGAACTCGAGGACATCTACGACACCGAGGCCGCCAGCGCCCGGCTGGCCACGCAGGCGACCTGGTGGGAGCCGGGCACCGCGTCCGGGTACCACGCCCTCAACTATGGGCACCTGGTCGGCGAGGTGATCCGGCGAGTGGACGGCCGCAGCCTGGGCCGCTTCTTCGCCGAGGAGCTGGCGGGACCGCTTGGCGCCGACTTCCACATCGGCACCGGCCCCGAGCACTTCGGCCGGATCGCACCGATGATCCCGGCGCCGGCACTCAACTTCGACATGTCAACGCTCGACCAGGACAGCATCCTGGTCAAGACGGTGGCCTCCCCGTGGCTCGACATGGAGAAGGTCAACACCGCCGACTGGCGGCAGGCGGAGCTCGGCGCCATGAACGGTCACGGCAACGCGCGCTCGGTCGCCCGCCTGCAGTCCCTGATCTCCTGCGGCGGCGAGCTGGACGGCACGCGGTTCCTCTCCCAGGCCACGATCGACCTGATCTTCGAGCAGCAGGCCGACGGCATCGACCTGGGCATCCTCACCCCACTGCGGTTCGGCATCGGCTACGGCCTGCCACACCCGCAGACCGCTCCCCTGGTGCGCGACGGCCGGGTGTGCTGGTGGGCCGGGTTCGGTGGCTCCATGCTCGTCAACGACCTCGACAACCGGGTCACCTTCGCCTACACGATGAACAAGATGGCGCCCGGACTGATTGGCTCCGACCGCAGCGACGCCTACCTGCACGCCACCAACGAGGCCGTTCGATCGGCACGAAACGAGGTCTCCCTGTGAGGGCACTACAGCTCACGGATCCGGGCGTCCTCGAGATCCGGGATGTCCCGGTGCCGGAGATCGGCCCGACCGACCTGCTGATCCGGGTCGGGGCGGCAGGCATCTGCCATTCCGACCTGCACCTGCTGCACTTCCCGGTGAAGATGCGGGAGGAGCCGCTCACGCTCGGGCACGAGATCGCGGGCACCATCGAGGCGGTCGGCAGCGAGGTCGACGCGCGGCAGGTCGGCGAGCGCGGCGTGGTCTACCTGTGCTGGTCCTGCGGGGTGTGCCGGGAGTGTGTCGCGGGCAACGAGAACGTCTGCCTGGCCGCCGGCCGCACCGCGATGCCCCCGTGCCCCGGGCTCGGCCCGGACGGCGGCATGGCCGAGTACGTCCGGGTACCGGCCCGATCGTTCGTCCCGATCGGCGACCTGGACTTCCTGCAGGCCGCACCGATCGCCGACGCGGCACTGACCAGCTATCACGCGATCCGCGGTGCGCGAGAGCACCTGCGGCCCGGTTCCACCTCCGTGGTGATCGGCATCGGCGGGCTCGGGCACGTCGCGGTGCAGATCCTGAACGCGATCAGCGCCACCCGGGTGATCGCGGTGGACATGAGTCAGGACAAGCTCGACCTCGCCAGCACGTGCGGCGCCGACCTGAGGCTGATCTCCGGTCCCGACACCGCGCAGCAGATCCTCGACCTGACCGGGGGCAGGGGCGCGGACGCCGTGTTCGACTTCGTCGGCGTCGACGCCACCGCGAAGATCGCGGTGGAATCGGTCGCGCCCAACGGCGCCTACCGGATGGTCGGACTGGGCGGCGGCGCCCCGGGGATCACCGCGGACCCCGCGGGGGGACCCGGGTGGCCGTGGGGTGCGTCGGTACGAAAGTCTTACGGGGGCACCAAGAGTGATCTGATCTCCTCCATCGCATTGGCACAGGCCGGGAAGATCACGGTCGAGGTGGAGCGGCACGACCTCGCCGCGGGCCGCGAGGCGCTCGACCGACTCGAGCGCGGCATGGTCCGCGGGCGCGCGGTCCTGGTGCCGTGAACGAGCAGATGAACATTGAATCGAAAGGCGCAACTGTGACGAAATCCTTTGATCCGCAAGCGTTCGTCGCCGACCTGATGGCCAGGATGACCGGCTCAGGCGGGCGCTTCGAGATCGTCGTCGAGGACGTCCTCGGCGCACCCATGCCGGTGATGAAGAACCGGCGCAAGACGCTCGGGGAGGTGCTCGTCGACTCCCTCGCCTACGGTGACCGCGACTATCTGGTCACCGGTGACCGACGGATGAGCTACGCAGAGCACGGGGCCGCCGCCGCCGCGCTCGCCACCGCACTGCGTGAGCGGTACGGCGTCGGCAAGGGCGACCGGGTCGGCATCCAGGCGGCGAACACGCCGGAATGGGTGCTGTCCTTCTGGGCCTGCCAGAGCATCGGCGCGGTCGCCGTCGGGTTCAACGCCTGGTGGGTGCCGCGCGAGGTCGAATACGGCATCGGCCACACCCGGCCGGCGGTGCTGATCGTCGACGCGAAGCGGGCCGCGCTGCTCGACTCGCTCGGCGTCGACGTCCCGGTGCTCACCATGGAGGAGGACATCCCCCGTCTCGTCGCCGAGTTCGCGGGCGCCGACGCGCCAACGGTCGACGTCGACGAGGACGACCCGGCCGTCATCCTGTACACCAGCGGCACCAGCGGCCGACCCAAGGGCGCGGTGCACTCGCACCGA
Organism: Rhodococcus sp. NPDC059179; assembly: GCF_042754885.1. Classification (NCBI taxonomy): domain Bacteria; kingdom Bacillati; phylum Actinomycetota; class Actinomycetes; order Mycobacteriales; family Nocardiaceae; genus Rhodococcus; species Rhodococcus sp. NPDC059179. Next base: position 800,019 of record NZ_JBHZBV010000001.1, on the reverse strand, counting down.
AACCTGCTCGCGGTCATCGACTATCACCGTTTCAGCGATGCTCTCGCCGCCGCGTTCACCGGCGGTGACCCGAATTCGGATGCGCCGAGCGATCGGAGGTACCTGCTGACCTCGCCGCTGTTCCACATCGCCAGCCTGCACAACCTGGTGGTCCCCCGGCTGGCGACGGGCGGCGCCGTGATCATCCACCAGGGCTCGTTCGACGTCGATCGGGTGCTGCGCCTCGTCGAACGCGAACGGGTCACGAACTGGGGCGCCGTCCCCACCATGGCGGGCAGGCTGCTCGAGCACGGCGACCTGTCCCGCTACGACCTGTCGTCGCTGACCGCGTTCGCGCTGGCCTCGGCGCCCTCGTCGGTGGCGTTCAAGGAACGCCTGCGCGAGAACGTGCCGTTCGCCCGCGACGCCCTCGTCGACAGTTACGGCCTCACCGAGTGCAGCACGGCCGTGTCCGTGGCGACACCCCCTGAGCTGGAGGCGTTCCCCGGCACCCTCGGCAGGCCCATCATCGGGGTCAGCGTGGAGGTCCGGGATCCGTTCGGGGAGAGGGTGTCCGACGGTGTGGAGGGTGAGATCTGCGTGCGCAGCCCGTACGTCATGCTCGGCTACTGGGAGAACCCCGAGGCCACCGCCGACTCGATCACCGCCGACCGGTGGCTGCGGACCGGCGACTACGGGGTCCTCGAGGACGGCCGGCTCCGGCTCACCGGGCGACGGTCCGACCTGATCCTGCGCGGCGGCGAGAACGTGTACCCCGTCGAGATCGAGCAGTGCCTGGACGAGCATCCCGGTGTCCTCGAGTGCGCGGTGATCGGTGTGGACCACCCCGACCTCGGTCAGGAGGTGGCCGCGGTGGTCGTCGCGCGGTCCGAGAATGCGGTCACCGAGGACGAGCTGCGGACGTTCGCGGGCGAACGGCTCGCCTACTTCAAGGTCCCGGTCCGGTGGCGGATCACCACGGTGCCGTTGCCGCGCAACGCGACCGGCAAGGCCATGCGCAAGGAGATCGTCGTCTGATGAGCTACGAAGTGATCATCAAGAACGGCCGCTGGTTCGACGGCACCGGCGCCGCCTCGGCGGCCCGCCATCTCGGTATCCGCGACGGGCGGGTGGCCGTCGTGTCGGTCGATGCGCTCGACGAGTCGGACTGTCCGCAGGTGGTCGACGCCGCCTGGAAATGGGTCATCCCGGGCATGGTCGACATCCACACCCACTACGACGTCGAGGTCATCCTGAGTCCGGGGCTGAAGGAGTCTGTGCGGCACGGCGTCACCTCGATCTTTCTGGGGTCGTGCTCGCTGTCCGCAGTCCATGCCGGCCCCGCCGACGCGGGCGACCTGTTCGGCCGGGTCGAGGCCATCCCACGCAAACACGTTGTCGACACGCTCACCGAGTCCAAGAACTGGACCTCGGCGCACGAGTACGTCGAGGCGATCGAGGCGCTGCCGCTGGGCCCGAACGTGGCCTCCTTCATCGGCCATTCGGACATCCGTGCCGCGCAGATGGGCCTGGACCGGTCGACCCGCAAGGACGTCAAGCCCACGCCGGCCGAACTCGACGCGATGGCGGCCACACTCGAGGAGGCGCTCGACGCGGGCTTCATCGGCATGTCCTCGCAGGAACTGCTGTTCGACAAGCTCGACGGCGAGGTCTGCCGGTCCCGGACCCTGCCCTCGACGTACTCGACGCGGCAGGAACGTCGCCGGCTCAGTGCGATCCTGCGACGCCGGGGCCGGGCATTGCAGGCCGGCCCGGACGTGGGCCGCCCGCAGTCCATGGTCGCGTTGGCGCTGAGCAGCGTGGGACTCTTCCGCCGACCCTTGAAGGTGAGCCTGCTCTCGGCCGCCGACGTGAAGGCGATACCGGCTGTGGCGCACGTCTTCCCAGCGATGGCGCGGGCCATCAACGGGATGCGCGGCGACTTCCGATGGCAGCACCTGCCGGTGCCGTTCGAGGTGTACTCCGACGGCATCGACCTGCCGGTCTTCGAGGAGTTCGGATCCGGTGCCGCGGCCCTGGACCTGTCCAACCAGCTCGAGGCGCGGAGCGCGCTGCTGGCCGATGAGTCCTACCGCCGCCGGTTCCGCAAGGACTACGACAAGAAGTACGGGCCGCGGGTCTGGCACCGCGACTTCTTCGACGCCGAGATCGTCGAGTGCCCGGACGAATCGGTGGTCGGCAAGACCTTCGGTCAGGTCGGAGTCGACCGGGGTGGAGTGCACCCGGTGGACGCCTTCCTCGACCTGGTGGTCGAGCACGGGACCAAGGTGCGGTGGCGCACCACGATCTCGAACCACCGCCCCGAGGTGCTCAACAAGTTCGCTTCCGATCCCGGTGTGCAGCTGGGCTTCTCCGATGCCGGCGCTCACCTGCGCAACATGGCCTTCTACAACTTCGGCCTCCGCCTGCTGCGTCGCGTGCGCGACGCCGAGCAGGCGGGGAATCCGTTCATGTCCGTGGAGCAGGCGGTGCACCGGCTCACCGGCGAGCTCGCCGACTGGTACGACCTCGACGCGGGGCACCTGCGCGAGGGAGACCGGGCCGACGTGGTGGTGATCGACCCGGCGCATCTCGACGCCTCGCTCGACGCCTATGCCGAATGCCCGGTCCCCGAGTACGACGGGCTCTCCAGGATGGTCAACCGGAACGACGACGCGGTGTCGGCGGTGTTCGTCGGCGGCGAATGCGTTGTCCGAGACGGGGAACCGACGCCCGTACTCGGTGCCCGTCGCACGGGGCGGTTCCTGCGAGCGGGCGAAAGATGATCAAACCCCGATGAACGGAAGTAATACGGATGAGTGAGAACAGGTTTGCCGGAAAGACGGCGGCGGTGACCGGCGCGGCGTCCGGCATCGGCGAGGCCATCGCGATCCGCCTGATGGCCGAGGGGGCGAACGTGGTCGGAATCGACCTGGCCGCCGAGGCGCTCGACGGCATGGCCGACGAGTTCGGCAATTCATTCCTGCCCGCCACCGCCGACGTGACCAAGGAGGACGAGGTCGCGGCGGCGTTGGGCTCGGCGGTCGAGCGGTTCGGCCGGCTGGACCTGGCCTTCAATGTGGCCGGCGCCTCCCGCGTCGGTGCGATCGTCGATCTGGACGAGGCCGACTGGGACTTCACCGTCGACCTCGTGCAGAAGGGCGTCTTCCTGTGCACCAAACACGAGGCCCGGCACATGATCGCAGGCGGGCGCGGCGGCGCCATCGTCAACGTGTCCTCGCTGAACGCCCACGTGCCGATGCCGGGCGGCAGCCCCTACGCGACCGGTAAGGCCGGCGTCGAGATGTTCAGCAAGAACGCCGCCCTCGAGCTGGCATCGTCGGGCATCCGGGTCAACTCCGTGCTCCCGGGCCTCGTCGATACCCCCCTGGTCGCCCCGGTGCTGGCCTACGAGCCCGCGCGGGACATGTTCCTGGAACGTATCCCGTTGGCGCGAGCCGCAACTCCCGAACAGGTGGCCGGACCGTGCCTGTACCTGGCCAGCGAGGACGCGAGCTACATCACCGGCTCGAGCCTGGTCGTCGACGGCGGCTGGGAGGTGAGCAACTTCCCGAACCTCAGCCGACTCGCGGGGTGAGGGTCGGCGGCGAGCAGGCGCGGGAGCCCGCTGGTCACTTAGCCTTTGCCGCCTTCGCCGCCGCCTTCGCGGACTTCTTGAACTCGCGGACCTCGCCGAGCGTGCGGTCGTCGACCACGTCGGCGATGGATCGGCGGGAGCCGTCGTCGCCGTACGCGCCCGCCGCCTCCCGCCAGCCGGCAGGCGCGACGCCGATCTGCTTGCCCAGCAACGCAAGGAAGATTCGTGCCTTCTGGTCGCCGTAGCCGGGCAGCGCCTTGAGCCGCTTGAGAACCTCACGGCCGTCCGGATCACCCTCGGTCCAGATCGCCTCGGTCCGGCCGTCGTAATGCTCGACGAGGTAGATGCACAGGTCCTGGATCCGCTTGCCCATCGACCCGGGGAACCGGTGCACGGCGGGCGGGGTCGCGCAGAGCGCAAGGAACGCGTCGGGATCCATCTCCGCGATCTTGTGCACATCCAGGCCGGCCAGCCGATCGTCGAGCTTCTTCGGACCGGCGAAGGCGACCTCCATGGGGATCTGCTGATCGAGCAGCATCCCGATGAGCAGGGCGAGCGGGTCGGCGGCGAGCAGCGCGTCCGCGTCAGTGTCTCCGGCGAGGTGCAGCGTGAGTGCCATGCACCGATCCTGCCATTTCCGGCGGCGAACTTTCGACCGTCGGGGCGCCCCGAACAATCTCGCGGCGCCCCCCGTTAAGTTCGGTACACCGTACGGAAACGAGGGAATCTTGCCTGCAACTCCGACCGAGACCGAGTTCGACCGCCAGCTCAGCGTGCTCACCGGACTGGGCTATCCCGGCCTGACCGGGCTGTCCGATGCCGACTTCGCGGCCGCTCTTGAACCGCTGCGCGCGGTGGTGCTCTCGCACCAGGACATCGCCGCCGACCGCGGCGAGGATCACATCCCGTTCGTGCTGGTCGTGGCCCGCACCGCGTCGGGCGCGGCCATCGACACGCACCAGGCGATGTCGCGCACCGCCCTTGGCACCCAGCAAGGGTTCGCGGACCTCGAGCCGGCCGATCTCGCCCGGTTCCGGCCGATCGAGCCCGTCGAGATTCCGGACGGGATCGGCTACGCGCTACTCGATATCGACACCGGGACCGAGTACCTGAACGTGACGCCCGCGTCCGCGCTGGCGTCGCTGACCGCGGCGGGCCGCACCGGGCTCACCGTGGAGGAGGGCATCGCACTGATCACCGCGCGCCCGGACATGCTCCGCAAGAACAAGTGCTTCTCGCTGCTGGCCTCGCGGTGCGGCGACAAGCGGGTGCCCGCGCTGTGGATCAGCCAACGCCGACCGAAGCTGGGCTGGTGCTGGAACGGCAACCCGCACACCTGGCTGGGGTCGGCATCGACGGGCGAACGGCTCCCGTCGCGCTGAGGGTTACGCCTGTTCGAGCGACTTCTCGGTGGCGGCCAGCAGCACGCAGGTCGCCACCCCGTCCATCGCCTTCGCGAGGTCGTCGGTGGACGGGAAGCTCGGAGCGAGCCGGATGTTCTTGTCCTCCGGGTCGGTGCCGTACGGGAAGGCCGACCCGGCGGCGGTCAGCGCGATGCCGGCCTCCTTCGCCAGCCCGATGACCCGCTTCGCGGTGCCCTCGACGACGTCGAGGCTGATGAAGTAGCCACCCTTGGGCTCGGTCCAGGACGCCACCTTCGACGCCCCGAGCCGATCCTCGAGGATCTGCAGGACCAGCGCGAACTTCGGTGCGAGGATCTCCCGGTGCTTGGCCATGTGGGCACGCACCCCGTCGGCGTCCTTGAAGAACATCAGGTGCCGCAGCTGGTTGACCTTGTCCGGCCCGATGCTCTTCTTGCCCAGGTGCTGCTGGTACCAGGCCAGGTTCTGCGCGCTGCCGCCGACGAAGCTGACGCCCGCGCCCGCGAAGGTGATCTTCGAGGTCGACGCGAACACGAACGGGCGGTTCGGGTGTCCGGCCGCCGCGGCCAGGCCGAGCACGTCCAGCGGCGCCTCGAACTCCTCGACCAGCGGGTGCACCGCGTAGGCGTTGTCCCAGAACAGCCGGAAGTCGGGGGCCGCGGTCGGCATCGACGTCAGCGCCCGCACGACCTCCTCCGAGAAGACCGCACCGGTCGGGTTCGCGTAGGTGGGCACCGCCCACAGGCCCTTGATCTGCGGATCGTCGGCGACCAGCCGGGCGATCAGTTCGACGTCCGGGCCGTCGTGACGCATCGGGACGGGGATCATCTCGATCCCGTACGACTCGGTGATCGCGAAGTGCCGGTCGTAGCCGGGGCTCGGGCACAGGAACTTGATCTTCGGCTCCTGCGACCACGGCCGGGGCGAGTCGGGGGTGCCGTGCAGCAGCGCGAACACGATGACGTCGTGCATGATCTCGAGGCTCGCGTTGTTGCCCGCCAGCAGGTTCTCGGTCGGGATCCCCAGCAGCTCGCCGAAGATGGCGCGCAACTCCGGCAGCCCGGTGAGGCCGCCGTAGTTGCGGCAGTCCAGCCCGTTGCCGTCGCGGTACTCGGTGCCGGGCAACGCGAGCAGGTCCTGCGACAGGTCCAGTTGCTCGGGCGACGGCTTCCCGCGGGTCAGGTCGAGGGTGAGCTTCTCGGTCTTGAGCTGCGCGTACTTCGCGGACTGACGCTCGTGCTCCGAACGGAGTTCCTCATGGCTCATCAACCCAATTTGGGTTTGGGTAGGCATGCCGAAAGACCTTTCACCGGCGCGGCTTAGGAGATGCGCAAAAATAAAGGGGACCCCGCGCACCCGGCAGAGCCCATTGACCCTTGCTGCCTTCCGGCCCTGGGGGAGTTCACAGGATGCGCGCCGCGCGGGATCCGTCCACGAGTGTAGCCATGTCCAACCGGGGGCGGACAGGCGGCCGCGTTTTCACCCGGTTCAGGGGGCCGTTTTCATTTCGGGAGGGGTAAGCCGGTATGCTCGCCCACGGAGGATTCGCCTAGTGGCCTATGGCGCTCGCCTGGAACGCGGGTTGGGTTAACGCCCTCAGGGGTTCAAATCCCCTATCCTCCGCCAACGGGATACGCCCGTGACCAGCACACAAGCTGGTCACGGGCGTTTCTCATTCCCGGCCATGCAATGACTTATGCAACAGCGACCGTGGATCTACCCGTTCCGGCCGCCGTTGACGGCTGCGGCGAACAGGTCGGCCGCCGCCCGTCCCGCGCCGGGCATCACGTGGCTGTAGACGTCGAGCGTGATCGTCGCGGACGCGTGCCCTAGTCGTTCCTGAACCACCTTCACGGGAACGCCCGCCGCCAGCATGAGTGACGCGTGAGTGTGGCGCAGGTCGTGAAGCCTGATCGTCGGTAGCGCGTCCGCGCCCAGCTCGACGCGCGCGTTCGTGACCCGCGTTCGCCAACGTCTCGATACTTCGTTCGGCGATCGCGGATCGCCGGTTCGGATATTCGGGAACAGGTAGGCGTCGGGGCGGACGTAGTCGAGCGACACGGACGCCAGGTCCGCCCGCCAGGATCGCAGAACGCGAACCGTCCCGTCGTCGACGTCGACGACCCGCGATCCGCCCGACTTCGTGAGCTTCGTCGTCGCCCGCTGCGTCGTGTCGAGCGCCCGGCGGATCGCGACGCGGCCGTTCGTCATGTCGACGTCGCCCCACCGCAGCGCCAACGCTTCGGACCGACGCGTTCCTGTGTGGGCGATCAGGGACCACAACGGGAACAGCACGTCGTCCTGATCGCGGCACCATTGGAGGAACGCGGCCAGCTGGTCGCCGGTCCATACGTGCATTTCCGGTTTCGCCGCCCGGATCTGCCGACCGGTCGGCGGCTGGACGACGGCCCGTTTCTTCGCCGGGTTGGCGACGATCAGACCATCGGACACGGCCGCGTCGAGCACGGCCGACAACAGGGCGGCCACCTTCGCGGTCGTGTTGGCGGACAACCCGCCGCCCTTGCCGTCCCGACGGCCCTGCGCCTGTAGTTCGCGGTAGTGCTTCGCCAGCTTCGCGGACGTGAGCTTGTCGAGCTGCGTCGTCCCGAAGTACGGCCGGATGTGGTTTCGAGCAAGTCGCCGGTATCCGGCGATCGTCGAGCGTTCGAGCGCGCGGCCGTCGATCCACTGGTCGACGTACTCGGCGACCGTGGGAACCGATCGCGCAAATGTCATGCGCGCCTTAAGTTTCCGCTTCGCGTCGTCGAGCGCTTCGTCGGCGTCGGCGGCCGTCTTGAACCCGCCGCCGCCGGTCTGCCTCACGCCGTCGTCGGGATTCTCCGGGTCGATCGGGACGTACAGTTGCCAGCGCCAGCGCGTGCCCGACTTCGTTTCGTACGACGTGATCGACCCTTTGCCGCGTCGTCTACTTCCTGCGGCCACGTCGCGTTCCCTTCGGCGGTTCCGGTAGTTCTATGTCGTCGTCGAGCGCGGGCAGGATCAACCCGCGTTCGAGCATTTCGCCGCGTAGTTCGGCTAGTTCCTGTTCGGCGTACTCGCGTTGCCGTTCCCATCGCGGTTTGCTGGTGCTGCGGCGAATCCATGCCGTAGTGCTGCGGATCTCGTCGATCAGTTGCCAATGTCCTCGGTACATGTCGAGAACTTCGTAGGTCGCGCGTTCGGCCCTCGTCCTGGTCACGTCCGATACCCGGCCCTTGTCGACGACCGGCAACAGCGGCCCGCGCTCGCCGTTCCACCAGCGGACGGCGTCGGGCGTGGCGATCTGCTGGCCGGGTAGCGCTTCGGCCGTCGCCCCGTCGCCCAACCCGAACACGATCAGCGCGGGCGGTACCCGCAGCGCTTCGGCCAGTACCAGCACGTCGACCAGCGGCACGCTCGACCGACGCCCGGATTCCATGTTCGCCAGGACGCTACGCGGTACTTCGTGCCCTAGTTCGGCCGTGACGTTAGCGAGTGTCTGCGCGCTCATTTTCCAGTCGGGCCGCTCACGTAGGCGTCGGATCTGAACGCCCACGTCTGCCGCTAGACGTTCCGGCCAGGTCTCCCCTGCGCTTGTGGTTGCCATGACTGGACACAGTAACGCTCCGCCATTGACAGCAACAGGCGCAACACGGTAGACCCGTATCCATGACACAACCGAAGGATTCCACTGTGTCGACACGACACAATCGCGGTATTGACACGCTCCGGCCCCTCAGTATGTCGGCGCTTCGCAAGTCCGACGTACCCGTGTTGACCGTGAAAGAAGTTGCCGGGCTGTTCAACTGCGACCAGCGGACCGTTTCGCAGGCACTCACACAGGGCGCGCTGCCGTCGATCCGTCTCGGTAAGCGGGTGTTCGTCCCGCGCGAACCGCTGCTCGCCATGCTCACCGGCTCACCCGTACCCGACGCCGCCGCCGCGTCGTGACAGCGCTCTCCATGTTCCGAACGAAGGGAAAGCATCGAATGACGACGACAGACGCAACGACGGCCGGGTTCGTCGAGCTACCGGCCGACCACGACCAGCCGGGACCGTGGTTCATCCCCGAAGACGCCCGGACCGAATACCTCACGGTCACGCTCACGTCCGCCCAGCTCGACGCGGCCCGCCTGGCCGTGCTCGACGACGTCCGCCAGCGCGCGTGGATCGACGACCAGCACGCCGAACTTCGCCGCCGCACGCCGGGAATCAGCGATCGGGAAGTCGAACAGTGGACCTCCCCGAAGCCCGACCGCTTCGCCGCGCTGGCGCTGGCCGAACGGTTCCCGTCGCTCGACGCGGACGGCGAACGGCTGGCCGAACACGTCGCCCGTCGTCATTCTGCCGTCGAGCGAGTCCGGGCACGCCAGACGAACGAACGCCGTCGTGAGGCCGATCGCTGCGCACTGTGCGAACAGGTCCGCCCCGGCGGGTTGCGCCAGTCGACGCCGTTCGGGACCGGTCCCGACGTCATGGTGTGCCGTCCGTGCGGCCAGGTGCTCGACCATCGCGTCGGCGTGATCCTGGCCGACCAGCTCACCAGCTCCGGCGAATCCGTGTCCGACCGCGCCGACCAGTGGATTCGCGCGAACCTGGCGCGGATTTCCGATCCGGCCGCCCCGTAAGGGACCGGCCGCCCCTGATCCGGTTCGCCGCCGGGTGTCGACCTCTCCTGTCCGCCCGGCGGCGAACCGACCCACCAACACAACAAAGCGGCCCGATCCCCTGTCTACGAAACCGGGATCGGGCCGCGCTAGTTCCGAAGGGCGACCCCGAAACTGATGCACACCATACCGTCACCTACCGACACAACGCTAGGTGCATTGTGACGCGCAACGCTGCCCGTGACGACGCGAACGACGGGGCGAAGGTCTACCAGCATCCGACCGCCACGCGGGCGCAACGCGGCGGCTACGGATACCGCGCGCAATCGTGGGCACTGTCCCTGGACCTGCCGTCATCACAGAAACTTGTGCTGCTCGTACTCGCTGGCCGCGCCGATCGCTACTACTCCGCGTGGCCGTCCGTGCCAACGCTGACGAACGAAACAGGGTTGAGCGCGCGGACGGTCCGCTACGCGCTCGACGGCCTCGAAACCGCCGATCTGCTGATCCGCGCGCGACGCATTGACCCGGACTCCGGGCGCACGACGTCGACCCGCTACTACCTGAACGCGCCGGACGCGCCGCACATGGTCGACGGGATCGACCCGGCCGACGTCGAGCGGCATACGGAAGTGGCCGACGCGATCGCCCGCGCGATCGCCGTACAGAAGAACGCCCCGCCGAAACCGTGGATGAAAGGCAAGCGACGTGCGACGACGTAAGTACAGGATCGGCCGTATCTCCCCGATCGTCCCCGGCGGAATCAAGCTCGAACAGGACGCTGACGGCGTCGTGAGTATCAGTGTTGATCCGAACTTCGACCCGGAAGTCGTGGCCGAACTGCTGTCGAACGCCGTCGAGTGGGCTTGCGACGAAATGCAGATCGTCGCTAACTCGCGGGACTGGTGACCCTGTGGATAACCGCATTTCGGCGGCCCGTCCGTCTGGGGGGGAGGGTGCAACGGTTGCAGGGGGGGAGGGTGCAACGGTTGCAGGGGGGGAGGGTGCAACGGTTGCAGGGGGAGGGTGCAACGGTTGCACCCTCTTTCATGAACCGTTCACTGAACCGTCCATCCGAACCAACAACCCGACGAACCCTGTTGTCTCGTTAGGTGAGTACGTCACTTGTGCGGCTGTGGATCGTTCGGTTACCGCGCTCCGATCGCGTGCCCTGTTCGTGGACTCGCGCGCTCGATCGGGAAACCGCCCCCACGGCGTCCGTGAAGGGTTAGGGGTAGACGGACCTACCGGCGACGCCAGTTCTAGCGCCTACGGCGATCCTGGACGGCGAAGCGCCGTACCCGACGATCCGCCGGACGTGACACTGTGAGCGGGTCAGTGCTGCCACTCCGGGCCGATACCTGCCGATGGTGTGGCAACCGATCGCCGTTCATCACGTCCGGCGTATGCGGTCCGTGTCGTCGACACTGGCCGACCGTCCCCGCCGGGTTCTACTGCGCACAGTGCAGGCGGTCGCTACCGATCGTCGACCCGCTCGACTGGTCGAACACCTACGCCAGCACTCCGCCGTACCGGCGGCCCTGCCCTGCCTGCGCCGCCGGGCGGGCACCAGGCCCCGCCGACCACTGGTGAGCCACGCCCCGACCCTGTCCATGCCGACAACCTGCGCCGATCCATGCTGGACGACCGTCCGAATGATGGTGCGCCGTGGTATGATTCGGCGTCGCGTCGGACTCGAAACACGTTGCGCGACTAGGGTTCCCGGTTCGAATCGGACACGAACGAACGCGACTCGCTCGACGCTCACGAATGAATGCGAACACCGAAAACCACTGTCTCATAACGTGATTCATCCGTTTTTTTAAACCCGCAGGTCAGCGCGGCCCCGCGAGACGATCGCGTCTTATTCGGGAGGATTCAGCTAGGACTAGGGCAAACTCGCAGGTCAAACCATGAAACGGACGAAAACCGGCCTATATCAACAGGTTTCGAAAAATACCGGAGGGGGGTATTTAGAAGGGGGTCGAAACGACCAATCCGCTTGCGCTGCAACACGATTCGGAACGTGAACTCTGTTGCGCCCGTAGGTGACTCACCCGAACCACCGACGCGACGGCGTCGATCGGATCGCGTTCGGGTCGTACAGTCGCCCGCGTTCCCGCAGGTGGTCGCGGTATTCGTCGACCGATCGCGTCCCGCGCCCGATGTTGCAGGACGAACACGCCGGACGACAGTTCGCCAGCGAGTGAGCGCCGCCGTGCGACTTCGGTACGACGTGATCGACCGTCGTCGCGCTGTTCGGTCGCCCGCACAGGTGACACGTCCGCCCGTACGTCTCGAACACGTCGACCGATACCCGCTTGCCAATCCGGTTCCATTCGCGGCGCGCCGCTTCGACCTGCGGTCGTCGAGCTGCCGCGATCCGCTCCCGCTCACGGCGCCGCTCGACGTCGGTCGGCGGCCGGTTCGGGTCGTACGTCGCCGCAATGTCGTTCCGCGCCTGTCGTGGCTGTCGTCCCCTGCGTCCCATACGGCCAGCGATACCACGACCCACCGACACGCCCCGGTCTGTCGGTACCCGGCGGTACCGTCCGCGCATGTCCGACCTGTCCGCCGTCGAGCGACCCACCGGCCGCGACCGCCCGTGTCCGCGCTGCGGTGCGGCCCCGGCGACCGTCTACCCGCGTCACCCGACCGCCGGGTATATGTCCTACTGCTCGACCTGCCGACGTCCCTACGGTTCCGCCCCGCCCCGCCCGAAGCGGGAACCGAACCCGGTCCCGGCGCCCCGGCCGCTGATCGCGTCGTACACGCTCGAACAGGTCCGCTCCGCCCCGACCGAATGGGAGTACGCCGCCGCCGACCTCACGTCGACGCGGTACGCCCACCTGCGCCGACTGCTGATCGACGAAGCGGGCGGCCGTTGCACGATCCGCCGCCCCGGCTGTACCGGCGCCGCGACCGAAGTCGATCACGGCGTACCGCGATCGGTCGCCGCCGCCGTAGCCGTCGACCTGGACACGCTCCGCCCCTGCTGCCAGTCATGCAACCACGCCGAATGGCGCGCATACGCCGACCTGCACGGCCCGCCCCGCGACGTCGTCGACCTCACGGCGTCCGGGCTGGCGCTGCTGGCATGGCTCGACGACAACGACGTGTCCAGGTCGTTCGGCCGACGCAAGATCGACCGGCTACCCGGCCGACCGGCCGCGACCGGCTCGACGATCGACGACGTGTCGATCTGGCGCAGGTTCAACCCGCCCGGTACCCGGTACCCACCGCAGCGGCCCCGGCTGTCGCCGTCCGGGCGCAGCGCAGCGAACGCGAACCCGCGCCGCCCGCTCGACACGGTCGCCCACCTGGTCGACGCCCTCGACCGGCTGGCCGTCCCGCTCGACGTCGGCCCCGGACCGGCCCGCGCCGCCCTCACGGACGCGAAGATCAGCGCCGGGGCGGCGTACGTCGACGACGCGCAACGCTGGCGCAGAGTCCGGGCCGCGTCGTGACGCTCGCGCCGAACCGGCGCGGAATGCTGGTCGACCCGTCCGGCCGGATCGGGTACCCGCCCCTACCGCCCGCCACGCCGCCCGCCCGCACTGCGGACCTGTGCGCGGCCCTGCTCGTCGTGCTGCTCGACGACGACGGCGAACCGAACCCGGTCGTCGTGCTGATCGGCCGCATGTACTCCCGCCGGTTCGCCGTACCCGCCCCGCTGCTGCTCGACGACCCGGTCGGCCGCGCCCTGTTCTGCCGACGCCGGGGCGGACACCTCGACCCGGTCGCCGCGTCGACGGCCGCCCGCCTGCGCCGACTGGTCGCGACGGTTTGTGACTCGAATCATGCCGAAAACCTGTAACGCGACACTCGCCGGCGGATTGCCGAAACGCGTCTACCAGCACGGACACGAAACGGCCCCGGTACCGATCGGTACCGGGGCCGTACTCTGGTGGCTGTTCGTCGGTCCCTGGTGACTGTCATTCACCAGGGGTCGGCGTTCCTGTTTGGCGTGCTACGACTCCTTGTTGACGTCTGCCGTCGCGCCCGGGACGTCGAAGTTGGGAACGTCCTTGTCGTCCCAACCTCCGCGCGGCGTTCCGAGTCGCTTGAGTCCACGCCCGCTGGCAATCGCGTTCCACAACGTCGCAAGTAGTGCGATCTGTTCGGCCCGTGACCATCGGTCCGCCCCATTGCTGCGGACACTGTGGGCGCGCGTGGTGAACGCTTCGCGTGCTACGTGGATCGGGTCGTCCGCGTCCAGGTTCAACCCGTGCGCCAGCCCGGAGAACATCCGATCGGACAGTTCCCGGTCGATCGCTCGCGTGTAGAACCGCACGACGCCCCACACGGGCGCGGAAATGTCGAGCTTCCCAACCGCCTTGTACTTGCGATAGTCGGCCGCGATCTGCTCGACCTCGACACGGTGCGCCGGGTCCATCGCCCAAGCGGTCACGACCGGATCGGGCGCGACCGCTGCCGACTTGCTGCCCAACAGCGTTACCGGGTAGCGGTCGCCGTACTCGCGCATGATGAGGTGATAGCGGACCACGCTGGACACCTGGCGCGCTTCGGGGATTCCCTCTATCTGTAGGGCGTCGGCCGCCGATCGGCCGCTGTTGACGTCGATATACCGCATGACTGTCGGGTCCAGGTTCCACACGATCGCGGTTTCCCACGTTGTGCCCTTCGGGGCCGACAGGTGCGCGTGCGCCCTGTGCTGGCCGTCGATCATCACGCCGTTTCGATCGAACCTGATCGAATCTCCCGTGTACGGCCACGATCCCGACTCGAACTGTCGCCGGTACTTCTCGACCACGTCCGCCCGCAGACTCCGGTTACGGGTGTTCCGCGTGAGCAGCGCGGCCGTGTCCTCCTGCGTGAGGCTCACGCGGTGCGGCGAATCGTCCTCGAACATGACGTCGTCGCGGACGGGTGCGAAGATCGAACCCTGAACGCCGTTGCGCTCGCTGGTGTTGTCGTTCGACATGGTGCTTAACCCTTCGGGTTGGTGGATTCGTCGACGCCGGTCGGCGTGCGACGCGTACCGGGACCGTTGCCCGGCAAGACTGTGTAGGTCGTGGATTGCATCCGACCGTTGGTCGGGTTCAGTGCCGAATTGCGTTCACGGGCGATCAACCCGGCCGATTCCAACTCGCGCAACCACTTACCGCTGCTCGGGTTGGTTTCACGGACGCCATGCAGTGCCAGACCTGCGGGGCGTGCGATCTGGTAGAACGTTGCCGACGCTGTCCGTTCACGTGCTCGCCGGTCGATCCGGCCGATGATGTACAGGAACACCAGTCGCGCCGGTACTGACAGATCCGCCGCGAACATCGCCCCTATCGACTGCTGTTGCCACACGACGCGCGGCCGGGCCGTCCGGCTCGGTTCGGACGGTCGCGCGTTCGGGAACAACTCGACACCGGCGATGATCTGGCGTCGTCCGGCTCCTCGCTGGACTCGGACGACTCCGGTCGATTCAAGCTCTCGAACCGCATCCGCGAAGGTGCTTGATGGAGAATTCCGGTTCGCGTAAGGGCTGCCCGTCCCGACGATCACGGACCGTTCGACGGCGGCCCGACCGTTGGTCTCATACAGGAACGCGATCCACAACAGCGCCAGCACTGCCGCTTTGCCCAGACCTTCGCACCCCTGTGTGACGCGCCACCGCATCGCGTTATTCGGCAACGCCTGGTCGGGGTCGATCGGACTCGTGAGCGTGATCGTGCTCATGCCTGCGCCCCGGCGTCGGCGTCCTCGAAGTGGTCGGCCCATCCGTCGACGAATCCGCGTTCGTAGTCGAGTACCGCGCGATTGTTGACGCTCGCCGGGGCCGTGAACCACACGGCCACGTCGTCTGGTCCGGCGTTGTCGTACGCCTCACGGTAATTGGCCTCACGGACGCCAGCGGCGAATCCTGCGTCGTAGTCGTTCATATGGTGTCCCTTCGTTGGCTCGACCGGATCGCACACGGTTTGCGTTGATCCTGTGTCGGTCGAACACAACGACGGTTCTACCGGGTTGATTCCCCGGCTGTCAATGCGGGATGCACTCTGTGTGCGCGGGAGACATGCCGCGACCGTTGACGACCTGATACAACGTGAACCGGCCAGCAACTACGGGCACACCAACGCGACGTGTCGCAGGTCACACGAACAGGGCAGCCGGGACTGCGCTCCATACGGCCCGATACCGGCCCATAGACGGCCATAGGTTGCGATACGCGGCGGCCGGTCCATGCAACGACTCATGCAACGCCAGCGGTGTAATTGGATGCGTCTAGATGTATCGCCGTGTAGTTCGATGCGCGGCTATCCGCACGTAGGGCGGGTTTTCACGCCCTCCCGTGATCCCGCATGTAACGACACCAACAGGGGTTCAAATCCCCTATCCTCCGCCACACGATGGCCCCCGATCTCCGGATCGGGGGCCATCGCTGTTTTCGGGGCTCGGATGTCGCGAATCTTCAAGACTGGGTCGGCGGCAGGTCGCAGGATGGAGCCATGACCACAACGACCAGCAACGCCGACCTCTACCGGCGGCTCGCCGCCGACCTGACCCGCCGCGTCGAGGCAATTCCGGCCGACCGCTGGGACAACCCCTCCCCCTGCGAGGGCTGGACCGCCCGCGACGTGGTGCGGCACATCGTCGAGACCCACTCCTTCCCCGTCAACGCGGCGGGCATGACGCTGCCTGCGGTGCCCGACGTCGACGCCGATCCCGTCGGGGCGTGGACGCAGACCCGCGACGCCGTCCAGGAGATCCTCGACGACCCCGACCGCGCCGACCGCGAGTACGAGGGGCAGATGGGCAGGGCGAAGGTCTCCGACATTTTCGGTTCCTTCTACACCTTCGACCTGGTGGTACACGGCTGGGACCTCGCCAAGGCGACCGGCGGCGACACCAGCATCGCGTCGGAGGACCTGACGATGGTGGCCCACTTCGCCGAGCGGATGGGCGACTCACTGCACACCCCCGGCGTCTGCGGCCCCACGGTCGAGGTTCCCGCCGACGCCGACGAGCTCACGCGGGTCCTCGGCCTCGTCGGCCGCCGGGCCTGACCCGACCGACACCGCTGTGATGGTCGACACTCCGTTAAGGACTGTCCCCGGGCCGGACCACGCGTGACCACGACGATCACACCGCCGGCCGACTCTCTCCGGGTGGCGGCCGAATCGCTCGCGCTGCGCGGCGCCGGACCCTTCATTACTGTCCGCCCTGCGTCGACCGTCGACGCGAAATCCACTCGGGAGGAACCACCACGGCAGACGCCGGCAGCTCCGCACTCAACACCGGCGCCGCAACCGCCGTCGACATCGACGTCTTTCTCGGCACGACGATCAAGGCTGTGGTCGAAACACTGAACAACGTCACCATCAGCTGAACCGAGCGCTCCAAGATCGGCCCCGCCCAACAGCTTTCGGGCGGGGCTCTTTCGTTTCCAAGACCTGCCCGGCCGCCGGACGCCATCCGCGGAAGCAGGACCGCTGTGCTTTCAATTCATATTCCGTTGTGTACCAGGAAGTTTCCGCCGTCAGCGATCTTGGGCACACACGCACAGGCAGCCTGGATCTGCACCCGCCGACGATCATCCCGACTCCCTCAGCACCGCGCGGACGCGCGCTTCTACACGTACCGTTCACATTTCGAAAGGGTTGCAGCACAACTTGTTTCCCGAGATGTTGGGCACTGTCAACCGAACAGAAACCCCCCGATTTCAACGGATGCGCGCACGCGGAGCCCCCGACCCTCCGGACGGGGGCCGATGGTGCACCACCGACTACTCCAGGTCGAGCCGGGCACCCACCCGCATCGACCCGGGCGACAGCCGGCCGAGCGCCCGAAAGACGTGCGCCTCCGGCGTCACCGGCACCACCGCACGGTTTCGCTTGACCGACTTCACGATCTCGGTGGCCACTCGGTCCGGGGTGAAATTCCGCTTGCGGTAGAGATCGGTGACGCGCCGCTGCTGCGCGGACTGCTCTGCTGCGGAGGACTTGGCGAACTCGGTGGTAGCGGTGATGTTCGTGTGCACGATCCCCGGACAGATCGCGGTGACGCCGATCCCGTCCGGCAGCAGCTCGGCACGCAGGCAGTCGGACAGCATGAAGACCGCGGCCTTGCTGGTGGCGTAGGCGGCGAGCCGCTTCTGGGGTGTGAACGCCGCGGCGGAGGAGAGATTGACGATGTGGCCGCCGGTCCCGCGGGCCCGCATCTGCTCGGCGAAAGCCCTGCAGCCGTAGACGACTCCCCAGAAATTGATGTCCATCACCCGCTCAAAGCGGTCCTGCGGTGTGTCCAGGAACTTTCCGGAGTACCCGATCCCGGCATTGTTCACCACCACATCCGCGACGCCGTGGGCGGCGCGAACGGCGTCGGCGAACTCCCGTACCGCAGCCTCGTCCGCGACGTCCAACTGGTGCACGCTGACCGTGCCCCCGGCCGCCCGGATCTGATCGGCCGTCCGTTGCACTGCGGCCAGATCGATGTCGGACACCGCGACCGTCGCACCCTCCCGCGCGAACGCGAGCGCCGTCTCGCGGCCGATCCCACTTCCGGCGCCGGTGATGGCGACCACGGCTCCCGTCAGATCGCGCATGCGCCGCTGTTTCCTCGCACCAGCACGCCACTGCCTCAGCTCGCCCAGGAGGGTCATGCGATGACGATACTGAGAGCGACGCCCGCCGGGCAACGGCCGCGCCGAGCGTGCACCTTCCGGGGCATCGCCCGAGTGGCGGCGACGGTAGGTGCACACTCGACGGCCGCGGGGCAGGCGACCGCCACTCGATAGGCTGGCGTCATGCCTCAGTCGGTCCAGCGCGGTGCATCAAGCGGTGCCGGACGGTTCGCCCCGAGCCCGTCCGGCGACCTGCACCTCGGCAATCTCCGAACCGCGATGCTGGCGTGGCTGTTCGCCCGCTCCACCGGCCGACGTTTCCTGATGCGGATCGAGGACCTCGATCGGGTGCGGGTGGGCGCCGAGGCGCGACAACTCGACGACCTGGCGGCTCTCGGGCTGGACTGGGACGGTCCGGTTGTCCGTCAATCGGCCCGCCTGCCGCTCTACGGCGCGGCCATCGACAAGCTCACCGCCGCCGGTCGCACCTATGAATGCTTTTGCACCAGAAGAGAAATCCAGCAGGCCACCTCGGCGCCACACGGGCCCGACGGTCACTACCCCGGTACCTGCCGGGACCTGGGCGACGCGGAACTCGCGGCCAAACGCGGCTCCGGACGACCCCCCGCGATCCGGCTGCGCGCGGAGATCACCGAGTTCACCATTGAGGACGAACTCCACGGCAGCTACACCGGCGCCATCGACGACGTGGTGCTGCGGCGCGGCGACGGAATCCCGGCATACAACCTGGCCGTGGTCGTCGACGACGCGGAGCAGGGCATCGACCAGGTGGTGCGTGGCGATGACCTGCTCTCCTCCGCCCCGCGGCAGGCCTACCTCGCGTCACTGCTCTCGCTGACCGTGCCGCGCTATGCGCACGTCCCGCTGGCGCTGAACGCCGAGGGAAAGCGACTGGCCAAGCGGGACGGCGCCGTCACCCTGGCCGATCAGCGGGCGGTGGGGCACACGGCCGACGAGGTCAGGGGAATCCTGGCCGCTTCGCTCGGCCTGGCCGAGATCGGCGATAAGCCCGCGCTGGACGAGTTGCTGCGGACTTTCGATCCCGACACGCTCCCGCGAACCGCCTGGATATTCGCGGATTCTTAATGGATGTTTGCACAATCGAAACCGATTCGGCGAACGACAGGGTACCGGGGAATGGGGAACGCACGTAGGGTCACTAGGCACTGTTGAATGGCAAGCACCGTTAAATGGCAGCAATCAGACCGTATCCGAGGGGAACACATGACCACCGGTGGATTTGATCAGAACCAGAACCAGCCAGGCGAGCCGTCCTACCCGACCCCGCCGCAATTCAACGACCTGGGCGCAGCGAGCGCATTTCCCGGTGGTACCGAGCCCGGCAGCCTCGGCCTTCGTTTCGGTGCCCGCCTCATCGACTACATCCTCGTCGGAATCGTCACCTGGATCCTGCTGATCGCCTTCGGCGCGACCGACAACATCACCGTCAGCGGACTGATCTCCGGCATCTTGACGTTCGCGTACTTCGTGGTCTTCGACCTCAGGGGCTGGACCCCGGGAAAGAAGATGCTGGGGCTGAGCGTGCGCGGTCCTGGCGGCGGCAACCCGACCCCGCAGCAGGCCTCGATCCGCGAGGCGTTCAACCTGCTCAACGTCATCCCGTTCGTCGGCGGGATCCTGAGCCTAATCGCCGTCATCGTGATCGCGGTCACCATCAATTCGAGCCCAACCAAGCAGGGCAAGCACGACGAACTGGCGGGCGGAACCCAGGTCGTCAGGGGCTGATCACCCGCAGTTCCCGGTTTCGGAAACACAACAACTCAACCGCACAACAGAAGGACGACTGTGAGCGAAAACCCGCCGCCCGGCCAGCCTGGCAACGAGGGCACTCCGGAGAACCCGATTCCGCCGCAGAATCCGCCTGCCGGGGGCTACCCGCCCCCGCCCGGATACCCGCAGCAGGGCGGCGCTCCCCAGCCCGGCGGCTACCCACCCCCTCCCGGTGGTTACCCGCCCCCGCCAGGCGGCACCCCCGGCGGTTACCCGCCGCCGCAGCCCGGATACCCGCAGCAGGGCGCCCCGCAGCCCGGCGGCTACCCGCCCCCGCCCGGATTCCAGCAGGGCGGTGCCCCCAACATGCCAGGCGGCTACCCCCCGCCCCCCGGCTACGGCGCGGGCGGCGGCTACCCCCCGCCGCCCGGCTACGGTGCGGACGCGTTCTCGGCCCCCGGCTTCGGCGGCCCCGGCGGCACCCCGCAGCTCACGGTCGGCGACGCGCTCGGCTACGCCTGGAACAAGTTCAAGGCGAACGCCGGCATCTGGATCGGCATCGTGCTGATCGCCGCGGTCATCCAGGTGGTGCTGAGCCTGATCTTCGGGAACACCTCGACCGACTTGTCCGAGACCTTCACTGTGTGGAGCATCATCGGCACCATCGTCACCACCGTCGTTGGCTACCTCATCCAGGCCGCGATGATCCGGGGTGCCCTGCACGAGGTGGACGGCAACAAGCCGGCGATCGGTTCGTTCTTCCAGTTCAACAACGTCGGCGCGATCGTCCTCGCCAGCATCATCGTCGGTGTTCTCTCCGCGATCGGCTTCGTGCTGCTGATCATCCCGGGCCTGATCATCGTGTTCCTGACCTGGTGGACGCTGCAGTTCGTGATCGACCAGAACCAGGACGCGATCACCGCCATCAAGTCGAGCTTCAGCGCCATCTCGCAGAACGTCGGCCCGCTGCTGCTGCTCGCGCTGGCCCTGGTCGGCATCAACATCGTCGGCGCGCTGCTGTGCGGCCTCGGCCTGCTGGTGACCATCCCGGTCACCGTCATCGCCTCCACCTACGCGTACCGCGTGGTGGTCAGGGGCCCGATCGCCCCCTGATCCGGGCAACCGGACACACCGCACCCACCGCAGGGCGCGAACTCCTCCCGACAGGGTCGAGGTCGCGCCCTGCGGCGTTCTGGTGCTTGGATGGCGTCGTGACAGTGTCAGAGCACGCCGAGAAGAGTCCAGAGCACGCGACGTTCGCCCACGTCAGTCGCGGCTACTACCCCACCATCGTGGCGCTCTTCACCGCCGTGCTGCTGATCTCCAATATCTGCGCCACCAAGGGGGTGGCCTTCTTCGCGGATGCCGATCTCAGCATCGGCCCGCTGCAGATCCTGCCGATCATCACCGACGGCGGGTTCTTCCTCTTCCCGATGGCGTACATCCTCGGCGACGTGCTCAGCGAGGTGTACGGCTTCAAGGCCACCCGCCGGGCCATCTACCTGGGATTCGGGGCCATGATCCTGGCGTCCGCCTGCTTCTGGCTGCTGCTCCAGCTGCCGTCCGCGGACTTCTACGTCAACCAGGCGGCGCTCGAGGCCGTGGTCGGCGTCTATCCCCGGCTGCTGCTCGCCGGCCTGGCCGGATACCTCGTCGGCCAGTTGCTGAACTCGCTGGTGATGGTGACCATCAAGGAACGCACCAAGGAGAAGCACCTGTGGGCGCGGCTGATCGGGTCGACCGTCGTCGGCGAGTTCGCCGACACCCTGATCTTCTGCGCCATCGCGGCGGGCGCGATCGGGATCAGCACCTGGGACGACTTCTTCAATTACCTGATCGTCGGCTTCCTCTGGAAGACCCTGATCGAGGTGCTGGTCATGCCGGTCACCTACCGCGCCATCGCCTACGTCAAGAAGCGGGAACCGACGTACGTGATCGCGGCCTGACCTCACCGGCCGTTTCCCCCAGCCAGCTCCCGAATGGCAAGAGGGAGGTCAGACGCGGCTGGTGGCGTAGAACCGCCCGAGCGTCTGCGCCTTCAGGTCGTCGAAGTAGCCGCCGTCGATGCTCTCCCGGATCCGGTCCACCAGCCGGATGGTGAATCGCTCGTTGTGAATGGTCGCGAGCGTCGACGACAGCATTTCTTTGGATTTGAACAGGTGGTGCAGATACGCCCGCGAATAGTTCTTGCAGGTGTAGCAGTCACAGTCGTCGTCGATCGGGTTGTAATCGCGCCGGAATCGGCTCGTGTTGATGTTGAACCGACCGGTGGTCGTGTAAATCGCGGCATTTCGCGCCACCCGGGACGGATTCACGCAGTCGAAGGTGTCCGCCCCGTTCTCGACGGCCACGAAGAGGTCGTCCGGCTCGCTGATGCCCAGCAGGTGCCGCGGCTTGTGCTCGGGCAGCTCCTCGTTGCACCACCGCACGATGGTGCCGAGATTCTGCTTTTCCAGCGCCCCGCCGATCCCGTAGCCGTCGAATCCGCGGCCGGTCTCGCCGACGATCGACTCCAGGCCCCGGCACGCCTGCCTGCGCAGGTCCTCGTACTGCGCGCCCTGCACGACGCCGAACAGCGCCTGGTACGGACGGTGGCTGCGCTCGGCGGTCAGCCGCTCGTGCTCGGCGATGCACCGCACCGCCCAGGCCTGGGTGCGCTGCACCGACTCTTCTTGGTAGCCACGGGTGTTGAACAGGGTGGTCAGCTCGTCGAACGCGAAGATGATGTCGGCGCCGAGCTGGTGCTGGATGCTCATCGAGATCTCCGGCGTGAACCGGTGCCGGGACCCGTCCCGGTGCGACTTGAAGGTGACCCCGTCGTCGTCGACGTGCGCGAGGCGCTCCTTGCCGACCGCGATCACGTCGTCGGACTGCACCCCGACGGAGTCCATCGAGAGCACCTTCTTGAAGCCGACGCCGAGCGACATCACCTGGAAGCCGCCGCTGTCGGTGAACGTGGGCCCCGGCCAGTTCATGAACCGGCCCAGGCCCCCCACCTCGTCCACGATGTCCGGTCCCGGCTGCAGATACAGGTGGTACGCGTTGGCCAGGACCGCCTGCGTACCAAGCTCTTTCATCGTCTCCGGCAGCACCGCCTTGACGGTGGCGTTGGTGCCGACCGCAATGAACGCCGGGGTCGCGATCTCACCGTGCGGGGTGTGGATGGTGCCGGTGCGGCCGAGCTGACCCGGCAGCCGGGTGCCCACGCTGAAGAAGGGCTCAGGCGGGGTCGGCACGGTCACGGGATCATCCAGGCTCACGAACTCATCCAATCAGCCCGCTCACACCGCGGCCTCGGCCGGTCCGACGAACTGGCTGTTGTACAGGTCGAAGTACGCGCCGCGACGGCCGAGCAGATCCTCGTGGGTGCCCTGCTCGACGATGTGCCCCTCCTCCATCACCACGATCAGGTGCGCGTCGCGGATGGTCGAGAGACGGTGCGCGATGACGAAACTCGTCCGGTCGCTGCGCAGCGCGGCGGTGGCGTGCTGGACGAGCAGTTCGGTGCGGGTGTCCACCGAACTGGTGGCCTCGTCGAGGATCAGGATCGACGGCTGGGACAGGAAGGCCCGCGCGATCGTGATGAGCTGCTTCTCGCCCGCGCTGACGTTGCCGCCCTCCTCGTCGATGACGGTGTCGTACCCGGCGGGCAGCGAGTGCACGAAGCGGTCCACGTAGCTCATCCGCGCCGCCTCGCGGATCTGCGCCTCGGTGGCGTCGGGATGCCCGTAGGCGATGTTCTCCCGGATGGTGCCGCCGAACAGCCAGGTGTCCTGCAGCACCATCCCGATGCGCGAACGCAGGTCGTCGCGCGTCATAGTGGTGATGTCCGTGCCGTCCAGGCTGATTCGGCCCGAATCCACCTCGTAGAACCGCATGATCAGGTTGACCAGGGTGGTCTTGCCCGCCCCGGTCGGGCCGACGATCGCCACCATGTGTCCCGGCTCGGCGATCAGCGACAGATCCTCGATGAGCGGCTGATCCTCCTTGTAGCGGAAGGACACCCCCTCGAACTCGACGCGGCCGTTCCGGAACCACGGCGTGTCCGGCGACACCGGGTCCGGCGACTGCTCGTCCTCGTCGAGCAGCGCGAAGACCCGCTCGGCGGAGGCGACACCGGACTGCATCAGGTTCGTCATGGCGCCGATCTGGGTGAGCGGCTGGGTGAACTGGCGCGAGTACTGGATGAAGGCCTGCACGTCGCCCAGGCTCATCGAGCCCGATGCCACCCGCATGCCGCCGACCACCGCGACGGCCACGTAGTTGAGGTTGCCGAGGAAGTTGATCGCAGGCATCACCAGGCCCGAGATGAACTGGGCCTTGAACCCGGACTGGTAGAGCTGCTCGTTCTTCTCGTCGAAGGCAGCCCCGACCTCGCGTTGGCGGCCGAACGCGGTCACCAGCTCGTGGCCGGTGAAGGCCTCCTCGATCTGCGCGTTCAGTGCCCCGGTGGTGGTCCACTGGGCCACGAAGTGTTTCTGCGACCGCTTCGCGATCAGCGTGGTCGCCAGCACCGACAGCGGCACGGTGGCCACCGCGACCAGCGCCAGCAGCGGCGAGATCCACAGCATCATGGCCAGGATGCCGATCACCGAGAGCACCGACGTCAGCAGCTGGCTGATCGTCTGCTGGACGGTCTGGGCGACGTTGTCGATGTCGTTGGTGACGCGGCTGAGCAGGTCACCGCGGGCGTGGGTGTCGAAGTAGCGCAGCGGCAGCCGGTGGATCTTCGCCTCCACGTCCCCGCGCAGGCGCATGATGGTGCGCTGCACCACGATGTTGAGCACGTAGCCCTGCACCCAGCTGAACAGCGAGGCCGCCAGGTAGATCGCCAGCACGACGACGAGCACCCGGCCAAGTGCGCCGAAGTCGATCCCGACGCCGGGCACGACGTCCATCGAGGACACCATGTCCGCGAAGGTGTCCTGGCCCTGCGCCCGCAGCCCGTCGACGGCCTGGTCCTTGGTGAGCCCGTCGGGCAGCTGCCTGCCGACGACGCCGTCGAAGATGATGTTGGTGGCGTGCCCGAGGATCTTCGGGGCGATGACGCTGAGCACCACGCTCATCGCCGCGAGGGCGAGCACCAGCCCGACCGCGAACTTGTCCGGTGCCAGGCGCCGCAGCAGACGCTTCGCGGACGGGCCGAAGTCCATCGGCTTCTTCGAGGGCGGGCCCGCGGCGGCGGCCATCGGGCCGCGCATCGCGCTCACGACGCCGCCTGCGCGGCGAGCTGGGAGGAGACGATCTCCGCATACGTCGGGCAGCGGTCGACCAGCTCGGCGTGCGTGCCGATCCCGACGATGGCGCCGTCCTCGAGCACGATGATCTGGTCGGCCTCGATGATCGTCGAGACCCGCTGCGCGACGACGATCACGCAGGCGTCCCGGGTGACCGGCGCCAACGCCGCCCGCAGCCGGGCGTCGGTGCTCAGGTCCAGCGCGGAGAACGAGTCGTCGAACAGGTAGATCTCCGGCTCCCGGACCAGGGCCCGGGCGATCGCCAACCGCTGCCGTTGACCACCGGAGACGGTGGTGCCGCCCTGCGCGATCGGTGACTCGAGGCCCTCCGGCATGGCCCGGACGAAGTCGGCTGCCTGCGCGATCTCCAGACATCGCCACAGTTGGGCGTCGGTCGCGTCCGGCCTGCCGTATCGCAGGTTGCTGGCCACCGTCCCGGAGAACAGGTACGGCTTCTGCGGCACCAGGCCGATGGAGGCGCGCAGCCGGTCGGGGTCGATGAGCCGGACGTCGGCGGCCCCGACGCGGACCTCGCCGCCGGTGACGTCGATCAGCCGTGGGATCAGGTTCAGCAGGGTCGACTTTCCCGATCCGGTGCCACCGATGATGGCGGTGGTCATGCCGGGCTCGGCCAGGAAGCTGACGTTCCGGAGCACCGGCGCCTCGGCGCCGGGGAAGGCGAAGGTCGCCCCGCGCATCTCGACGATGCCGCGCTCGCGCCAGCTCGCGAGCGGCTTGGGTGAGCTCTGCACCGACGGCGCGGTGTCGAGGACCTCGGTGAGCCGCTCGGCGCACACCGAGGCGCGCGGCAGGATCACGGCGATCACGGTCACCATCATCACCGCCATCAGGATCTGCATGATGTAGGACAGGACCGCGGTCAGCGACCCGATCTGCATGGTGCCGCCGTCGATGAGGTGGCCGCCGAGCCAGAGCACGGCGACGCTGGTGACGTTCGCGATGAGCATCACCATCGGGAGCATCAGCGCCATCAGCTTGCCGACCCGCAAGGCGGTGCCCGCCAGGTCCTCGTTGGCCGCGCCGAAGCGCCGCACCTCATGCGGTTCGCGGACGAACGCCCGCACCACCCGGATCCCGGTGATCTGTTCGCGCAGCACCCGGTTGATGGCGTCGATCCTGGTCTGCATCAGCCGGAACTGCGGCACCATCTTCGAGATCACCAGGTACATCGCCAGTCCCAGCAGCGGCACCGCGACGGCGAGCACCCAGGCCAGGCCCTGCGACTCGCGGATCGACATCACGATGCCCCCGATGCCCATGATCGGGGCCGCCACCAGGATGGTGCAGCTGATCACCACCACCATCTGGATCTGCTGGACGTCGTTCGTGCTGCGGGTGATCAGCGAGGGCGCCCCGAAGTACCCGACCTCGCGGGCGGAGAACTCACCGACCTTGTGCACCACGCCCGCGCGCAGGTCGCGGCCCATGCCCATCGCGGCGCGGGCGCCGAAGAACACCGCGCCGATGCTGCACGCGACCTGCAGGCAGGTGATCAGCAGCATGGTGCCGCCGGTGGAGAGCACCACGCCGGTATCGCCCTTGGCGACGCCGTCGTCGATGATCTCGGCGTTCAGGCTCGGCAGATACAGCGAGGTCAGGGTCGAGATCAACTGGAGCGCAACGACACCCGCCAGGTCACCCGCGTATGGGCGTAGGTAGGTGCGCAGCAGTGAGTACAACATAGACTTCGAGGCTACCAATCGGCCGCCGCGACCCCGCCGATTACACCCAGGCGAACCCGCAGCTCAGCGCCTCTGCCAGGCCTGCGGGTCGGCGGTGAGCCGATCGACGAATCCGGGCAACCGGCCGCCTGCGATGTCGGCGATGCTGACCCCCTCGAGGACCGCCCGCAGGTTCACCCGCACCGCGATCCACACGTCGAGCAGCGGCGCGGCCGGCCCGTCGTAGTGCACCTCTTCTGGGCGCTGGCCGCGCACCGAGGCGAGCGGGCCCTCCACCGCGCGGATCACGTCGGCGACGGTGATCTCGGCAGCAGGCCGGGCCAGCCAGTACCCGCCGTCCGGCCCGCGCCTGCTGTGCACCATCCCGGCCCGCCTCAGGTCGCCGAGGACCGCCTCCAGGAACTTGTGCGGGATCGACTGGGCGTTCGCGAGGTACTCCGCCTTCGCGGGGGCCTCGCCCGCCGCGGCCAGCTCGACCAGGGTGCGCACGGCGTAGTCCACCTTCGCGGTGATGTGCACGGCTGCCCCCTCGCCTGACCGGTCCGTCCGGCGCTTGATTCCTACCACTGCGGTATGGAATCGGGCAAGCGCAGTTGACAGGCCCAGCCGACCACTGCCAGCCTGGACCGCATGTCCGGCAACCCTGCGCTCACGGTGCGACGCCACGTCGACCTCCTGCGCGTTGCCGCCGCGCTCTGTCGGTAGCGGTCCGCCCCGCACACCCCACCCCACGACCAGGCCCCGCAGGCCGGTCGATTCGGCAGGCGCGCGCCCGCCGCACTGACATCCCGGAGCACCTTCATGAGCGTCGATCTGCACTGGTTCCTGCCCACCGCCGGCGACGGCCGCGGCATCGTGGACAACTCGAACTCGTCCACCGCCGACCCCCGGACCGCCGGGAACCGCGCCCCCACACTCGAATACCTGACGCAGGTCGCCCGCGCCGCCGAGCAGGCCGGGTTCACGGGCGTGCTCACCCCCACCGGGACGCACTGCGAGGACGCCTGGCTCACCACCGCCGCGTTGATCCCGCTGACCGAACGGCTCAAGTTCCTGGTCGCGTTCCGGCCCGGGGTCATCTCGCCGACGCTGGCCGCGCAGATGGCCGCCAGCTACCAGCGCCTGTCCGGCGGGCGCCTGTTGCTCAACGTCGTGACCGGCGGCGACTCCGAGGAGCAGCAGCGCTACGGCGACTGGCTGACCAAGGACCAGCGCTACGCCCGCACCGCCGAATTCCTGCAGGCCCTGCGCGGGTCGTGGGGCGAGGCCCCGTTCGACTTCGACGGCGAGCACTACAAGCTGGTCGGCGCCACCACCTCCGCGCCACCGAACCCGGTGCCGCCCATCTACTTCGGCGGCTCCTCCCCCGCCGCGCTGCCGGTCGCCGCTGCACATGCCGACGTCTACCTCACCTGGGGCGAACCGCCCGCGCAGGTCGCGAAGAAGATCGCCGCCGTGCGCGAGCACGCCGAACGGGCCGGGCGCACAATCCGATTCGGCATCCGGCTGCACGTGATCACCCGCGACACCTCGCGCGAGGCGTGGGCCGTCGCGGACACGATGCTCGCCGGTCTGGATCCCGACGCGATCGCCGAGGCCAGCGCCCGATTCGCCCGGTCCGAGTCGGAGGGACAGCGGCGGATGGCCGCCCTGCACGGCGGCAGCACCGCGTCGCTGGAGATCTCCCCGAACCTGTGGGCAGGCGTCGGGCTGGTCCGCGGCGGGGCGGGCACGGCGCTGGTCGGCAGCCACGAGGAGGTCGCCGACCGGATCGAGGAGTACCACTCCCTTGGGCTGGAGGAGTTCGTGCTGTCCGGATACCCGCACCTGGAGGAGGCGTACTGGTTCGGCGAGGGCGTGCGGCCGATCCTGGCCCGCCGCGGACTGCTCCGCGGCTCCGCCGCCCGTGCGCGCGTTGCACCCCGGCTGGGGTACGAATCACTCACAGTCGAGGGATCCCCGGCCGCGACGGTTTCCGCGAACGTCGGCCCCACCACCCGGCGATAGGAGACCCGATACCGCTGCGGGGAAACAACATTCGGGCCATGCGCGACCACCTAACCCTCCGGAGACGAGGTCGCGCACGGCGGGCGTCCGACGCCATCGGTAGTGTGACCCCGAAGGGTAGGGAAGAGCTGTATCGAAGTGCGGAGGGGCACATGTTCGAGAAACTCGCTAAGTTCGTCGTTCACAATCCATGGAAAATCATTGCGGCGTGGATCGTCGCCGCCATTGCGGTGGTGGCATTCGCGCCCACGCTGAGCGATGTGCTCAACAAGGAGCAGTCGGGATTCCTTCCGGACACTTATGAATCCATCGAGGCACAGCACCTCGCGGAGGATCAGTTCGGGAAGACCGAGGACGCCACGGCGACCATCGTGATCAAGCGCGAGGACGGGCAGCCGCTCTCGGCGGAGGACCAGACCAAGATCGAGGGCCTCGCCGGCACGATCAACTCGACCGGCATCGACCGGGTCGTCGGAGCCGAGACGGGACCGCAGGCACTCGCCGAGAACAAGGAAGTCCAGCTCGTCAGCGTCGGGCTCCAGGGCCTTCCCGACGAGAAGCCGGTCGGTGAGGCGGTCAAGGAGATCCGCAAGATCGGCGGCGAGACCCTGGACGGCAGCGGGCTCCGCATGTCCGTCACCGGTGACGCCGCGCTGATGGTCGACAACGAGGAGGCGTTCAAGAACGCCGAGGCGATCATCGGCATCGTCACGGTGCTGCTGATCATCGGCCTGCTGCTGATCATCTACCGCAGCCCCATCGCGGCTCTGCTACCGATCGTCTCGGTCGGCATCGTCTCGTCCATCGCGCCCGGCATCATCGCCCTGGTCGCGAAGGGCACCGGCCTGCAGGTCGACCAGTCGCTGCAGATCATCCTGACCGTCGTCCTGTTCGGCGTGGGCACCGACTACATCCTGTTCCTGCTGTTCCGGTTCCGGGAGCGGCTGCGCGCTGGCGAGGAGAAGACCGCCGCGCTGATCCACGCGGTCGAGCGGGTCGGCGAGGTCATCGCCTCCGCGGCGGGCGCGATCATCGTCGCGTTCTGCGCGCTGCTGCTCGCGATCTTCGGTGCGTTCCGCAGCCTCGGCCCCGGCCTCGCGATCGGCGTCGGAATCATGGCGCTCGCCTCGCTCACGCTGATCCCCGCCATCGTGTCGCTGATCGGCACCAAGGTGTTCTGGCCGTCGAAGTCGTGGCAGAAGGAGCCCAAGGGCACCGTCTTCGCCAGGCTCGGCGCGTTCACCGGCCGCCGACCGGGCGTGGTCGCGCTGGTCTCCGGCGGACTGCTGGTCGTGATGGCGCTGGGCATGTTCGGCTTCAAGACGGACTACGACCAGCTCGGCCAGCTGCCGTCGACGACGGAATCGGCGCGCGGCATCAACGATCTGCAGTCCGGGTTCCCGGCGGGCGCGTTGAACCCGACGCTGGTCTACCTGAACTCCACGAACGGCACCCCGCTGGACCCGGCCGAGGTGGAGCGGGTGGCGCAGGAGCTGGCCACCTCCCCTGGCATCGGCGGCGCCATGCCGGCGAACGAGCAGGGCGGCCTCGGACTCATCTCCGAGGACGGCAGCACCGCGCAGATCAACCTGCTGCTGGAGTACAGCCCGCAGTCCAACGAGGCGCTCGACGCGATCGACCCACTGCGCGAGGCCGCGCACGCCGCCGCGCCCGAGGGCGTCGAGGTACTGGTCGGCGGGCCGACCGCGGCGTTCACGGACATCCGCGACGCGAACAACCGGGACCTGTCGGTGATCTTCCCGGTGGCGGGCGTGCTGATCGCGCTGATCCTCGCGCTGCTGCTGCGCTCGCTGGTGGCGCCGATCTACCTGATGGCATCGGTGGTGCTGGTGTTCTTTTCCACGATGGGCGCGACCACGTTCCTGTTCACCGTGGTCGGCGATCGGCCGGGCATCTCGTTCTCGCTGCCGATAATGCTGTACCTGTTCGTGGTGGCGATCGGAACGGACTACAACATCCTGATGATCGCCCGGCTCCGCGAGGAGGCGCGCGAGGGCCGAAGCCCAAGGGAGGCAGCCCGACTGGGCATCGAGCACGGCGGTCCGTCGGTGGGCGCGGCCGGCATCATCCTGGCAGGCACCTTCGGCTCGATGCTGCTGTCCGGGATCGCCTTCATGACCGAGATGGGCTTCGCGGTGGCGCTGGGCATCCTGCTCTCGTCCTTCGTGATGTCGATGTTCCTGGTGCCCGCGATCACCGCGCTGCTCGGCCACAAGGCCTGGTGGCCGGGGCATGGTGACGCCGTCGTCGAACACGGCCGCCCCGACGAGGACCTGGAGCCTGTGCGGGTCTGACCCCGCCGAGCCGGGAACAACTCAGGGCCCGCCCTTTCCGTCACCGCGGAGGGGCGGGCCCTGCTCGTTGTCGAAGGAGCTAGCTTGCCCAGGCGGCCCGGCGGCTGTCGGCCTGCTGCGCCGGATCCCAGTTCTCGGCCTGGAAGTCGATCGTGTGGACGGTGTCTCCCCCGACCTCCGTGACGGTCAGCACGCCGATCATGGATCCGAGCAGCGACGGCTTGATGGTCACGGCGATCGCGGTGGCGGTGTCCTTTAGCGCGTCGCCGTCGAGGTCGCTCGCGCAGACCCGAACGGTGAGGTCAACGGTCGCCGGGTTCTGCCCACTGTTCAGCTTGGTGACGGCACCGTCGACGGTGACGCCCGCGGGCAACGCCGCGGACTTCGCGATCACGGTCGCGGTGGGATCGTCGGCGCTCGCGTCGCCGGGGCAGGTGGCGGCGGGAGCGTCGGAGGCCTCGGCCGCGGACGAGGTGTCCTCGGAGCTGCAGCCGGCAAGGAGGAGAGTGGCCCCGAGTGCAAGGGCGGTCACAGTGCGTTTCACCCGGTCATTGTGGATGCAAATGTCGTCGCCCGCATCACGGGGGGTGAGCTTCCGGTGACACGGCACCCGATCACCGGTCAGACTGCAGTACATGTGGGAATCTCTGCCGGAATTGTGGAACTCGCTGCCGGGGCCGCTGCGTGACCCGGTCGCGTTCGCCATTCCGTTCTTTGCCCTGCTCCTCGCCCTGGAATGGGCGGCCGCCCGGTTCCTCGCCGGTACCGAAGTCGGGCCGGACGGGCGGGCACATCCGCCGCGCGGCGGCTACGACGCCGTGGACGCGCGGACCAGCATCTCGATGGGCCTGGTGTCCATCCTGACCAGCGCGGCGTGGAAGGCCCTCGCCCTGGTCGGCTACGCGGCGATCTACGCGTACCTGGCGCCGTGGCATCTGCCGGTCGACGCCTGGTACACCTGGGTGATCCTGATCGTCGGCGTCGACCTGTTGTTCTACTGGTACCACCGGATCGCGCACCGCTCCCGGATCGTGTGGGCCACCCACCAGGCTCACCATTCCAGCGAGTACTTCAACTTCGCGACCGCGCTGCGCCAGAAATGGAACAACAGCGGCGAGATCCTGATGTGGATCCCGTTGCCGCTCATCGGGATACCGCCGTGGATGGTGTTCGTCGGGTTCTCTGTGAATCTGGTCTACCAGTTCTTCGTGCACACCGAGCGGGTGGACCTGTTGCCCCGGCCGATCGAGCTGGTGTTCAACACGCCGTCACACCACCGGGTGCATCACGGCTGCGATCCCGAGTACCTCGACAAGAACTACGCAGGCATCCTGATCATCTGGGACCGCATGTTCGGCACCTTCACACCCGAAACACACCGCCCCACCTACGGTCTCACCACTCCGGTGCGCACGCACAACATCCTCACGCTGCAGGGGCACGAGTACGCCGCCATCGGCCGCGACGTGCGGGCCGCGGGGTCGTGGCGGGAGCGGCTGGGGTACGTGTTCGGGCCGCCGGGGTGGACTCCGTAGCGACCGGTGACGAGTTTCCACCCTGGTGGTGATTCCCTCCAGGGGGTCCGGGGCTCAGGATTGGGTTCGCACCGACACCGAACTCCGGTCCTCCCGACCGCCCTTCGAAAGGAACGCGCCAATGTCCCCTCTCGGCTTGCTGTTCGGACCCGGCCTCGAGCCGCCCGGCCTGTACTTCGGACCCGGCCTCGAGCCGCCCGCCCAGCTCTTCGGCGATCTCAACAGGCTCGGCCCGTCCCTCTTCTTGGGTATCGCACACCTGTGAACATGGAAAGTTTTCCTGCATAACGGGTCTCGCGCGGAGGATGCCGTCAGCTGCCGCCCTCGACCACGATCTCGACCCCGCCGCCCAGCAGGGCGGTCGCAGTCAGCCCGAACATCCGATGGAATGCGTCGCTGAAATGCGAGGGGGTCGCGAAGCCTGCGTCGACGGCGGCGCGGGTGAGGTCCGATCCCTTCGCCACAGCCGCCGCGACGTGCAGCATCCGAGCCCACAGCCGGTACCGCCGAAAACTGGTGCCGGTCTCGGCGGCGAACAGTCGGAGGAAGTACGGCGTCGACAGGTGCGCGTCCCGGGCGAATTCCACCGCGGTGACCGCCGCCGCGGGTTGCGCGCGGATCGTCCGGATCACCCCGCCGATCCGCTCGTCGACCGGACCGCGGACCGGGCCCGCCGCCGCGTCCATGATCCGCCGGGCGTCGGGGACCGGGGCATTGCAGAGCTCGACCAACTCCGATTCCGACCGGTGCCCGATCCCGAACCCGTCCGCCGTCGACATCATCCGGCCGAGGCACCCTCTGGCGAGCGCCGAGCCGGGATCGAAGTAACAGAACAACATTCGCCGTCCGGCCGAAACGATCTGGTGCGTGGTCCGCGGCGGGACGAGCACCGATCGGAGCGTCACGTCAGCACTCCCCTCGACTCGGAGGATCAGCGGCGCATCCACGCCGACCGCGAGGCAGTAGACGGCCGTCGAGTGGGGATCCAGGCGCAGCGACGGGCCGAGATAGGCGGCGTGGCCGCACCACACCCACAGCGTGGGTACTGCGCACGTTTCTGGAAGCGGCCGCCTGTCCACAACCGCCATGCTGACACAACAACCACGGACGGAAGGGGCAACCATGTGGGCCAAGCGGATCGCGCGGGGACTGCTGGTCGGGGTCGGACTGGTCAACCTGGCGCCCGGCGCGGCGGCCTTCTCGGCGTCGCGGGTCGAATCGCTCTACGGCGTGCGGGTCGTCGGCGCCGACCTGGAACTGCTGCTGCGCCACCGGGCGGCGCTGCTGGCCCTCGTCGGCGGCGGGCTCCTGGCAGGCGCGTTCGTGCCGTCGATCCGCGTCCCCACCGTGGCCGCCGCCGCGACGAGCATGGGCAGCTACGTCGCGCTGACCACGGCGGTGGGACAGACGAACCCGCAGTCGTCGCGGGTGCGTGCGGTGGACGTCGCCGCGCTCGCGGCGCTGGCGCTGGCCGTCGGGCTCGAGGCGAGCGCGCTCAGTCCCGCCGCAGGCTGACCAGGAAGTCGACGGTTCCGGATCCGTCGACCGTGACGAACCCCAGCGACGGGGGTTGCACGCCGAAGTCCGTCCACGTCACCGGGATGCCCCCCGAGGCGATCAGCGATTCGCCCGACCGCAGCACCTCGAGGTCGACGGCCACCGGCCGCGCGGCGCCCTTGAGCGTGAGCGTCCCGGTCGCGGTGACGGTCGCAGTGGTGCCGTCGAGGGGCAGGCCGGACAGATCGACGGGGCCGTCGAGGGTGAACGTCGCCGTCGGGAAGTTGCTCGCCGACATGACATTCCCGGTGAACTGCCCGTCGCGACGGGTGTTGTCGGTGGTGATCGACGCGACCTGCACGGTGATCTCGGCCGCCGTCAGCTTGTCGGCCTCGACGGTGGCCGAGCCGCTGACCTCGCCGGTCGAGCCGACCACGGTGACGCTGGCGCCGTTGAGGATCTCGTGCACCGTGTAGCCGGCGGCACTCTGATTCGGCGCGGTCCCGGGGTCGACCGACCACTGCCCGTTGATGTCCCCGGTCGCGGGCGTGGCGCCTTCGGTGGACACCGCGGCGGCGGGGGCGTCGTCCTCGGCGATCCAGTTGCCGTACACCCACGGCCCGGCCGCCAGGGCCACCACCAGCGCGAGCACTCCGAGCAGGATCCACCGCAGTTTGGACATGATCGTCAGCCTAGTTGACGCTTCAAGGAAATCGGGGTGCTCCCTCTGGGGCTCACTCAGGTCGGCGACTCCGCCCGGCGCGGCCGCCGAACTATGCTGACCGACATAGGCAGCTAGGGAGAACCGCACATGAATCACCTACCCACCGCCCGCGACCGGATGCTGACGAGCGCGATCACCCTCTTCCGCGAGCGTGGCATCGACGCGACGTCCTTCGCCGACGTCATCGAGCGCGCCGACGCACCGCGCGGGTCGATCTACCACCACTTCCCCGGCGGCAAGACCCAGCTCGCGGAGGAGGCCACCCGGACGGCGGGCACCCTGATGGGAACGCTCATCGCGTCGAGCCTCGAGCAGGGCGAGCCGTCCGAGATGCTGGCGCTGATCATCGGTGGCTTCCGCCAACGGCTGCTCGACTCGGACTTCCGGTCGGGCTGCCCGGTGGTCGCGGGCGCCCTGGAAGGCGGGGACTTCCCGGCGGCACGGGAGGTCGCGGGCGAGACCTTCACGTCCTGGGAGGGCACCATCGCGGCGGCGCTCGAGCAGCGCGGCGTCCCGGCGGCCCGTGCCGAGTCCCTGGCGACCACGGCCATCACCGCCATCGAGGGCGCCCTGCTCGTGGCCAAGGCGCAGCACAGTGTCCAGGCCCTCGACCGGGTCGCCGCCGAACTGGGCGGGCTGATCGATTCGGTGGTCGACGGGGCCCAGCGGTAGTCGCGGCCGCGTTCAGCGCGCCCGAGGTCACAAATGCGGAAGACCCCCGACCGGAATCCGGTCGGGGGTCTTCGTGGCGGTGGCGGAGGGATTTGAACCCTCGGACGGGGGTTACCCGTCACACGCTTTCGAGGCGTGCTCCTTAGGCCGCTCGGACACGCCACCGCCGGTGACTTTACCCGACTCCGGGCCTGGCGCTAAATCGGGCGTCCAGCGCCCACTCCGACCCGGGCCGGGGATCAGCGCTGCCCGCGGAAGAAGCCCTCCAGCAGGGCAGCGCACTCGCCCTCCAGCACGCCGCCGCGGACCTGCGGGCGATGGGTGAGCCTGCGGTCGCGGACCACGTCCCACAGCGACCCGACGGCCCCGGTCTTGGGCTCCCACGCCCCGAACACGACCTTCTCGATCCGGGCCAGCACCAGCGCCCCCGCGCACATCGTGCACGGCTCGAGGGTCACCGCCAGCGTCGCGCCCTCCAGCCGCCAACCGTCGCCATGGACCAGAGCCGCCGCGCGCAGCGCCAGGATCTCGGCGTGGGCGGTCGGGTCGGCGTTGGCCTCGCGGGCGTTCGCGGCCCGGGCGAGCTCGACACCGTTCGCGTCGAAGACCACCGCGCCGACCGGGACGTCGGCGGTGTCGGCGGCGGCCGCGGCGTCGATCGCCGCCCGGACCATCGCCTCGTCGCGGTCCCTCGCCCCGCTGGGCAGCGACATCTACCGGGGCAGGGTGTCGAGCACCGAGGACAGCTCGGTGGCGAACCCGAGCCGCTGCGCGATCATGCCCAGCTGCTCGTCCGGGTACAGCTCGGTCTCCGCGAGGATCACCCCGAGCACCGGCTCCGGCAGGCCGAGATCCGCCAGCAGGCTGAGGTCGCCCTCCTCCCACGGCTCGACGTCGTCGATCTCGTCGGGGTCGAGGTCCGGGGTCTCGACGTTGAGCGCGTCGAGCACGTCGGAGGCGATGTCGTAGTCGAGCGCCGCGGTGGCGTCCGAGAGCAGCAGCCGGGTGCCCGTCGGCGCCGGGCGGAGGATGACGAAGAACTCGTCGTCGATGTCGAGCAGACCGAACACGGCGCCGGAGCTACGCATCTCGCGCAGCTCGGTCTCCGCCGCCTCGAGGCTGTTCAACGCGGCGGAGGTGAGTGCCGTGCACTTCCACTTGCCGTCGTCGAGGACCACCGCGACGCCGAAGCCATCGAGATCCTCGAACTGGTCCGAGGGGGCGCTGTTGTCACCCGCGCGCTGAGCAGCCATGCCGTCACCGTAGTCCGCCGGGCGCCGGTAAATGAAGTCCGCAGGCAAATGTGCCAACCTATCCGGGTGTCTGCTGAAGCGACTGACCCGCCGGTGTGCGTTCTGGGACTCGGACTGATCGGCGGATCGGTGTTGCGGGCCGCGGTCGCGGCGGGCCGGACGGCCTGGGGCTACAACCGCTCCGCAGGCGCCGTCGAGGACGCCCGCGCCGACGGATACGACGCCGACACGGACCTCGAGGCGGTGCTGCGACGGGCGCAGCGGTCGGGCGCGCTGATCGTCGTCGCGGTGCCCGTGCCCGCCCTCGACGCCGTGCTCACCCAGGTCGCCGCGCACGCACCCGATTGCGCACTGACCGACGTGGTGAGCGTGAAGCGGGCGGTTCTGGACGCGGTGCGCGCGCACGGCCTCGGCACACGGTTCGTCGGGGGGCATCCGATGGCGGGGACCTCCCAGTCCGGCTGGGCGGCGGGCGACGTCGCCCTCTTCCGGGACGCGGTGTGGGTGGTCGGCACCGACCACGGCGTCGACCCCGGGGTGTGGGGTCAGGTGGCCGCGCTGGCCGTGGACTGCGGCTCGGTGGTGGTGCCCGCCGCCGCGGACGAGCACGACGCGGCGGCCGCCCGCATCTCGCACCTGCCGCACCTGCTGGCGGAGGCGCTCGCGGCGGTCGCGGCGTCGGGCGGCGACCTCGCGCTGGGGCTGGCGGCTGGCTCGTTCCGTGACGGCACCCGGGTGGCGGGCACCGCGCCGGACCTGGTGCGCGCGATGTGCGAGGCGAACGCTGGCGCGCTCACCGTCGCGCTGGACGAGGCGCTGCGGCTGCTCACCGAGGCCCGCGCCGCCCTCGCGGACAGTGGCAGCACCGAGGCCCTGGTGACGGCCGGGTACGCCGCGCGGCAGCGCTACGAGAGCGTGGACCGCTGGGAGATCACCGACGTCGCGGTCGGCGAGGACGGCTGGGTGGAGCGGATGCGCGACGCCGGCCGACGCGGAGGCGTGCTCCGGAACCGTGCGCGAGTTGTACCCCGGTTGGGGTGAAACACGCGCACAGGCGCCGCAGGCGCGCCTAGATCCGCTCGGCCAGGCCCTGGTAGTCGAGGATGAAGCCGTCGCGGTCGATGGTGACCGAGGAGCTCGACACCGGCGAGAGGACATGGATGCCGTCCGCGCCGCTGCTGTAGGTCAGGCTCGCCTCCTGCACGCTCAGGTCGGGCAGGTAGACGTAGACGACCGGGACCTGGATGTCCTCGGAGCCCGTGTGCATGCCGAACCGACGGATCGGCAGGGTGTTGAAGAACGGGCTGAGCACCACGTCCACGTCCAGCGCGCCGCCGAAGGTGGAGCGCTTGGGGTTGGTGCCGTCCTCGACCATCCAGTTGCCCTGCGAGTCCCGACTGATCGAGACCTGCCGCTCCCCTGACGCCAGACTGGTCCGCAGCGAGAGCCTGCGCGTCACCCCGTTCTCGTCCGTGACGAGGTCGTATGACGCGCTGAAGGCGGGGTGCTCTGCGCACTGGCCACCGATGATCCGGCCTGCCGCCTTGATCCGGTTGCCGACGAGCTGAACACGAACCGACTCCATCCGAGGAGCGGTGTGCGCCCGCCAGGTGAGCACCGCCGGCCAGGCCGATTCGGCGGCCGCTGACGCGGCCTCGGCACCATGAGCTGGATTGGTCACCTGCTTACGGTAAGCGACGTGACGCCGCCTGGCACTGGTGGCGTCGAACCCGGCGTGGTCGCCGCGCGCCGAGCACTCACGCGGCCTCCGCTGCGCGCCGGTCGAGCACCGCGATCCTGGCCGACATCACCGCAAGGGCGAACAACCCGACCACCACGTTGAGCAGCGCTCCGAATTCCTGTGCGACGAAGTCGAACACCTGCGTCAGCAGCACCGTGACCAGTGCCGCCGCCCGCAGGAACTGCAGGGGCCACACCTTGCCGTTGCGGAGCCGGGCGACGCCGACCCAGCTCAGCACGCAGGCCACGGCGGTCCCGGCGAGCTGGCCGAGGGTGGTGATCGTGCCTGCCTCGTTCTCGAGATCGGCTGCCAGGGTGGCGATGGCGTTGATCAGCCCGGTCGTCGAGAAGAACACCAGCACGAACGCGGCCACCCCGACGGCGGCGCGGCTGCTCAGCGCGACCGGGATCCGCCGGGAGCCCCAGGCCCGCACTCCCCCGAACCGGCCGGGGTCGCGGGGGTCGCAGCGCGCGAGCAGGTCCCCGATGTCCGCGATCGCGGTCCGGTCGGCGCCCGCCACCTCGGCGCGGTGCAGCTGCGCCGCGGCGAGCTCCCTGCGGCTCGGCCGCAGCCCGCGGATCAGGCCGTCCACCGCGATGGCGGCGGCGTTGCTGATGTCCTCCGCCACGCTCGGCGGCCTGGCGTCGTGCAACCACCGGTTGAGCAACAGCAGCAGCACGACGACGACGTACATGATCGCGACGGCGGGACGATAGAAGTAGTCGTTGGTCTTGGTGACGAACTTGCCGACCTCGTCGAGGAAGAGCCCGAATCCGATGCCGCCCAACACGACCGCGAGCAGCCGCGGCCGCAGGCCGAGGAACGAGAACACCACGACCAGGGCGACGACCATCAGCAGTCCGCCCCACAGCACGTGCGCGACGTGCAGCGTCGCGCCGCCGACCTGTGGGTAGCCGGTGAGGTGCAGATAGGCACGGGTGATCAGGATCGTCAGCACCCCGATGATGACGAAGGCCTCCACCAGGGCGCTGGCCTGGGCGTCGCGGAGCATCACCGGCCTGCGCCGGGCACGCCCGGTCTCGGACTGACCGATCAGAGAAGACGCCAGGGTCATCGCTGCGTTCCCTTCCGGACGTGCTCCTCAGTGTCCCCCAACCGGCCGCGGTCCGTCCCGGCTTCTCACCGAGCCCCACCGGCACGCTTCGCGGTCGTCACCCCGTGAGGCGCGATCGCGGTTTGTCCACAGCTGTGGACTAATCCTGTTAACACCCGATGGCGGACTGTGGACAATGTGGACGAATCTGTGGATTACATCGATGTAATTAGCCTGGAACTGCCCGTTCTCTGTCCACAGGGCTGTGGACAGAGCGCCGGCACAGGGGTCGGAGACGGTCGATCCCCAGCCCGACTGGTCGCTCGTCCACAGGTGGCACACAGGTTTTGCTTTCCGCGCCCAAAGGCAAGCGCTGTGCGCTCCCGCGAATCGGTGTGTGAAGTCACGACCGGAACCCAGCCCGAACCCGTGCGCGGCGCCGAAACCAAAACACCCCCCGCGTCGCCGCGGGGGGTGTTTCTCTGTGCGCCCGAAGGGATTCGAACCCCTAACCTCTTGATCCGTAGTCAAGTGCTCTATCCGTTGAGCTACGGGCGCATGTCTTCAGTTGTGCTGGCCTACGTGCACCAGCGTGGCGGAAGCGAGAGGATTTGAACCTCCGGTCCCCTTTGAGGAGGACAACTCATTAGCAGTGAGTCCCATTCGGCCGCTCTGGCACGCTTCCTAGGCTCAGGTCCTTTCGGAACCGCCGGATGGAAAGGTTACACAGGCACGGCGTTAAGGGCAAAACGACTGGTCAAATCGATTTCTAGCGCAGATTGCCGTCGAACCAGTCGAAGATCCGGCGCTGCGCGTCCATCATCGCCTGC
This sequence comes from Rhodococcus sp. NPDC059179, assembly GCF_042754885.1. Lineage (NCBI taxonomy): Bacteria > Bacillati > Actinomycetota > Actinomycetes > Mycobacteriales > Nocardiaceae > Rhodococcus > Rhodococcus sp. NPDC059179. The sequence goes on along the minus strand of NZ_JBHZBV010000001.1, from coordinate 759,579 downwards.
GCCGCCGGATCGTTGTCGTCCCCGTCCGCCGGAAACTCCGGCGGCTCGTCCGCGCGATGCTCCAGGCCGCTGTAGCTGACCACGAGGGTCGCGACGTCGGCGCGCGCGATCGCCTCCCGCAGTCGCTCGACGTGCTCGGGCGGGGCGCCCGGGTCGTCCTCCCCGTACAGCCCCAGCCACGGCGCCAGCAGGCCAGGGGCCGCGTCCACCAGCGCCGGCGCACCCTCTCCGAGCGACTCGACGATGCCGCGCGCCGACACGCTGACCGCCGCCCCCACCGGCCTGGTCGTCGCGACGAGCAGAGCGGCCGTCCCCGCGTCGTCGAATCCGAGCACCCCGACGCAGTCCGCGTAGACGCCGCGCGCGGTGAGCCAGTCGAACGCCGCGTCGAAGTCGGCGAACAGGGTGTCGCCGAACACCTCTCCGGTGCTGTGCAGCGGTTCGCGGTGGAACAGGTGCGGCGCCACCGTCAGCCATCCCTCGGCCGCGAGCGAACGCATGAGATCGAGCAGGGCGTCGGTGAACTCCCGCGACTCGTGCAGGACCACGATGCCGCCCCGGGCGGGTCCGTCCGGTTCGACGGCCGTCACGGGAACGCGGACGGGAGGCTCGTCCGGATGCTCCCCCAGTGCGCGCAGTGCCGCGCTGTCTGTGAAGATTCCCGACATACGTATACCTTGGCACGCCCACGGCCCACCCGTTCAAGATTCTTTTTCGGGTACCCGGCTTCGTGTTCAGCACACCCGCCCCGCCCGGCGGGGCGCGGCGCGTAATCTCCATCCATGACCGTTCGCACCCGCCCCGACCTCTCCGGAATCGCGCCCTACGTGCCCGGACGCAGCTTTCCCGGCGCTATCAAACTGGCCAGCAACGAGACCACCGCCGGTCCGCTGCCCAGCGTGATGAACGCGATCGCCGAGGCCGCCGCGAGCGCGAATCGCTACCCGGACAACGGCTCCGTCGCCGTGCGCGAGGCGCTGGCCGCCAAGCTCGGCGTGAGCGTGGACCGAATCACCACCGGCTGCGGATCGGTGGGCCTCTGCCTCGAACTGGTGCAGGCGACCGCCGGGCCGGGCGATGAGGTGATCTATGCGTGGCGCTCGTTCGAGGCCTACCCCGTGGTGGTCAAGGTGGCCGGCGCCACCCCGGTCGAGATCCCGCTGACCCCGGACTACGGGCACGACCTCGACGCCATGCTCGCGGCCATCACCGACCGCACACGGCTGATCTTCGTGTGCAACCCGAACAACCCGACCGGATCCCTGATCGCCGCCGAGGCCCTCGCACGGTTCCTCGACGCGGTGCCCGCCCACATCCTCGTCGTGCTGGACGAGGCCTACTTCGAGTACGTGCGACCCGAGGACGGCGCCGAAGCTGCACCCGACGGCGTGGCCTTGGCCGAGGGCAGACCGAATGTCGTTGTGCTGCGGACGTTCTCGAAGGCTTATGGCCTGGCCGGGCTGAGGATCGGGTACGGGATCGGCGACCCTGAGATCATCGCCGCGCTGTTCAAGGTGCACCTCCCCTTCGCGGTCAGCAGCGTCGCCCAGGCCGCCGCGGTGGCCTCACTCGCCGCCGACGCGGAGTTGCTCGCCCGCACCGACGAGGTGGTCGCCGAGCGGACCCGGGTCCGGGACACCCTGATCGCGGCCGGCTACGACGTGCCCCCGTCGTCGGCCAACTTCCTCTGGCTTCCGCTCGGCGCGCAGTCGACGACGTTCGGCGAGGCGAGCGTCGCCGCGAAGGTGCTGACGCGGCCCTTCGTGGGGGACGGCGTGCGAGTCACCATCGGCGATCCCGACGAGAACGACGCATTCCTGGCCTTCGCGGTCGGGGCCGGCCTGCCGATCTGGAAGGCGTCACAGCAGGGCTGAGCGACCGCGGTGACCCGACGGACTCAGCGTCCGAGCGCGCGTTCCAGGGTCGGCCAGGAGTCGTGCAGGTCGTCCTGCCAGTACCGCCAGCGGTGGGTGCCGTCCGGCCGGTAGACGAAGGTGGCGGGGATGTTCAGCTCCCGCAGGCGTCGGTCGAACTGCTGGGTGCAACGCAGCGCACCCACCTCGAGCGAGCCGCCGAGCGCGATGATCAACGGCAGGTCCGGGTCGGCCAGGTCGTCGTGCGCCCCCAGCGCTCCGGTGCCGACCGACGAGTAGACGACCTTCCCGCGCAGCGCCTCGGCATTGCGCATCGGGTTGTGGGCTTGCCAGGCGGGGTCGCCGTCCGGGCCCCACATGTTGGTGGCGTCGCCCTTCTTGAACCCGACCGTACGGCGCACCGAGAACTGCGCCTCCGGGGTGTCGGCGGTGTCCGCGCAGCCGCTGTACGACGCGACCCCGGCGTACAGGTCGGGGTGGCGGGTGATCAGGTTCAGCGCGCCCGCCGCGCCCATGGACACGCCGGCGACCGCGTTGACGCCGTTGCCCTCGAATCGGGAATCGATGATCGGAGGGAGCTCCTTCGCCAGGAAGGTCTCCCACCGGTTGACGCCGAGGACCGGGTCGCTCTGCTTCCAGTCGGTGTAGTAGCTCCCGGTGCCGCCGACCGGCAGCACCACGTTGACATCCTTGTCCGCGAAGAAGTCAACGGCGTCGGTCTCCAGCGTCCAGGTGCTCTCCGCGTAGTCCGACTCGTCGCCGCCGCCGACGCCGTCGAGCAGGTACAGGGTCGGCCGGGTCGCATCGCGGCCGGCGGGCAGCAGCACCTGCACCTGCACGACGCGGTCCATCGCGGGCGAGTTCACGAACACCGCGGCACGCTGATCGGTGAGCATGGTGACGTGATCGACAGTGGCGACGGGCGTGGCCGGGGCGCCGACGACGCCGCCCGCCGCCGCCATCGGGCTGACGAGCCCCGTGAGCACGACCGAAACAGCGAACGCCGCGCCGAACCTCATGAGTCCACCTTCACCCGAGCCCACGGGTGCGGGCGATCGTCGTCCGACAACCTAGCGGAACCCGTATTCGTACAACACAAAACGGCTCCGACCGGGGTTGCGCCCTGGTCGGAGCCGTTTGGTTTGGCGGAAGCGGAGGGATTTGAACCCCCGGTGGGTTTAACGCCACGCTCGCTTTCAAGGCGAGTGCATTCGGCCGCTCTGCCACGCTTCCATCGCAGATCCTAACGGCAGCGCCGGTCCGGGGAGGAATCCGCCGCGGCGGGTCAGCCCGCGGGTCGACGGCTGAGGGCGTCGTCCACCTTGGCGAACACCCCCGCGACGGTCTTCAACTCGTCCCGGCCCAACAGGTCGACGAGATAACGGCGGACCCCGCCGACGTGTGTCGGGGCGGCCTCCTCGAGCCGTCGGCGCCCCTCCTCGGTGAGGATCGCGAGCACCCCGCGCCCGTCCTCGATGCAGGTGTTCCTGGCGACCATGCCGTCCGCCTCCATCCGGCGGACCTGATGGGTCAGCTTGCTGCGCGACGCGACCACGCCGTCCGCGAGCTCGCTCATCCGGACCGATCCGTCGGGCGATTCGGACAGCATCACCAGAATTCGATAGTCGGCCAAGGTGATCCCGTGCCGATCCTGTAAGTCCCGGTTGAGAACTTCCATCAATCGCTGGCCGCCGTCGATGAAGCCGCGCCACGCGGCCATCTCCGTGCCATCGAGCCAGCGGGGAGTCGCACCCTGCACACCGTCAATCTGTGTTGTCACACAAACATTCTAGTGGGAGGCGTGCGCAGTTTCATACCGCTCGGTCTGAAACGACAACGGACCCCGGCCGCGATGGCCGGGGTCCGCGTCGGATCGAAATGGATCAGCTGCGACGCAGCGGCAGCGAGCGAACCCGGATCCGCTCGACGCCGAGCGAGGCCAGCGCGCCCGAGCCGATCGCGGGCGCGACCTTCGGAATGCTCGCCAGCAGCACGGAGGCCTGCTCGTCGATGGTGGCGCCGCCACGGCGCAGCAGCAGCACGCTCGGACCCGACTGCGACGCGATCAGGTCGTCGACGTAGCTGAGCTCCGCGGTGATCAGCGTCCGGCCGTCCGCGGTGGCACGGGCGAGCACCTGATCGTTGTTGCCGCCACGCAGGTCCGCATCGAAGACGTGGACCGCGTCATAGCCCGCATCGCGCAGCAGGCCGGCCACCTTCGGGCTGAGGTTCTCGTCGACCAGGAACTTGACCCCGCCGACCGCCGCCGTGGGAATGCCGGTGACGACCTCCTCGTAGCTGACGTCGATGTCATCCGTGCCGCCGAGCCCGGCGTAGACGGCCTCGAGATTGGCGTCGGAGCCACCCTTCTTGCTGGTGAGCCAGGTCAGCGCGCCCGCACCGAGGCCCGCGGCCGTGAGGCCGCCCGCGACCTTGCCCGCACCGGACAGGCCGACGTTCGGCGCGTCCACGTCCAGGCCGCCACCCAGCTTCGGCGCGTTCACGTCGACATCGGCCTTCGGCAGGTCGACGCCCGCGTCGGGCAGGTCGACGTCGGCCTTCGGCAGGTCGGCATCGACGTCCCTGCCGGAGCCGGTCAGCTTGCCGCCCAGGGCCGCAGCGCCCAGCCCGGCCGCACCGACGGCACCGGCCGCACCGGCGACCGCGCCGCCACTGAGCTTCGGCGCCTTCACATCCGGCAGGTCGGCATCCGGCAGGTCCAGGTCCGGGGCGCTGTGCTTCGGCACCTTGACGTCGGGAGCCTTGACATCCGGCAGGTCGACATCCGGGGTCTTGAGCGTCGGGGCCTTGAGGTCCGGTCCATCGATCTTCGGGGCCTTGAGGTCCGGTCCGTCGATCTTCGGGCCCTTCACGCCTGCCACGTCGACGTCACCCTTGCGGCGGCGTCCGAGCAGTCCGAGCAGTCCGCCCGCGCCCGCCGCGATGGCCAGGCCGACCGGGACGGCCCACCACTTGTTGATGCCGCCGCCGTCGTCGGTCGACTCCTCCGAACCGTCGACATCGATGTCGACACCCGGAACGTCGACGTCAACGGACGGCACCGACGCGTCAACGGTCGGAACGCTCACACTCGGCACGCCGGGGATCGCCAGGCCCTCGAGATCGGCCGCGAGTTCCGGTGGCACGGTGACGAATCCGTCTGCCTCACTCCAACGGATCTCCGCGGTGCCGCCATTGCCGCTGAACTTGGCGACGTGCACGCCGTCCACCTCGGCCTCGGCGGCGATCGGGTAACCGATCGGGCCTGCCGCGCCGCCGAGCTTGTCCCACGCGGCCAGAATGGGTCCGCGGACCAGCCAGGCACCCGCCTCGGGAGTCCAGAAGATCTTGGCGCCGCCAGGCGTGCGGAATTCACTCACCCGATTCGCGCCACCGGTCGCATCCGCCTCATCGGTGCTCGGGAAGCCGACATCACCGGCCGGACCGCCCAATTCGCGGTACTTATCGAGGATCACGCCGTACATGACCTTCGCCCCGCTGTCGGGCGAATAGAAGATCACACCGCCCTCGTAGTTCTGACCGAATCCGTTTCCGACGACATAAACCTCGCCGACCGGACTGCCCAGAGGCGAACCCGCGCCGCCCCATTCGACGTACTTCTTCTCGATCTCGACGTTCTGGGCCTGCTGATGCACGATGGCCGGACCTGCCAGCAGCGGCGAAGCCGCGACCGGCGACGCGAGGAGCAGACCGGCGCCGACTGCCGTCGCACATCCGATGGCCACTCGATTGACTAGCGGTGAATGCTTCGGCTGTTCCATTGACACAACGGACTCCTCACTGGGTGCGCGCATCGACGCGGCAACTGATCACACCAAAGTAAAACGAGTTTGATCTTGTAGGAAGTAAAACATGCCAAAGAGTTTGTTGACCGCTCATTCCGCGCCCGCGAGTTCTTCGGGAGTCGCACCGGCACAACAAACAAATCAGCCGGAAACGGCACGCAACGCGGAGGTGTCAATCTCGTCGATGCTCGCGAATCCGGCCAATCCGAGCGTCAAATCGAAATCCGCCAGCAGGATTCGCAGGGCGTGCCGCGCGCCCGCCTTGCCCGCGAGGCCGAGCCCGTACACCCAGGGTCGGCCGTAGAGCACCGCGTCCGCGCCGAGGGCAAGAGCCGTGAGGACATCAGCTCCAGATCGAATTCCGGAGTCCAGCAATATATCCGCGCGATCCCCTACCGCCGCGGCCACCGGCGCGAGGGCGTCGAGCGCGGCAATTGCGCCGTCAACCTGCCTACCGCCGTGGTTGCTCACCACCACGCCCGCCGCGCCTGCGTCGACCACCGCCCTCGCGTCGTCCGGGTGCACGATGCCCTTGACCGCGATCGGCAGGTCCGTCCACTCCCGCAGCCGGGCCACATCGGAGGGCCGCAGGCTGTGATTTCCGAACATCGACACCCAGGTCAGCACCGCCATCTGCATAGCCTCCGCACTCTCCTCCGGCGCCGTCGCGAGCCGGGAACGGAAGACCGGGTCGGTCAGATAGTTCGCGATTCCCTTGCCCTGCAGGAACGGCAGGTGACCCAGCTCGAGATCTCGTGGGCGCCATCCCATTCCCGGCGTATCGGCGGTGACCACGATCGCCTTTGCGCCCGCCGCCTCGGCCCGGCGCACCAGCGACTGCGCCACCTCGTCATCGGCCGGCCAGTACAGCTGGTACCACCAGTTCTCACCGGAGACCGCCCCTACCTCCTCGATCGGGGTGGACGACGCCGTGGACAACACCGAACCGATCCCGAGTTCGTCGGCGGCCTCGCCGATCGCGAGCTCCGCGTTCGGGTGCACCAGTTCGAGAACACCGACGGGCGCGGTCAGCACCGGCGCGGCCAGCCTGGTGCCGAGCACCTCGACGCTCAGGTCCCGCGCGTCCGGCGCCGCCGTCCCGCGCAGCATCCGGGGCACGATCGCGTGCCGCTCGAACGCGGCCAGGTTCGCGGCGGCGGTCCGCTCGGTCGACGCGCTACCCGCGATGTAGGCGAAGGCCTCCGGCGACAGGGTGGCCGCGGCCAGTTCCTCCAGCCCGGCAGCGGTCATCGGCAGCTCAGGCCGGGCGCCGCCGATCCCGGACAGGTAGATCTCGTTCTGCATGTTGCCGTAGTAGGTCACCCGCGTGACGCTAGCGGGTCCGGACCCCCAACGGGTGGGAGCAACGCAGCGGTTCGGCCGCTCCCGCGACAGCCGGGCTCGGCGGGGCTAGCGTCGACTCATGCGCGCCATCACCGTGACCGGCCCCGGCGGACCCGAGGTGCTCAAGTGGACGGAAGTCCCCGACCCGCGACCCGGCCACGGCCAGGTCCTCGTCGACGTCGCGGCCACCGCGGTGAACCGTGCTGACCTGCTGCAGCGGCAGGGCCTGTATCCGCCTCCGCCCGGTGCGAGCGAGATCCTCGGGCTCGAATGTTCGGGCACCATCGCCGAACTCGGCGACGGCGTGCGCGGGTGGGCCGTCGGCGACCAGGTGTGCGCGCTGCTCGCGGGCGGCGGCTACGCGCAGCGGGTGGCGGTCCCCGCGACCCAGCTCCTGCCGATTCCCGCGGGTCTGGACCTGGTCGCGGCGGCCGCATTGCCCGAGGTGGCCTGCACCGTGTGGTCGAACCTGGTGATGATCGCGGGCCTGCAGGCGGGACAGGTGGTGCTGATCCACGGCGGCGGCGGGGGCATCGGCACCCACGCCATCCAGGTGGCCGCAGCCCTCGGTGCCACCGTAGCCGCGACGGCGGGCTCGGAGGAGAAGCTGGCCGTGTGCCGCCGGCTCGGCGCGTCGATCGCCGTCAACTATCGCGAGGACGACTTCGTGGCCGCGCTGTCCGGCACCCCGCACGGCGGGGCCGACCTGATCCTCGACAACATGGGCGGCGCCTACCTCGGCCGCAACATCGACGCCCTCGCCAAGGACGGTCAGCTCTGCGTCATCGGCATGCAGGGCGGCCGGGTCGGCGAGCTGGACCTCGGCAAGCTGCTCGCCAAGCGCGGCCGGGTGTTCGCGACGGGTCTGCGTGGCAGGCCCGAGACCGGGCGCTCGAGCAAGGCGGCCATCGTCGCGGCCGTCACCGAACGCCTGTGGCCGTTGGTCGCGGACGCCGTCGTGCGGCCGGTCGTGCACGCCGAGCTACCGATCACCGAGGCCGCGGCCGCGCATGCGCTGCTCGACGCCCCCGAGACGGTCGGCAAGGTCGTGCTCACCGTCGGGTGACCACCGGGTCGGCGGTCAGCCGAGGGCGGCGACGGCGCGGACGAGCTGATCGATCTCGTGCCGGGTGGTGTACGGCGCCAGGCCGATCGTCACGGCGCCGCCCTCGTCGCTGACGCCGAGCGAATCCAGCAGCCTGCTGTCGCCGCGCCCGCCGACGAGGGTGCCGATCCGGCGCTCGGCGAAGTGCTCCGACACCTTCTCCGCTGGCACCCCGGCGACCGTGAAGCTGATGGTCGGCACCCGGCTGTGCGAGGTGCCGATCAGCATCACCTGGGGCAGTCGGCGCAGCGCCCGCAGCAGGTGGTCGAAGAGCTGGTCGTGGTAGTCCTGCAGCGAGCTGATCGAGGTCTCCAGGCGCTCCCTGCGGCTGCCGCGGGCCGTCTCGTCCAGCCCGGCCAGGTAGTCGATCGAGGCGGTCAGGCCGGCCAGCAGCGCGTACTGGTGCCCGCCCATCTCCAGCCGCTCCGGCCCGGTGGCGTACGGGTTCAACGAGATTGCGGGGATCTTGTCGAGCAGTTCGGGCTCGCGGAAGATCAGCGCACCGATCTGCGGCCCGCCCCAGCTCGGCGCGTTCACCGCGAGCACGTCGGCGCCGATCTCGTGGATGTCGACGTGCGCGTAGGGCGCGGCCGCGATGGCGTCGGCGACCAGCAGGCCACCGACCTCGTGGATCCGGTCCGCGGCCACCCGGACGTCCGGCGCCGACCCGACGATCGGCGAGGCCGCCGTCAACGCGACCAGGCGGGTGGTTGGTCCGATCAGCTCGGCGAACTGCCAGCTGGGCAGGTCACAGGTGTCGATCTCGACCTCGGCCCAACGCACCTGCGCGCCATAACGATTCGCGACCCGCAACCAGGGCGCGACGTTGGCCTCCTCGTCGAGCCGGGAGAGCACCACGCCGGTACCGAGGCCGAGCCTCGAGCTGAGCGCCTCCGCCAGCCACGCCAGCAGCACCGCCCGGTCCTGCCCGAGCACCACGCCCGCCGGGTCGCCGCCCACGAGATCGGCGACGGCCTCGCGGGCCGCGTCCAGGGTCGCGGCGCTGCGCCGCGCGGAGACGTGCCGACCGGTGTGCGAGGCCGCGGAGCCACGAAAGGCGGTCGACACGGCCGTGGACACCGAGTCCGCGTGCTGCATGCCGGACTGCGGATCGAGATGGATCCATCCGTCGCCGAGCGAAGGGATAAGTCCCCGCACCCGGGCGACGTCGTATGCCATGCCGACAGCCTAGGACCTAATTTCCGAACGGTGCGATGCGGAGGGTCGGATTGTGAGGCATCACAGTATGTGTAACCGTGCAGAACACAAACTTTCGCGTGTTTGCCGTCGGCCGATGCGCGGGCTCCGCTCCTGATACAAGATGGAGCCATGACGCAACCGGACAATCAGCAGGTGGTCGTGATCGGACCCGACGGGCAACCCATGACGGTGGCCGCCGCAGGCCTCCCCGGCGTCGGAGCGGGACCGGGCGACGGCGGATTCGCGGGCGCTGGCGCAGCCAACGGGGAGAACGGCGAGTCACTCGCGGACATGGTGGAACAGCCCGCCAAGGTGATGCGGATCGGCACCATGATCAAGCAACTCCTCGAGGAGGTCCGCGCGGCACCGCTCGACGACGCCAGCCGGAACCGGCTCAAGGAGATCCACCGGTCCTCGATCCGGGAGCTCGAGCAGGGCCTTGCCCCCGAGCTCCGCGAGGAGCTCGAACGACTGACGCTGCCGTTCACCGACGACACGGTGCCGACCGATGCGGAGCTGCGGATCGCGCAGGCGCAGCTCGTCGGCTGGCTCGAGGGCCTGTTCCACGGCATCCAGACCGCGCTGTTCGCCCAGCAGATGGCGGCCCGGTCCCAGCTCGAGCAGATGCGCCAGGGTGCGCTGCCGCCCGGCATGGGCGCCGGCCACGGGCACCAGAATCCGCAGCAGGGCCCGGGTACCGGCCAGTACCTGTAGCTGTGCGCGTGGTCGGGCCCGCGGAGCGGACCAGTAGGCTCGACCCTCGTGTCAGCATCCGCCGCAGAATCCGAGGCATTGGCCACCAATGTCCCCCCGGTCTCCGACTCGCAGACCTTCCGTCGCGCGTTCAAGGACCTGCGGGACGGATTCGCCCAGCGCGAGCTGTGGCTGAGTCTCGGCTGGCAGGACATCAAGCAGCGCTACCGCCGCTCGGTGATCGGCCCGTTCTGGATCACCATCGCCACCGGCGTGCAGGCGGCGGCGATGGGCATCCTCTACTCGGCGTTGCTGGACATCCCGCTCGACGAGTTCCTGCCGTACGTGACCGTCGGGCTGATCGTGTGGAACCTGATCAGCGCCTCGATCCTGGAGGGCTCCGAGGTCTTCGTCGCGAACGAGGGGCTGATCAAGCAGCTGCCGTCGGCGCTGAGCGTGCACGTCTACCGCCTGGTGTGGCGTCAGCTGCTGCTGTTCGCCCACAACCTGCTGATCTATGTGGTGATGCTCGTCGCGTTCGGGGTGTGGCGCGAGCTGACGTGGGCCTCGCTCGCCGCGATCCCCGCACTCGCGCTGATCATCGTCAATGCGCTGTGGGTGTCGATCGTGTTCGGCATCTTCTCCACCCGGTACCGGGACATCGCGCCGATCCTCGGCAGCCTGACGCTATTGCTGTTCGTGTTGACCCCGATCATGTGGACGACGCAGAGCCTCGAGGACCAGGGCGGCACCGCGGCGGACCGGGTCAAGCTCGCCGAGCTGAATCCGCTGTTCCACTACCTCGACATCATCCGCGCGCCCATGATCGGACAGCCGCAGGACGCCTACCACTGGTACATCGTGCTCGCCATCACCGTCGTGGGCTGGGCCGTCGCGCTGCTGGCGCTGCGCAAGTACCGGGCGCGCGTGCCCTACTGGGTGTAAGGACCGCAAACAATGACACAACACGTGAGCATCGAGACGCACAACGCGTGCGTCGACTTCCCAATCTTCGACGCCAAGTCGCGGTCCCTCAAGAAGGCATTCCTCGGCAAGGCGGGCGGGGCGATCGGCCGCAACGACTCCGATGTCGTGGTGGTCGAGGCCCTGCGCGACATCACCCTCTCCCTCAAGGAGGGCGACCGGATCGGGCTGGTCGGCCACAACGGCGCAGGCAAGTCCACGCTGCTGCGGCTGCTGTCCGGCATCTACGAGCCGTCCCGCGGCAGCGCCCGGATCCGCGGCCGGGTGGCACCGGTGTTCGACCTCGGCGTCGGCATGGACCCCGAGATCTCCGGGTACGAGAACATCATCATCCGCGGCCTGTTCCTCGGCCAGACCCGCAAGCAGATGCTCTCGAAGATGGACGAAATCGCCGAGTTCACCGAGCTGGGCGAGTACCTGTCGATGCCGCTGCGCACCTACTCGACCGGCATGCGGGTGCGGGTGGCGATGGGCGTGGTCACCAGCATCGATCCGGAGATCCTGCTGCTCGACGAGGGCATCGGCGCGGTCGACGCCGAGTTCATGAAAAAGGCCCGGGTGCGGCTGCAGGCACTGGTCGAGCGCTCCGGCATCCTGGTCTTCGCCAGCCACTCCAACGAGTTCCTCGCCCAGCTGTGCGACACGGCGATGTGGATCGATCACGGCCAGGTGCGAATGCACGGTGAGATCGAGGACGTGGTGCGCGCCTACGAGGGCCCGGAGGCGGCCGCACACGTCGCAACCACCATCGCTGAGATGGCGGCCGAGAAGAGCGCCACGGCGGTGGACGGCGCCGCTCGGCCGGGGAACGGTGGCGCGTGAGCGAGCCGATGATCGTCGGGGTCGTCGTCACCCACAGGCGCCGGGAACTGCTCGCCGAGTCGCTGAAGGTCCTCGCCGCGCAGACCCGCCCCCTCGACCACCTCATCGTGGTGGACAACGCGAACGAGGACGCCGTGCGCGAGCTGGTGGGGGCCGCGGACGTGCCCACCACCTACCTGGGCTCGCGCCACAACCTGGGCGGGGCAGGCGGCTTCGCCCTCGGCATGCTGCACGCGCTCTCCCTCGGCGCCGACTGGGTCTGGCTCGCCGATGACGACGGCCGCCCGGAGGGCCCGGAGGTGCTGGCCACCCTGCTCGACTGCGCCACCCGGCACGGACTGGCCGAGGTGTCGCCGGTGGTCTGCAACATCGACGAGCCGGCCCGGCTGGCCTTCCCGCTGCGCCGCGGGCTCGAGTGGCGGCGGCTGCGTTCCGAGCTCGGCGACGACGGCGACCTGCTGCCCGGGATCGCGTCGCTGTTCAACGGCGCGCTGTTCTCCGCTGACGCGATCGACGCCGTCGGCGTCCCTGACCTGCGGCTGTTCGTCCGCGGCGACGAGGTCGAGGTGCACCGCCGGCTCGTGCGCTCCGGACTGGCGTTCGGCACCTGTCTGCGGACGGCATACCTGCATCCGTGCGGCACCGAGGAGTTCAAGCCGATCCTCGGCGGCCGGATGCACACCCAGTACCCGGACAACGAGACGAAGCGGTTTTATACCTACCGCAACCGCGGCTACCTGCTCTCGCAGCCCGGCATGCGCCGGCTGCTCCCGCAGGAGTGGCTGCGCTTCGGCTGGTACTTCCTGATCACCGAACGCGACCCGGCGGGCCTGCGCGAGTGGGTGCGGCTGCGTAAGCTGGGCCGTCAGGAGCGGTTCGAGCGGCACTGAGCCGCGAGTTCTCACGGGGTCTGCGAGGTGCCCCCCATGCGGGCCAATCGCACGGGGGCGAATCCGCCCGCGACCCTACTGCTCGTAGAGACGTTCCCAGTTCTCCCGGCTGGTCAGCTGCGGGACCGCGTCGCGGTACTGGCGGGAGACGGCGGCGCCGTCCTCGCGGAGGCGCCGCAGCACCTTGACGGTCCGCCGCAGCAGCGCGACCGCGGTGGCCTTGTCCCGCTGACGGATCCGCACGCCGGACTGCGAGGCGTCGGTGACCACCACGTGATCGAACAGCGAGATGTGCCACCAGTGCGCATCCTCGCGCGGAACGTTGATCAGGCCGTGTTGGGTGCGGCCGAACCACTGGTCGATGGCCCGCTTGATCAGGATCAGCCGCATGTGGCTGGGCTCGCCGCCGGAGCGCCTCGTGGTGAGGTCCGCGGACCGCACCGGGGCGGTGGCCGCGTCGTGCTTGACCGTCTCCGGGTACTTCGCCCGCTCCGCACGGATCGCGGCCATCACTTCGATTCCGCCGTCCTGCAACACCTTCGGCCCCTCGAGGAAGTCCTCGATGCCCCGCAGCGTGGTGGCCGCGAGACCGTACTGCATGCCGACGATGAACTCGCTGATCTGCCGGAAGAACATCCGCCCCAGCGCCTTGGTCTCGAGTTCGCTGTGCAGGGCGCCGACGATCAGGGAGTTACGGGTGCTGAAGTAGCGCGCCCAGTCGTCGAAGTCCTTCCAGTAGAAGTCCGCGTGCCAGACCGCCGCGTTCGGCAGGGTGACCGTGACGAAGCCCGCCTCGCGGGCGCGGACGCCGTACTCCACGTCGTCCCATTGGAAGAAGATCGGGATGGGCAGGCCGATCTTCGCCACGACCTCCGCCGGGATCAGGCAGGTCCACCAGGCGTTGTAGCCGGCGTCGACCCGGCGCTCCTGGTTCTTCTTCAGCATGCTCGTGTTGCGCAGCGCCTTCGGCACCTTCTGCCCGTGCTGGAGGGTGGCCAGGTTGACGCCTTCCGCGCCCACGTTGAGGTAGTCGGGGTTGAGCAGGAACATCATCTGCGCGCCGACCAGGGTCGGCTCGACGGTGACGTTCGCGAAGGCGTTGAGCCGCAGCACCGTCTCCGGCTCGCACAGGATGTCGTCGTCCATCAGGATCACGTCGGCATGCCCATCGGTGACGGAGGCCTCGTAAAGACCGCGGGTGAAGCCACCCGCGCCGCCGAGGTTGGGCTGGCGCAGGTAGTGCAGCTTGTCGCCGAACCTCGGCGCGACCTCGCCGTACAGGTCGCGGTCCCGGACCAGGTCGGTCCCCTGGTCGACCACGTAGACGGCGTCGATGACCTCGAGCACCCGGTCGTCGGACGCCAGCGCCGCGACCGTCTTCGCGCAGTCGTCGGCGCGGTTGAACGTGCAGATCGCGATCGCGACCGGGCGGACGGTCTCGGGGGCGGCCGCAGTCCACTCGAGCCGGTCAACGGTCAGCGGGGCGTCCAGCGCGTCGATCTCCACCCAGAGGGCACCGCCGTCGACGAACTTGTCGAGCGGTGAGGAGAGTTCGACCGCCTGGTCGCCCGATCCGGCGACGGCGCCGACGATCCGGCGGTGCCCCGCGATGTCGGAGGCCACCAGGCGGACCCGGAAACGGCCGGAGCCGGCCGCCCGCAGGCTGACCCGCACCTCGGTCACGGTTGTCCAGCGCTGCCAGTAGCTGGCCGCAAACCGTCCGAAGTAGGTGTTGGTGTGGGCGCGCGCACCCTCGTCCAGGCGCAGCGTGTGGCGTTCCCTATCGCCGGAGCCCTTGCTGAACGCGACATAGAGATCGTCGTTGACGATCGGCGACATGCCGACGAAGACGCCGCGCTGCACGAGCAGCCGTGCCGCGACCTCGGTCGCCGGAGCCCCGGACTCACGGAATTCGGGCTTGTTCATCCAACCGCCAACTCTCGATCGTGTCGCCAATGTCCACCGGCAGGGTATCGCGACGTGCAGTTGACCGACGAAACCACCGAGCTCGACCTCGGTTAATGTCACTGGGCACCCGACCGCTACCTGGAGCTCCTCGTGACACTCGAACCGCCCGCATCCACCCGGCGCACCCGATGGGCATGGGGGGCCGTGGTCGCAGGCGTCATCTGCCTCGGATTCCTCATCGTCCTGCGCGTGGACCCCCGCTACTTCTACGTCGACGACACCGAATCGGGCGCCGTCGGCAACTGGATCCAGCTGGGTCATCTGATGCGGGACGGTCAGTGGTTCCCGACCCTGGTACTCGACCAGTGGATGGCGGGCAACTACCCGGTGGAGGGTCAGGGCGGCCTGTGGAACCCGGTCCAGATGGCGATCAACTATGCGGCCCCGTCGGTGGACGACCTCGCGTTGCTCGCGACGGCGGTCAAGCTCGGGTTCTCGATCGTTCTCGGCTGGGGCGTCTACCGGGTGGCGATGGAATACGGTGCCCGCCCGGCCTGGGCCGCGGTCGCGGGCGCCGCAGTCCCGTTCGGGGGTTTCACCCTCTACTTCGAGGACCCGTCGTGGGTCACTTCGCTGATCGGCATGGCGTGGGTGGTGCAGGCCTGGGCCAGCGGGGTCCGATACGCACGCGGCAGGTCCGGCCCGCTCCCCCTGTTCGCCTTCCTCTATCTCGCGATCAGCGTCGGCTACGCGCATTCCGCGCTGATGGCAGGCGTGCTGATCGGATGCCTGATGATCGGCGAATACCTGTACCAGCGGCGCTGGTGGCCCTCCCTGCTACTCGGAGGGGTCGGCGTCGCCGCGGCGGCCTGCGGGGCCGTCACGTTCCTGCCCGGGATGCTGTCGTCCTCGGTGACCTGGCGCACCGGCGAGGAGGGCGCGCTCAACGACAACTTCCTCACCGCACCCTGGTCGGAGACGTTCACCGCGAGCATCCCGTCGTCGGTGTCGAGCATCGAGTCGTGGACCGGGGAGACAACCACCGCGCCGATCACCTACATCGCCTGGTTCGCGATTCCCGCCCTCGCGTTCATCGCGTGGCGGAAGGCGCAGCCGGCGCTCCGCGAGTTCTCCGCGCCGCTGCTGCTGCTCGGCTTCATCCTGCTGTTCACCGCCGGTCCGAGCGACATCGGGCAGATCCGCTGGCCGGCCCGTCTGCTGCCGTTCGTGGCGGTGATCTCCCTGGTCCTGCTGGCGACGCTGCTCAGCCGGTACGGCACCACGCGACCCGTGCGGCCGCGGTTAGTTGCGGCCGGGCTCCTGATCCTGGTGCTGGTGCTGCGCGCGAGCTCGTCGGGACCCCAATACTTCGGACGCCACGTCATGTGGGGCGCGCTGATCGCCGTTTTCGGTGGCCTAGCCCTGTACCTCGCCCGCCGGTTCGGCGATCGCGGCGTCGCGGCGCTGCTGATCGCCACGATCCTGCCGATCCTGGTGTACCAGGTCTCCAACTATCCGCAGGCGCTGAACAAGTGGTACCTGCCGACGTCGCAGTCCGAGGCTAAGGCCGGGTTCCCTGACTGGGAGGGCACCACCCTGCAGCTCGGCGACCGGAGCCTGATCCGGATCGACGCGGAGACCTCGGAGCTGCCCTGGCAGTCGCAGGTGTACGGCAACTACGCCAAGGACCTGGACCTGACCTACGTCAACGCATACACACCGGTCGGGCACCGCTGGTTCTCCGGCATGCTGTGCATGGGCTTCGACGGCTCGACCTGCCCCGACGCGCTGGAGAACGTGCTCACTGTCGACCCCTACACCGGCCGGACCTTCGCCGACCTGATGCTCATCGACCGGATCGTGCTGCAGGACAAGCAGTATCCGGACGCCGCGGACAACCCGCCCCCGCCCGGCTGGACCTGGGTAAGCGTCCCGGAACCAGCCGCGGGCCAAGTGCACGCCCTCGAGCGGGTCGACGGCCCCGTGTCCGGCCAGGCGGGTCGGGTGAGCGCGGCGGTCGGCACCGAGGTCGTGCCCGAGTCGGCCGCGGTCAACTCGGAGCGGCTCCGGGTCACCGCACCCGACGGCGGCAGCGTGGTCTTCGCCCGGCTGGCCTGGCCGGGATACACGGCCACCCTGGACGGCGCGCCCCTGCAGACGAAGGGTCTCGGCGACATGTTCCTGATGGTCGATCTGCCGCGGGGCACCGACGACGCCGAGCTGGTCGTCACGTTCCGACCGCCTGGGCAGCGGCTCGGCTTCGCTGCGGCGGGGGTCGGCCTGGTGCTGATCGTCGCGCTGACCGGCCTCTACTACCGCGACCGTCGGGCTGCGCGGCGCGGGGTGGGCCGGCCGTACGCGGACGAGGCGGCGACCGCTTCCGGGGACGGCGCCCCCGGGCAGGGTGTATAAACTCCCAGCCTGTGACCTCCGATGACGCCCGACCCACGGCGGCGCCGCACCGTATCTCCGTCGTGGTGCCGGTGTACCAGGGCGCCCAGACGCTGCGCGCCCTGGTCGACGAGATCCTGCCGTGGACGACGACCCGATTCACCCCGGCGGGTAGGCCGATGCTCGTCGAGGAGGTCCTGCTCGTCTTCGATCACGGCCCCGACGCGTCGGCCGAGGTCATCCGCTCCCTCGCTGCCGAACACGACTTCGTCAGGCCGATCTGGCTGAGCCGGAACTTCGGCCAGCACCCCGCGACGCTGGCGGGCATGGCGTCGAGCGGCGGCGAGTGGATCGTCACCATGGACGAGGACGGCCAGCACGACCCGGTCGCGATCGGCGGGATGCTCGACACCGCCCTCGACGAGCAGGCCACCGTCGTCTACGCGAATCCGACCAACCCCGCCCCGCACGGGATGCTGCGCAACGCCGCCTCCCGCGGCTCGAAGTGGCTCATCGCGCACGCCCTCTCCGGCGACAACACCCGCAGCTTCCAGAGCTTCCGCCTGGTGCTCGGCGAGGTCGGCCGGTCGGTGGCCGCCTACGCGGGTTCCGAGGCCTACCTGGACGTCGCGCTCGGCTGGATCGCGGGCGAGGTGACCACCAGCCCGGTGGCGCTGCGCGAGGAACACGGCCGCCGCTCGGGCTACCACCTGCGCAGCCTGCTCTCCCACTTCTGGCGGATGGTGCTCTCCAGCGGCACCAAAGGCCTGCGCATGGTCAGCTTCATCGGGGTGCTCTTCGCCGCACTTGGACTCGCGCTGATGCTGTACGTCCTGGCGTCCTACCTGTTCAGCGATGTCGGCAGCGAGGTCCGCGGCTGGGCCTCGACGATGGTGATCCTGCTATTCGGCATGGGCGCGATCCTGTTCTCGCTCGGGGTGATCGCCGAGTACGTCGGCGTCGCGGTCAAGACCGCGATGGGCAAGCCGCCCTACCTGATCGTCGGGGACCCGGCCGCCGGCCCACTCGGCCGCACCGCGCCTGTCCCGCACGAGTGCCGAGCCGACGCAGCGGGCGACTGACGTGACCACCCCGACCTGGGTCGTGGGCGGCGGCGGGCTGCTCGGCGGCGCCGTCACCCGCGAACTCGGGCGGCGGGGCCTGCGAGTCGAGACGAGCCGCGTCCCGTGGCACGACGGCGACGGCGCGAGGCGGGTGCTGTTCGCGGACGCCCGTCGGGTGATCGACTCGACGAACGGAGGGCCGTGGCGGCTCGTCTGGTGCGCGGGCATCGGCGTGAATGGCACCACCGCCGCCGAGTTCGCGGCGGAGAACGCGGTCGTGTCCGACGTTCTCGACGAGATCGCCGCGATCACGCGCGGCAGCGTGCACCCCGGTGTGATCGTGCACGCCTCGTCGGCAGGCGGCGTGTACGCCGGGTCCACCGGGGCGCCATACACCGAGGACACCGCCCCGGTACCACTCGGCGATTACGGCAGGGCGAAGCTGACGGCCGAGCAGCTGATGCACCGATTCGGCGCCGCCACGGGGGCGTCCGTGGTGGTCGGCCGGTTCGCGAACCTGTACGGACCCGGTCAGAACCTGGCGAAACCCCAGGGATTGATCTCTCACCTGTGCCGCGGCTACCTGATGTCGGCGCCGATCTCGATCTACGTGCCGATGGACACGATGCGCGACTACCTCTACGTGACCGACGCCGCCGCGATGGTCGCCGACGCCCTCGACCTCGCGCAGTCGCGCCCCGGCCGGCAGGTCACCAAGATCTTCGCCTCGGGCCAGAGCACCACCATCGGCGCGCTGCTCGGCGCCTGCCGAACCGTGTTCCGTCGCAAACCGACCGTCGTGCTCGCGGCGTCGCCGCTCGCGAGCGTCCAGTCCGGGGACCTGCGATTGCGCTCGACCGTCTGGCCGGAACTCGATCATCGGTCGTACCGGACGCTGCCCGCCGGGATCGCCGCCACCCTGGAAGCGACCCGGCGCTCCCTCGGCCGGTAGCTACGCGGGTCCCGGGGTTCCCAGCACCGTCTCGCCCGCCGCCGCGTAGGCCTGTTCGGTGGCTCCCTTCTGCGGACGCCACCACTGCTCGTTGTCGCGGTACCAGTCGACGGTCGCGGCCAGGCCGGAGCGGAAGTCCCGGTAACGCGGCTGCCAGCCGAGTTCGGTGCGCAGCCGGGTGGCGTCGATGGCATACCGCATGTCGTGGCCCGGCCGGTCGGTGACCGCGTCGTAGTCGTCCGGATCCTTGCCGAGCAACTCCAGGATGGTCCGCACGACGGTGCGGTTGTCGACCTCGCCGTCGGCGCCGATCAGGTAGGTCTCCCCCGGCGTGCCGCGCTCGATGATCGTCCACACGGCGCGGTTGTGGTCGTCGACGTGAATCCAGTCCCGGACGTTGAGGCCCTGACCGTAGAGCTTCGGCCGGACACCGTCGAGGACGTTGGTGATCTGCCGCGGGATGAACTTCTCCACGTGCTGGTACGGCCCGTAGTTGTTCGAGCAGTTCGAGATGGTCGCGGAGATGCCGAACGAGCGCGCCCAGGCGCGCACCAGCAGGTCGCTCGACGCCTTCGTCGAGGAGTACGGGCTCGACGGGTTGTACGGGGTGGCCTCGGTGAACCGCGCCGGGTCGTCGAGTTCCAGGTCGCCGTACACCTCGTCGGTCGAGATGTGGTGGTAGCGCACGCCGTGCTTGCGAATGGCCTCCAGCAGAGTGAAGGTGCCGATCACGTTGGTCCGCACGAACGGGGACGGATCGTTGAGCGAGTTGTCGTTGTGCGACTCCGCCGCGAAGTGGACGACGAGGTCCGTCCCGGCGATCAGCCGGTCGACCAGGTCGGCGTCGGCAATGTCGCCCTGCACGAACTCGATCCGGTCCCGGACCGGCGCCAGCGATTCGACGTTGCCCGCGTAGGTCAGCGCGTCGAGGACGGTCACCTCCACATCGGGCCGCTCGTCGACGGTCTGCTGGACAAAGTTGGCGCCGATGAATCCAGCACCGCCGGTCACGAGTAGCTTCACGATCCGCACGATACCGGTGGCCGGAGTTTGCCAGGGAACCGAACACTGGAACACTGCCCGCTATGCGCGGAATCATTCTGGCCGGTGGAACAGGGTCGCGGTTGCATCCGATCACGCTCGGGGTCAGCAAGCAGTTGGTGCCCGTGTTCGACAAGCCGATGATCTACTACCCGCTGTCGACGCTGATGCTGGCAGGCATCCGCGACATCCTGGTGATCACCACGCCGGAGGACGCCGCACAGTTCCAGCGGTTGCTCGGGGACGGATCCCGCTTCGGCGTCTCGCTGACCTACCAGGTGCAGGCCGAGCCCAACGGGCTCGCGCAGGCGTTCGTGCTCGGCGCCGAGCACATCGGGTCGAACTCCGCCGCGCTGGTACTCGGCGACAACATCTTCTACGGACCCGGTCTCGGTACCCGGCTGACGCGGTTCGAGCAGATCGAGGGCGGCGCGGTGTTCGCGTACTGGGTCGCCGACCCGACCGCGTACGGCGTGATCGAGTTCGACGGCGACGGTCGCGCGATCTCGCTGGAGGAGAAGCCCCAGCGGCCGCGCTCCAACTACGCGGTGCCGGGGCTGTACTTCTACGACAACGACGTGGTGTCGATCGCTCGCGACCTGAAGCCCTCGGCGCGCGGCGAGTACGAGATCACCGACGTCAACCGCGCCTACCTCGAGGCGGGGCGGCTGCAGGTCGAGGTGTTGCCGCGCGGCACCGCCTGGCTGGACACCGGCACCTTCGACTCGCTGCTCGACGCCTCGAACTACGTGCGCACCATCGAGGAGCGGCAGGGCCTGAAGATCGGCGCGCCGGAGGAGGTGGCCTGGCGGCGGGGCTTCATCACCGACGACGAGCTCCGGGTGCGGGCCGAGTCCCTGGTCAAGTCCGGTTACGGCAACTATCTGCTCGGTCTGCTCGACCGCGGCAAGGAATGGTGAGGAATGCAGTTTCGCGAACTGAAAGTGCCCGGCGCCTGGGAGTTCACCCCCCAGCAGTTCGGTGACGACCGCGGCGTGTTCCTGGAGTGGTTCCGGGACCCGACGTTCACCGAGGCCACCGGCCGCACCCTCGACCTGCAGCAGGCCAACTGCTCGGTCTCCGCGGCAGGCGTGCTGCGGGGCGTTCACTTCGCGGACGTGCCGCCCGGTCAGGCGAAGTACGTGACCTGCGTCCGCGGCGCGGTCCTCGACGTCGCGGTGGACCTGCGGGTCGGGTCGCCGACCTTCGGGGTGTGGGACGCGGTCCTGCTCGACGATGTCGACCGCCGCGCGGTGTTCCTGAGCGAGGGTCTGGGCCACGCGTTCCTCTCGCTCGAGGACGACTCCACCGTCGTCTACCTGTGCTCGACCGGGTACGCGCCGGGTCGCGAGCACGGCATCGACCCGCTCGATCCCGAGGTCGGCATCGACTGGCCTACCGCCGGCCGGGACGGCACCGAGTTCGAGTTGCGGCTCTCCGACAAGGACGCGGCCGCGCCCTCGCTCACGGCCGCGCTCGAGTCCGGGCTGCTACCGCGGTTCGGTGCCGGTGCACAACCGCTCGGGTAGGGTGCACCGGGCAAGCGGGCAGCACCACCAGCGATGAAGGACCACCAGTTGACCGACCGAGGTCCCCAGGATCCGAGGGGCACCGCCGAGGCGACCCCGCCCGCGGGTATGTCGGGCGGTGCCGGACCGCTGATGCGGCTGGTCAAGAACCAGGGGCTGGCCTTCCTGCTGGTCGGTGGGTTCAACACGGCGCTCGGCACGGCCTGGTTCATCGTCTGGCAGCTCGCCGTCGGTGACCAGCTGGGTTACCACTTCGCGATCGTCGCGGGCTACCTGTGCAACGTGCTGTGCGCGTTCGCGATGTACCGCTACCTGGTGTTCCGGGTCCGCGGGCACCTGCTCCGCGACCTGTGGCGGTTCGTGGCGGTCAACTTCGGCGCGTTCGCGATCAACATGGCCCTGATGACGCTGGCGGTGTCGGTGTTCGGGTTCCCGCCGATCCCAGCGCAGATCGCGATCACCGCGGTCACCGCGACCGCCAGCTTCTTCGGTTACAGAGATTTCTCCTTCAGTAGAAAGAAAACCGCATGACGCCTCGGGTCTCCGTCGTTGTTCCGGCGTACAACAACGCCGACTACATCGCCGAAACCATCGACTCGATCCTCGGGCAGACCTTCGAGGACTTCGAGCTGATCATCGCCGACCACGCGTCGACCGACGGCACGCTCGCCGCCCTCGCCCCCTACGCCGACGACCCCCGCGTCACGATCCTGCACACCGCCGCCGGTGGCGGCGCCAAGGCCAACTGGGACCGGGTCAGCCAGGCCGCGAGCGGCGATCTGCTCAAGCTGGTGTGCGGCGACGACACCATCTTCCCGACCTGCCTCGCCGAGCAGGTCGCCGCCTTCGACGAACATCCCGAGGCGGTGCTGGTCGCCTCGCAGCGCACCCTGGTCGACGCGGCGGGCAAGACCGTGCTCGCCGCCCGCGGACTGGCCGGACTGTCCGGACCGGTCAGCGGCCGGGTCGCGGCGCGGCGGGCCGTGACCGCCGGGGCGAACATCTTCGGCGAGCCGGGGTGCGTGCTGATGCGGCGGGGCGTGCTCGAGAAGATCGGCTGGTGGGACGACGCCAACCCATACCTGATCGACGAGGCCACCTATGTCGGGGTCGCCCTGCACGGCGACGTCGTCGCGATTCCCCGTCCGCTGGCGTCGTTCCGCATCAACGCCGGTCAGTGGAGCGTGCGACTGGCGCGCCAGCAGGCCTCCCAGGCGGCGGCGTTCCACGAATCGTTGCGCGCGGCCGAGCCGGGGCTGCTGTCCGCGATGGATGTGCGGGTCGGCAATGCCAAGGCGCTAGGCACTTCGTTCATGCGCCGCGCGGTGTACATGGTGCTCAAGCGGCGCATGGGCTGACCGCGGTGGGGCTCAGTTCCAGTTGATGCCCAGCGACCCGAAGCCGACCGATCCCAGCCCGGTGATGAGGATGCCCTCGGTGAGGATGCCGGTGTTCCCCGAGCCGGTGTTGAGCGAGCCGGTGTTCAGGTTTCCCTCGTTGCCCCAGCCGGTGTTGCCGATCCCGACGTTGCCCGAACCGGTGTTCGCGACCCCCTCGTTGCCCGAGCCGGTGTTCGCGAGCCCCTCGTTGTAGGAGCCGGTGTTGCCGGTCCCGGTGTTGTGCGAGCCGGTGTTGTTGGGGCCGTTGTTGGACGAGCCCGCGCTGCCGGAGTCGAAGGTGAGCCCGACGCTGCCGAGACCGGCGAACCCGGTGTTCAGGCTGCCGACCGCGGGACGGGACAACGACTGCGCGAACTCGGCGAGGCCCGGCGAGGCGGCGGGGGGTGTGGCCGGGGCGGTCGATGCGACGGCAACGCCTGCCGACCCGGCGGTCACGAACGCAGACGCGAGGGCAATCGTCGTCGCCCGCGCGAACCGGCGCGGCCGTCGCTTCGATGTGACCTCCATGGAGTGCCCCTCCCGGCTCGCAACGAATGATCGTGCTACGCGGGCGACGCTACCTCCGCGACGCTGCGGAACCACCGGAATCGGCGCTTCTCGGCGCGTCTGAGGGGCACGCTATTTGGGCCCGACCCCGAGCAGCGGCGCGAGTTGCGTTGCGATCGGGTTCAGGTTCAGCGACTCGGGGGCGCGCTTCGGCTTCGCGTCCCACGGCTGCGGGATCCTCGGGTCCCCGTAGACAAT
This sequence comes from Rhodococcus sp. NPDC059179, assembly GCF_042754885.1. Lineage (NCBI taxonomy): Bacteria > Bacillati > Actinomycetota > Actinomycetes > Mycobacteriales > Nocardiaceae > Rhodococcus > Rhodococcus sp. NPDC059179. The sequence continues at coordinate 735,832 of NZ_JBHZBV010000001.1, read as the reverse complement.
TCGGTTCGCCGACCGCACACCCGTCGGGCTGCCCAACGGGGTGGTGCAGTTCGCCTCGGTGTTGAGCGGGAACTCGTCGCGGGTCTCGTCGAAGTCGGGGTTCTCCCGCTTCATCTTCTCGACGATCTCGCGGGTGCCCTCGTAACCCTGGGTGCACGGCGGCGGGTTGTTGGTCTCCGCCAGCAGACCCAGGTGGATCGTGCCGTCGCCGGGCGCGACGGAGCTCGAACCGGCAGAGAGCGCGGGCAAGAAGGTCAGCAGGGTGTTCAGGGCGAGTGCGCGGGGACCGAGCGACCGGGAGACCAGCGCCAGGTTGTTCAGGTTCGTGGTCAGGGTCGGGCCAGCCGCGCCGACCAGCGAGCCGACCTCCGTGCCCGCCGCGGTGCCGGTGTCGATGAGGCGGCGCAGGTCGGGGTCGTTGGCCCGGATCTGCGCGCTGAGGGCGTCCAGGTCGCCGCTGAACCGGCGGATCGCGGAGGATTGCTCGGTCTGGGTATCGAGCACCGTCCGGGTGTCGCGGAGCAGCGTCAGGGTCTGCGGCAGGTTCTCGATCCCGTCCCGCGACAACGAGTTCAGCGAGTCGACGAGCACCTGCAGGTCGTCGCCCTTGCCGTCGAACGCCCTGCCCAGCTCGGTGACGGCGGTGGTGAGCGACCGCAACGGAACCGAGCGCACGAGCGCGTCGGTGGTCGCCAGCACCTCCTCGACGGGGACCGGGATCGCGGTGTTCGCGCGCGCGATCCGGGAGCCGTCGGTCAGGTACGGGCCGCCGTCGCTCGTCGGCTGCAGGTCCACGTACTGCTCGCCGATCGCCGACCGGTTCGCCACCACCGCGCGCGCCGACGCCGGGACCGCGGGTGCGTCGGTGTCCAGCATCAGGTCGACGAGCACGCCGTCCGCGGTCAGGTGCAGGTCCCCCACCGTCCCGACCGGGACCCCGCGATAGCTGACCTCGGCGTTGGTGAAGATGCCGCCGGATTCGGCGAAGTCCGCCTGCACGGTGTGCTGACCGAAGCCGAGCAGGTTGTCCAGCCGCACGTAGGTCGCGCCGACGTACAGCAGCCCGACCACCCCGAGGATCACGAACGCGACCACCTGCCAGCGTTCCAACCGGGACATGACCATGCCGCCCACCTCCGTCTGATGCACGACGGAGGCCGCACTGCTCCAACAAGTTCGCGCAGGAAACTACCGGGCGGGCAAATGTGTCCGCAACTCAGAGTTACGTACATCTCATTCGCGAGGGGTCGGGGTGGCACCAATCGGCCGACCCCCGGCACGGCGCGCGCGTAATCTTGAACCGCCGCACCACCGTCGTTCAGAGCTACCGCCGGATCCCGGGTGTACATGAACAGGACCGAGCACGACCGGACCACCGCGCCGCGCCGCCGTGCCCGTCGCACGCTCTCGATCCTGGCCGTCGCCGCGGCCGTCACGGCCAGCCTGCTCGCAGGCCAACGCCTGACGTCCGGGCCGCCGACCCCGCTGCTCGCCCCCGCGCCATCGGGGGTCGTCGCCCCGGAAGTCGGTACCCCGCAGCCATTTACACCGCCGGCACCACCACCGCCGCCCGCCTCGCTCACCCCCGAGCAGATCCACCAGCGGGTGGCCCCCACGACCGTGCACCTGATCTCGAGCGTGGGCTGGCGTGACACCGCGGGGACCGGCATCGTCCTGACCCCGGACGGCCTCGTCCTGACCAACCACCACGTCATCGACGGCGCCACCGACATCCGCGCGGTGAACCAGGGCAACGGCGCGAGCTACGACGTCGAGGTGGCCGGATACGACCGAACCCGGGACCTCGCGGTGCTGCGGCTCGCGGGCGCCGCAGGCCTGCCCACGCCCGCGCTCGGCCGGTCCGCGGAGGTGCGGACGGGCGACCCGGTGACCGCCATCGGCAACGCGGATGGCGGCGGCGTCCCGATGGCCGCGGGCGGCGTCGTCACCGCCATCGACCGGACCGTCACCGCACGCGATTCGGCCGACGGCTCGACCAACAGGCTGTCCGGGCTGATCGAGGTCGACGCCGACATCCGGCCCGGCGACTCCGGCGGTCCGCTGGTCGACGACACCGGGGCCGTCATCGGGGTCAGCACGGCGGGCACCGCGGTCTCGCACGACGACGGTCCGACCCCGGCGCCGCCGCGGGAGATCAAGTCGTACGCGGTCCCGATCGACGAGGCGATCACCGTCGTGGACCAGGTCCGCGAGGGCCGCGGCTCCGACACCGTGCACATCGGGCCGACGCCGCTGCTCGGCATCAGCGTCAGCGACTCGGTCACGGTGCCCGGCGCCCGGGTCGTCGCGGTCGGCTACGGGACGCCAGCCGAGGGGGCGGGGCTGGTCCGCGGCGACGTGATCACGACCTTCGACGGCAGGCCGATCCGGAGCGCCGCGGAGCTCACCGCGCTCATGGTCGCCCGGCATCCCGGCGACCGCGTCGAGCTCGGGTGGACCGACGAGGCCGGCAGGCCCAGGACCGCGGCGATGGTGCTGACGACCGGGCCGCCGCGCTGACCCACGCTGTCTGGGCAACACAGATCGGGCAGAGTTCCGCCCGGAATGCGGGCGGAACTCTGCCCGATCAGGCGCCGGGCGTAGCCCCTAGCGGATCTTGAAGATGACCGCCCGCTGCACGACGAAGTTGATCACCGTCGCGGTGCCCTGCGCGATGACGAAGGCGAGCGCGTCGTAAATCAGGGTGTCCGCCCAGACCTCTCCGAGCAGCGTGTAGATGCCGACCTGAACCGCGAACGTGACCGCGTACAGCGCCACCACCGCGATGAACCGCGCGCGGCTCGGCGGGGCGTTGAACGTCCAGCGACGGTTGATCAGGTACGCCGTCGTCGTGCCGAGGACGAATCCGACGGACTTTGCTGCCGCGCGCGGCAACCCCAGCCCGTTCTGCAACAGCATCGTGATCGTGAAGTCGACCACCGCGGACAGCGCACCGGTGAGCACGAACCGGACGAGCTGCGTCTTGAGATCCACGCCGGCCGCCGTCTCGTCGCGCAGCGGTAGATCGACCGCCGTCGGCAGGTGCGGCTCAGGGGCAATGGGGGTTCCGGACACGGAACGAGGATAGGCGGCGCGGGACCCGGCGAGCGCCGAGCGTGCAGATATGGGGGCAAACGTCGAGTGGCGGCGACGATTTCTGCACACTCGGCAGGGGTCGGATGCGCTACCGCCAGGTAACCTCTACAGCGATGTCTACGACAGCTGAAGAGTCCCCGGCCGCCGCCGAGCAGCCGCAGCCTCTGACCACCCAGACCCGCACGCTCACCGGCTGGGGGCGCACCGCGCCCACCACCGCAGAGGTGCTTTCCACGCCCGACGTCGAGGCGATCGCCAACGCGGTCGCACAGGTCGCCGAGCAGAACGAGGGCAAGCCCTCACACCTGCGGCGCGGCGTCATCGCCCGAGGACTCGGCCGGTCCTACGGCGACTCGGCGCAGAACGCGGGCGGCCTGGTCATCGACATGAATGCCCTGAACCGGATCCACCGGATCGACCGGGACACCGGCCTGGTCGACCTGGACGCGGGCGTGAACCTCGACCAGCTGATGAAGGCGGCGCTGCCGTTCGGCCTCTGGGTCCCGGTGCTGCCCGGCACCCGCCAGGTGACCATCGGCGGTGCGATCGGCTCCGACATCCACGGCAAGAACCACCACAGCGCGGGCAGCTTCGGCAACCACGTGGTGTCGCTGGACCTGCTCACCGCCGACGGCCAGGTGCGCAAGCTGACCCCGAAGGGCGGCAAGGCCGACCCGAAGGGCGCGTTGTTCTGGGCGACGATCGGCGGCTGCGGCCTGACCGGCATCATCCTGCGCGCGACGATCAAGATGACGCCGACCGAGACCGCGTACTTCATCGCGGACAGCGTGCGCACCACCGGACTCGACGAGACGATCGCGCTGCACAGCGACGGCTCGGAGGACAACTACGACTACTCGTCGGCGTGGTTCGACGCGATCTCGGCGCCGCCGAAGCTGGGTCGGGCCGCCGTGTCCCGCGGCTCGCTGGCGAAGCTCGACCAGCTGCCCGCGAAGCTGCAGAAGGATCCGCTGCGGTTCAACGCCAAGCCCCTGGTGACGTTTCCGGACATCTTCCCGAACGGCCTCGCCAACAAGGTCGACTTCTCGATCGTCGGCGAGTTGTACTACCGGAAGACCAAGAACGCCACCAACCAGGTCCAGAGCCTGACGGCGTTCTACCACCCGCTCGACCTGTTCGGCGAGTGGAACCGCGCCTACGGTTCGAAGGGCTTCCTGCAGTACCAGTTCGTGGTGCCCCCGGAGGCGGTCGACGAGTTCAAGAAGATCATCGTGGACATCCAGCGGTCCGGGCACGTGTCGTTCCTCAACGTGTTCAAGCTGTTCGGCGAGGGCAACCAGGCGCCGCTGAGCTTCCCGATGCGCGGCTGGAACGTCTGCGTCGACTTCCCGATCAAGGCCGGGCTCAACGAGTTCGTCACCGAACTCGACAAGCGTGTCCTCGAGTTCGGTGGCCGGCTGTACACCGCGAAGGACTCCCGGACCACCGCCGAGACCTTCCATGCCATGTACCCGCGCATCGGTGAGTGGATCGCCACCCGCCGAAAGTACGACCCCACAGGCGTTTTCGCCTCCGACATGTCCAGAAGGTTGGAACTCCAGTGATCAACGCCGTCGGCAACCCCCAGACCCTGCTCCTGCTGGGTGGCACCTCGGAGATCGGCCTGGCCATCTGCGAGGAGTACCTGAAGAAGGGCCCCATGCGGGTCATCCTCGCCGCGCTGCCCGGCGACCCGGGCCGTGACGGTGCGGTCGCGCAACTGAAGGCCAAGGGCGCCACCGAGGTCGACGTCATCGACTTCGACGCCGTCGACACCGACAGCCACCCGAAGGTCATCGACGAGGCCTGGGCCAAGTCCGACGTGGACGTCGCGATCGTCGCGTTCGGCCTCGACGGCGACGCCGAGGAACTGTGGCAGAACCAGCGCAAGGCCGTGCTGGTCGCGAACGTGAACTACACCGCCGCCGTCTCGGTCGGCGTGCTGGTCGGCGAGAAGATGAAGGCGCAGGGCTTCGGCCGGATCCTCGCGATGTCGTCGGTCGCCGGCGAGCGGGTGAAGCGCGCCAACTTCGTTTACGGCTCCACCAAGGCCGGACTCGACGGCTTCTACCTCGGCCTCGGCGAGGCGCTGGCCGAGTTCGGGCCGCGAGTGACGGTGATCCGGCCCGGCATGGTGCGCACCCAGTTCAGTGCGCACGTCAAGGAGGCGCCGCTGACCGTGAACAAGGACGACGTCGCCGCGCTTGCCGTCTCCGCGTCCGACAAGGGCAAGGAAATCGTCTGGGCGCCAGGCCCGTTCCGCTTCGTGATGATGATCCTGCGGCACGTCCCGCGGGCGATCTTCCGCAAGCTGCCGGTCTAAGTCTCCGCGACCGGATCGCGCCACGAATCGGCCCACCACAGTTGCACTGTGGTGGGCCGATTCGTTCGGTCGCGGGATGGCACTGAAGCTACGTCGAGACCGCACGAGGCGCTCAGCCGACGAACCCCGAGGGGACCGCCATACCGGTAGGTCCACCCATGCACAGGCCGGTGACCGCGCCGTACCCGGTGAACGCGCCCGTGACGTGACCGAATCCGCCGCCCGCGGGGTTCGAGCCGAACCCGACGCCGGGGCCGACGATGACACACGAGTACCCGTCGGCCCGCGTGGACGTGTCGTAGAGCGATCCATCGACCCGTGACAGATCCGGCCCGGTGACCACTCGCGGCGACGCCGCCGCCTGACCGAACCCGAGCATCAGCATCGGAATCACCGCGGCGACGGTGAGGATCGATCGTCGAGCATTCCCATTCATGCCCTTCTCCTTCCACGGACACCTCTTTCTGAGGCGTGTCCTGTGATGCGGCGGTCCCTGTCCCGCTGCCCTGGCCGTCCGCCGTCAGCGGGGCACTCCTGATTCCGGCCGCCTCCCCCAGTGTCCGCTCTGCGGCAAGGGGAGGCCAGGGTGCCGCGCCAGGCCCGCGACCGGATCCCAGGAGGTTCACTAAGCTCAGTGGTTGTGACCGACGCTCCCACAGCTCCGCTCCCCGACACCGCCCCGAGCACGTCCCCCGCCCGCCGCGGTCCGCTGCATCGCGCCGCGTCCGCCGCCGGGGAGATGATGCTGGCCGCGGTCGTCGCGGCCGTCGTGGCCGGGGTCGGCCTGGTGGCCTTCTCCCTGGTGGACTGGCCTGCGTTCAACTCCTCCAACGTCACCCGTGCGCTGACGACGGTCGGTCAGGTCGTGACGCTGACGGGTCTTGCCCTGTCGGTGTGGCTGCTGCGGTCGCGGCGCGCGGTGACCGCGGCGAAGGTGCTGTCCTGGGCGGCGCTGTCCGGCTTCGTCACCGTCACCCTCGGGATGCCGCTGGCCGCGACGAAGCTGTACCTGTTCGGCGTGTCGGTCGACCAGGAGTTCCGCACCGAGTTCCTGACCCGGATGACGGACACCGTCGCACTGAAAGACATGACCTACGCGGACCTGCCGTCGTTCTATCCGGCCGGCTGGTTCTGGGTCGGCGGGCGGGTGGCGAACCTGCTCGGCATGGACGGCTGGGAGGTGTTCAAGCCGTACGCGATCGCGTCGATCGCGGTCGCGTCGGTACTCGCATTGGTGTTGTGGTCCAAGCTGATCCGCGACCACGTCGCGGTGCTCGTCGCGACGGCGGTGGCCGCGATCGCACTGGCCTACGCCTCCCCCGAGCCGTACAGCGCGGTACTCGTGGTGCTGCTGCCTCCGGTGCTGGTGCTGGCATGGGGCGGGCTGCACCGACCGCACGGGACCGGCGCCGACGGCTGGGGCGCGATCGTCGGGACCGGACTCTTCCTCGGCGTCGCCGCCACCTTCTACACCCTCTATCTGGGCTGGGCCGCCTTCGCGGTGACCCTGATGGCCGTGCTCGCCGCCGCGATTGCGGCGCGCGCCAACGGGATCAGGGCCGCGCGGGGCCCGTTGCTGCGCCTGGCGGTGGCCGGGGTGATCGCGGGCCTGATCGCGCTGATCGTGTGGCTGCCGTACCTGAACGCGCTGCGCACCGGGTCGACGGCGAGCACCGGCACCGCGCTGCACTACCTCCCCGACGCGGGCGCGCGGCTCCCGCTGCCGATGTTCCACTTCTCGCTGATCGGGGCGCTGTGCATGCTCGGCACGGTGTGGCTGGTCGGCCGGTTCACCTCCTCACGGCGCGCACAGGCGCTCGGGATCGGCGTCGTTGCCGTATATGCCTGGTGGCTGCTCTCGATGGCGGTGACGGCGATCGGCAACACCCTGTTGTCCTTCCGGCTCGAACCGGTCCTGCTGGTACTGCTCGGCGCCGCAGGCGTTTTCGGGTTCCTTGACTTCGCGCGCTGGGCGATCCTGGCGACCAGCGAGAACCCCCGGGTCCGGGCCGCGATCGTCGCTATCGGCGCGCTCGGCGCGGTGGCGTTCGCGCAGAACATCCCGCAGGTGCTCGCGTCGGAGATCACCACCGCGTACACCGACACCGACGGCGATGGCGAGCGGGCCGACCAGCGCCCGCCCGGCGCCGCCTCCTACTACGCCGAGGTAGACGCGGCGATCGCCGCGCAGCGCCCGGGACCGCGCTCGGACACCGTGGTGCTCACCGCCGACACCAGCTTCCTCAGTTTCTATCCGTACTTCGGCTTCCAGGGGTTGACCTCGCACTACGCGAACCCGTTGGCGCAGTTCGATCGGCGCGCCGCGGCGATCGCTGACTGGGCCGAATCCGAGAACCCGGACGCGCTGATCCGCGCCATGGACGAAAGCCCCTGGCGCGCACCGGATGTGTTCGTCTTCCGCAAGGGGGCCGACGGCTACACCCTGCGACTGGCAGAGGACGTGTACCCCAACGACCCGAACGTGCGCCGCTACACGGTGACGTTCCCGGAGCGGCTGTTCGACGACCCCCGGTTCACCAAGACCGAGGTCGGCCCGTTCGTCGTCGTAGGCGCTTCGCGCCCGTGAGTCCTTTTGGTCCCCGCACGGGCCAAAAGGACTCACGGGCGGCGGAGCCGCCTAAACGACCGCGTCGACGAGTTCTCTGACCGCTCGCGCGCAGTCGTTGCGGTCGTAGCCCAGCACGCCCACCTCCGGCTCGTACGCCAGGGTGTTGCCGCGGCCCTGGACGATCGCGGCGTCCGAGAGCAGCGGGTGCTCCTCGTCCCGGGCGACGATCTCCCGGTCGCCGCCCGCCGCGTCGACCATCAGCTGGAAGAACTGGCGGTACTCCAGGTTCTCGCCTCCGACGAGGTACGCCTTGCCCGACTCACCGTGGTGCACGGCGCCGCGGACCGCCTGCGCGAGCGAACGCGCCGACATGTAGTTGGTGCCGCCGACGGGCGCGAAATCGGGAATGCCCGGCTCGTTGCCCGCGGCCCACGACACCATCTTTCGATAGCGTCGGGTCGACGCCCCCGGCACGACGCCGATGATCGACGGCGGATTGAGCGTGCACACGCTGAACGAGTCGTCGGCGAGCGCACGGGCACCCTCGTCCGCCGCCTTCCGTGCCGCCACATACGGATTGGTGGTCGCGATGTCGGGTCGGATCTGGTGGTAGTAGCTTCCGATCTGCACGAAACGGCCCACGCCTGCCTGTTTGGCGAGCTCGGCGAAGCGCGGAACCCCGACGCTCTGCGTCGTCGCCCAGAATTCGGCGTCGTCGCGGTCCGCGGCGGTCCGGTGGCGCGGGTCCTGACCGGCGGCGAAGACGACGGCGTCGAACCCCGACAGCTGCGCACGGGTGAACGACGGCACCGTGTAATCGCCCGCGAGAAGCGGGAAGTCGGCGACCGGGGACTCGTCGGGGATCGGTCCGCGCCCTGCCACGGTGACGTCGTCGCCGTGTTCGCGCAGGAGGAGGGCGGCGTGTGCACCGATCATGCCGGTGCCGCCGATGACCAGGATCTTCATGGTGTGTCTTTCGGTTAGTGGATCAGGGATTGAGGGGGCGGTTCGTCCAGCCACCGGAGCGGCGAGGGACCCATCCGCCGGACGAGTGCGTGCCGCCGTCGACATGGATGGTGCCGCCGGTGACGAACCGCGACAGGTCGGAGGCGAGGAAGAGTGCGACGCCTGCGACGTCCTCGGGTTGTCCGGGGCCCCCGAGCGGCGACCAGGTCGGCCACAGTTCCCGCTGCTCCTCCGGGACCAGCGACGCATACGGCACCTGGACCGACTCGATGAGGTCCGGCGCGATCGCGTTGACCCGGATACCGGACGGGCCCACCTCCGCGGCCAGCGACCGGGTGAACTGCGTCAGCGCGGCCTTGTAGGCGGAGTACACGCTGTGACCGGGGATCGCCCGGTGCGCCTCGACGGTCGTGAGGTTGACGATCGAACCGTCGCCCCGCTCGGCCATGCCCGGCAGCAGCGCCTGCGTCAGGCGCATGACGTGCGCGAAGTTGATCTCGTGCAGCTCTTCCCACAGCGACGGCGCATTGTCGGCGAACGCGTGCGGGGGTTGCAGGTAGTGCCCGACGTTGTTGACCAGCACGTCCGGCCGGTGGTCGACGAGTTCGGGCGGGCACGCACCCGTGCGCACATCCCATTCGAGCGGGCGTATCGAGCCGCCGGCCGCGGGATCGAACTCGAGCGGGCCGAGCGGTTCGACGTCCGCGACCAGCACGTCGGCGCCGTGGGCGGCGAAGGACCGCGCGATCGCGGCACCGATACCCTGGGCACCGCCGGTGACCACGGCGCGACGACCGATCAGCATCGCGCCCGGAGTGAAAGCCATGAGGTTGGGCATGGACGCCAGTACACCGCGACCCGCGGCGCGGCGACAGGCGCGATTCCGGTGTCCGGAAGAATTGGCCCGCGCGCCGATGAGGTGTACTGACCGAGTGGATAGGCGAGGAGGAACGGATGCGACCGCACCCTTCTGACGAGGGCACCACCGGAACCCTGCAGCGCGCTGCCCTGATCCTCGGCGCCTTCACCGGCGACGCCCGTCTGAACCTGTCGCAGATCGTCGCCGCCACGGGCTTGCCGCGCACGTCGGTTCATCGCGCGTTGGAGCAGCTGGTCGCGCTGCGGTGGGTGCACCGGCACGGCATGGACTACCAGCTGGGCATGCGCATGATCGAGTTGGGGGCGGTCGCCGCACAGCAGAACTCGCTGCGCCGGGCCGCGCTGCCCAGCCTGCACTGGTTGCACCAGCGGACCGGATGCATCGTGCACCTGGGCGTGCTCGACGGGCCGGAGGTCGTCTACCTCGAGAAGGTGGGCGGCGAGTTCGCCCCCAGCGTCCGGTCCCACGTCGGCAGTCGGCTTCCCGCAAGGTCGTCGACGATCGGCGCGGCACTGCTCGCCGTGGCCGGTCCCGCACCCGAGGATGCGCCGGACATCGACCGGGTGCGCGAGTCACGGATCGCGTACGGCCGCGAGCAGTGCCTGAAGGGGTTCAGCTGTGTCGCGGTCCCGATCGGTCCAGTCGACCGCGTGGAATCCGCCGCCGCGCTGTCGCTCTTCGGTCCGGCCGCGAAGATCGACGACAAGCAGCTGCTGCTGTCTGCGCAGACCGCGGCGGCCCAGATCTGGCGTCGGATCGCCACCCCCGGATCCGACGACTCGGGTAGGCGCTGACGCACCCGTGCGCGGTTGACGGGTCTGTGGACCCGTCAACCGCGCACGGGCAGCGAAGCTGCCTATCCGCGGACGAGCGGCATGATCGCGCGGACCCGCGGATCGCGCAGGTACAGCCCGCCCCACACCAGGATGCCGAAGTAGATCGGGAACAGGGTGGTGCTGAGGATCGGCTGCTCGGTCACCAGGTTGGTGGCGACGGCGCCGCCCAGGTAGCCGGTCAGCAGGACCGCGCCGAGGATCGACGTCACCGGCAGGACGTAGAGGGCGAGGCAGGCCAGCAGCACCACCCCGAAGACCCTGTTCAGGCTCGGGTCGAACCCCAGATCGGCCATCGCGGTGCGCACCTGCTCGACGTTCGCGATGTGGGTGAGCGAATCGAACAGGAAGAAGACGACGACCAGGCCGCTGATGACCAGCCCGGCGGTCCGCGCGCGCTTCGAGGGGACGGCGGCGGTGACCGCGGTTGCGGTGGATGAGCGGTGCGGCGTGGTGGTCATGGCGGGCTCCGATGCGGTGTTTGCTCCGTGCACGGCGCGCGAAGCGGTTGCCATATAGACCGGCCCCGATCGCGAAACTCATCGCGCGGGTGGAAATTACCCCCCGAACCAGGCCTGGGCGTCGAGACGGAAGCCCTGACCTGCGGTGACCGCGCGGAGGTCGGACTCGAGCGCGCGCAACCGTTCCGGCCCGATCGTCGCCGCCCAGTCCGTCCACAGCCGATCGAAGACGGCCGCGGAGCGGCGCAGGCTCTCGAGCCCCCGGTCGGTGAGCACCACGCGCTTGCTCCGCGCGTCCGACGGATCATCTTGGCGGGCCACGTATCCCAGCGTCTCCAGCCGATCGACGGTCTTGCCTGCCGCCTGCTTCGAGACCCCGAGCCTGCGCCCCAGCTCGCTCGCGGTCGTGCCCGAGACCCCGATGGCCTGCATCGCAAATCCGTAGGCCGGGCGCATGTCCGGGTGACCCTGCGCGGCCAGCTCGCGATGCAACTCGTCGATCAACGTCCGGAAACCGGCGAACAGCAGCAACGGCAGCTCGAAGCCGCGAACCTCATCGATCGACACGGCGCACCCCTTGCCGCACATCGACAACTATGTTTACTATTTGGACAACCACATTGACGATATTACCGCAGAGAGGCCGCCCACATGCCCTTCACCCACCACACCGCCGATACCGCTCCCGCCGCCGCCCGCCCGACCATGGCCGCCATCGAGGGCGCGTTCGGCTTCCTCCCCGCCCCCGCGGCGCTCATGTCGGAATCGCCGGAGCTGCTGCACGCCTTCACCCGGTCGAACGCCCTCTTCGAGTCCTGCACACTGACCGCACTCGAACGCGAGGTGCTGGTCCTGACCATCGCGACCCGCAACGAATGCCACGTCTGCGTCGCCCTGCACACAGCGACATTGACCAGGACAGGGGCGTCCGCGGACCTGATCGAGGCACTCCGGACCCGCCGACCCCTCGACGATCCCCGCCTCGAGGGGCTGCGCGCGTTCACCCTCGCGGTGCTCGACCACGCCGGCGCGGTGCCGGATGCCCAGCTGGACGAGTTCCTCGGGCTCGGGTTCACCAGGCGCAACGCCCTCGAAGTGGTGCTGGGCGTCGGCTCCTACACGCTGTCCACGTTCGCCAACCGGATGACCGGGGCGCCCCTGGACGAGGCGTTCGTTCCGTTCGCCTGGGACGGTGCTGCGTAACCCGTTTCCCGAAACGCCCCAGCCACCACGCCGGTGTTGTCATCATTGATGACAACACCGATGTGGCAGGGGGGGAATGCACGATGGTCGACGACGGCTCGCGCCGCCCGGTTCGGTTGACTCCGGAGGTGATCGTCGAGGCCGCCGTTCGGATCGCCGCCCGGGGCCGCCCGGACGGGCTGACCGGGCGCGCGCTCGGCGAGGAACTCGGCGTCGACCGGTCGGCGGTGTGGCGCCACTTCTCCGACAAGGACTCGCTCCTGCGGGCCGTCGGCGACCGACTGCTGACGATGGCGCACGACCGGGTTCCCGCGGGGCTCGGCCCGAAGCGGCGCATGGAACGCCTCGCGGGCGCGGTGGTCGCGGTGTTCACCGAACATCCCTACGTCGGCGCGGCGGTGGCGCCCCGCACCACGCGCGGCCCCGGCGAGTTCGCCCTCGTCGAGATGATGTTGACCGCGCTCGGCGAACTCGGCCTCGACGCGACGGATGTGGTTCGGTACCAACGGATGCTGGCCGAGAGCGTGCTGTCCTACGCGGGAATGCGGGCCGGCTATGCGGTACTGCCGGACACGCTCCGCGCCGCCGACGTGCGGGCCTGGGTCCGCGAGTACGCGGGCGCGGACCCGGTGCGGTACCCCGCGATCGCCGCGCACGCCGCCGCCCTGGCCGAGGTCGGCCCGGACCTGGTGCTGGACACCCTGATCGAGGCGTTCTGGACGGCCGTCGACGCCAGGTCCGGTGCCGCGACCACCGGCTGATCACCCCTGCCCCGCCACACCCAACCTGCACCCGAGATCGAGGATCACCCGGCCATGACCGAGCCCAGCACCACCACCGAGCCCACAGCCACCGAGCCCACAGCCGTCGCGCCCGGGCGGGCGCGGCCGGGTTCCCGGCTCCGCAAGGCCGCGATCGCCCTGCCGGTGGCCGCCGCGACGCTGGTGGCCGCGACGTATACCGCCGCCGCCGCCCTCGACATCCCCGCGCCGCCGACCCTGGCCCGGCTGCTGACCGACGCACCGTCCAAGCAGGGCGAGCTGTATCCGGCCCGCGCGGTGGCGGCCTCGCCGAATCCCGCTCCACTGCAACAGAACCCGATGCCCTTGCCAGCGACGGTGCCGTGGAAGGGCGAGCAGATCCCGGTCGCGCAGTTCCTCGAGACCACCAACACCAACGCCTTCCTGGTGCTGCGCGACGGCGCACTCACCCACGAGTGGTACCGCGACGGGGTGGAGCCCACCACGCGGCTGTCGTCGTGGTCGATGGCCAAGTCCGTCGTCTCGCTGCTGATCGGGCGGGCGATCGACGCGGGCAAGCTCAGCGAGGACGACCGGCTCGTCGACGTCCTACCGGAGCTCACCACCGGCGGCGAGTACGACACCGTGACGGTGCGGCACCTGCTGGACATGACGGCGGGCGTCGACGTGTCGGAGAACTACAACCCGTACTGGCCGCTGACCGGCACCGCCCGCATGTACCTGACCCGGGACCTCGACGAGTTCGTGGCCGACCACCGCGGCGTGACGTTCGCACCGGGCAGCGAGAGCGACTACCGGAGCGTCGAGACCCAGCTGCTCGGCCAGGTGCTGGCCCGGGTCGAGGGCCGACCGCTGACCGAACTGCTCGAGCGGGACCTGTGGGCCCCGATCGGCGCCGAGGACGGCGCGACCTGGAACCTCGACCGGGACGGCGGCCAGGAGAAGGCGTTCTGCTGCATCAACGCCACCGCCCGCGACTACGCCAAGATCGGCCAGCTCGTCCTCGACGGCGGTCGCGCCGGTGACGCCCAGGTGGTCCCGACCGCCTGGATCGAGCGCATCAGTACCCCTGCGCCGCACCAGGTCTCGAAGTGGGGCTACTCGGCGCAGTGGTGGCACCCCACAGCCGACAGCCGGGACATGTCCGCGCTCGGCGTCTACGGCCAGTACACCTACGTCGACCCGTCCACCGGCACCGTCATCGTCAAGCTCAGCGACCACGGCACCGAGCAGGACGAGCAGGAGACGTTCGAGGTGCTCCGGGCCATCGCCGGCGCCTAGACGAGATGACAGGCCACCTGGCCGCCGCCTGCGACCTCGGTCACCGCGGGCACCTCGGTGCGGCACCGCTCGGTCACCAGCGGGCACCGGGTACTGAACGCGCAGCCCGACGGCGGGTTGGCCGGGTCGGGCAGTTCACCGGTGAGCCGGATCCGGTCCCGGTCGCGTTGCCTGCGCGGGTTCGGCACCGGCACCGCCGACAGCAGCGCCTTGGTGTACGGGTGCGCCGGTTCGGCGAACAGCCGCTCCGACGGCCCCCACTCGACGATCCGGCCCAGGTACATCACCGCCGTGGTCTGCGCGATGTGCCGCACCACCGCGAGATCGTGCGCGATGAACAGGTACGCGATGCCCAGTTCCCGCGACAGTCGCTCGAGCAGGGCGATCACCTGGTTCTGGGTGGACACGTCGAGCGCGCTGACGGCCTCGTCGGCGACGATCAGCTTCGGCTCGACGGCGATCGCGCGGGCGATCGCGATCCGTTGCCGCTGGCCGCCGGAGAACTCGTAGGGGTAACGCTGGGCGTGCTCGCGCCGCAGGCCGACCTGTTCGAGCAGATCACCCACCCGCCTGCGACGTGCCGCGGCGTCGAGGTCGGTGTGCACCTCGAGCGGCTCGGCGATCGCGTCACCGACCGTACACGCCGAGTCCAGCGACGAGTACGGGTCCTGGAACACCATCTGCATGTTACGGCGGGCGTCACGTAAGTCCTTGCGGGACAGCGCCGTCACGTCGATTCCGCCGAGGGTGACGGAGCCGTCGGCGACGTCCACCAGTCGCAGGATGCCGCGCGCGGTGGTCGACTTGCCGGACCCGGACTCCCCCACCAGGGCGAAGGTCTCACCGGCGCGGATGTCGAAGCTGACGTCGGTGACCGCACGCACGACGCGCTTGGTCCCGAACATGCCGGAGCCGCTGCGGAACTCGACGCTCAGCCCGCGCACGCTGAGCAGCGGTGTGACGACCTGTGCCTGCACGTCGACGGTCATGCGCATCCCTCCAGGACCAGATCCTCGACCCGCGTGCACCGCGACAGTCGTCCGCCGCCGAGCTCCCCGAGCACGACCGTGTTGTCGCACACCGGATCCCGGTAGCTGCAGCGCGGCGCGAACCGGCACCCACTGGTGATCGAACCGGGAACGGGCGGGGAACCGGGGATGGTGTGCAGGTCGGCCCGGCCGTCGATCGACGGCACCGACTTGAGCAACCCCTCCGTGTACGGGTGGCGGGGTGCGTCGTACAGGTCGACGGTGCCGGCCCGTTCGACGACCTGCCCCGCGTACATCACGACCACCTCGGTGCACAGGTCCGCGACCACGCCGAGGTCATGCGTCACGAACAACACCCCCATCTCGAATTGCGCCGCCATCTCGCGGATCAGGTCCAGCACCTGCGCCTGGATGGTCACGTCAAGTGCGGTGGTCGGCTCGTCGGCGATCAGCAGTTTCGGCTCGCACGCGAGGGCCATCGCGATCATCACCCGCTGCCGCATGCCGCCGGAGAACTCGTGCGGATACTCCTTGACCCGTCGGGCGGCGTTGGGGATGCCGACCAGGTCGAGCACCTCGACGGCGCGGGCGAGTGCCTGTTTGCGCCCCACCCCGCGGTGCCTGCGGACCACCTCGGCGATCTGGTCGCCGACGGTGTAGACCGGGTTCAGGCTCGTCATCGGCTCCTGGAAAATCATCGCGATGTCGTTGCCCCGCACCGCGCCCAGGTCACGTTCCGACGCCGCGAGCAGGTCTGCGCCCTCGAAGAGGATGCGACCACCGGTCACCCGGGACTGGCTCGGCGGCAGCAGTCGCAGCACCGACGAGCAGGTGACGGACTTGCCGGAACCCGACTCCCCCACCAGGCCGACGAGGTCACCGGGCCGGACGTCGAACGAGACGTCCTGCAGCACGGGTGTCCATCCTCCGTGGGTGAGGAACTCGACCCCGAGTCCCTGAACCGACAGCAGCGGTGTCCCGGTCATCGCTCACTCCTGTTCTCTCGTCCGACGCTGTCACGGATGCCGTCGCCGAGGGTGTTGCAGGCGAGCACCGCGGCGATGATCGCGACCGCAGGGATCAGCACCGGCCACGCGGTGTAGTTCCACGCCTCCCGCCCCTCGGCGAGCATCCGGCCCCAGCTCGGGTCCGGGGGTTGCACCCCGAGCCCGAGGAAGCTCAGGGACGACTCGGCCAGCATCGCGAATCCGCAGGCCAGGCTGATCTGGACGATCAGCGGCGAGAAGATATGCGGCAGAATGTGTTTGCGAATGATTCGCCCGGTGGGCGTGCCGATGCTGCGGGACGCCTCGATGAACGTGTCCTCCCGGACGGAGATCACCGCACCGCGGACCACCCGATAGAAGCGGGGCGCGAAGACGATGCCGATCGCGATCATCGCGTTGGTCAGATTCGGGCCCATAACCCCGACGATCGCCATCGCCAGCAGCAACGGCGGGAAGCTGAGGAAGGCATCCGCGACCCGGGAGATGACCGCGTCCCACCGCTTACCGAGGAAGCCGGCGATCAGCGCGGGCACCACGCCGAGTGCGAGGCCGACCGACACCGAGATCGCGGCGGCGGACACCGCGACCCGCATCCCGTACATCAACCGGGACAGCGTGTCCCGGCCGAGGTTGTCGGTGCCGAGCAGATAGCCGTCGCTGAGCGGGGGCAGTCGACGCGCGGTCAGGTCCTGGACCAGCGGATCGTGCGGAGCGAGCAACGGCGCGAGCAGACCGATGACGGTGATCGCGATCAGGAACACCGCCGACACCACGGCCGCGCGACGGCCACGGAAGCGGCGCAGGAACCGGCGGCGCGGCGACTCGACGGCGTCGGCGACGGATTCGGCCGCGACCGCGGCGGATTCGTCCAGTGCGGTCATGCGCCCCTCCTGGTCTTCGGGTTGAGGTAGCCGTACGAGATGTCGACCACCAGGCTCATGACGACGGTGGCCAGTACTCCGAAGATCACCACGCCCTGGATCGCGGGCAGATCCCCGGACAGCACGGCCTGGACCGCGAAATCACCGAGACCCTTGAGCCCGAACACCGCCTCGATGACCGCGGTGCCGCCGAGCAGGAACGCGATCTGCATGCCGAGGACGGTGGCCGTCGGGATGAACGCGTTCTTCAACGCATGCTTGACCAGGACGGTGCGACGCGGCAGGCCCTTCGCCGTCGCGGTGCGCACGTAGTCCTGCTGCATCACGTCGATCATCGAACTGCGCAGCTGCCTGGCGATCTCGGCGGCCGCCGCGACGCCGAGGGCGACGGCGGGCAGGAGAAGGTGTGACAGCCACGGCCACAGGCCCTTGCTCAGCGGCGCGTATCCGGTGGCGGGCAGCATCTTCAGGTTCATCGCGAACACCAGGATCAGCAGCAGCGCGAGGACGAAGTTCGGGGTGGCGACGCCGAGTGTCGAGCCGACACTGCTGACCCGGTCCTGCCAGCTGCCGGGCCTGCTGCCGCCGATGATGCCGGCGGGGATCCCGATCAGCAGGGCGATGACGACCGAGACGATGGCCAGCGACAGCGTCACCGGGATGCGGTCGACGATCATGTCCAGCACCGGTGCCTTGTAGGTGAAGCTGGTGCCGAGATCTCCCTGCAGCAGCCCCGTCAGGAAGTTCACGTACTGCACGACCACCGGGCGGTCGAGACCCAGTTCCTGCCGGACCATCTCGACCTGTTCGGGGGTCGCGGACTCGCCGGCGATCCGGTGCGCCGGGTCACCCGGGATCAGGAAGACCAGGCTGAAGGTGATGGCCGTGGCGATGAGCAGCAGCGGTATCACCGCCAGCAGCCGACTGGCGATCAGGCGTAACACGACTCGGTCCTCCTCTGACGTGCGATTCGATGGGCGGGGTGGGTCATTCGGCTGCGATGCCGACGCCGCCCCACTCGTCCATGGCCCGGTACGGCCGGTAGCCGACGACGGGGTCGGTGACGATGCCGCCGAGGTCCGAGAACGCGAGCGGCACCATCGGTGCCTGTTCCATGACCGCGGCAGACGCCGCCGCGATCCGGTCACCGCGAGCGTCCGGATCGGATTCCCGGTTCGCCGCGTCGAGCGCCTCCTGGAACCCGGGGATGGTGTCCTTCGACGGATTCTGCGGCGATGTCGGCGAGTAGTAGGTGGTCAGCAGCAAGGACGGGTCGGCGCGCCCCACCACGGTGGTCAGGACGGCGTCGAGTTCGCCCCGGTTGAACACCGGCGACATCTCCTGCGGGGTCATGATGCGGATCTCCATCCGAACACCGACCTTCGCCAACTGCTCCTGCACGATCTGGGCGATCAGCTGGTTTTCGGGCAGGTTAATCACACCCGCGGTGAACGCGAAGCCGTTCGGCACGCCGGCCTTCGCGAGCAGATCCTTCGCCGCCTGCTCGTCGTAGGTGTACTGGTCGGCCAGATCCTCGTTGTAGGCGAAGTATCCGGACGGGAAGTTCTGGCTTGCCGCTTCACCGTGGCCCTCGAGCGCTGTCTGCGCGATGACGTCGCGGTCGATCGCCCGGGTGACCGCCCGTCGGACGTCGACATTGCCGAAGTCGCTCCGGGTGCGGTTGAAGTGCAGCGCATAGTGGTTGAGGCTGGTCTGCACCTCGGCTTCCAGGCCCGACTGTCTGGCGGGGTCGATGATCAGCGGGGTCGCGATCGCGGCATCCATCTGGTCGGACGACAACGCGTTCAGCCGGGTCTGCGGGTCGGCCATCACGGTCCACCGGAAGTGGTTGGACTTCACCGAATCCGGGTCCCAGTAGCCGTCCCAGGAAGCGAACTCGTATTCCGCGCCGGGGGTGGAGCGGGCCACCGTGTAGCGACCGGCACCCACCGGGGTCAGCACCAGGGCCGCATCCCTCTCCTTCGTTCCGAATGCGCTGGGGCTGACCATCATTCCCGGAAGGTCCGACAGCGTGAGCACCAGTTGGGCGCCCGGGCCGCTGAGCGCCAGCACCACCGTGCGCGGGTCAGGGGTGTCGATTCGCGTCACCGGAGCCAACATCGTGGTGGTGATCGAGTCCGGTTCCTGCGCTCGCTCCAGATTCGCCTTGACCGCCGCCGCGTCGAAAGGTGTGCCGTCCTGGAACACCACCCCGTCCCGCAGGTGGAACGTCAGCGACGAACCGTCCGCGGCGAACTCCCACGACTCCGCCAGCCCCGGAACGGGATTGGCGTCGCGGTCCCGGTGTACGAGCCGATCGTAGACCTGGGCGAGCAGAATGTTGTCCTGCGCGACCTTCGTCTTGTGCGGATCGAACGAGGACGTGCCGTACGTCGTCGCATAGCGGAACGTGGCCGTCGGATCGGTCTGCGACGAGGCCGCCGCGGGCCCGTTGTCCGTCGAACTCGAGCACCCTGACAGCAGGGCCACCGACACCCCGATCGCGGCAATCACCTTACGAGACACAGTCACTCTCCCCCATTTGCCTAGTCGTCGTCTCCGAACCCCGACCCGAACGGTCGAGGAACGCACGTTCAGATCAGTTCGCCGCGACCCCGACACCACGCCACTCGTCGACCACCCGGTTGGGTTCGTAGCCGACCATCTGATCCGAGGTGATCGCCCCGAGCTGCGCGAAGGCAACCGGCAGCATCGCGGCCTGGTCCATCAGAACCTCGTTCACGTCACCGAGCAGCGTCGCGCGCTGTGACGCATCCGTGGCCCGGTTCGCGGCGTCCATCGCCTCCCGGAAACCCGGGATCTCGTCGTGGGCCGGGTTCTGTGCCGAGCTCTGCCCGTAGAACGAGGTCAGCAGCAGCGACGGGTCCGCGCGGCCGACCAGCGTGGTCATGATCGCGTCCAGTTCACCGCGGTTGAATGCGGGATTCAGGTCGGTCGGCGTCATGGACCGGATCTCCATGGTGATCCCGACCTGCGCCAGTTGCTCCTTCATGATCTGCCCGATCATGGTGTTCTCCGGCAGGTTCGACACACCCGCGGTGAACGAGAAGCCCCCGGGCACACCTGCCGCGGCGAGCAGTTCCTTCGCCTTGGCGGGATCGAACGCGTACTGGCCGTCGAGGGCGTCGTCGTGCGCGAAGTACCCCTTCGGGAAGTTCTGGCTCGCCGGCTCCCCGTGACCCTCGAGCGCGGACGCGACGATCGCCTCGCGGTCGACGGCGTGCGCGAGGGCGCGACGCACCTCGACCTTGCCGAACTCGCTGCGCGTCCGGTTGAGGTTGAGCACGTAGTTGTTCAGGCTGGTCTGCACCTGCGCCTCGAGGCCCTGCGTGGTCGCCGAGTCGATGGACTGCGGGGTGGCGATACCGGCATCGAGCTGGCCGGACGCGACGCCGCCGACGCGGGTCTGCGGGTCGGTCATGACGGTCCACTGGAAGTTCGCGGCGCGCACCGCTTCCGGATCCCAGTACCCCTGCCGCGCGGTGTACTGATATTCGGCACCGGGCTGCGCATTCGCAACGGTGTACCTGCCTGCCCCGACGGGGTTCAGGACCAGGGCCGCGTCCTTCTCCGGGGTCCCGAAGGCGTTCGGGCTGACCATCATTCCCGGCAGGTCCGACAGGGTGAGCACCAGCTGGGCGCCGGGGCCCGACAGCCGCAGCACCACGGTCCGCGGGTCCGGGGTGTCGATCCCGGAAACCCCCGCCAGCATGGACGCGGTGATCGAATCCGGCGCGAGCGCCCGTTCCAGGTTTGCCTTGACCGCGGACGAGTCCAGTGCGGTCCCGTCGGAGAAGGACACTCCCTCACGCAGGTGCAGCGTCAGCGCGGTGCCGTCCGCGGCGAATTCCCACGAACCGGCCAGTCCCGGAACGGGATTGCCGTCGACATCCCGGTGCACGAGCCGGTCGTAGACAAGGTTGAGCATCGTCGAGTCGCTGGTGATCTTCGTCTTGTGCGGGTCGAAGGACGACGCGCCGTAGGTGGTGGCGTAGCGCAGCGTGGCGCTCGGGTCGACGTCCGCGGCGGACGCGCCACCGGAGTCCGCGGAGCCGCAACCGGCGACGAGGGCGGCGGTCACCGCGAGTGCGGCCGTCATTCTTCGTGAGAACACAGGCATTCCTTCGGTCGTGGTGGGCGGGCGATCGGTCGGCGACTACTCGGCGGTGAGGCCGACGCCGCGCCACTCGTCGATGAGCAGGTTCGGTTCGTAGCCGACGACGTGTTCGTCGAGGGTGGAGCCGAGGGCGAAGAACACCAGCGGCAGGGCCAGCGCGTTGTCGCTGACGATCGTCGACACCGCGCCGATCTTCTCGCCGCGTGCCGCGAGATCGGGCTCCGAATTGGCGGCGTCGAGCGCCTCCTGGAAGCCGGGTGCGTTGCCGTGCGACGGGTTCTGCGGCGATGCTGCCCCGTACAGCGAGGTGAGCAGGATCGACGGATCGGCGCGGCCGGTGAAGGTGGTCACGATGGCATCGGCATCGCCGCGGTTGAAGGTGGGCGAGGCGTCCGCAGGCGGCAGCGGACGCAGCTGCATGTCGACGCCGACCGCGGCGAGCTGCTGCTGCACGATCTGCGCGACGAGCTGGTTCTCGGGCAGATTCAACAGGATCGCGGTGAAGCTGAAACCGTTCGGCAGCCCGGCCTGGGCCAGCAGCTGCTTGGCCTTCTCCGGGTCGTACGGGTAGGCGTCGTCGAGCGCCGCATCGTGGGCGAAGTACTGCTTCGGGAAGTTCTGCGTCGCCACCTCGGCGTGACCCTCCATCGCGGTGTCCGCGATGGCCTGCCGGTCGATGGCGTGCGCGAGTGCCTGCCGGACCTCGAGTTTGGTGAACTCGCCCCTGGTGCGGTTGAAGTTGATGGCCATGTGGTCCATCCGGATCGGCGCCTCGACCTTCAGGCCCTGCTGCTCGGCGGCGTCGATGGTCAGCGGCGTGATGATCGACGCGGACAGCTCACCGGACGCGACGCCGTTCAGTCGGGTCTGCGGATCGGTCATCACCGTCCACACGAACCGCTTCGACTTCACCGACTCGGGATCCCAGTAGCCGTCGCGTGCCTGGAACTCGTACTCGGCACCCGGCTGCGACCGCGCCACCGTGTACCGTCCGGAGCCCGCAGGCGCCAGCACGAGCGCCGCATTCTTGTCCGGTGCACCGAAGGCGTTGGGGTTGACCATCATTCCGGGCAGGTCGGACAGGGTGAGGACCAGTTGCGCACCGGGACCGTCGAGGGCGAGCACCGCGGTCCGCGGGTCCGGCGTCTGCACCCCGCCGAGCGCCGTCAGCATCGACGCCGTCACGGAGTCGGGTTCCTTCGCCCGGTCGAGGTTCGCCTTCACCACGGCGGAGTCGAACGGGGTGCCGTCGGCGAAGGTGACCCCGTCCCGCAGGTGCAGGGTCAGTGCGGTGTCGGTGAGTTCCCACGACTCGGCGAGCCCCGGTACCGGGTTGGCGTCGGTATCCCGGTGCACCAGGCGGTCATAGACCAGGTTGAGCATGGTCGCGTCGCTGGTGATCTTCGTCTTGTGCGGGTCGAACGACGACGCTCCGAACACCGTGGCGTAGTGGAAGGTGGCGTTCGGGTCCGCCGCCGCGGTCGAGGACGAGCTGTCCGCCCCGCTACAGCCGGCGAGCAGGGCGGCGGTCAGGCCAAGTGCGACAACGAGTCTGCGTGACATACCCATCCTTCACGAGGAGCACACCGGTGCGGGCGCGCGCGAACACACCGAGGCCGGCGGTCCTTCGCGAACGTATGCAATGTGACCGGGGCCACTCCACAGCCGTCCCGCTGAGCGAGACCCACTCGACGCCCGCCGGAACCGTGCACCGTCGCCGCGACCGGTCCGCCGGGTGCTCCCACCCACCGGGACCGGGCACCCGGTACGGTCGCCGGTTAGCGCTTCCCCTGCCTAAGGCAGGAGATTTCAAGCTCAGACCGCAACCGGACCACCCACCCGAAGGGAGGGATCAGATTGTCTGACGTCGTCAACACCTGTGTGGCCGCGTTCTGCCACAGCCAGAATCACCCTGGCAGCATTCCGATCCCGACCGGCGGTGTAGCCGCAGTCATGGCAACGGAAGGTTCGTTGTGCGAGTCCGAGGCGCTGCTTGGCTCTCACGAAACACCTCGAACACGTCATGGACGTGTACGCGGGCCGCACCAACACCACCTTCCGGCCGGCCCGCACACCACGATCGATCAACTCCCGCTTCGCAACGCCGATCGCCGCATCGGCGGCCTTGCGGGCCATCGTCGACTTAGCCAAGAACCTCGGCGTGAAGTCCTCCACCGCAATCAACGCATGCCGGTCAACCACCGACTTAACCCATACCCGGGCATCGTGGACCGTCTGGCGCGCGGCCTTCTTGTGCAGCCTCGCCGCCTCCCGTTTCGCACGGTCGTAGCCCCGGGACTGCGGACCCCGCTTGCCGCTGTGACGTCGCGACATCTTGCGTTGCGCCCTCGCGAGCTCGGCGGAACAACGCTTCCGATGCCCGAGATACGGCAAATCAAATTCGGCGCAGGTGGTCGTGGCTGTGGTGGTCACACCCCAGTCGATTCCGATCCCACCCACTGCATCGGGTGCCGGTTCGGTTTCGCGGCGGACAACGAACGAGGCGTACCAATGCCCCAACGAATCCTGAGTGACTCGGACGCTGGTCGGGTCGGACGGCAACTCCCGCGACCACACCACCGGGATACTCACACCCTTCGCCAGCACCAACCGCCCGTCGCGCAGGGAGAACCCCCGCACGGTGTACTCGAGCGAGGGCAACGACTTCTTCCGCGCCTTGAACACCGGCCGCCCCCGGCCCTTGACCCTGAAGGAATGGTCCAACGCCTGCGCATAGGTGCGGAGGGCTTGTTGTTGGGCGACCTGCGATCCATCCCGCAACCACACACTGTGCGACCGGGCTTGCGTGAGGAGCTTCGACAGTTTCCCGAACGTCGGCCGCTGACCCGACTTCTGTTGATGAACGGCCTCATTCCACAGGAACCTGCACCGATGCCACTCAGCGATCAGGGCACGCTGCGCTACCGCACCCGGCCGGAGCCGGTAGCTGTAGCGCACCACTTCCTCCACACCCGGCAACCTAACCGACACCACCGACAGGAAGGAGGACGGCGCGTCCACTCCCCCGTGAACGACGGAGTATCCGCGCCGAACTTACGATGACCAAGGAGCTGAATCTGATCGGGGCCCGGGCGGCGGCGGACGCCGCGCTCACGGCGGCACGGCAAGACGACAAGCGCGTCAGTGTCGTGGTGGTGGATGCCCGCGGCCACGACGTGTTGGCGGTCCGCGACGACGGGGCGCCGTGGTTCACCGCGGGAGTGGCGCGCACGAAGGCGACGACAGCCGCGCTGATGGGGGGCGGCGTCGGGCGACCTCGCCGGGCTGAAGTCCGCGCACCCGGAACTGTTCGACCTCATCGGCGCGCAGACCGCGCAGCCGATGACGACGCTCGCGGGCGGGGTGCCCGTGCGGCTGGCCGGTGTGGTGGTCGGCGGGATCGGGGTCAGTGGCGCGGATCCCGACGAGGACGCCGCCTACGCGCGGGCAGGCGCCGCCGCGTTGAAGGCCGCCGATCAGACCCAATAGCGCGACCGTGATGCTAGGCGCGCAGGTCCCGGCCGAGGAACGCCAGCAGCCGCTCCCCCGCACCCGCCCCCGCCGACACCTCGACGGGGGCGGCGAAGCGGGACGGTCGGTCCGCATCACTCACGAAAAGCGCTGCACAGGTGAGTAGTTCCTCGGCCAATCCCGGTGGGATCGGCCGGTTTTGCCCGCACGCCCTGGCGACGTCCCACCCGTGCACGGCGATCTCCAACGCCCCGGCGGCCGGAACGATGCCCGCGGCCATCGAGACCCCACCGATCAGGATGCCCTCGGGATCGCCGGAGCGCGCCCACGATCCGAGCAGCCGGCAGGCTCGGTCACACAGCGCCGCAACGGGATCGGCGTCCGGATCGATTCCGTCGACGGCGGATACCAACGTGATGTGTCGGTCGAGTGCTGCCTCCTGCAGGGTGCGGAGGGCATCGTTCATGTGCGCCAGCAGCTGTCGCAGGTCCCAGTCACGACACGGCGTGGCCCGGCCCATCGACTCCTCCGTCACGAACTGCAGGCTGCCCAGGGTGTAGCCGATCGACCGCTCCAGCAACGCGACCGGGTCGGCCAACGGCCACGCGAGCGCGGCCCCGGTCATGACCCGACCGGCAGCGTCTCGGGCAGTCCGAACTTCGCGAACAGCGACACGTCGAAGAACGCGGTCACGTGATCGACCCCGGACGGCCCAAGGGAGACCACCTGCAACTGGAAGGCGCGGTGGACACCGTCGGGGCCGCGCATGTACATCGCGAACGCCGGCTGCCCGTTGGACACGGTGGGGATCAGCTTCATGTCTCCGGGACCCTGTGCGGGACAGTTGTTCTCGATCAGCGTCCGAATGGCCTCGGGACCCTGGTACCAGCCGACGAACGGCGGCATCTCCCAGACCGCGTCCTCGGTGAACAGCTCCTTGAGCGCGGCCATGTCGTATGTCTCGAAGGCCGCCATGAACCGGTCGAGCAGCTCGCGCTGGTCCGGCTTCACCGGCTCCATGACGGCGTCCTCGGCGGGTGCGGCCTGATCGATCTGCGCACGGGCGCGTTGCAGCGCGCTGTTCACCGCTGCGGTGCTGATGCCCAGCAGCTCCCCGACGTCGGCCGCGGGCCAGGCCAGCACCTCGCGCAGGATCAGCACCGCCCGCTGCTTCGGCGGCAGGAACTGCAGCGCGGCGATCAGCGCCAGCCGGATGCTCTCGCGGGAGGTGGCCACGACAGCGGGGTCGCTCGCGGCGGTGCCGAGCAGGGCGTCCGGGATCGGCTCGAGCCAGGGCACCTCCCCCTGCTCGATCAGCTCGCCCGCGGGATCGGAGCTCGGCGCGCCGAGTCCCGTGGGAAGCGGGCGCTTGCCCTTGCTCTCCAGCGCGGTCAGGCAGGTGGTCGTCGCGATCCGGTACAGCCAGGTGCGCAGCGACGAGCGCCCCTCGAACTTCTCGTATGCGCGCCACGCCTTCAGGTACACCTCCTGCACCAGGTCCTCGGCGTCGTGCACGGAACCGGACATCCGGTAACAGTGCGCCAGCAGCTCGCGCCGATACGGCTCCGCCAGCGGAGCAAAGTCCTCCTGAACCGCGCTGTCCGTCATCGATTCCCACCCTTCGTCGAATGCCTTCCCGAGTACAGACCCGCGGCGAGGCGAAAACTCATCGGTGACGCGCAATGAATCTTCGTACCCCGCCCGGTCAGTACAGAGGAACACGTTCCGACGGGCGAGGGAAGCCCCCGTCCGACCCCGGCACCGACGGTGAGTTCGCGCTAGAATTATGTACATGACGACGCTGCCGGTGGCCGACGCCCGCGCACAGCTCTCGCGGCTGGTGGACGAGGCCCAGCACACCCACGAACGGTTCGAGATCACCCGCAATGGTCGCCGCGCGGCGGTTCTGCTCGGCGCTGACGACTATGACGCCCTGCGTGAGACCATCGCGGTCCTCTCCGACCCGGAGCTGCGTGCGGCGCACGCGCAGGGCCTCGACGAGGTCGCGGCCGGCGATGCCCTCGATGCCGCCGGTCTCGCCGCAGCGATGCGTGCCGCCGGGCGAGCTCCCGAGACCCGGTAGCGGGTTGTGCCACCAGGACCGAGATACCGCCTGCTCATAGCGCGGTCCGCGGCACGATCACTGACCGGTGCGCTGCCGGAGAAGGTGGCCGCCGCCGTCTACGAGTTCATCACCGGCCCGCTGCTGGAGAACCCGCACCGGGTGGGGAAGCCACTCGATCCGCCGCTCGCCCCGGCCTACAGCGCACGTCGGGGCGCCTACCGCGTGCTGTATCTGATCGATCCCGACCGCCGCACCGTGGAGGTCACCGCGATCGCCCACCGCTCGGACGCCTACCGATCGACCTAACTGATTCGTCGGGGCCGTACTGGTTTTCAGGCCGCGGTGAGGATCAGCGGCCCGTCCGCGGTGATCGCGACGGTGTGCTCACTGTGCGCGGCGCGGGTGCCGTCGAGGGTGCGCAGCGTCCAGCCGTCCGGGTCGTGCCGGTACTCGTCGGTGCCGCCGCGGATCAGCATCGGCTCGAGCGCGAGCACCAGGCCGGCGCGCAGCTTCATCCCCCGGCCGGGCCGCCCCTCGTTGGGCACGTGGGGGTCCTCGTGCATGGCGCGGCCGATGCCGTGGCCGCCGTGGTCGGCGAGGACCCCGCGACCCCTGCTCCTGGCGAAGGCGCCGATGGCGTCGGCGATGTCGCCGATCCGGTTCCCGACCCGAGCGGCCTCGATGCCCCGAGCGAGCGCCGCCTCGGTGTCCGCGATCAGGCTCAGGTCCTCGGGGTCGGCCGCGCCGACGACGAAGCTGATCGCCGAGTCGCCGCACCACCCGTCGAGAAACGCTCCGCAGTCCAGGCTGACCAGGTCGCCGTCGGCGAGCCGGTAGTCCGTCGGAATGCCGTGCACGATGGCGTCGTTGACGCTCGCGCACACCACGCCGGGGAACGGCGACGGCGCCCAGGAAGGGTGGTAGTCGAGGAAGGCCGGGGTGGCACCCGCCGCCCGGATCACCGCCGCGGCGGCCGCGTCGAGCTCGCGCAGGCTCACCCCGACCGCCGCCGCCTCCCGCGCGGCCGCGAGGGCCTGCGCGACCACCCGCCCGGCCGCCCGCATCGAGCGCACCTCGTTCTCGTTCTTGATATCGACCATGCCACCTCACTTCCAGTTGCCAATAACTATACCGGTATTACTATAGGCGGCATGGTGCGCGTACCGCTGACGGCGGAGGAACTCGAACGGGGCAGGCGGCTCGGTGAGCTGCTACGCGGAGCCCGCGGCCAGGCCAGCATGGTGGAGGTCGCGACGGACGCGGGCATCTCGGTGGAGACGCTGCGCAAGATCGAGACCGGACGGATCGCGACGCCCGCGTTCTTCACCGTCGCCGCGCTTGCGCAGGTGCTCGGCCTGTCGCTGGACCTGGTCGCCGAGGCACTGGCCGAGCAGCCCGCGCGGCAAGAAGTGGCCTCGTAGCGCGAGCGGACGATGACCGAACGGCGCACGCGTCCGGTTCGTGCAACGGTGACCATCTTGGTCGCGATCGCGGCGGCCGCGCTCCTGACGATGGCGCTGGCCAAGGAGATTCGACGCCCGGACAACGCCCACTGCCTGCCGGTCGCGCAGAGCGTCGTCGACGCGATCGCGAGTCGCCCGACCGCGGGGCCGATCGTCCCTACAACGGCGGTCGCCGTACGGGACCCGTGGATCGCGGCCACGGTCTCGGTCCCTTTCGCCAACTACTATGCCGTCGCGATGCGGTTCACCACGGCGGGCGGCGAAACCGCATACGGCGTCTGGGGTTTAGGCACGAACGCGGCCCGACCGCAGAGCGGAGCGGCGGTCGGATTCGGCAATGGCGGCGGACTGGCGAGTGTCGACGAACAGGCGCGCAACTGGTCGGACTGGCCGACCGACCTGCCGTTCGCGGCGGACGGCACGTCGGAGGTCCGCGCCGTGCAATGTCTGGATCTCGTCGATCCCAGCTGATCCCCCGGCAACAGCCGAGGCCCGTCCGTCGAGCCGCTCGACCGGGACCAATCGATCGGCGGGCCGTGAGCGATCGACAGGCACGCCCCGGCCCACACCCAGGGACCTCCCAGACTCGGTGAGTACCGTGTCCGGGGCCGAGGGGTCGGCAACCCGTCGACCCCGACGACGGACAGGAACCTGCATGCCCCAGGCGCCGATGCTGGCGGACCCCGCGAGGACCTCGACAACGACGAGTCCCGCGCGCACCGCCGTCGGGCGCCTGCGGGGCTATTGGACCGGTCCCGACCTGGCCGCCGCGCTCGGGTTCACCGCGCTGGCGGTGGTCGTGCTCGGCCGCCAGTGGCGCTCCCCGACCGTCGGCTACCTGACCGGCAGCGGCCAGGACCAGCGGATGTGGGAGTGGTTCTTCGCGGTCGCCGCGCACTCGGTCACCCGGCTCGAGAACCCCCTCGGCACGGTCCTGCAGAACTATCCGCACGGCGTGAACCTGATGGCCAACACGGCCATGTTCGGCGTCAGCATTCCGCTCGCGCCCGTCACGCTGCTGTTCGGCCCGACCGCCACCTGGACGCTGGTGCTGACCGCGGGCCTCGCGGGCACCGCCTTCGCCTGGTACTGGCTGCTCTCCCGGTACGCGGTCCGATCGAGGGCGGCGGCGGCGATCGGCGGACTGTTTTGCGGATTCGCCCCGGGCATGATCTCGCACGCCAACGGTCACCCGAACTTCGTCGCGCTGGCGCTGCTTCCGGTGATCCTCGGCTGCGTGATCCGGCTCGGCCGCGGCGCGGGCACCCCGACCGCGGTCGCCCTCGGCCTGCTGGTCGCCGCGCAGATCCTGCTCGGCGAGGAACCGCTGCTCATCTGCGCGATGGCGTTCGCGGTGTTCACGGTGGCGTACCTCGCCTTTCGGCCGGAGTTCGCGCGCGCGGCGGTGCGGTCCGCGTGGCGTCCGCTGCTGATCGCCGCGGCGATCGCGTTGGCGATCACCGCGATCCCGTTGTGGTGGCAGTTCTTCGGGCCGCAGAGCTACCGGACCATCGACCACGGTGCGATGGGCAACGACCTCAAGGCGCTGCTGCAGTTCCCGGCGCAGTCGCTCGGCGGTCTCACCAACCCCGGACAGGACGTGTCGATCGGCGCGACCGAGGAGAACGCCTACTTCGGCTGGCCCCTGCTGGCCCTCGTCGTCGCGGCGTCGGCCTGGCTGTGGCGTGCCCCGCTCGCGCGGGCGGCCGCGGTGACGGCGGTCGTGATGGGCGTGCTCTCGCTGGGGTCCGAGCTGACCGTCGGGCGGAGCGGGACCGGAATCGCGTTGCCGTGGTCGTGGTTCGAGCACGTGCCGCTGCTCGAGTCGGTGCTCGAGACCCGGTTCGCGATGGGCGCGGTCCCCGCGGTCGCGCTGTTGCTGGCGATGGCCACCGACCGGGCTTTCCGCGAGCGGGCGACGCTGGTGCCCTGGTGCGTCGGCCTGGTGGTCGCGCTGCTGCCGCTGACCCCGATGCCGCTGCCCGCGGTCGACCGGGCGCCCGCGCCCGCGTTCTTCGCCGACGGCACCTGGCGCGGCTACGTCGACGACGGCTCGATCGTGACGGTGCCGCTGCCCCGGCCCGAGGATGCGCGGGCGCTGTCCTGGCAGGCCCGCGCCGACTTCGGTTTCCCGCTCGCAGGCGGCTATTTCGTCGGGCCTGCGGGGGTGGCGAAGGAGGCCAAATACGGCCCGGACGATCGGCCGACCGCGCTGCTGCTGGCGGAGGTCGACAAGACCGGCCTTCGACCGACGATCACCGACGAGTTGCGCGCGCAGGCGGCCGCGGATCTGCGGTTCTGGCGGGCCGACGCGGTCGTGCTCCCGCCGGGCAGGAACCGCCAGGTGCTCCGCGAGACGGTCAGCCAGCTGCTGCGCGACAGCGGGCACGCCGCGGACGACGTCTGGGTGTGGGATGTGCGCGGACTGGTCGCCGCGGGGACCTGACCCGGACGCCGTCATCCCGGTCGCTCGGGCGCCGTCCCATACGATCGGACCTTGTGTCCGACGCGCCTGAATCCAGACCAGCCGACCGAACCGCTCCGCGCAGCCCGAGTCTGCGCACCGCCCGCCTGATCGCGGTCGTCGCGGGTCTGGCCGGGTTGCTGCTGGCCGTGCTCACCCCGCTGCTACCGGTCAAGCAGACGACCGCCAGCGTGTCCTGGCCGCAGGACGGCGCCCTGACCAGCGTGTCCGCCCCACTGATCAGCTACGAACCGGTCAGCATCAGCGCGCACATCCCCTGCCCGGTCGCGGCGCAGCTGCCGCCCGACGGGCAGGTGCTGGTCTCCACCGCGCCGAAGCAGGCCGCGGAAGCCGAACTCGACGGCCTCACCGTCAAGGTCGCGGGCGACGGCGACCGCGCCGTGCAGGTGGTCCTGCGCAACAGCCTGCTGCTCTCCGCGCCGCTGGCCGACGTCGCCGCGGGCTGCTCGGCGATCACCGTGTTCTCCGACGCCGACCACACCACCGCCACCTTCGCCGGT
Source organism: Rhodococcus sp. NPDC059179 (assembly GCF_042754885.1). Classification (NCBI taxonomy): domain Bacteria; kingdom Bacillati; phylum Actinomycetota; class Actinomycetes; order Mycobacteriales; family Nocardiaceae; genus Rhodococcus; species Rhodococcus sp. NPDC059179. The sequence goes on along the minus strand of NZ_JBHZBV010000001.1, from coordinate 704,460 downwards.
CTCAGCAATGACGATGGCGAGCCGCTGAGCGTCGACGTCCCGGGCGACCTGCGCCCGCAGATGGTCGGCATCTTCAGCGACCTGCAGGGCACCGCCCCCGCCGGCCTCGAGGTGCGCGCCGACATCGACTCCCGGTTCTCCTCCAGCCCGACGCCGTTCAAGCTGCTCGCGATCATCGTCGGCGCGTTGGCCACCCTGATCGCGCTGGTCGCGCTGCACCGACTCGACAGCACCGACGGCCGCGCCGCGCGCCGCTTCCTGCCCCGGCACTGGCTGCGCTTCACCGCCGTCGACGGCCTGGTGGTCGGCACCCTCGCGCTGTGGCACTTCATCGGGGCGAACACCTCCGACGACGGCTACCTGCTGAACATGGCCAGGGTGTCGGAGAACGCCGGCTACATGGCCAACTACTTCCGCTGGTTCGGGGTCCCCGAGGCCCCGTTCGGCTGGTACTACGACGTGCTCGTGGCGATGGCAAAGATCGGCACCGCCAGTACCTGGATGCGGCTGCCCGCGCTGATCGCCGGAATCCTGTGCTGGATGGTGATCAGCCGCGAGGTGATCCCCCGCCTCGGGAACGCGGTGCGCCGCAACCGGATCGCGATCTGGACCGGCGCGCTGGTCTTCCTCGCGTTCTGGCTGCCCTACAACAACGGTCTGCGGCCCGAGCCGATCATCGCGCTCGGCGCGCTGCTGACCTGGTGCTCGATCGAACGCGCGATCGCCACCGGCCGGCTGCTGCCCGCCGCGGTCGGCGTGCTCATCGCGGCGTTCTCGCTGGCCGCCGGGCCGACCGGCGTCATCGCCGTCGCGGCGCTGATCGTCGGCACCCGTCCGATCGTGGCGATCCTGGTCACCCGGGCCCGCGAGGTGGGTTGGCTGCCGCTGCTGGCGCCGATCGCCGCCGCGGGCACCGTGGTGCTGGGCGTCGTCTTCGCCGACCAGACCCTCGCGACCGTGCTCGAGGCGACCCGGGTCCGCACCCTGGTCGGCCCGAACGTGAAGTGGTTCGACGAGTACCACCGCTACGACGCACTGATGAACGTCTCCCCCGACGGATCGCTGGCCCGCCGGTTCGGCGTGTTCACGATGATTCTCTGCCTGGTCGTCTGCGCGATGATCATGCTGCGCCGGGGCGGGAAGATCCCCGGCGCGGCCGCCGGGCCGTCGCGACGCATCCTCGGCATCGTGTTCGGCTCGCTGGTGCTGATGATGTTCACCCCCACCAAGTGGACGCACCACTTCGGCGTCTACGCGGGCCTGGCCGGCTCCATCGCCGCGCTGACCGCCGTCGCCGTCGCCGCGGCCACCCTCCGCTCGCGCCGCAATCGCACGCTGTTCGCGGCGGGTGTGCTGTTCCTGCTCGCGCTGGCCTTCACCGGCTCGAACGGCTGGTGGTACGTCTCCAGCTACGGCGTGCCGTGGTGGGACAAGCCGCCGTCCATCGGCGGCAACGCCTTCTCCACCGCCCTGCTCGGGCTGGCGGTGCTGGCGCTGCTGCTGGCGGGCTGGCAGCACGTGCGCGCGCCCTACCGACCGGAGGAGCCCGCGGCGCCGTCGCGCGGGCTGCGCGCGCTGCTCGACTCGCCGCTGACGCTGGCCGCCGCGTTCGTGGTGCTGTTCGAGGTGCTCTCCCTCGCCAAGGCCGCGGTCGCGCAGTACCCGGCCTACTCGGTGGCCCGCTCGAACTTCGAGACCCTCGCGGGCAACACCTGCGCGCTCGCCGACGACGTGCTGATCGAATCCGACGCGAACGCCGGGATGCTCACCCCGGTCAGTGCGTCGGACAACCCGCTCGGGGCGGACGCGGACGCCGGCTTCACCCCCAACGGGGTCGCCGCCGACCTGACCGCCGACGAGGAGAACAAGGCCGCGGGCGGCGCGAACACCACCGACAGCGACGCCACCACGACCACGTCGGGCACCGCATCGGGCACCGGTGGGGGCACCGGGAGCACCGGCGTCAACGGCAGCTCCGTCGCGCTGCCGTTCGGCCTCGACCCGGCCCGCACCCCCGTGCTCGGCAGCTACCAGACCGGCGAGCAGGCCACCGCCAGGCTCACCTCCGGGTGGTACGGGCTGCCGGATTCCGGCGCAGCCGGGACGTCGACAGAGCGAAGTGACGCGGCCCCCATCCTCGTCGTCACGGCGGCGGGCCGGATCAAGTCCGTCGACGCCGACGGTGTCGTCACCTACGGTCAGGACCTGGTCGTCGAGTACGGCGTCCCGGCCGCCGACGGCACCGTCGAGGCACGCGGCAGCCTGCTGCCCATCGACATCGGCCCGTCGCCGTCCTGGCGGAACCTGCGCATCCCGATGGCCGACATCCCCGCCGACGCCACCGCGGTGCGGCTGGTCGCGAACGACCACGACCTCAGCCAGGGGCAGTGGCTTGCCGTGACGCCGCCGCGGGTGCCGCAGCTGCGGACCCTGAACGACGTCGTCGGGTCCGCGGCGCCGGTGCTGCTGGACTGGTCCGTCGGCCTGTCCTTCCCCTGCCAGCGCCCGTTCGGCCACGAGTACGGCGTCGCCGAGGTGCCCGAGTACCGGATCCTGCCGGACCGGGTCGGCGCCGACGCCACCAACGGCTGGCAGGACAGCCTCGGCGGCGGCCCGCTCGGCTGGACCGACCTGCTGCTCACCGCGCAGACCATGCCCAGCTACCTCGACCGCGACTGGGACCGGGACTGGGGTTCGCTGGAGCGGTACACGCCGCTCGACGACTCCGCGGTGCCGTCGCGGGTGGACACCGCCACCGTCACCCGGTCCGGGCTGTGGACCCCGGGCCCGATCCCCGCGCGGTGACGGCGGTGGTGGGCCGGCTCACTTGCGCGGTGACCTCGGCCGATCTGCTCGGCCCGGCCGGCAGGCCGGGCTGCTGAGCTGGGGCTGCTGAGCTGGGCCGCGGCCGTCGGTGCCGCGGCCTCCGGAGATTATCCGGAGCGATGTGAACGCCGACCCGCCCTCGCCTACCATCGTGAACCGTGCCCGACGCCGTGACAGCCCCCGATCCAGTCATTCCCGCACCGCCCCCGGTCGACTTCCGAGCGAAGTACCGCACCGCGCGGCTGCTCGCGCTCGTCACCGGGCTGCTCGGTGCCCTGTTCGCGCTGGCGACACCGTTCCTGCCGGTGAACCAGACGACGTCCACCCTGAACTGGCCGCAGGCGGGCGTCACCGGCAACGTCGACGCGCCGCTGATGGCGCAGGTGCCGATCGATCTGCAGGCGACGGTGCCGTGCCGCCTCGTGCGCGAGCTGCCCGAACAGGGCGGCCTGCTGCTGGCCACCGCGCCGCCGCAGGGCACCGACGCCCCGCTCAACGCGATGTTCATGCGGGTCACCGCCGAGAGCGTCGACGTGCTCGACCGGAACGTCGTGGTCGCGTCCGCTCCGCGCGACCGCGTCGAGGCCGGCGGCTGCTCGGCCATCACGTTCAGCTCGGACATCGACAGCACCACCGCCACGTTCGAGGGCCTGTCCGTGGACGGCAACCCGGTCACCGGCACCCTCACCGGTGACCTGCGGCCGCAGGTGGTCGGCGTGTTCACCAGCCTGGACGGCCCCGCGCCCGCCGGGCTCTCGCTCACCGCGAACATCGACTCCCGGTTCACCTCCTCGCCCACCCTCGTCAAGAGCGCGGCGATGGTGCTGGCGGTCCTGCTGACGATCGCCTCGCTGGTCGCGCTCGCCCGCCTCGACGGCACCGACGGCCGCGGCCACCGCCGCTTCTTCCCCTCGCACTGGTGGCAGTTCAAGCCGGTGGACGCCGTGGTCGTCGGCATCCTCCTGCTGTGGCACTTCATCGGTGCGAACACCGCGGACGACGGCTACCTGCTGACGATGGCCCGGGTCTCCGAGCACGCCGGCTACATGGCGAACTACTTCCGCTGGTTCGGCGTCCCCGAGGCCCCGTTCGGCTGGTACTACGAGGTGCTGGCCACGATGGCCAAGATCTCCACCGCCAGCCCGTGGATGCGGCTGCCCGCGCTGCTCGCGGGCATCCTCTGCTGGCTGGTCATCAGCCGCGAGGTGATCCCCCGCCTCGGCCGCGCGGTCCGGCACAACTCCGCCGCCGTGTGGACCGGCGGGCTGGTGTTCCTCGCGTTCTGGCTGGCCTACAACAACGGCCTGCGCCCGGAGCCGATCGTCGCCCTCGGCGCGCTGCTCACCTGGTGCTCGGTCGAGCGCGCCATCGCCACCGGGCGACTGCTGCCCGCCGCGGTCGCGGTCCTGATCGCGGCGTTCTCCCTCGGCGCCGCACCGACCGGCCTGATGTGTGTGGCCGCGCTGCTGGCCGGCGCCCGGCCGATGGTCCGGATCCTGGTCCGCAGGCATCGCGATGTCGGTGCCTGGCCGCTGATCGCCCCGCTGACCGCGGCAGGCACCGTGGTGCTCGTCGCCGTGTTCGCCGACCAGACCTTCGCGGGCGTCCGCGAGGCCACCCGGGTGCGCACCCTGATCGGCCCGAACATGAACTGGTACGAGGAGTTCCTCCGGTACTACTACCTGTTCGTCCAGACGGTCGACGGTTCGGTGGCCCGACGGTTCGCGTTCCTGGTGATGATCCTGTGCCTGTTCACCACCCTGTTCGTGCTGTTGCGCCGCAAGAAGATCCCGGGCGCGGCGGTCGGTCCGTCCTGGCGTCTGCTCGGCGTGGTGTTCGGAACCATCTTCTTCATGATGTTCAACCCCACGAAGTGGACCCACCACTTCGGTGCGTACGCGGGCATCGCCGGCTCGCTGGCCGCGCTCACCGCGGTCGCGGTCTCCGCGTCCGCACTCCGCTCACGCCGTAACCGCACCATGTTCGCGGCGGGACTCCTTCTGGTGCTTGCCTTCTCGTTCTCCGGCATCAACGGCTGGTGGTATGTCTCCAGCTACGGCATCCCGTGGTTCGACAAGACCGTCTCGCTCGGCGGCAGGGAGCTCAACTCCGCGCTGCTCGCGCTCTTCGTCGTCGCCGTGCTGGTGGTCGGCTGGCAGTACTTCCGCGAGGACTTCATCGGCACCGAGGTGAAGGCGTCCAGCGAAAAGGGCAGGCGCATCAAGAAGTTCGCCGCCATGCCGCTGACCGTGGTGGCCGCGCTGATGGTGCTGTTCGAGGTGCTCTCCCTCGCGAAGGGCGCGGTCGCGCAGTACCCGGCGTACTCGCTGGCCCGCTCCAACATCGACGCCGTCACCGGGTCGCCGTGCGGGCTGGCCGACGACGTGCTCACCGAGGCGGACCCGAACGCGGGCCGACTGCAGCCGGTGATCGACCCGGCGAACCCGCCAGCCGACCCGAACGATCCACTGGCGGGCGGCGATCCGAGCGGGTTCAGCCCGAACGGTGTGCCCACCGACCTGTCCGCGGACTACACCGAGGTCAAGCCCGGCCAGTCGAACACCGACGGCCCATCGGTCGGCCCGAACTTCGCCACCGGCGCGGGCGCGGGCACCGAGGGCGGCACCGGCGCGGTCGGCGTCAACGGCAGCAACGTCAAGCTGCCGTTCGGGCTGAACCCCGCGACCACCCCGGTGCTCGGCAGCTACCAGACCGGCGTCCAGGAGCCGGCCACGCTCACCTCCAGCTGGTACGCGCTGCCCGCGCGCAGCGAGCAGTCGCCGCTGGTCGTCATCTCCGCGGCCGGGCGCATCTGGTCGGAGAGCAAGGACGGCGAGGTCACCTACGGGCAGTCGCTGCTGCTCGAGTACGGGCACCGAGAACCGAACGGCACCGTCACCGTCCAGGGCTCCTACCTGCCCAAGGACATCGGGCCCGCGCCGTCCTGGCGCAACCTGCGGGTGCCGCTCGACGAGCTGCCCGTGGACACCGACGTGGTGCGGATCCGAGCACACGACCCGAACCTGACCGGCGACCAGTGGCTGGCGTTCACCCCGCCGCGGGTGCCGCAGCTGCAGACGCTCAACGACTACATCGGCTCGAGCCAGCCGGTGCTGCTCGACTGGGCGGTCGGGCTGCAGTTCCCCTGCCAGCGACCGTTCGACCACAAGTACGGCGTCGCGGAGGTGCCCGGCTACCGCATCCTCCCGGACCGTCCGCTCGCGGTCAGCTCCACCGACACCTGGCAGTCCCACGAGAACGGTGGACCGCTCGGCTGGACGGAGATGCTCGCGGAGGCCTCCACGGTGCCGACCTACCTGGCGGACGACTGGGGCCGGGACTGGGGCGCGCTGGAGCGGTACACGCCGTTCTTCCCGGATGCTGAGGCCGCCGTCGTCGACACCGGCGAGGTGCGCCGCTCCGGGTTCTGGAGCCCCGGCATGATGCGGGTGTACGAGCGCTAGCCGCCTGGGGCGCCCCCCTCCCCTGATCTCCCCGTGATCTCCCCAATGTCACACCGGTTCGTCTGGGCCGACTAAATGTGACATTGGGGAGGTCGGGCGAGGTCTAAGACTCCCGCAGTCCCGGTTGTCCACAGGCCGACATCCATCCACAGGCGGATGCCGTCGGCACCGTTCGGCCTCCCGTGTCGGGCACTCTGAGCTTGTGAAGCGAGGAACCTGGGCATCCGACTACGACGCACTCGTTCGGCACGGGCTCAACGGGGTCATCCGCTCCAGCACCCTGAAGTCACTGGGAGCGGCCCCGTCGACCATCTCCAGCTGGTGCCTGCCCGGAGGCCCGTGGCAACGAATGCTTCCCGGCGTCGTGTTGCTGCACAACGGCTTCCCGACACAGTTGGAGCGTGCGACCGCCGCCCTGATGTACGGCGGACCCGCGAGCGTCCTCTCGGGGCACGCGGCGCTTGCGGCACACGGCTACCGTCATTCCTCCTCGATGAACGACGTGCTGCTGCTCATTCCACCCGAGCAGCACCGCGCATCGTGTGGCTTCGTACGGGTCGAGAGGACATGGCGCATGCCGGAGCCACCGGTCGTGCGCGGCACGCTCCGGTGCGCCCCGGTAACCCGCGCCACCCTCGACGCGGCTCGTCGTCTGCGTCGCAGGGACGACTGCCAGGCACTCCTCGCTGCCGCCATTCAACGGGGCGAGACCTCAGTGGAGGAACTGGCCATCGAACTGTCCGAGGGTTCGCGCCGGGGCACGGCGCTGCCCAGATCGGTTCTGCGCGACCTCGGTGGTGACGCACATTCCGTCGAGGAGATATTTGCCCAGAAGCTCTACGCCCGAAGTGGGCTGCCGCCCATGGTGCACAACCGCGAAATCGAAACGGCTGCAGGTGAGTTCATCGCCATGCCGGACGGCTGGATCGACGACGTCGCGATGGCATGGGAGATCGACTCACTCGACCACCACTTCACACCCCGCGACCACCAGGCAACCCTCGAACGGCGTGCCCGGATGCAGAGTCAGGGCATCGTCGTGCTCGCACACCTGCCGCGGACGTTGCACGACAACGAGAACCTGGTGATGGATCAACTGCGGCAGAACTACCGGCAGGCCGAACTGAGGCCGCGTCCGGACGTCCGCCTTCGTCCAGCGCCCTGATGCATCTCCCCAATGTCACACTCGGTCGCGTCAGTCGAACCGGTGTGACATTGGGGAGGTACGGGGGAAGTCAGAACGGGATCAGCGAGTGCTTCCGCGGGTTCTTGGGGAGCTCCTTGTCGCGGAGCAGGGTCAGCGCCTTGCGGATCTCGAGGCGGGTGGTCGCCGGCTCGATCACCGCGTCGATGTACCCACGCTCCGCGGCGACGTACGGGGTCGCGACGTGCTCGTTGTAGAAGTTGATCAGCTCCCGGCGGACGGCGGGGGCGTTCTCGCCTGCCGCCTCGATCTGCCTGCGTCCGATCACCGCGACCGCGCTCTCCGCGCCCATCACCGCGATCCGGGCGGTCGGCCAGGCGAAGTTCACGTCTGCGCCGAGCTGCTTGGAACCCATCACCGCGTACCCACCGCCGTACGACTTCCGCACCACGACGGTCACCTTCGGCACGGTGGCCGAGACGTAGGAGAACAGGAACCGGCCGCCGCGCTTGATGACACCGACCTTCTCCTGCTCGACGCCCGGCAGGAACCCCGGGGTGTCCACGACCAACACCAGCGGGATGTTGTACGCGTCGCAGACCTGCACGAAGTGCGCGGCCTTGTCGGAGGCCGCCGCGTCGAGCGCGCCGGACAGGTGCATCGGCTGGTTCGCGACCACGCCCACCGGACGGCCGTCGACCCGGGCGAACCCGGTGATGATGTTCTGCGCGGTCTGGCTGCGGACCTCGTGGAAATCGCCGTCGTCGAAGATCTTCAGCAGCACGTCGTGCATGTCGTAGCCGGCGTTGTCGGCGTCCGGCATGAAGGCGTCCAGCGAGAGGTCGTCCTCGGTGATCTCCGGCTCGAGGCCGGGGTTGACGATCGGGGGCCGCTCGGTGCAACTGGACGGCATGAAGCTCAGGTACTTGCGGGCCCACTCGAACGCGGCCTTCTCGTCAGCCGCGACGTGGTGCACGTTGCCGTACTCGGCCTGCTTGCGGGCGCCGCCCAGGTCGTCGAGGCTGACGTCCTCGCCTGTGACGGACTTGATCACGTCAGGCCCGGTGACGAACATGTACGACTCTTCGGTGGCGATCACGACGTCGGTGTTGATCGGCGCGTACACCGCTCCACCGGCGCACTTGCCGAGGATGATCGAGATCTGCGGGCACAGGCCGGACAGCGGCTCGTGCCGCCGACCCATCTCCGCGTACCAGGCCACCGACGCGACGGCGTCCTGAACGCGGGCGCCCGCGGACTCGTTAATCCCGATGACGGGACAGCCGATCTTGATCGCGAAGTCGAGGATCGCGGAGACCTTGCGGCCGAAGATCTCGCCCGCCGCCCCACCGAAGACGGTCTGGTCGTGCGCGAACACCGCGACCGGACGGCCCTCGACCGTGCCGTGCCCGGTGACGACGCCGTCGCCGTACGGGTTGGCGGGATCGCCCGCCATCCGGGCGAGCTGACCGACCTCGACGAAGCTGCCCGGATCGAGCAGCATGTCGATGCGCTCGCGCGGAGTCGGTAGACCCTTCTCCTTGCGCCTCGCGATCGCCTTCGGGTTACCCGGGGCCTTCGACAGCTCGAGCTTCTCGCGAAGGTCCGCCAGCTTCTCGGCCGTGGTGGTGCTCACTCAGTTGCTCCGCTTCTCGGCCTCGATATCGGCCAGCTTCTTGGTCAGGTCGGCCCCCACCTTGGCAATGTACGGCTCGTCCACGATCTGGATGTGGTCGCCACCGACATGGATGATCTCCAGGTTCGGGGCGGCCTCGCCCCAACCGCCGTCGGGCTTGCGCGTCTTGAACGCGGGCTCGAGGTCCATCACGTCGTCGTGATAGCGATCGGCCAGGTACAACACGACATCGCCCTCGTAGGTCTCGAGCTCCGCGGTCTGGATGGCCCGGTTGTCCAGCCACGAGGTGCGCTGGTGCTCGATGATCCCGCCGGGGATCTTGGTCCCGCTCATCTTGAGCAGGTCCATCAGGATCTTGATCTGGCCGTCGTCGTCGGTCGCGGCCAGCTTGTCGAGCGGAAGCGGAGCGTCGACATTGTACGTCTTCTTCGCGAACGCCGCGTACCGCTGCCAGCGCTTGCGGATCTCCTCCGGGGTGTCGTCCACCTTCTCGCCCGCCATGACGGTGTCGATCAGGCCGACGATCCGGACCTCCGCGCCCTCCTCGCGCAGCAGCTTGGCCACCGCGTACGCCAGCACGCCGCCGAGGGACCAGCCGTACAGCACGTACGGACCGTCACCCTGGATCTCGCGGACCAGCGGCACGTACGCCTTCGCGCGCTCGTCGATCGGACCCTCGGTGCGCTCGAGGCCGTACATCGGGGTGCCCGCGGGCAGCCGCTTGAGCAGCGGCTCGTAGGCCACCGTCGAGCCGCCCGCCGGATGGAACACGAACACCGGCACCGCGGTGGATCCCTCGGGACGGGTGCGCAGGGTGCGGACCAGCCCGTCGATGCGGACGGCGTCCTCGAGGTGCTCGCGCACCTTCTCCGCGAGCTGTTCGATGGTCTCCGAGTCGAGGATGTCGTCGAAGTTCACCTCGCCGCCCGCGCGTTCGGTCAACCGGGCCGCCAGCTTCTCGGCGGTGTCGTCGTCGAGCACCGGCAGGGTGTTGAAGATGCCCTTCGCGGACTTCCCGGTGATCACCGCCCAGGTGGCGAACGTCAGCCGCTCGGCGGCGTCGCGCGGCGGCACGTCGGTTCCGGTCGCCTCCGCCGTCGCCTGCTGGTCCAGCGGGCCCGGCGCCTCGGCCTGCACCGGCGCCGCGGCCGCGAGAATGGCCTCGGCCTCGGCGACGGGCGTGGTGTCCTCGTCGGCCAGCGCCGCGTCCTCCGCGGCGGCAGCGGCGGAGGCCTCCTTCTCGACGCGCTGCTTCTCGGCGAGCGCCGCGACCTCTTCGCGGTTGTCGATGGCGTAGCGCAGGTACTTCTCCACCTCGCGCAGGCTCGCGTCGCGGACCGCCTGCAGCTGGAGCTGCGGGATGTCGAACTCGTACTCGACGCGGTTCTTGATCCGCACCGCCATCAGCGAGTCCAGTCCGAGTTCGATGAGCGGGATCTCGGCCGGAAGGTCCTCGGGTGCGTAGCCCATGGACTCGGCGACGATCAGCCCCAGCCGCTCCTCCATGGACTGCGAGCTGGTCGGGTCCCAGCGGTCGCCGAACGACTCGACCACCTCGGGCAGCTCCTCCATCGGCGAGCTGGAGCGCGGCTCGGGCGCGGAGACGACCAGCTCGGGCAGCGGCTCGCCCGCGGTCACGACCGCGTCGAGCAGCAGCGCGAAGCCGTCCGCGCCCTTGGCGTGCACCTGCAGCGACGCGCCACCCGGGTGCGGATTCAGCGTCGTGGTCAGCGTGCCGGCGGCCGGGACCTCGCCGTGCGCGACGGCTGCGGTCAGCGCGACGTCCGAGAGCACCTGGGCGGCGGCGTCGGCGGCCAGCGCGTTCAGGTCGGTGACCGCGGCGGCCTCGACCTCCCACACGTGCCTGCCGTCGGGCAGCGAAACGTGCGCGCCGGGCACCCGGGCATTGCCGCCCGAGGAGATACGGATGTCGAGCCAGTGCTCCTTGCGCAGGAACGCGGTCCGCGGCAGGTCCGCGTAGCCGCCGTCGGAGAACAGCGACGGCAGGTTCACCGGGTGCCCGTTGACGTAGAGCTGGGCGAGGGCGCTGAGCACGCCGAGCTCCTCGTCCTCCTTGCGCTTGAGGGTCGGGATCAGCTGAGCGTCGTGCAGCCCGGCATCGAAGGCGGTGGCCGCGACCGACATCAGCGTCGCCGGGTTCGGGGCCAGCTCGACGAAGGTGGTGTGACCGGCGTCGACGGCCAGGCGAACGGCGTTGGTGAAGTACACGCTGTGCCGCAGGCCCTTGGTCCAGTACTCGACCTGGTGGACCGGGTCATGGCCCGCGCGGTAGAAGGTCTCCTTGTCCACCGAGGAGTACAGCCCGACCTTCAGCTTGCCCGGCTCGATGCCGGCCAGCTCGGCAGCCAGCTCGCCGAGCAGCGGGTCCACCTGGGAGGTGTGGCTGGCGCCCTTGGTCTGCAGCACCCGGCCGAGCTTCTCCTCGGCCTCGGCGCGGGCCACGATGGCCTCCACCTCGGGCTGCGGGCCGCCGATGACGGTGTGCGTCGGCGCGGCGTACACGCAGACCTCGAGGTGCGGGAAGTCCCCGAGCACACCCTCGATCTCGGCGGCGCTGTACTCGACTAGCGCCATCAGCCGGATGTCGTCGCCCTCGAGCGTCGACTCGGCCTCGCCCATCAGGCGGGAGCGGGCGCAGATCACGCGCACCGCGTCCTCGAGCGGGAGACCCCCGGTGACGTACGCGGCGGCCGCCTCACCCATCGAGTGACCGACCGCGGCCTCCGGCTCGGCGCCGTGATGGCGGAGCAGGGCGGCCAGCCCGACCTGGATCGCGAAGATGCCGACCTGCGCGGTCTCGACGTCGTAGTCCACCGCGTCGTCGACGAACTTCTCGGCCATCGAGTAGCCGGCCTCGTCCACGATCAGCGCGTCGACCTCGTCGATCGCCTGCTTGAACACCGGGTTGCCGAGGTAGAGCTGCTTGGCCATCTTGCGGTGTTGCGAGCCGAAGCCCGAGAACACCCAGACCGGACCGTTGGACGCGGGTGCGTCCGCGGACAGCACGCCCTGGCCGGGCTTGCCCGCGGCGACCGCGCGCAGGCCGGTGATGGCCTCGGCGCGGGTGCGCGCGAGCACCACGGCGCGGGACCGGCCGTGGTTGCGGCGGGCCAGCGTGCGGCCGACGTCCTCGAGCAGCGTCGTGCTGCCCGCCTCGGTCTCCAGCCAGTCGGCCAGGTCCGCGGCGGCGCGACGGCGTCGGGAGGGCATCGAGGCGGAGACCGCCAGCAGCACCGGCATCGGCTCCGCGTCGGTCTCGGCAGGCTCGGCGGCGACGGCGGGCTCGACGCCCATCGACTCGGCGGCGTCGGCGAGCACGCCCGCGGCCTCATCGAGCAGCTCCGCTGCCTGTGAGTCCTTCTGGTCCCCGTCCGGGCCAGAAGCGCTCACGGGCGGCGTAGCCGCATACTCGCGGACCACGACGTGCGCGTTGGTGCCGCCGAAGCCGAAGCCGGAGACGCCCGCGACGGCGCGGCCGGTGTACCGCGGCCAGTCGGTGGCCTCGGGGATCACCTGCAGGTGCGCCTTGGCGAAGTCGATGTACGGGTTCGGGCCCGCGTAGTTCAGCGACGGGGGGAGCTTGTCCTCCCGCATCGCGAGCACGACCTTGATCAGGCCGGCCGCGCCCGCGGCGGCCTCGAGGTGACCGAAGTTGGTCTTCGCGGAACCGAGCAGCGCCGGCTGGTCCGCCGAGCGGCCCCGGCCGACGACGCGGCCGAGCGCGTCGGCCTCGATCGGGTCGCCGAGGATGGTGCCGGTGCCGTGCGCCTCGATGTAGTCGACGCCGGACGGGGCGATGCCGGCGTCCCGGTAGGCCTGCCGCAGCACGGCAGCCTGGGCGTCGGGGTTCGGGGCAACAATGCCGTTGGAGCGGCCGTCCTGGTTGACGGCCGAGCCGGCGATCACCGCGAGGATGTCGTCACCGTCGCGCTCGGCGTCCTCGAGCCGCTTGAGCACGACCAGGCCGCCGCCCTCGGCGCGGACGATGCCGTTCGCGTCGGCGGAGAAGGCCTTGATCTTGCCGTCCTCGGCGAACATTCCGATCTCGTTGAAACCGAGGCTCGCGGCGGGCGCGACGAGCATGTTGACCCCGCCCGCGAGCGCGAGGTCCGACTCACCGCTACGCAGCGACCGCACGGCCTGGTGCACGGCCACCAGCGAAGACGAGCAGGCGGTGTCCATCGCGATGGACGGGCCGCGGAAGTCGAAGTAGTAGGAGACGCGGTTCGCGACGATGGCGGTCGAGGTGCCGGTGAGCGCGTAGGGGTGCGCGTGCACCGGGTCGCTGACCGCGAGCAGCTGGTAGTCGTTGGCGGAGCTGCCGATGAACACGCCGACCTGCTCGCCCTTGAGCTCGCTGGCCGGGATGCGGGCGTCCTCGAGCGCCTCCCAGGTGAGCTCCAGTGCCAACCGGTGCTGTGGGTCGACGTTGCGGACCTCGAGCGGCGACATCGCGAAGAACTCCGCGTCGAAGCCCTTGACGTCGTCGAGGTAGCCACCCTTGGTGTTGGCCTTCTCGATGGCCGCGGCGATCTGCGGATCGGCCGCGAACTCGGACCAGCGACCCTCGGGCAGCTCGGTGACGGCGTCGCGGCCCTCGATGAGCAGCCGCCACATCTCGTCGGGGGTGTGGCCGGTCCCGGGGAACCGGCTGGACATGCCGACGATCGCGACGTCGTGCGACTGCGAGGTGTCCCTCAACGCGTACAGCGCCGCGTCCTCGGGTTCGTCGGGGATCTCCGGCTCGCCCTCGATGACTAGGGTCGCCAGGGAGGCGATCGTGGGGTGCTGATAGACGACCGTGGCGGTCAGCGTGATGCCGACCAGCTCCTCGATCTCCCCGCTCAGAGCGACGGCGTCCCGGGACGAGAGCCCGAATTCCTCCATCGGACGGTCGTCCGAGATCTGGTCGACCGGTTGCCCGGTCGCCTCGGCAACCCAGTTGCGCAGCCATTCGCGCAGCTGCGCGACCGTCATCTCTGTCTCAGCCATCAACACACCACGCTACCCGTCATAAAGAACTGGTCGTTTTAGACGCTATCGGGGAACGCGGTCTGCGTGTAACCACCACGGAGCGTTCCCTCGATGTAGGCGGCCTTGCAGGCGCGCCGGGCGATCTTGCCGCTGGAGGTGCGCGGGATGGATCCCGCGGGCACCAGCAGAACGTCGCGGGCGGTCACGCCGTGCCGGGTGGAGATCGCCGCCCGGACCGCGTCCGCGATCGGGCCGGGATCGGCCTTGCCCGCACCCGGTGCGCGCTCGCCGACGAGCACGAGCTGCTCGGAGGCGTCGTCGGCGTCGAAGGTCAGCCCGGAGCCGGCCTCGAACACCTCCTTCGGCAGCTGGTTGGCTGGCACCGCGAACGCCGCGACGAAGCCGGGACGCAGCGCGGCGCTCGCCTCCTGCGAGGTCGCCTCGAGGTCCTGCGGGTAGTGGTTGCGACCGTCGACGATCACCAGGTCCTTGACCCGGCCGGTGATGTACAGCTCGCCGTCCACGTACACGCCGTAGTCGCCGGTGCGCATCCAGTTCGAGTCCTCGGGCGCGCCGTCCGCGTGGCTGCCCGAGGCGATCGTCGAGGCCAGCCGGTTGTGGAAGGTCTGCTCGGTCTCCTCGGGGCGACCCCAGTAGCCCTTGCCCATGTTGTTGCCGTGCAGCCAGATCTCGCCGACGTTCTCGTCCTCGAGCTCGGCGCCGGTGTCGGCGTCCACGATCACGGCCCACTGGCTGCGCGCGACGTAGCCGCAGGACACCTGCGGGATGGCCCCCTGCGCATCCTTGTCGACCTTGACCATCCGGCCGTCGCCCAGCTGGGCCCGGTCGACGTAGATGACCTTGGCCTCGTCGCTGTGCTTGGTGGACGAGACGAAGAGGGTCGCCTCGGCCATCCCGTACGACGGCTTGATCGCGGTCTTCGGCAGCCCGTACGGCGCGAAGGCTTCGTTGAACTTGCGCATCGACGACGTCGTGACCGGCTCGCTGCCGTTGATCAGTCCGATGACGTTGCTCAGGTCGAGGGTCTCGCCGTCCTTCGGCAGTCCGCGGGCGGCGGCATGCTCGAAGGCGAAGTTCGGCGCCGCCGCGAAGGTGCCGGCACCGTCGGTGATGGCGGCCAGCTCCTTGATCCAACGGTAGGGACGCGCCACGAACGCGCGCGGGCTCATGATGGTGATGTACTTGCCGCCGAGCGCAGGCAGGATCACGGTGAGCAGGCCCATGTCGTGGAACAGCGGCAGCCAGGTCACGCCGCGGGAGTCGGTCGTCAGCTCGATCGCGTCGACCATCTGCAGCGCGTTGGTGCCGACCGCGCGGTGGGTGATCTCCACGCCCGCGGGCACCCGGGTCGAGCCCGAGGTGTACTGCAGATAGGCGATGTCGTCCAGGCCGATGTCCGGGTAGACCCAGGTCTCGCCGACGGTGTCCGGGATCGCGTCAACCGCGATGATGCGGGGGCGCTCGGCTGCGGGCAGCGAACGGAAGAGCTGGCGGACGCCCGCAGCCGAGGTGGACGCGGTGAGGATCGCCGACGGCTTGCAGTCGCCGAGGACCGCGTGCAGGCGGTCGCCGTGGCCGGGCTCGTCCGGATCGAACAGCGGCACCGCGATGGTGCCCGCATGCATCGCGGCGAAGAAGGAGATCACGTAGTCCAGGCCCTGGGGCGCCAGGATCGCCACCCGCTGACCGGGCTCGGTCACCTGCTGCAGGCGGGCGGCGACGGCGCGCAGCCGGTTGCCGAACTGGTTCCAGGTGAGCTCGAACACCTCACCGTCCCGCTCACGCGAGTAGTCGATATAGCGGTATGCCAGCTCGTCCGCGTTCTCACGGGTGTGCTGTTCGACGTAGTCGACGAGGGTGCTGCCGGCCGTCAGCCTGATCTGGCCGGCTTCGTCGACGTAGTCATCGAAGTTCTTCATACCTTCTCCTCCAAGGCAAGCCCCCGGTGTGCGTGACGAACGCCGGTGAGCTTCATCCCCTGCAGCCGCGTGGGATCGTGCAAATAGTGACTAGTGGTGACAATGCGCGCAGGTCTCATATCGATAACGGCGGGCGCCGCATCCCAAACCAACAGCATGTTACAGACACCGCGGCTCTCATTCACCCTTGAGCAGGGTGATCACCGGAGCGAAGGCCTCCATCTGCGTCGGGAAGATCCCGACGTAGGACATCGAGGTCTTCTCCCGCACGCTGCGGATCTGGTCCGCGATCTCCTCGTAGGTGCCGAATGCGAGGTACGGCGACTCCAGGATCTGCTCCACCGTCAGCTTGACGTCCACCTCGATGTTCGGCGGGTACCCGTTGTCCAGGGCCGCCAGCGCCATCTCGGCCATCGCCTCCCGATCGTCGGTCGGCATGATCGTGGTGATCGTCCAGTTCAGCTCGATGTCGTCGAACCGGTCGCCCGCGGCCTCGCGGATCCGCTCGACCCGCGCGGCGGTCGCCTCCATCGTGATGCCGGACAGCAACATCTTGCCGTCCTTGTTGCTGGGCGGGGCCAGCGAGATGATGTCCGCGTACTTCGCCGCCAACGCCAACATCTTCGGGCCACCGCCGCCGACCACGATGGGCGGGCGCGGGCCCTGCCGAGGCCGCGGGCTGCCCTTGAGTCCGTTGATCTGGTAGTACTCGCCCTGGAAGTTGCACTCCTGGCCGCGCAGCAGCGTGTCCAGGATCTCGAGTGACTCCGCGAGCTTGGCGATGCGCACGCCCGGGCTGTCGTAGGTGATGCCGCCCTTGTCGAACTCTTCCTTCATCCAGCCGGCACCGATGCCGAGCTCGAGCCGTCCGCCGGAGAGCACGTCGATCGTCGCCGCGTCCTTGGCCAGCACGGCCGGATGACGGAATCCGTTGGCCAACACCGCGGTCCCGATCCGGATCTTGTCCGTCGCCACCGCGAGCGCGCCGAGCGCGGCGATCGGACCGACCTGATTACCGAGGTGGTCCGGAATCATGAAGCTGTCGTAGCCGAGCTCCTCGGCCTTCTGGGCCAACTTGACGAACCGGCGGGCACCGCCCTCTTCGGCGTTACCCTCTCCGCCGGCGGCGAACCGGAACTTGCGCGGCGCGGGTGCGTCGGCGGAACTCATCGATCATTTCTCCTGAAACTGGGCAGAACGGGGAACTGGGCGGCATGGGTGGGCCACATTTGGCCGGTGGGCCATTCTATCGGGAACGCACCACTTCCCCGCTATTCGTGAGCGGGTGCCGGGGCGGACCTCACCTTGTCGGCGGCCCAGTTTGTCATCCACTGCGTTGCCGTGGTGCCGTTTTGGTCCACTACGAACGAGTTGTACATGGCATGCACCGGATTGTTGATGTACTCGCCCATCCGGGCGAGGCTCGCGAGGAAGTTCGCCGGCCTGAACGCGTTCGGCGGCGCGTCGCAGATGCCATCCGACGGCGCGCAGATGTCGACCACCCGATCACCGAGCGAACCGAAGCCGCCCGGCCGGGCGCCGGTCATCGTCATCCCCGGTACCTTCAACCCGGCGAGCGACAGTTCCGCGCCCACCCCGGCCACCGGAGCACCGACGGACTGGGCCGCTCCGGGTTCGCGCCTGCCGTCCGCGATCAATCCGACCCCCAGCACCAGGTCCGCGGGCACCGGCCCGGTCCCGGCACCGATCGACGAGGCGAGGTCGCCGGCGATCACCGCACCCTGCGAGAAGCCCGCCAGCAGGAACGTCGTGAGCGGGCAGTCCGCGTGCATGGCCGACATGGCCTCGCTCGCCCGGGCCGTGCCCTCACCGCGACTCTTGTTGTACGACATCTGCCCGTCCGGCGGCAGCGCCACCGGGTTCGAGAACTGCGCCACGTACGGGACGGTGTAGACCTGCGCCCGCTGTCCGTCGAACTGCGCCTGCAGCGGCCGGGTGATGTTGAGCATCAGCGAGGCCGGGTTGGCGCCCGGGTTGAACGGGTCGTCGACCGCGCTCGATTCCCAGGTACCCGGGATCGCGACCACCTGGACGTCCGGGCAGCTCGCCGGCTGGGCGCTGGGCCGCTCCGGCTCGGGGCCGGGACCCGGCGGCGGCGTCGGCACCCGCCCGGCCAGCAGGTACCAGGCCACCAGCGCGACCAGCGCCAGGAGCAACACCACGATCAGCACGATGAGCAGGCGCAGCACCCTGCGCCCGAACGACTTGCGGCCCTTACGTCCGGCGGCATTCATGCGCGACTACTTGCAGTAATGCGAATTGGCGGCGTCGATGTACACCTTGGCGGCCGCGGCTGCCTGCTCCGCGGTCATCACCGCGCCGGTGATGCTGGCCTCCGCGCCCGCCATGCCGGTGACGTAGGCGGTGACCTCCTCGGCGTTCGCACCGCTGACCTTCGCGCCGCAGATGTAGTTCGCGGTCGAGATGGCGATGTCGCCGTTGTCGGCGACGGCGATTCCGCCCTCCTTCAGCGCCTCCAGGTACGCCTTGCCGCGGTCGTCGAGCGCGGGGGCCTCGGTGGGACCGGGGAAACCGCTCGGGACCGATTCGGGCGTCTCCGGGGGCGCGGTCGCCGCGGCGGCCGGGGTCGTGTACGGCGGTACCTCGATCGAGGTCTCGGGCGCGGGCGCGGACTTCGACCCGGTGGTGAGGGTGGGTGTGCTGCTCGCCGTGGAGTCGTCGCTGCCACACCCGGCGAGCACGCCGCCGGTGACCGCCACGAGCGCGCCGACCGTGAGTGCCCTGGCCAGAGTTTTACGAGTGGAAACAAGCATGGGGTTCAGTCCTCGGATTCGTGATCTACGGGTTCGGCACACTCGCGGCGTCCTACGGGCCACGCCTGGTGTCGATCAACAGGCTACCGACGCGAACGGGCCGGCCGCCGGGTTCACCCCGGCCACCGGCCCGTGTGCGAAGGAACTAACGGTTGTGGATGTCGGCCTTGCCGTTGCGGACCGTGATGTTTCCGCCCTGGAAGTCCTGCTGGATCCCGCCCGCGATGTCGCGCTGGTCACCGACAGGGAAGCCCAGCCTGCCGTTCTCGTAGTTCTGGCTCTTCCATGCGTCGAAGATCAGACCGTTGCGCACCGACCAGGCGCCGCTGGCGGGGCTCCAGTAGATGTTGCCGTTCTCGAACTCGTTGAAGCGGCCGTTGTCCTTGACCGGGATCTCGCTGGTCTTCGGGAAGCCGAGCCAGCCGCCCTCCCAGCCCAGTTCGCCGTACTTCTTCATGATCAGGCCCTGCACGGCGTGGGTCCCGTTCGGCGGGCTGTGGTACATCGCACCGATCTCGAAGCCCTGCACCGCACCGTCCTTGCCCGGCGCCTTCACCTCGTCGAGGACCGGGTAGCCCAGCGGGCCACGCTCCCAGCCCTGCTTCTTCCACTCGTCCAGGATGGCGCCGCGGACCGCGTGCGCACCGGTCTGCGGGGTCCAGTAGATGGAGCCGCGCTCGAAGTGGTTGAAGCGTCCGCGCCCGTCCGGGGTGCCGTGCTCGTCGGTGGTCGGCAGCCCGAGCGGGCCAGCGGGACCGCCGTTGGCCTGGTACGAGCCGCCGATCATGCCGGTCAGCACGTGCGCCCCGGTGCCAGGCGACCAGAAGATCCGGCCGTTGCGGAAGTCCTGCGCCCTGCCGCCCGCGACGTCGTACTCGCCGGTCACGCAGCCGCTGAGCCACGGGTTCGCGTTCGCGACCGCGGCGATCTCACCGCCGGAGCCGCAGCTCGGCGCGCTGGCGTCGACGCCGAGCGCGTTGGCCACCTGCGGCCAGGCCTGGTGCATCTCGAACTGCCAGTACGGCCAGGAGTGCGTGCCCGACGGGCGGTAGTTGACCTGCGCGGGGATGCCCAGCTTGTTCAGCTTGGTGGCAAAGCTCTGCGAGGTCAGCCGGGACAGGATCTCCAGACCCATGCCCGCGTAGTTGGTGGAGACGCCGGGGATCCCGGACGGCTGGTCGTACGGACCGGTCATGCCGCTGCCGCTGGAGATGTAAAGGCTGACGCCCCTGAGCTTCTCGGCGTTGGTGTACGGGTCGTGCGCGGCCCAGGCAGCGTTGCCCGGCGGGCCCCACATCTTCGAGACGTTGTAGCCGCCCGCGTCGGTCATCGCGTACTGCAGCGCCTGCGGCATGCCCAGCGAGGTGGTGGTCAGGTAGCCGGAGAAGGATCCGGCGAACTTGAAGAAGCCGGGGTTGCGCTGGGTGAGGAACATCGCCGAGGTGCCGCCCATGGACAGGCCGATGATGCCGCGCGTGGTGGTGGTCCGCAGCCCGTTCTCGAGCACCGGCGGGAGCTCCTTCATCAGGAAGGTCTCCAGCTGGTAGTTCTTGCCGTTGTCCGGCGCAAGCCAGTCGGCGTAGAAGCTGGACTCGCCGCCGACCGGCAGGATCACGTTGACGTTCTTGTCCGCGTAGAAGTTCGCGGCGTCGGTATCGATCGTCCAGCCGCTCTCGTCGTCGCGCGCGCGCAGTCCGTCGAGCATGTACAGCGCGGGGAACGACGCGTCCGGCCGCGAGTTCCAGTCCCTGGCCAGCAGGACCTGCACCTGGAACGGGGCGCCCATCGCCGCGGAGTCGACCCACAGGGCGACCCGCCGATCGGTGATCCACTCGACCTTGGAGACGCCGGGGAGCGAGAGCACCGGCGCGGCGGCGCGCGCGACCGACGGCGCGGCGTTCGCTGCCCTGGCGGCCGGGGCGGGCGCGGCCTCGGGCGTGGTGGTCTGCTCGACCGTCGTGGTCTGCGCCACCGTGGTCCGCGCGGGCGGCTCGGTGGTCGTCGGGACGACGTCCGGTGTCGTGGTGACCGGCTCTTGGGTCTCGGCCGCAGGCACCTTCGCCGTCGTGGTCGTCGTCGGCGCCGTGGTGGTGGTCGTCGTGGTGGTGGTGGTGGTCTCGTCGGCCTGCGCCCACGCGGTCGCGGTGGCGGTGGTCAGGCCGGCCGCGGTCGGCAGCACGAGGGCCGCCGCGAGCAGACGCAGTACCCTGCCGCGAGCGCCTCGTGCGGACGCATTCCCCCCGGGACGCGCTCCCGGATTCCTCAGTACTGATCGCATCGGACCGTGACACTCCTTCTGCTCTGTACCCCGGTGCTGACGCCTCGACCGACACCTACACTCGTGCTCTTTTTACACGCCGGGGGCCCGCGCCAAGGGGTGACGCGCTGTGGCGGGTGGTGCAATTGTTACTTCTGCGGGGTAAGGACCCCATGGTCGCGACACTGGTCCGGACCGGATACGGCGATGCCGCCCCGCGCTGCCTGAGTCGGCGCGTGGGGCGGCATCATCCGTCTACGCAATGATCTGGAAGTCGATCATCAGGCGTTGAGCGCGTCCAGGATCTGCGGGCGCGCCTTCCAGAGCTCGGCCTCCCAGTACTTCCACGAGTGGGTGCCCCTGGCCGGGAAGCTGTACGTCGCAGGGATACCGAGGGTGCCAAGGCGGACCTGGAACGCGCGGGTGTTCGCGAGCGAGAGCGCCTCGAGAGCCATGCCGTTCGCGGTGTTGTAGAAGTCGATCGCCGCGCGCGGGTTGTCGTGCCCACCGGGCAGGCCGCTGGCCGCCGAGACGTACATCGACAGGCCCTTGAGCTGCGGGGCGAACACGAACGGGTCGTTGCGCAGCCACTGCTTGTTCCACGGGGGTCCCCACATGGAATCGACGTTGTAGCGGCCGGCATCGAGCATCGCGACGCGGATGGCCTCACGCATGCCCGGCGCCGAGATGTTCAGGTAGCCCGACAGCGAGCCGGCGAACTTGAACTGGTCGCGGTGGTGTGCGGCCAGGGTCAGGGCGGCCGAGCCGCCCATCGACAGGCCGAGCACGCCGTTGTTGCTGCGCGAGACACCGCGGCCCGCGAGGTAGTCGGGGAGTTCCTTGGTCAGGAAGGTCTCCCACTTGTAGGCGCTCTTCTGCCCGTTGAAGTTCGAGGGGGCCATCCAGTCGGTGTAGAAGCTGGACTCGCCGCCGACCGGCATCACCAGGGTGACGTTGTCGTTGCTGAACTGCTGCAGCGCGTTGGTCTCGAAGGTCCAGGCGTTGCGGTCGTTGCGCGCACGCAGTCCGTCGAGCAGGTAGAGGGCGGCGTTGCCACCGTTCTTGGCCCACTGGATCTGGACCTTGATGTTGCCCATCGACGAGGGAACCCACACGTCTTCGAATCCGCCGGCGGGTGCGCGGTGCGCGACCGGGGCTGCGCCTGCGACGGCGGTACCGGCAATACCTGCGGCTATCGGCAGGACGAGCGCGGCGGCCGTAAGGCCGAGGGCGCGCTGCTTGAGGCGCTCAGAAATCCTCGGTCTGCCTATACGCATGAATACTGCTCTCTTTCTTCTCTGCGGTGCCCGCCGAAGCGGACCGACGATCCGGCGGGAGGCCATGCTCTGCCGCCCCCACACATGTGGAAGCGGCAGTGGAACTGATCAAGATCACACTGCGCTCGGTGGAGCGTATGTCACACAGCGAGCACTGACAAACGGTGCCCCGGCCGGTGCCCGAAGGCACACATGACACCTGTATCGACGGCCCGAAGGCCAGCGTTACACAACCGAGATAATTTCGCTCGCCGAAGTGAGCAAGGTCCAACTGGACGCCCACTCACCTGGGTTCGACCGGCGGAGGCGGTTCCAGATTGCACCGCTCGATCTCGTACGCCGGGACCCGGTCGAAACGGTACTTGGCGTAGTCGAAGGCGCGCTTGAGATTGCGAATGAAAAGTGGGCGGGTCAGTTCCGCCCGGCTAGACGCCAGCACCTCCTGGGTCTCGGGGCAGGTGAGCGCGACCTTGGCGTCGGCCACCCACTGCTCGTCCAGGTACCAGGGCATCCACGGGTGCAGGTCCACCATGCCGGTGTCTGCGACCACCCAGTCCGGGTAGAGGGCCTTGTCGTGGCCGATCCGGCCGTCGTCGAGCCGTTCGGTGTGCGCGGCCAACGGATAGGCGAGGCCCATCTGATCGATCACCTTCACGTCGAGGCCGACGTTCATGCTCGTCATGCCCAGGTTGAGGAAGAAGACCGTGTGCCCCGCGCCGCCCTCCGGAATCGGCAACGGCGGCGGCACCACGTCCCAGTACGTGTAGTAGCCGGCGGGGAGCAGCAGGCCACCGTCCGGGGTGTTGGCTATCGCCTCGACCATCGGGCGCATGCGCGGATAGTCCAGGTAGTCCTCGGCGCGGATCGGATGCGCGTGACCGGTGTTGAGGGCGTAGAAGTTCCGCTCGTCGACGATTCCGGACTTGCCGACGACGGTGCCGTTCGGCATGCCCGACGAGTTCGATACCGCGATCGCCCACACCACGATGGTCAGCCAGGCGACGGCGCCGACCGCGAAAAGGGCGGTGCCCCTGGTCCGGCCCCAGTCCCCGCGCCTGGGAACGCGGACCGGCAGCACGGCGACGGGGAGCATGAAGCAGAACAACACCGGCAGCAGCACCCGGCCGTGCATGAAGTCCCCGCCGACCCGCAGCGAATAGATCAGCAGCAGCAGCCCGGTGACCAGGATGACGGTGACCACCGCGCCCGGGGTGCGCAGCCGCGACTGCCACCGGGTGAGGGCGGTGCCGCCCAACTGTGGGGCGGGGGCGTCGGCGCGCGACCACGGTCGGGTCACCAGGATCGCGACGGCCAGCACGAGCAGCGGCAGCCACAGCCAGTACGGCCCCACCAGATTCCAGAGATAGGTGAAGCCCTGACCCCACTTGGCGCCGCCGGCATCCTTGGCGACCGCGGTGTTCGGGTAGGGCAGGCCGTAGTAGCCCATCCGCCAGATCTGGTACCCGACCGGGACCACACCGGCGACCGCGACGATCAGCGTTCGCAGCAGCCAGGTGCCGGGTGCCAGGAAGATCAGCAGCAGCGCGAGTCCGGCGAGGATGACCAGCTCGGGTCGCACCAGCGGTCCGAGACCGGCGATGAAGGCGAGGACCAGGACCGAGGCGGTGGTCGGCGGGCGCTGCACCCAGCGCACCAGCAGCAGCCAGAGCAGGGCGATCCAGAAGATGACCAGGCAGGACTCCAGCCCGGAGGTCGCGTAGTCGCGGGCGGGCGGCACCGCGATGTAGGCGAGCGCGCCTGCCGGGAGCAGCAGGGTCGAGCCAGAACCCGAGCGGCCCAGTCCGCGCCACAGGGCGCCGGTACCGAGCATCGCGAGCACGATCGCGGCGCCGGAGAGGACCAGCGCGACACCGAGCACCACGTACTCGAGGCGGGCCTGCGTCAGCCAACTGAACGCGTACACCAGGTAGGTCCAGACGGTGCTCGTGTTCGCCTCGACCCGCTCGCCCGCGTTGAAGACCGGACCGTTGCCCGCCAGCAGGTTGCGCACCGTGCGCAACACGATCAGCCCGTCGTCGGCGATCCAGCGGCGCTCCCAGCCACCCCACACGAAGAGGGCGGCGGTCAGCGCGAGCCCACCGAGAAACACCGACCGGGGCAGCCACGACGGCAACCGCGTCGCGGAGCCTGCCTCCTGGGGCGTCTCGGTGTCCTCCACGCGGGGCCTGTCAGACGAGATAGACAGCGACACCCACCGCTCCAATCCAGGCGATAGCGAGGAATTGGAGCACCCGGTCGCCGAGCGCGATCTCCTCCGGCTCCCCCGCCTCGCCGCCGTCGACGTCGACCGCGTACCGCAGGATCGCGATCGTGAACGGAACCATCGAGATCGCGAACCAGTTGGTGCCGTTCGCCTGGTCCCGCTCGAAGGCCCACAGTCCGTAGCAGATCACCACCGCTGTCGCCGAGAGCGTCCAGACAAACCGCAGGTAGGTCGCGGTGTAGTACTCGAGCGACTTGCGGATCTTCGCGCCGGTGCGCTCGGCCAGCTGCAGCTCCGCGTACCGCTTGCCCGCCGCCATGAACAGCGAACCGAACGCCATGATCAGCAGGAACCACTGCGACAGCGGGATCTCCGCGGCGACACCACCGGCGATCGCCCGCAGCAGGAACCCGGAGGACACGATGCAGATGTCGAGCACGGCCTGGTGCTTGAGCCCGAAGCAGTAGGCGAGCTGGATACCGATGTAGACGGCCATCACGACGGCGAGCTGCCAGTTCGCGAAGAACGACAGTCCGATCGCGCCCGCCAGCAGCACCACCGCCATCGCGTAAGCGAGGCGGACCGGCAGCACACCTGCCGCGATGGGGCGGAAGCGCTTGGTGGGGTGCGCCCGATCGGCCTCGACATCCATCGCGTCGTTGACCAGGTAGATGCCGGACGCGGCCATACAGAACACCACGAACGCCAGAGCCACCGGCAGCAGGACATCCGTCTCCGTGACCGACCCGGCGGCCAGCGGGGCGGCGAGCACGAGGACGTTCTTCACCCACTGCCGCGGGCGGAGCGCCTTGACGATCCCGGACGCCAGCGACTTCGGCGGTCCGACCAGGTCGGCGGGGTGCTCGCTCATTTCTCTCCAAACTTCCTTTCGGCGCGCAGCACCACTGCGGCCGAGGCTGCGCCAAGGGCGGATCCGGCAAGCACATCGGTCGGGTAGTGGACCCCGAGCACGAGCCGCGAGAGCAGCATCGGGGGCACCAGCACCGCGGGCAAGGGTAGCCCGGTCAGCCGGCCGAGGAGCACCGCGGCGGCCGTGGTGGACGTGGCGTGCGACGACGGGAAGCTCAGCTTGCTCGGGGTCGACACGTTGACGGCCACGGAGGGGTCGTTCGGCCGGGGTCGGCGGACCACCCGCTTGATGACGATGGAGGCGGCATGCGCGCCGACCGCACCGACCGCGACGCCCGCCCACTGACGGCGGCGGGAACGGTCAAGCGCGGCGCCGACGCCCGCGATCGCGACCCAGCCGAGCGCGTGCTCGCCGAAGTGGGACATGCCGCGGGCGGCCGTGATCACCGCCGGCTGCGCGCCGATGGTGGACTGGATGGCATTGAGGATCTTCACCTCGGCGGCGGACTCGGTGGTCCCGGCGCCGTCCAGCAGGGCGCCCTCTGGCTTACGCCGGGTAATGAAAGACACTCTCCCACCTCTCCTTGCTGGTCAGCGACGGAACCGCGTCGGCGTAGACGCGCTTGAGCTCGGGGAACCGGGTGGCCAGCTCGCGGCGCAGCCGCATGGCCTCCTTCAGCAGGCCCCAGGCCTGGCGCGGGTCGCGCTTGCGGTAGACCACGCCGCGACCGTCCGCGGTGGTGACGGTGACGCCGTCGACCTGCGAGAGCAGGAACCAACGGGCGTCGAGGGTCGGCACGTTGAGCTGCGGGCGCTCGTGGTGCTGCTCGTGCGCGGGCGTGACGTTGTGCACCAGGCCCTTGCCGAGACGGACGAGCTTCGCGAGCGGGTTGGTCGGCTCACCGACCGCGCCGACCTCCGCGCCGGACGGCAGCGGCAGCGAGGTGGACGAGGGCAGCACGACGGCGTCCGGGAAGTCCTCCCGCATCGCCCGGACGTCGCCGAGAGCGGTCGGCAGCAGCTCGAAGATGTGCTCCGGTCCCTGCAGGAAGTCGGCGATGGCCTTGTTCTGGATCGCGACGGTGGAGTACTCGAGGCAGAGCAGGTGCTTGAGCGTCGCCTTGACCGTGTTGACGACCAGCCCTCGACCGTTGCCCGGCATGTGCAGCGCGGCCACCACCAGGCGGTTGCGCAGGTGGAAATATGCCTGCCAGTCGATGGCGTCGTCCTTGTCGGACCACGCCATGTGCCAGATCGCGGCGCCGGGCATGGTGACCGTCGGATAGCCGGCCTCGCGTGCCCGCAGCCCGTATTCGACGTCGTCCCACTTGATGAACAGCGGCAGCGGCTGGCCGATCTCCTCCGCGACCTGGCGCGGGATCATGCACATCCACCAGCCGTTGAAGTCGACGTCGATGCGGCGGTGCAGCAGCTTCGAGTTCTCCCGATCCTTGAGCGGGAACTGGGAGAAGTCGTGGTCGTACTCGACGTTCGGGGCGGCCGACCACATGAAGATGCCGCGGTTGACGACCTCGCCCATCGAGTGCAGGTGGCTGCGTTCCTGCAGGTTCAGCATCTGACCGCCGACCAGCGTCGGCGACTTCGCGAACCGGGACAGCGCCAGCGCGCGCAGGATCGAGTCGGGCTCGATCTCGATGTCGTCGTCCATGAACAGGATCTGCTGGCAGTCGGTGGTCTTCAGCGCCTCGTACATGATCCGGCTGTAGCCGCCGGAGCCGCCGAGGTTCGCCTGGTCGTGCATCGCGAGCCGGTCGCCGAGCGCCGCGGCGGCCTCGGTGAAGCCGGGCTCGTCGCGGACCTTGCGGGTGCCCTGGTCCGGGATGATGACGGCCTTGACCACGTCCATCACCAGCGGGTCGGAGCCGAGGGCGGTGAGCGCCTTGACGCAGTCCGTCGGCCGGTTGAAGGTCGGGATGCCGACCGCGACGCTGGCCTCGCCTGGCGCCTCGACCGGGGCGTACCAGCCGGCGCTCTCGAGGACCACCTCGGTGTCCGAGGTGATGTCGAACCAGATCCAGCCGCCGTCCTCGAAGGGCGCCAACTCGACCGCGAACTCCAGTGCGGCGTCACCGTCCTGGAATTCCCTGCCCTCCACGTGAATTCGGGAGGAGTCGGCCTTCGAGCGGTAGACGTCGACCCGGCCGTGGCCGGACAGTTCCAGCCGCAGCACGACGGAGGTCAGGATCGACCAGCGGCGCCAGTAGCTGGCCGGGAACGCGTTGAAGTAGGTGCAGAACGAGGCCTCGGACTCGGCGCCGATCGACAGCGAGGTCCGCGAGGTCGCGTGTGCGCGCCTGGCGTTGGTCGGCGCCTCCTCGAGGTACAGCGTGCGCACGTCGAGGGGCTCACCGGGTCGGGGCAGGATGACCCGCTGCAGCAGGGCCTTGCCGAGCACCGCGACGTCGTCGCCGACGTGCTCGTCCGCCTCGATCAGGTGCCGGGGGCTCATGCGCCGTTCCCGTTGCCCAGCGGCGCGCCGGTCTCGAGGTGCGGACGCAGGGTGTTGTCGAACATGCTGAGCGCGCTCGCGATGGCCATGTGCATGTCCAGGTACTGGTAGGTGCCGAGGCGGCCGCCGAACAGCACCTTCCGGTCCGCGGTCTCCTGCTTGGCGCGGGCGCGATAGGCGTCGAGCTTCTCGCGGTCCTCGGGGGTGTTGATCGGGTAGTACGGCTCGTCCTCGCTCTCCGCGAAGCGGGAGAACTCGCGCATCACGACGGTCTTGTCGGCCGGGTACTCGCGCTCGGGATGGAAGTGCCGGAACTCGTGGATGCGGGTGAACGGCACGTCCGCGTCGTTGTAGTTCATCACCGGGGTGCCCTGGAAGTCGCCGGTCGGCAGCACCTCGGTCTCGAAATCGAGGGTGCGCCAGCCCAATTCGCCCTCCGAGTAGTCGAAGTAGCGGTCCAGCGGGCCGGTGTACACGACGGGGGCGTCGGGACTCGCGGCCCGCAGCTCGTCCCGCACGTCGAACCAGTCGGTGTTCAGCCGGACCTCGATCTTGTCGTCCTTGGCCATGTTCTCGAGCCACGCGGTGTAGCCGTCGACCGGCAGGCCCTCGTAGGTGTCGTTGAAGTACCGGTTGTCAAAGGTGTAGCGGACCGGCAGCCGGGTGATGTTGCCTGCGGGCAGGTTCTTCGGGTCGGTCTGCCACTGCTTCGCGGTGTAGTCGCGGACGAACGCCTCGTACAGCGGGCGACCGATCAGGGAGATCGCCTTCTCCTCGAGGTTGGTCGCGTCCTTGCTGTCGATCTCGGCGGACTGCTCCGCGATCAGCTTGCGCGCCTCGTCGGGGCTGAAATAGCGGCCGAAGAACTGGGAGACCAGGCCAAGCCCCATCGGGAACTGGTACGACTGCCCCTTGTGCATCGCGAAGACGCGGTGCTGGTAGCTGGTGAACTCCGTGAACTGGGTGACGTAGTCCCAGACCCGCTTGTTCGAGGTGTGGAACAGGTGCGCGCCGTACATGTGCACCTCGATACCGGTCTCCGGCTCCGCCTCCGAGTAGGCGTTGCCGCCGAGGTGGTGGCGACGGTCCAGCACGAGGACCCGCTTACCCAGCTCGGTCGCCGCGCGCTCGGCGATGGTCAGTCCAAAGAATCCCGAACCGACGATGATCAGGTCGTACTGTCCGGAGGTGGCGGGGCCTGGGGTTACGGAGGTCACGGGCAACCAGGGTATCGGACATGCGGGAGAGGTCCCGGGCAACCCGTTACAGCGGGGTGGTACGTCACAGCCGATCGGTGCCACCTCGCCGGGGCGCACTCCGTCTGCAGCCGGAGTACACGCCGTTGTCACCAGAGGTTGCTGTCCCCTACAGGTTGCGCTCGACGTACACCGCCAAGGCATCCCGCACGAAGGCCGCGCCCCGCGTTCCGCCGTAGTTGGCGGCGAAACGCTCGTCCGCGACGTACATCTCGCCCAGGCCCAGGATGTATCCCTTGACCGGCGCGGCACCGTACCCGGGCGTGCCCGGGGTTCCGCTGAGCCACTCGACATGGCGGCGGGCCAGCTCCTGCGCCTGCTCGCTGTCGGCAGACACTCCCGACTCCGCGGCCGCCGTCCAGTCCGCGCCCAGCTGCGCCACCAGTGCCTTCCAGTCCCTGCGCTGGGCGTCGGTCTTTCCGCGCCACCAGCGATCGCTGCTGTCGTAGGCGTCCTTGCCCCAGCGTTCGATCACCTCGTCCTTGTACTGGGTGTGATCGAAGCCGTCGAATGCTTCCTGTGCCATCAGTGGCTCTCCTCTCTCTGTTTTGAGCAAGGTCGTCCGTACCGACTCGATCTGCCGTTGCACCCTGTCCCGCTCCTGTTCGAGCAGGTCCAGGTGCGTGCGCAGCGCCGCGGCGGTATCCCGCTGGCCCTCGAGCACCTCCGCGATCGCGGGGAGTCCGAGGCCGAGCTCACGGAGCAGCAGGATCCGCTGCAACCGGACCAGTGCGTCCTGGTCGTAGTAGCGGTATCCGTTCGCCCCGGTGCGACTCGGCTCGAGCAGTCCGAGTTCGCCGTAATGCCGCAGGGTGCGGCTGGTGGTCCCGGCCGCCTTGGCCAGGTCCTGGATCGACCATTCGCTCATGAGAACCATGGTGCAGGTTGACGCAGCGTCAATGTCAAGGCGGCTGCGCACAGTGGCGGAGCCGCCTTCCCAGGGGCGGCGCCTAGGTTGGACGGCGTGACCTTCGACCTCGACGCCTATCTGTCCCGCATCGGCTTCGTCGGCGACCGCGCGCCGACGCGCACGACGCTCGACGCGCTCGCCGCCTGCCACACCCGCACCATCCCGTTCGAGAACCTCGACCCGTTCCTGGGCACTCCCAACCGGCTGGACCTGCCGTCGCTGCAGGCCAAGCTCGTCGACGGCGGACGCGGCGGCTACTGCTTCGAGCACGGCCTGCTGCTGCGGGCCGCGCTCCAGGCCCTCGGATTCGCAGTCACGCCGCTGGCCGCCCGAGTGCTGTGGGGGTCGGACGACCCGCGCGCGCTGACCGGCCGCACCCACATGCTGCTGCTGGTCGACCTCGACGACGAGCGACGCGTGATCGACACCGGATTCGGTGGGATGACGCTGACCGGGACCCTGCGCCTCGAGCACGACACCATCCAGCCGACACCCCTCGAACCGTTCCGGCTGGTCGACCTGGACGGGGACTGGGCGATGCAGGCCCGCATCGGCGACACGTGGCGCACGACGTACCGGTTCGACCTGCAGCCGCAGCTGCCGATCGACTACGAGCCGACCAACTGGTACCTGTCCACCTGGCCGGGCTCGCACTTCGTGACAAGGCTGATGGCCGCGCGCGCCACCGAGGACCGGCGGTATGCACTGGCCGGACGCCGGCTGACGGTCCACCACGCCTGCGGCGCAACGGAGCGCCGCGTGATCGACGATGCCACCGAGTTCCGCACGGTCCTGGAGCGGGACCTGCTGATCGACACCTCCGGCCTCACCGGACTGGACGCCGCGTTCACGCGGCTCGACTGACCGGATTCACGCCAGGTAAAGCGCTCGCGCGCGGGCGGTGTCGATGACGTTCGCCTCCGCGATCGGCAGGAAGTGGTCCAGTTGCCACGCCTGAGTGCTGCGGGCCTGTCGGCTGGTCGACACCGCCGACGGCGGGTACACGCGGATCGCCCGCTTCCCGCCCGCACCGTCGCGCGAGAGCACACCCCGATCGCCGAGCACCCCGCGCGGGAAGACGAACTGCCCCAGGTGATCGCCGTCGCGGACGCCGACGACGACCAGGTCGATCGGGTCGTCGACGTCGAAGGGCGCGATGGGTCCGTGCTCCGACCGCTTCCACAGGGTGACGAACTGGCCGACCTTCCTCGGTGTCGTCCTGGCGACCCGAAACCGGATCGGCCGACCCTCGACCGTGAACTCGTGCGCCCCGTAGGCCGCGCTCTCCGGCTCGGGAACCGGTCGCGAGCAGGCGAACCCGCACGGGTCGTACACCCGCGTCTTCGCCGCGAGCAGGTCGCCGGGGAGCGCGCAATCCTCCGACCAGGGTTCCGGATCGGCGGGCATGCGCACGAGTCTACGGCGACGCGCGACTTCGACCGGCCCCGCATTGCTGGTCGAATCACCTTGATGCCGATAGCGTTCGGCGCATGAGTCCTGACCCGGATCACCTCTCGACGCCGCACAAGTCGGAGCCGCACGGCCAGGGGCTATCCGCCAAACTGAACTGGCTGCGGGCGGGGGTCCTCGGCGCCAACGACGGCATCGTGTCCACCGCCGGGCTCGTCGTGGGCGTCGCCGCGGCCAGCACCGACCGCGGCCCGATCTTCACCGCCGGCATCGCCGGGCTGGCGGCGGGCGCGGTGTCCATGGCGCTTGGCGAGTACGTCTCGGTCAGCACCCAGCGCGACTCCGAGCGGGCGCTGCTGGCCAAGGAGCGCCAGGAACTGGCCGAGCTCCCCGAGGACGAGCTGGCCGAGCTGGCGTCCCTGTACGAGGCGAAGGGCCTGAGCCCGGCCACCGCAAGGACGGTGGCGCAGGAGCTGACCGAGCACGACGCCTTCGCCGCGCACGCGGACGCGGAGCTGGGCATCGACCCCGACGAGCTGACCAACCCGTGGCAGGCCGCGATCTCCTCGGCCATCTCGTTCACGGTCGGCGCACTGCTGCCGTTGATCGCGATCCTCGTCCCGCCTGCCACCTCGCGGGTACCGATCACGTTCGTCGCGGTGCTCGTCGCGCTGGCCCTCACCGGCAGCATCAGCGCCCGCCTCGGCGGATCCCCGCGGGGCAAGGCCGTGTTGCGAGTCGTTCTGGGCGGCGCGCTCGCGATGCTCGTCACCTACGGCATCGGACAGATCGTGGACACCGTGCAGGTCTGAGCCGCCGCGCCGCCGAGAATGCGTATCGTCCGCGGTCATGGCGAAAACCGTTCGGACCGTCTGGGATTCTCCGCCAGGCCTCGTGCTGCTGACACTGTTCTCGCTGGTATGTGCCGCGGCGCTGTGGGAGTTCAGCGGGCCGAGGCCGGATTCGCCTGCCGTCTACCTCGGGCTCCTGTTCATTCCTGCGGTGTGCTGGGCGACCAAGACCGCCGGGTATCTCGCGCGTGGCCGACGGTGGTCCTGGCGGGTGGCCGCGTTCCGGCGGTGGTGACGGCCTCGTTCGGGTTGATCTGGCTCGACGTTCCGGGTGAGCTGCGGTGGGATTTCGCGCAGCCGCGACTCGAGGCCGCCGTGCGCGAGATCGAGTCCGGCTCCGATCCAGCCGCGATCCGCAATCGCGAGGTCGGCAGCTTCACGATCGAGCAGGTCCTCACGCGCAACGACAACGTCTACTTCGTGTTCCCCGGCGGGGGCAAGACCACAAACGGCATCGCGTACTTGCCGCACGGTGTGCCCCGGACGGCGGACCGGATCGGGCAGTACGTGAACGTCGGCCACATACGCGGTGACTGGCACTGGGTCAGCATCACGCCCGCGATCGCGCCGTGATGCGCGCACCGAAAAGGAGTCGCCCGGTTGCGAGGTACCGCTGGACCACCTACGCAGTCTTGTGGCCGGTGGTGTGCGCCACGGCATTCGGTGCGGTCGTGACGTTCGGTGTCTCCAACCGCAATCTCGCCGCGTTTCCGCTCGGCGTGCTGGCGGCATTGCCGGCCGGGATCGTCCTCGGCGGGATCGCAATCGCTGCCGGTACCGCCGCATTGGGCGTGATCAGGCGGGGAATCCTGCGCGACCGCGCCGCGGGACAGATCGTGCTGTTCGCCCTGACGACGGCCGTCGCCGTGACCGCGGTCGCCGCCCTGCCCTTCCTGATCGGCGGTGGTGCCGCAGTCACCGTTGCGGTTGCGCCGCTGGCGATCCTCTTCGCGGTCGCGGTGATCGGCGCGTCCACCTACGCTCCGCTCGCGCTTCGAACGGACGCACTTCGGCGCTGAGCGTCATCGCAGCCACGCCGGGCTGATCGTGCCTGTCAGGCCCGGTCGGCGGGCGCCATCAGCACCGGGATCACGAACTGCTCGATCATCGCGCGCTCGTCGGCATCGTCGGCGCCGGGCACGGTCAGCAGCGAGACGATCACCCGCACCAACCACCGTGCGCGCCTGGCGATCTCGAGGTCGTCACTGGCGGGCGTGTTGGCGAGGAAGCTCACCCCCAGCACCTCGATCACCTCGGAGGTGCTCGCCAGTTCCGAGGCGATGCCCGCGTCGCCGAGCCCGAACCAGGCGGCCAACGTCGGCGTCGCGCGCACCTCCCGCACCGAGGCGAGGATCGCCGCGGTGATCCGTTCGCGCGGATCTTCGATGCCCGCCACCACGCGGGTCACCCGCTCGCCGAGCCGCCGCGCCTCGCGGTGCACGAAGGACAGGTGCAGGGCGCGGCGGTTCTCGAAGTAGCGGTACAGGGTCGCGCGCGAACACCCGGCGGCCTTCGCCACCTCAGCCATGCCGGTGGTCGCGACGCCACGCTCGACGAACAGCTCCGCGGCCGCGTCCAGGATGCGCTCTGCGGCGAGATCGGTGCGCTCGTCGCGCAGCCAGGTTCCGGAACTCATGGCCGGAACGGTACGTGCGTGGGCCGCCTGACGTAGTTGCCCGCCGCGTACTCGACACCGTCGACGTCGACAGTGAAGTCGGGGCACCGCGCCAACAGCTCCTCGAGCGCGACCCTGGCCTGCATCCGCGCGGCCGCCGCGCCGAGGCAGTGATGGCTGCCGTGGCTGAAGGACATGATCTGCCGCGGCTTGCGGAGCACGTCGAACTCCTCGGCGTCCGCGCCGTACGCCCGGTGATCGCGGTTGGCGGAGCCGTAGACCAGCAGCACCTTGCGGCCAGCCGGGACGGTCGTTCCCTCGATGGTGACGTCGCGGGTGGTGGTCCGGGCCAGCCCCTGCACCGGAGACGTCAGCCGGAGCAGCTCGTCGACGGCGTCGGGGATGCGGCTCGGATCCTCGAGCAGCAGGGCGCGCTGATCGGGGTGCTGGGTCAGCAATTGCACTGCGCCGCCGAGCATTCCGGTGGTGGTGTCGTTACCGCCGGTGACCATGGTGAAGGCGAACCCGAGGATGGACAGGATGCCGGCGAAGTCGCCGTCCGCGCCCATCCCGGCAGCGACGAGATGCGAGATGGTGTCGTCGGCCGGCTCGGTCCGCCTGCGCTCGATGAGCCCGGTGAAGTACATCATCAGGTCCCCGACCGCGGCGGCGGCCTCGAGGGGATCGCCGTTCGCGTTGGCCGCGACGATCGCCTCGGTCCAGCCGTCGAACTGCCCGCGGTCCTCCTCCGGGACCCCCAGGTAGTGCGCCACCACCATGCTCGGCAGCGGCTTGAACAGCTCGGTCACGATGTCGCCCCCGCCCGCCGAGCGCAACCCCTCGAGGCGCTCGACGACGAACTCGCGGACGGTCGGCTCCACCGCCTCCACCTGCCGCGGGGTGAATCCGCGGGCGACCAGTTTGCGAAAGTCGGTGTGCACCGGCGGGTCGAGCATGACCAGCGGTGGGTTGTCCTTGAGGCCGATCTTCTCGAGCTCGCCGTAACTCGTCGTCAGGCCGTCCGCGGAGGAGAAGGTCTCGTGGTCACGGGCGGCCGCGAAGACGTCGGCGTGCCGGGTCAGCACCCAGTAGTCGTCGGCGGGCGCTCCCGCGGGCACCACGTGGTGGACCGGGTCGTGCTCGCGCAGCTCCGCGTACATGCCCCAGGGCTCGCGCCAGGACTCAGCCGAGCGCGGAACGTAGGCGGCCTTGCCGGACATCGTTGTCGTCATGTGTCGAGAGTGAGACACATTGGCATATTTGTCAACGGCTATTCGCCGTCATATGCCCGCCGCAGTTCGTTCACGTCGAGCTTCTTCATCTGCAGCATCGCCTGCATGGCCCGCTGCGCCTTCTCGGGATCACCGCTGACCATCATTTCCTCGAACCCCGGGGGCACGATCTGCCAGGACAGTCCGTACTTGTCCTTGAGCCAGCCGCACTGGACCTCCTGCCCACCGTCCGCGGTGAGCCTGCCCCAGTACTCGTCGACCTCCTCCTGCGAGTCGCAGTTGACGAGCAGCGAGATCGCCTCGGTGAAGGTGAACTGCGGGCCGCCGTTGATCGCGTTGAACTGCTGGCCGTTCAGCTCGAAGTCCACGGTCATCACGCCGCCCTCCGGACCGGGCGAACCGGCCGGGTACCGCGCGATCGTCAGGATCCTCGAATTCTTGAAGATCGACACGTAGTAGTTGGCGGCGTCTTCGGCCTGGTCGTCGAACCAGAGCGAGGGGTTGATCTGCATCGTTGCCTCCCGGGTCGTCGTTTTCCCACCCTCACACGTACAGACCCGGGAGGCACTGCAAACTCATCGACAGACGGCGACCATTCGGCGAACGGCCTCGATCAGCTCCCCAGGCCGGGCAACTTGGCCGTCAGGACGCTGGCGTCGAGCACCTGCGCGCCGGTGGTCTTGGTCCAGACAATGGCACCGTGCGTGAACATCCGGAACCGACCCGCCTCGTCTGGCATCGACAGCTCCGGCCCGACCGGCGCGCCGAGCACGCCCAGGTGCCCGCCGAGCTCCGCATACTTGCGCTCGATGTCGGTCGGCTCCAGCTCCCCGGTCGGGTCGGCGTTGTCGACCCCCGGCGCGGCCAGCGCGGAAGCGGGCGGCGGCGCGGCGGGCCCGACCCCCTCGGCGATGGTGAACCAGTCGGACTTCAGCCCCAGCTTGGTGCGCGCCTCGTCGCCGGTCGCCTCCTTGGTGCCGGTCGACCCGGCCACCCTCAGCCCGGTGACCCGGCCGCCGTCGGCGCCGAGATTGTTGCGCGAGGTGACCTCGATCGAGTGCAGCTCACCGACGCCGAACGCGGTGGCGATCTCGCCCGCGGTCAGGGTCTGCGTCCACTTGTGGTTGGGCGACTCGGTGTCGCCGAGGTCCTCGACGGCCCCGAACGCGCCGCCCGCGCTGTACCCGCCGGTGGAGGCCGAGAACTCGGCGGATACCGGCTTGCCCTCCTTCATCAGCACCTTGCCGGTCGTGGACCGGACCGCGTCACTGGTCTTGGGATGCTCCTTGGACGAGCCGCCGTACACCTGGCAGTCCTGCGTGTCGCAGGTCTCCGCGTAGGCGTACCTCTTCTCCGCCGCCGCGTAGGAGCGCGCCGCGACGGCCTGCGCGCGCAGCGCCTCGGCGCCGCCGGTGTCCGCCCACTCGGCCTTCGATTCCGCAGGCACGACGCCGAGCAGGTAGTCCTCCATGTCGACATGGTTGACGACCCGGGGAGCTTCGCCCTCGAGCGCGACGCCGAGCGAGCCGCGGAACGGCACGCCGCCGCCGCACAGTTTCAGGTGCTCGTTCGCGGGGCGGTCGGGCGCGAGGTCGACGGGGTCCACCCACGGATGGGGCGTGGATTCCTGCCACAGCACGTCTCCGTCGCAGCCCCTGGTGACGACGACCGTCGCGCCGCCCCCGGGGTTCGCGGTCAGGTGCGCGGCCTCCCCCGGCGCCACCGTCCGGCCGGCCACGCCCATCGGCGAATCCGAGAACACGTCCAGGCCCTTGCCGTCGAGGCCCTGGAGTCGGACGCCGATTGCCTTGTCCCCCAACACATCGAGCGTGGTGCCGCCGTAGTAGTAGCCGAGGATGCGCTCGGCCGTCCAGCCCTGCTTGGCGTAGCCGTACGCGCCCCACTGCCCCATGCCACGGCCGTGACCGTGGCCGTAGCCGGTGATCGTGTACGGGGCGTCGGCGGCGACCGTCTCGGCGACGTCCGGGCCCGCCGACCGGGTCGCGACCACGACCCCGACGGTGCCTCCGACGAGCAGCGCGGGCGCCAACCCCAGGATCGCGGCCCGCATCGCGAGCGGTTTCCAGCCGCTCCGCATCGGTCGTCCCACGACGAATTTCTTCCTACGGGTCCTCGCCATACCCTGATCTCCTCATCGACGGAGTTGATCGTCAGCGCGCGACAACTGGGTGACGCGCGGTGGCGCGTGTATCCGGATCTCGAAAGCCTCAAGTTAAGGTTGAGCGTTGGAATAATTGTGACTAGTGTGGCAAGAGTGACTAGCGATGGCAACAACCGTCACGCCTGCATCACCAGTTACTGACCGGGCGACACCCGCGAACCACAACTGAGGGAGTCCGTTTTGCCGTATCGCCGACCAAAGCCGTCAATCGTTCTCGGCACGGTTGCCGCCTTGGCGATCGCGAGCCCGCTCGCGGTCTGGGGCGTAACCAGCACCACCGGCATCCGTTCCACCACCGACTCCGCACCCTCAGCGGTCCCGACGCAGATCGCCGAGGTCGTCCTCGCGCAGGTCCCGGACATCGTGATCCCGCTCAAGGACATCACCGGACTCGACCTGCCCGACCTCCGGCTCTCGGACCTGAAGAAGCTGCCGATCCCGGCCAACCTCCCCACCGAGATCCCGCTGCCGCAGAACCTGCCGCTGCCCCCCGGGATCGCGCTGCCGCCGTCGATCCAGATCCCGCCGCTGACCGCACCCGGCGACATCGCCGGTGGCGCACCGACTCCCGCGCCGGCACCGGAACCCGCGCCCGCGCCCGCCACGAGCGCCGAGGAGCAGTTCGGCACCGCGGTCAAGGAGATCACCCGCGACACCCCGTTCAGCATGATCGCGCTGACCTCGGAACTCGGCGCCACCGCCGCGAAGGTGCGCGCCAAGCTGGCCGACGGTTCGTGGGGCCCCTGGTTCGCCACCGAGCAGGTCGACTCGCGCAAGAACGACAAGACCACGGGCGGCAAGACGGGCACCGAACCGGTGTTCGTCGGCGCCACCAAGGCCGTCCAGGTGCTGGTCACCCAGGCCACGAACGCCGTTGCGGCGCTGCCCACCTCGGGAACCGCGGACGCCCCAGGCGTTCCGGCACCGGCGCCCGTGCTGCCGAACCAGCTGGTTCCCGGCGACCCCGCGCAGCAGCCGATGGGCTTCGCGCCCGCCGCACTGTCGAACCCGCTGCGCGCGCAGGAATCGGCGCCGGAACCCGGTCCGGCACCGCAGCCCGAAGCCGCACCGCAGCCCGAGCCGGCCGCGCAGCCGGCGGCGGTGTCGCAGGCCGAAACGGCGCAGCAGCTCGCCGACGCCGTCACCGCTGTGCTGATCGAGCCCGGAACCGCTGAATCGGACAGCACCCTCGGCGACATCGCCACTCCCCTCGGCAGTTCTTCCGGCCCGAAGGTGATCACCCGCGCGCAGTGGGGCGCCGACGAGTCCATCCGCTGCCAGGACCCGGTGTACGACGACTCCCTCGGCGGTGCGACCGTGCACCACACCGCGGGCAGCAACGACTACTCCAAGTCCGAGTCTGTCGAGATCGTTCGCGCGATCTACGCGTACCACGCCGCCACGCTCGGCTGGTGCGACGTCGGATACAACGTCCTGGTCGACAAGTACGGCCAGATCTTCGAGGGCCGCGCCGGTGGCCTTGACCGGAACGTCCAGGGCGCACATGCGGGCGGGTTCAACGAGAACACGATGGGCATCGCGATGATGGGCGACTTCTCCTCGGTCACCCCGCCGCAGGAGACCGTCAACGCGGTCGGCAAGTTCCTCGGCTGGCGACTCGCCAAGGCGGGCCTGGATCCCAAGGGCAACACCACGATGTACTCCGAGGGCACCGAGTTCACGCCGTACGCACAGGGTGAGGCCGTCGATCTGCCGATCATCTTCGCGCACCGCGACGTGGGCAACACCAGCTGCCCTGGCGACGCGGGCTACGCCAAGCTCGGCCAGATCCGCGACATCGCCGCCGCGAACCTGGGCGGCGGATCGTCCTCCGGCTCCGGCGTGCTCGCCGCCGCACCCAACACGTCCGGCACCGACAACGCGACGCCCGGCCAGACCGACACCGCCGCCCCGAGCGGCACCGGTTCGACGGCGGACGCCATCGGTGCACTGGTGGGCGAACTGCTCCGGCTGACCGACCCCTCCCCCATCGCGCAGAAGTGGATCGCGGAGGGTGGCGACACCGGACGCCTCGGCAACTCGCTGTCCGGCGAGATCCCGGTCAAGGGCGGCAACAAGGTCGTGAAGTTCACCAACGGCGCCATCGCCACCTCACCCAACGGCGGGGTGTGGACCGTGCTCGGCAAGATCTTCGAGACCTGGCAGACCTCCGGCCTCGACGCCGGCTCGCTCGGCCTGCCGACCAGCGACGAGTACCCGGTGCCGGATGGCAAGCGCACCGACTTCGAGGGCGGCTCGCTGATCTTCAACGAGCTGACCGGCATCGTCACCACGATCCTCAAGACCTACAACGACACCTACGCGAAGGCCTATGAGGAGGGCGCGGCAGCAGCGCCCGCCGCGGCACCCGCTCCGGCAGCAGCGGCTCCCGCTGCCGAGCCTGCACCCGCCGCGGTGCCCGAGGCCGCGCCGCCCGCCGTTGCCGAGCCGGCACCCGCGGGCTGATCACCCGGCAGGCGGCGAGGGCACACACCCCTTGCCGCCTGCACACCCGCGGTGCACGCTCAAGCCCTGTGTGCGGCCGTCAACGAGTGTGATGCGGACCCATCCGAATCCGACCGGACCGAACCCGCGCCGATCGCGGCGATCGCGGCGATCGGCGACAGCGTCAGTTCGCCCACCAGCGCTCGAGGATCCTGGCCACACCGTCCGCCGAGTTCGACGTCGTGACCTCGTCCGCGGCCGTGATCGCGTCGAGGTGCGCGTTGGCCATGGCCACGCCGTGCCTGGCCAGGGTGAGCATCGGCACGTCGTTGGGCATGTCGCCGAACGCGACGATGCCGGACACCGGGATACCCAACTGCTCGGCGACCACCGTCAGCCCGGACGCCTTGGTGATGCCGGGTGCGGAGACCTCGATCAGGCCGTTGTCGGTCGAGTACGTCAGGTCCGCTCGGTCGCCGATCAGCGGGGCGAGGGCGGCGGCCATCTCGGCGCTGCCTGCGCCGGGCAGCCGGATCAGCAGCTTCACCGCAGGGTGGGCCAGCACCTCGTCGCCGGACATCTCGGTGTTGTCCGGGTTGAGCCAGGCGTGCTCATAGCCCGGTGAGCTGACGAACTGCGGGGTGGCCGCGTCGTGCGCGCTGGCCCCGACCCGCTCGGCGGCGAGGCCGCAGCCGGGCAGCGCGTCCAGCGCCAGCTCGGCGAGCCAGGCCAGCGCGTCGGTGGACAGCGTGACGGCGCTCAGCACCTTGTCGGCATTGCTGTCGTAGACCACCGCACCGTTCGCGCAGACGGCAAGCGGCGCGAATCCGAGCTCGTCGACCACCGGCGCGATCCAGCGCGGCGGGCGACCGGTGGACAGCACGAAGGGCGTCCCGTCGGCCACTGCCGCCTGAACTGCGGCCCTGGTCCTGGCGCTGACCTTCTCCTCGTCGTCGATCAGGGTTCCGTCGACGTCACTGGCGATCAGCAGGGGCTTGGTGTGTCGGTTGTCCTGCACCG
Source organism: Rhodococcus sp. NPDC059179 (assembly GCF_042754885.1). Lineage (NCBI taxonomy): Bacteria > Bacillati > Actinomycetota > Actinomycetes > Mycobacteriales > Nocardiaceae > Rhodococcus > Rhodococcus sp. NPDC059179. Next base: position 663,641 of record NZ_JBHZBV010000001.1, on the reverse strand, counting down.
AACCCATCATGCCGCAATCAACTGACGACGCTGACTACAGCGAAGGCGACGGTGACGAGGCTTGCCAGCCGCGAGGCTGGTCGGCTGGGGGATGGTCATGGTGACCGGCGCGCCGGTTTCGGCGGCGGGTGGTGTGCCTGAGTTGGTGCCGAACCCGCCCCCGCCGACCAGACCTCGCCATCCCCAACCTGGTGGAACACGTTCCACAACAGAAGGGCCATCGAAGCCGAGGGCCCCGGCCACGCTGGCCTGATTGCGAGTTCAACGATTCGGGACACTAACGAACAAGTTCTCATCTATGGTCCAAATCACAGAATCTCTTTACTTCTGTTTAACTAACTTCTGACCCAGCAAGGAGCACTACATGTCCTTCACCCACGTTCGCAGGGGCGCGGTCCCCGTGGTGGCCGCGGCGGCGATGGCCGCAGGCGGCCTGCTGATGGCGGCCCCCGCCTCTGCGGCGCCCACGTCGATCGAGTTCCTGGGCGCCTGCCAGGCGAGGGCGGTCCTCACCCAGCACATGTCGCAGCCGCTGGGCATGACCATCGACGCCCCGGACGCCGTCAAGGTCGGCGAGCAGTTCAGCTACCGCCTCCAGCCGACGGTCAGCTCCCTGCCCGACAAGGAGTCCATCGCCACGACCACCGACATCCAGCGACTCAAGATCGACTGGGAGCTCCCGGAGAACACCGAGTTCGTCGGAGCGACTGTCGTGGCAGGCACCGGCAAGGGCCTGACCGGCGTCGCACCCTCGGTCATCCGCGTCAACGACGCGGGCGAGCCCGACGCGGCCGGCACGATCCTGCGCCTGTCCGGCGACAACGAGACCGTCGGCAACGGCCCGAAGTCCAGCCTGAACTCTCCCGGCGGCATCGCGGTCGAGAAGACGAAGACCGACATGGACGGCAACCCGACCACCGACGGGTCGACGAAGTTCCAGCTGCCCGCCGTCGAGGTCACCGTCAAGGCCGTCGCCGAGGGCGTCGTCACCCCGAAGGTGCGCGTCTCGGGCGAGGCCGCCAACTACAACAACGAGAAGAACTACGACACCTTCCTGGCGCGCGCCTTCGCACTGGGTTCGCAGCAGAACGCGCCGACCTTCTGCACCCCGAAGGACGGCAAGCGGCCCGCCAACGACGTCCCGGTGAACGCGGGCGGCCAGGCCCTCGCGACCATCCAGGTCGGCGCGGGTGGACCGGTCGACCCGGGTCCCGGCCCCGGCCCCGGCGACCCGGGCACCGGTTCCGTCGACCTCGGATCGGTCGGGTCCATCTTCGGATCCTGACAGGCAGCATCGCCGCGGTGGTGCGGTTACGGAGTGCTGCGTCCGTAACCGCACCACTGCGCGTCAGCGCCTCAACGCCCGCTCGAGCGAGTCGTCGGGGCCGGAGGTGACCTTCGGGTCCCGGCTGCTGAGCATGTCCGCGACGGCCTTCGGCCTGGCCAGCCATTCGCGGGCGGTGTTCCTGGCGACGGTGATGAATCGGCAGTCGCATTCGCCCTTGACGCCATCCGCGTCGATTCCCGCGTCGCGGCACAGCGCGACCGCCCGCGAGACGTGATTTCCCTGGCTGACGATCAGCGCCTTGCGCACGCCGAAGGTGTTCGCGGCGCGTGCGCAGGTGTCATAGGTATCCAGGCCGTAGTCATCGCCGACGATCAGCTTGCGATCGACGCCCTGCGCCACCAGGTAGTCGGTCATCGCGGCGATCTCGTCGCCGGAGGTGCCGTTGGCGTCGCCGGAGACCAGCACCGCGCGGGCCTTGCCCTCGCGCACCATCCGCGCGCCGACATCGAGGCGGCCGGCGAGGAAGGACATCGGCTGACCGTCCTGCACCTTGGCGCCGAGCACGATCACCACGGGTGCATCCGGCGCGTCGACCGGGTCGTACACGTGCCCGGCCGACGCGACGCCGATCCAGGCCATCGCGCCGAGCAGCACCACGACCAGCAGGACGACCAACGATGCCGCGACGCGCAGCAGGCGACGCCTCACCGCTGCGCCCGTCGGGCCGCCTTCTCCTCGGCCTCTTCGGCGTCCATCCGGTTGGCCTCTTCGAGCGTGGGGGCGCTCCCGCCCAGGCGCGCGGGCACCCAGTAGGCGCCGGTGGGATGCTCGTAGTTCTTCTGCAGCTCGTGCAGCATCGACTCCATCGTTTCGTGCAGCTTCGCCGTCAGCTCACTCGCCGGTTCGAACGGCTCGATCGGCTCGCCGACCGCGATGGAGATCGGGGTGTTGGTGCGGCCGAGCCGCTTCGGATGACCCTTGGTCCAGACCCGCTGGGCACCCCAGATCACCGTCGGGACGATCGGCACCCCGGCCTCGATGGCCATCCGCGCGGCGCCGGACTTGAACTCCTTGAGCTCGAAGCTCCTGCTGATGGTGGCCTCCGGGTAGACGCCGACCAGTTCCCCGCCGCGCAGGTCGTCGACGGCCGCCCGGTACGAGTCGGCGCCCGCGCCGCGGTCGACGGGGATGTGCTTGAGCGAGCGCATGATCGGCCCGGAGATCTTGTTGTCGAAGACCTCCTTCTTCGCCATGAACCGGATGTAGCGCTTCACGGTGCGCGCAGGCAACCCGGCGTAGGTGAAGTCCATGTATCCGGTGTGGTTGACGGCGATCACCGCCCCACCCCTCGCCGGGACGTGCTCGTCACCGGTGACGGTGAACTTCAGCCCTTGGGCGGTGAACACCGCGCGAGCGATGCCGATGATCGTTCTGTAGACGGGTTCCACGTCGGCCAGCGTAGCCCGACGGCCGTGATCCAGCCCACCGCGAGGGAGCGGTCCGCACGCGGTTCGCCGCCTACGGAGGCCACGCGGGGTGCTCACCGACCTGGGCGCCGCCTACCCTGGGAGGCGTTCAAAACCCCAGGAGGCAAACCAGTGCAGGTCACCAGCGTCGGACACGCCGGATTCCACATCCAGACCAAGGCCGGATCGATCCTGTGCGACCCCTGGGTGAACCCGGCATACTTCGCGTCCTGGTTCCCGTTCCCGGACAACACCGGCCTGGACTGGGACGCCATCGGCAACTGCGACTACCTCTACGTCTCGCACCTGCACAAGGACCACTTCGACCCCGAGACGCTCAGCAAGCACGTCAACAAGGACGCGACGGTGCTGCTGCCCGACTACCCGGTGCCGGACCTGCGGCGCGAGCTGGAGAAGCTGGGCTTCACCAAGTTCTTCGAGACCGAGGACTCCGTCAAGCACACCGTGAGCGGACCCCAGGGTGACCTGAACATCATGATCATCGCGCTGCGCGCCCCCGCCGACGGCCCGATCGGCGACTCCGGCCTGGTCGTCTCCGACGGCGAGACCACCTGCTTCAACATGAACGACGCGCGCCCGGTGGACATGGACGTGCTGCACGAGCAGTTCGGCAAGATCGACCTCCACCTGCTGCAGTACTCGGGCGCGATCTGGTACCCGATGGTCTACGACATCCCCTCGCGCACCAAGTCGAACTTCGGCAAGCAGAAGCGTCAGCGCGGCATGGACCGCTGCCGCAGCTACATCGAGCAGGTCGACGCCACCTGGGTGGTGCCGTCGGCCGGTCCGCCGGTGTTCCTCGACGAGGAGCTGCGCTACCTCAACGACGATCGTGGCGACGAGGGCAACATCTTCCCCGATCAGATCGTGTTCCTCGAGCAGATGAAACTGCACGGCAACGACGGCGGCGTCCTGATGATCCCCGGCTCGACGGTGGACGTCCGCGGTTCCGAACTGACCCTGACGCACCCCATCCCGGACGCCGAGGTCGACAAGATCTTCAGCGACAAGGCCGCCTACATCGAGGACATGGCGCAACGACTGGCGCCGGTGCTCGCGGCGGAGAAGGCGTCCTGGGCGTCGGCCGAGGGCGAACCGCTGCTGGAACCGCTGCGCGCGAAGTTCGAGCCGATCATGGCGCAGTCCGACCTGATCTGCGACGGCATCGGCTACCCGGTCGGCCTGGTGATGGGCGACGAGACCGTGGTGCTGGACTTCCCGCAGCGGGTCGTGCGCGCGCCGATCGAGGGCGAGGGCAAGTACCGCTACGGCTTCCGCATCGCCCCCGAGCTGGTGCGCACGGTGCTGCGCGACGACGAGCCCGACTGGGTGAACACCATCTTCCTGTCCACCCGGTTCCAGGCCTGGCGGGTCGGCGGCTACAACGAGTTCCTGTACACCTTCTTCAAGTGCCTCACCGACGAGCGGATCGCCTACGCCGACGGATGGTTCTCCGAGGCGCACGACGATTCGGCGTCAATCGAGCTGGGCGGCTACGAAATCCAGCGCCGCTGCCCGCACCTGAAGGCGGACCTGTCCAAGTTCGGTGTGGTCGACGGCACCAGTCTGACCTGCAACCTGCACGGCTGGCAGTGGGATCTCGAGACCGGCCGCTGCAAGACGTCGAAGGGCCACGAACTGCGCACGTCGAAGCTGTAGCCCACCGGGTCCCGCGGGCGATCTCGAATCGGATCCGTGTGTCGGGAATTACCCCGGGCGCCACGTGGTTACACAGGAACACGAGTATTCGAGGCACGCCATGTCCACGGCCACCCCTACGGTGGGCGAGCGGGCGATCGCGATGACCGATGGCACTGCCAGGTCGCGAACATGACGTAAGCCAACCGGAGGGTTGGGCGACGATCACAGGCGTTGTCGTCGACGGCGCGCTGCCCACGATCCACCATCCTTCCGGGATGGAAGGACAACGCAGTGAGACTCACGGCTATCACCTGGATTGCTGGGTTCCTTGCCACCGGCGCAGTGCTGTTCGGCGGCCTCGGCGACGATCGGGCCGGCTCGAGTTCGGCCGGTCAGACCGTGACCCCTGGCGTCGCGGCGGCCCTGCCCAGCGACAGAGACGGCGACCGGGATCGCGACCGTCGACAGCGGGAGCGAGAACTACTGCAGGAGCAACGCAGGGACGACCTTCGGGAGCGGAGGGAACAGGCGGTGCCACCCAGCCAGGCGCCCTCAGCCGAGGTCCCAATGTCGCAGTGGTTCAACGTCAGCGCTCCATGGTGATCTCCGGCTCCGCCGGCGGCCGATCGAGAACCGTTCCCGACCTGTCGCGCAGGAACTTGTCGAACATGGCCGCGACATAGGTGCGAACGAGAGTCGTCGAGCGCTCGGCCGCGATGGGCCCGATGTAGCGCGCGGCTGCCGGCCGTATCGCAGCGGGCACCAGCACGGACATGTCGGTGAAGTCATAGTGCGCCGAATCCCGCATCGTCACTTCACGTTTCCAGCCCGTGGCATGCTGCCAGAGTGCATCAAGGGACGGCTTGGCGTCGCCGACCTCCTTGATCTGCTGGCTCGTCATGACCAGCACTGGACGGTCCACACCCTCGGTGGCGGCGCGCCCGAAGTCCTCGTCGACACCGATCTGACCGTCGAGATCCACGGCGGCGTCAATACGTCGGTCGCCGTGCATCGATTCGACGGCGGTATACCCACCGGACGAGTGGCCCACCATCCCGACCTGGTCCAGATCGAGTGCGCGATCGAGACCTCGCGGTAGCTCGCGCTGTTCGGCGTCCGGGTTCACTCCCTGAGTGAGCTCGGTGAGCGAGTCGAGCACGAACCGGGTGTCGAGCAGCCTGGCCGCGACATACTTCTTCCGGAGGTCCTTCCCGAAGCCCTCCGGTGCGGGGGCGGGCTGAACGACCCTGCCGCCAGGGAATTCCACCGCAGGCGAGGCCTCGTAGGTGTGGTCGATGGTCACCACCACATAGCCTCGGCTGGCCAGATCCTCGGCCAGGCCGGTCCCCAGTACTCGCGAGACCCCGCCGCCCGGCGAATACAGAACGACCGGGTGTGCGGAATCGGCGAGGGCAGGCGCGTTCGTGTAGGAGTTGGTCAGCAGGCCGGGCAGCGCGACGCCGAGTCGCTGCTCCAGTCCCGGAACGAACTCGGTGGACGCGTAGTGCGCACGCGGATGCTTGCCGACGTCGGCCGCGGGGTAGAACACCGACACCATCAACTCACGTGACCGATCGGGCTGAAACGGATCCGGCCTGGCCTCATCGACCAGGTGCAGAACGGTGGTACCCACCGGCGACGGACCGGACAGGGGTGGAAGAACCGTCACCCCCGCTGGCGAAGCGCCTGCGGCACCCGCACTCCCCACCAGCAACGCGCACGCAGACATGGTCACAACGGCCATCCGACTGGACAACAGTCCCCCCCTCGGTGAATCACGCTCGACGACAAGCACCCCCGCGCCGACGCTAACAGAGTGAACGACTCCCGCGGGAGGTGCTTCGTCTGCCGTCCCGCGCGCCGTGGGGCGCACGGGACGGCAGAAGGCGCAGAGGGTCAGGCGGCCACTACCGCCCTCTCCGCCGAACTCACGGCCGGGCGGGTGCGCAACCCGAACGCGGTCACGACGGCCGCGACGGCGATCGCGATGACCGGAACCGCAAGGGCTGCACGGTAACTGTCGAGCATGCCGGCCTCCGACTGATCGCCGCCGAGCGTGGTGACCTGCACCGCGGTAACCACCGCCAGCCCGAGCGCCGAGCCGAGCTGCCACGAGGTGTAGAGCAACGCCCCGGCCAAACCCTGTTCCTGCTCGGCGATCCCGTCGGTCCCAGCGATCGTCAGCGGCCCGTACACCAGGGCGAACGCGACCCCGATCAGGATCAGCGCGGGCAGCATCGCCGCGTAGGCCGCGTCGGCGCCGATCCACAGGAAGGACGCGTAGGCCGCGCCCGCCACCAGCAGCCCCGCGAAGATCACCCGGACGTTCCCGAACCGGTTCACCAACAGCGGCGTCAGCGTGGGCGCCAGCACCGCGTCGCCCGCCACCGCGAGCATGGCAAGGCCGGTGGCCAGCGCCGACCATCCACGCAGTTCCTGCAGGTACAGGACCAGAATGAACTGGAATCCGACGAACGAGCCTGCAAACAGGATCGCCGCCAGGTTCGCCCGGACAAGCGGACCCGAACGCAGGATGCCCAGACGCACCAGCGGCGTGGGTACCCGGCGCTCCACCGCGACGAACAGTGCCAGCAGCGCGGCGCTGCCGGCCAGAGCCGCGACCGTCGAGCCGAGTCGGACGTCGGGCGCCCGCACCACGCCGTAGACCAGCAGCAACATCGCACCGGTGACGCTGAACGCGCCCGTCAGGTCGAAGTCGCGCAGCGACCGGGCGGCCGGACGTGCCTCGGACGGGATCAGCCGGATGCCGGCGAGCAGGATCAGCGCGGCGAGGATCACCGGAGCGAAAAAGACGCAACGCCAAGAGAACTCGGCAAGCACTCCCCCGACCACGAGGCCCAGCGAGAAGCCGGCCGCGCCGGTCCCCGCGTAGACCAGCAGCGCCTGGTTCCGTTTGCGACCCTCGGCGATCGTCGTGGTGATGATCGACAGCCCCGCAGGCGCCATGAAGCCGGCGGCCACCCCCGTCACGAAGCGCGCCGCGATCAGGACCCAGCCCTCCGACGCGAACCCGCCGAGGCCGGAGAAGGCGATGAACACCGCGAGCCACAGCAGGAACATCCGGCGCCTGCCGAGCAGGTCCGCGGCTCGGCCGCCGAGCAGCATGAAGCCCCCGTAGCCGAGCACGTAGGCGCTGATCACCCACTGCAGTTCCGCGGTGGACATCGACAGGTCGGCACGGATCGAGGGCAGCGCCACACCGAACATCGACACGTCGACGCCCTCGAGGAAGATCGCGCCGCACAGCACCAGGAGCATGGCCCATTCCCGCCCGGCGAAGCGGTCGGGATCTCGTTCGAGTAGGGGTGGTTGCGGTGATTCCAGCACTGATCGCTCCTTCGGTCGGCCGTCGGGAACCGTCGAACCCTTGGTTCCTTGCCGTTGGGTCGGTTCCCTCTTGTAACTGGCCCCATTCTTCGGCACCATTGGTAACCATGGAAGAAGGCACTTTGAAGGAACCGACTCACTGCGCCGATACCGGCGACGACCGGGACCCATACCAGTGGGACACCAGGGAGGACTGCGAGGTCCGGCAGATCCTGGACCGGATCGCCGACAAATGGTCGCTGCTGGTGATCGCGCTCCTCGACCGCCGAACCCTGCGCTTCACCGAGCTGCGCCGGGAGATCGACGGCATCAGCCAGCGGATGCTGACCGTCACGCTGCGACAACTCGAACGCGACGGCCTGGTCCGCCGCACCGTGTATCCGGTGGTGCCACCGCGGGTCGACTACGCGCTGACCCCGCTCGGCGAGACGCTGCACGAGACGATCCAGGCGTTGGTCAGCTGGACCGAAGTCCATCAGGACGAGGTCGCCAGGGCCCGCGCCGAGTACGACCTCCGTGCCGAGGCCGAAAAGGACCTCGTGGCCGGCTCCCGCTGACCGTCAGGCGTAGATCTCCTCGGCGTCGCCCGCGTGGCGGTCGGGGACGGTCTCCGGATCAGCACCGTCAAAAGGCGGATAGCTCTCGCCGCCGATTCGCTCGGCCGCGTCGATGTAGTCGGTGAGAGCGGCGCGGGATTGAGCGAGCCCGTCGATCTGATCGTCCAGTCGCTGCAGCCGAGACCGCATCGCGGCCAACAACTCTGGACATCCGGGCAGCTTCGGGGCCTCGCCGACCGCGCAGGGCAACAGATACGCGATGTCCTCGGAGGACAGACCGGCACCGAGCAGGTGCCGGATCTGTGTCACCCGCAGCACGGCATCCTCGTCGTACTCGCGGTAGCCGTTCGCGCCGCGGCCCGCCTCCAGCAATCCCTGCGCCTCGTAGTAGCGCAATTGATGGGCGTTGACGCCCGCCCGACGACTCAGTTCCCCGATCAACATCGATGCCTCCCTTGATCTTCACACCGGTATCAACGTTGATGATGCTGCCATGAACAACACAACCGAAACACCCGTGACAGTCATCGGACTCGGACTGATGGGCCAGGCACTCGCCGGCGCGTTCCTGAGGGCCGGGCACCCCACAACCGTGTGGAACCGCACGACCTCCAAGGCCGAGAAGTTGGTCGCCGAGGGTGCACTGCTGGCACCGACGGTTGCCGACGCGCTCGCGGCGAGCCCCCTGACGATCACCTGCCTCACCGACTACCAGGCCATACACGAGCTGCTCGACGCGAGCGACGTCGAGCTGGACGGCACGATGTTGATCAACCTGACCTCGGGCGACTCGGCCCAGGCACGGGAAGCCGCCCGATGGGCCGAGCAGCGCGGCGCCCGTTACCTGGACGGCGCCATCATGGCCGTCCCGCCGGCGATCGGGACGGCCGCGGCGGTGATTCTGCACAGCGGGCAGGAGTCGGACTTCGAGGCACACAGGTCAACACTCGACGCGCTCGGCACCGTCACCTACCTCGGTGCGGACCACGGGCTGGCGTCCCTGTACGACATGGCGGGCCTGACCATGATGTGGAGCGTCCTGAACGCCTGGCTCCACGGCACCGCCATGCTCAGGACGGCCGGCGTCGACGCCGCAGCGTTCGCGCCGTTCGCGCAGCAGATCGCTGCCGGTGTGGCCGAATGGCTGCCCGGATATGCCGAGCAGATCGACAGCGGCTCCTTCCCGGCCGAGGTGTCGGCCCTGGAGACCGACGCGCGGGCGATGGCTCACCTGGTCGAGGAGAGCGAGGCGGTGGGTGTCAACGCCGAACTGCCGAAGTTGATCAAGGCGATGGCTGACCGCTCGATCGCCGCCGGACACGGTGGGGAGCAGTATCCCGTCCTGATCGAAGAGTTCGGCAAACCCCGCGACATCTGACCGATCGTGCAGGTGCGGCGATTCGTTGACAGAAGTTTCCGCACGCTGGATCCTGCGAAGGTGGGATTCGGGTTCCTTGCCGGCGTGTCGACAGCACTTGCCTGCCGAGCCGTTCTGCTCCGGGCGTTGCTGTTCAAGTTCAACCGGGATGTTCGAGCGCTCAATGCTGGTGACTATCACCCTCTCCTGCGCTCCTACCATCGTGACGCAGTGCTCAGGTTCGCAGACGGCGACCACCGCTGGGCCGGCGTGCACAACGGCCGGGACGCGATCGAGCGATTTCTTCGGGATTTTGTCCATGCGGGCCTGCAAGGTGAAGTCTCCGAGGCATATTTCGGCGGCGTGCCGTGGCGCATGACCCTGGTCGCTCGCTTCAACGATCGCGCCGACGGACCGGATGGCTTGACCCTGTACAGGAACCGGACGGTGCTCTTGGTTCGCACAAGGTGGGGGAAGATCGTCGAGCAGGAGGACTTCTACGAAGACACCTCCCGCATCGAGGCATTCGAAACCCGACTACGCCAGATCGAGAACAGCGCTTCGCACAGTCAGTCCGGCAAACCGAACAGTTCCAGGTAGTCCTCCCGGCCGAACATCTTCGCCGAGTCGACCGCGGTCGGGTGGCCGGCATTCGGGTCGGCGCCTGCCGCGGCGAGCGCGCGCACCACGGCCTCCTCGCCCTTGAAGATGGCACCCGCGACCGGCGACTGGCCGCGGTCGTTGAGCCGGTCGACGTCTGCACCCCGATCGATCAGCAGCTGCACCGCCTGGGCGTGGCCGTGGTAGGCGGCGAGCATCAGCAGGGTGTCGCCGGTGCCGTTGGTGAGGTTCGCCGGGACGCCCGCGTCGAGGTAGGCCGCGAGGGTGGTGGCGTCACCGGCCCGGGCTGCGTCGAAGACGCGCTGCGCGATTTCCTGCAAGTGGGGGTCGATCGGTTCGTCCGTCATATCGCCCGAAGTTACCCGGACCGGCACCGCGGCACCCGGCGCCGGGCCGAGTCGCCGTCACCCCGACTGTCCGAATGTCACACTCGTTCACCTAGGTCGAACGAGTGTGACATTCGGACAATGCGGCGGGCAGGAATGCGGCGGGGCGTGGGTACAGATTCAGCGCAGGACGTCGGTCCCGACGAACGGCTGCAACGCGACGGGCACCGTGACGCTGCCGTCGGCCTGCTGATGGTTCTCCAGGATGGCGACGATCCAGCGGGTGGTCGCGAGCGTGCCGTTGAGGGTCGCCGCGGTCTGCGGCTTGCCGTTCTCGTCCCGGTAGCGGGTCCCGAGCCGTCGAGCCTGGAAGGTCGTGCAGTTCGAGGTCGACGAAAGCTCGCGGTAGGCCTGCTGGGTGGGAACCCAAGCCTCGCAGTCGAACTTGCGCGCCGCGGACGAACCGAGGTCGCCGCCCGCGACGTCGATCACCCGGTAGGGCACCTCGATGGCCGCGAGCATCTCCCGCTCCCATTCGAGCAGCCGCTGGTGCTCGGCATCGGCGTCCTCGGGCTTGCAGTAGACGAACATCTCGACCTTGTCGAACTGGTGCACGCGGATGATGCCGCGGGTGTCCTTGCCGTGGCTGCCCGCCTCACGGCGGAAGCACGACGACCATCCCGCGTACCGCTTCGGCCCCTCGCTCAGGTCGATGATCTCGCTGGAGTGGTACCCGGCGAGCGGGACCTCGGAGGTGCCGACGAGGTACAGGTCGTCCTGCTCCAGGTGGTACACCTCCTCGGAGTGCTGGCCGAGGAACCCTGTGCCCTGCATGATCTCCGGCCGCACCAGCACCGGCGGGATCATCAGGGTGAAGCCGTTCGCGGTCGCCTTCTGCGCGGCCAGCTGCAGCAGGCCGAGCTGCAGCATCGCGCCGTAACCGGTCATGAAGTAGAAGCGCGCGCCGGAAACCTTGGCGCCGCGCTCCATGTCGATCAGGCCGAGCGACTCGCTCAGCTCGAGGTGGTCCTTCGGCTCGAAGTCGAAGGACGGGATCTCGCCGACGGTGTCGAGGGTGATGAAGTCGTCCTCGCCGCCCGCCGGTGCGCCCTCCTGCACGATGTTCGAGATGGCACGGGCGGCGGCGTCGAGCGCGGCATCCGCCTCGTGCTGCGCGGCCTCGGCGTCCTTGACCTTCTGTGCGAGTTCCTTCGACCCGGCGAGCAGCGCGGGCCGCTCCTCCGCGGACGCCTGACCGACCTTCTTGCCGAGCGCCTTCTGCTCCGCCCGGAGGTTGTCGCCGGCGAGCACCGCGGCGCGGCGGGACTCGTCGGCCGCCAGCAGCGCGTCGACCAGGGCCGGGTCCTCGCCCCTGGTGCGCTGTGACTCGCGGACGACGTCGGGATTCTCGCGCAGGAACTTGAGGTCAATCACGACCACAAACCTTACTTGGTGCGCGACGACCGCCCCCAACGCGTGCAGGGGAAGGTTCGGCATCGGCTCGGCCAACGGGCATGATGGAGGCGATGTCCGACGAACACGCCAACGAACGCGACGCCTCCGGGCGCGGCGGCGACGCGCGCTCCGACGCCGAGGCGACCCACGGCGCGGGCTCACCGCCTGCCGACAAGCCCGGACACCACCTGTCCGCGACCATGACCAGGCGCGCCCTCGCGGCGATCGCGCTCGGTGCGGTCCTCGCCGCGATCGTGACCGCCGTCTTCTCCGGCGGCTTCAAGAGCGAGAGCGACCTCAGCACGCACGCGAACACCGGCGGCCCGATGTCGACCGGCGCCGTCGCGGGCAGCGCGTTCGGCTCCGCCCACGCAGGCGACTGCCTGACCTGGACCGAGGACGACGCCAGCGACCTGGAGAAGGTGGACTGCTCGCAGGAGCACCTGTTCGAGGTCGCCTCCGAGGTGGACCTCAGCAACTTCCCCGGCACCGAGTTCGGCCCCGGTTCGAAGTTCCCGGGGGTGCTCCGGTTCTCCCAATTCCGCGACGAGCACTGCACGCCCGCGGTCAACGAATACCTGGGCGCCAAGTTCGACCCGAACGGCAAGTTCAGCGTCGGCCTGATCAATCCCGGCGTGGCAGGCTGGGCCGCCGGGGAGCGCACGCTGCGCTGCGGCCTGCAGTACTCCGGCACCACCGGCAACCCGCAGCCGATCTTCGGGACGGTCGCCGGCCAGGACCAGTCCAAGACCTGGGACGCGGGCACCTGCATCGGCATCAACCAGAACGTTCCCTCGGACCCTGTGCCCTGCTCCGACCCGCACGCGTTCGAGGTGATCTCGGTGGTCGACCTCGGCGCCAAGTTCACCGGCGGCTTCCCGGAGATCCCCGACCAGGACAAATACCTGGAGGAGACGTGCACGCAGGCGTCCAACGAGTTCCTCGGTTCTCCGGACGCGCTCCGGAACAAGACCCTCACCCTGTTCTGGGACAACATCGACCTGACCAGCTGGCTGGCCGGCAGCCGGAAGGTCACCTGCTCGGTCGGCAAGGAGGTCGACACCGGCGGGTTCGCCGCGATCGTCAACTCGGCCAAGGGCGACATCCTGATCAACGGCGCGCCGCCGGTGCCGCCGCCTCCGGTCCCGGAGGGTCGTTCGCTGCCCGTTCCGCTGCCGGGCGCGGGCAATTGACCGTGGAGATGACCGAGGCCCGCTTCGAGGAGCTGGTCGGCGAGGCGCTGGACCTGATTCCCGCCGAGCTCGCCCGGGCAATCGACAACGTGGTGGTGCTGGTCGAGGACCGCGACCCCGAGGAGCCCGGCCTGCTCGGGCTGTATCAGGGCATCGCGCTGACCGAACGCGACAGCCACTACGGCGGCTCGTTGCCGGACACCATCACCATCTACCGCGAGGCCCTGCTCGAGGTCTGCGACTCCGAGGAGCAGGTGATCGAGGAGGTCGCGATCACCGTGATCCACGAGGTCGCGCACTATTTCGGCATCGAGGAAGACCGCCTGCACCAGCTCGGCTGGGGTTAGCGACACACTCGGCGAAATTGGTGGGAACCGGTCGGGCGCGCGCCGCGTCCAACCTCTTGACGACCAATCTCGGTGCCTGCGGGTCGCTCCGCAGGCTCCGCTCCGCCGAGCCCTCAAGGAGGCCGCGACCGTGTCAGGCCATGTGTTTGTCTCTCCCGAAGCCCTGATCTCCGCCGCCACCCAGCTCGAGGCCCTCGCGGCGCGCCTGGAGACCACGGTGAACGTCAACGCGTCCGCCCTGCACCTGGCGCCCGCGGGCAGCGAAGAGGTCTCGGTCATGGTCGCCTCGTCGTTCAACTCGGTCGCCGACAGCTTCCTGCCGTCCGCCGCGACCGGTATCGCCGAGCTGCGGGTCGCCGCCACAACCCTGCGCAAGCACGCGGCCGAGTACGAGAACCAGGACCACACCTTGAGCACCTCGCTCAACGCGGGCATGTGAGCAGCCGAGACCGGATCTGAGGAGACACCGAAATGACCATGGGATTCACCGGCGTCGTCTGGATGCCTCGCGGGGCGACCTGGAACTCGACCGCCCTCAACGCAGGCGTCGGACCCGTGCAGCTGTCCGCGGCAGGCGCCGCCTGGACGTCGATCGCAGCGGGCCTGACGGACGCGTCCGCGACCATGACCAAGGTGATGGCGGAACTGCGGGTCGGCTGGGAGGGCCTGGCCTCCGATGCCGCCCTCGCCAAGCTGATCCCGTTCACGGCCTGGACCGAAGAGTCCACCGCGATGGCGACGACGACGGCGGCCAAGGCGGCCGCCGCGGCGAGCACGCACTCCGTCGCGCGGATCACCATGCCGAGCCTGCCCGAGATCGCCGCGGTCAAGACCGCAAAGCTGGTGGCGCACACCGTCGGTGGTTCGCTCGCCGGTGCGGGCGCGGCCGCTGAGGCCGCCGACCGCGCGATGGATCTGCGGGCCGCGCTCGTCATGGAGTCCTACGAGGCCTCGTCCACCGTGGTCTCGGTGCCGCAGAGCTTCACGCCGCCGCCCCCGCTGGCCACCGGGGCGCAGGCCTCGGGCGCAGGGGTGCAGGAAGCGGTGCCCACCAACAAGGACGACGTCGACTGGCGGACCAACCCGGCGGGCGCCGCCATGGCGACCGTGATGGCGCACGCGCAGAACCCGGCCGTGGTGAGCGCAGCGTCGCAGGCGGGCTCGATCGCAGGCTCCGGATTCAGCACGGTCACCTCGACCGCGACTTCGTTCGCTCCTGCGGCGGTGTCCGCGATCACGGGCGGCCGCTCCGGTCAGTCGTTCGGCGGCTTCTCCGGCGCCTCGCCTGCCGACCGGTCCGGCGGCGCGGGCGGCGGTTCCGGCTCGGGTTCGGGCGCCACCCGCACCATGAGCTCGGCCGGCGGCATGAGTCGTGGCGGCGGGGCCGGCGGCTTCGGTGGCGGCGCGGGACGGGTCACGTTGCCCGAGGGCTGGGGCCGGGGCGCCGCGGGTGGCCTCGGCGGCGGGATCGCGGGCGCGCCCGGCGGCTCCGAGGTGTTCGCGTCCGGCGCGCGTGCGGAGGCGGCCGTCGCGGCGGGACCGCGCGGCGGTCAGCTGGGCGCCCCGATGATGGGCGGCGCCGCGGGCGGCCAGGACGACGAGGAACACCGGACCCCGGCCTACCTCAAGAACTTCGAGCACTTCAGCGACGGCAGGGTCGTGATTCCCGCGGTCATCGGTGCAGATCCGGCGGAGTACCAGCGGTGATCGAATCGGGCACCCTTTCCGCCCCGTCGCGGCTGGAGGCGGTGACGCTCGGTCTGGACGAGCTGGACCTGCTGGTGAATCTCCTGGGCATCGACGAGCTGCCGGTGGTCCTGAACGCCACGGCGCGGTTCGACTCGGTGACCGCCAGAGACGCCGCGTTCGACGCGGCCCGGCTCACCCTCGCCGATCGGGGGCTGGTCGACGCGGGCGCGGTGCACCCGGACGTCGCCGAGTGGCTGCAGGTGCTGGCGCGCCCGGAATGGGAAGTCGCGCTGCGCTGGTACGCGCCATCGGATGGGAACTCCGCAGGCTCCGCTCCTGTGCGGGACGGGAGCTCGGCAGGCTCCGCTCCTGTGCGGGATGGGAGCTCCGCAGGCTCCGCTCCTGTCGACGACATCTCCAGGCTCTGCCTCGTGCACGGCGCGACCGGCTCGGTGCTCGCGCTGCGCGGACCGGACTCGTACGTGCTCCAACGCGCGGAACACCCCGCCGGGGAACTGATGCTCGACGCCATCGGACGGCAGGCGCCGCTCGACTTCGGAGTGGTCAACGCACCGACCGAGCAGCTTGTCGCCGCTCTCGCGGACTGCGCCGACGCCGGGTCCACCGCACGCCGGCTCGCCGGGCTCGGGGTCGCCGATCAGGACGTCGTGGCGGTCTCCGCCGCGCTGGCCGGCTGTCGGGAACGTGCCGAGATCGTCGCGATCTGGCACGGCGACGGCAGGATCGAACCGGTCGGCGGACCTGTCGCGGTGTTCGACACCGACAGGGGCCGCATCGTCGCGACCTCGAGCGTCTCGGCGGACGGGGTCGCCTGGTCCACGCTGAGCCCGGGCAGCGACGCCCGATTCCGCCAGGCCATCGATGTCCTGGTCGGCGCCGTCAGCTGACGTTCAACGAACGCACCCAGCAACATCGGCTGGGTGCGTTCGCGTTTCGAGCGTCAAAGCGCGACCTACGCCGCGCAATCGCCTGTTCTGGGTCCGGCGACTAGTGGAGTCTGTCCGACCTCGGGGGGCAGCCACCAGCCATCACGAGATCCCCCATGATGACGACGGTTTTCAGACGGCGACGACGGCAGGGGCGTCGTCGCCGCGCCGGTACTGTCCGGGCGCGAGCCCGTACTCGCGTTTGAACGCCTTCGCGAAGGCGAACTCGCTCTGATAGCCGACTTTGCCTGCGACGCCGGCCAGCGGGGTATCGGTGTCGCGGAGCAGCCGGGCCGCGGTGAGCATCCGCCAGCGGGTGAGGTAGGACAGCGGCGGCGCACCGACCGTGGCGGCGAATCGGCGCGTCAGGGTCGCCCGGCTCACCCCGGCGACGGCGCTGAGATCGGGAACCGTCCAGGCTCGTTCGGGCGCATCGTGCATGGCGCGGAGCGCGGCAAGGACGCCCGGATCGGTGAGGGCTCCGGCCCAGCCGGTCGGGGTCGGGGCCTGATTCTCGAACCAGGCGCGCAGCGCGAACAGCAGCAGTGTTTCCAGCAGCGCTGGAACGGCGGCATCGGTTCCGGCGCGCGATTGCGCCAGCTCCACGGCCAAGATGTCGAGGAGCCCGCGCAGCCCCGGATCGGCGCCCTGCCGCGCGGGGATGTGCACGAACTCGGGCAACTCGGCGAGCAGCGGATGACTACGCTGCCGACCCAGTGCGTAGGCGCCGCACATCAATTCGCTACGCACACCGGGGCCGCTGATCTCGCGGGGTTCGCCGATGTGGGCCTGCTCGGTCACCACGCTGTCGAGGCTGTCCACGAGCACGTGGCCGGACCCGCGCGGCATCAGGATCACATCTCCGGTGCCCAGCGCGATCGGCGCACCGGCGGGTGGCACCAGCCAGCACGAACCCGCGAGTACCACGTGGAATCCTGTGCCCGGCACCAAGGGGTAACCGCGACCCCAGGGGGCGTGCCGAATGAACATGCCGCAGGTGGGGGCGCCTGTACGGATGGCGGTGATGGTTTCGCTGAGCACGTCCACGCCGCCAATCTACTGATCGATCGACCGGTGAGTCATTCGGACATCGGGGTGAGCCGGTGAGCCATTCAATCGTCACCGGGTTCGCCATAACTTCGTACTCATGACAAACACCGCGAAGCACTCGAACCCCCACCGCCCCGCCATCGCCGTGTATGGAGCCACCGGCCACACCGGCGGATACGCCCTGCACGAACTTCGCCGTCGTGGCATCACCCCGATTCTGGTGGGCCGCAACGAAGCCCGTCTGCGCGCGGCGGCCGCCGCCGCGGGCTTGCCCGACGCCGAAGTCCGGCTCGCCGACCTGGATGACTCGGCCGCTCTGACCGCCGCGTTCGCCGATGCCGACGTGGTCATCAGCACCCTGCCTGCCTACGTCACGTTCGGCGAACCGGTGCTGGCCGCCGCCATCGCGAGCGGCGCGCACTACACCGACACCTCCGGCGAGCAACTGTTCCTGGAGAAGGCGTTCCACGAGTACGGTCCACGTGCTGAAGCCGCCGGTGTGACGATCCTGGGCGGCATCACCAACAGCAACCTGCCCGGCGACCTGCTCGGTCACCTGGCCGCGCGGCAGGTGGCAGCACCGGCCGAGGTTGTGATGAGCCTGGTCACCCGGGGCGAGGGCGGAGGATCGCGGGGCAGCGCGGAAACCGTTCTGGCCGGGATGGACTGGTTCCGCTCGGGCGGCTGGCACTACGCGGACGGCGCGCTGCGCACCGGCCCGATCGATCGGCATACGCTGATGACCTTCCCCGGCGACGCGGAGCCGACCGTGGTCGCCAAATTCCAACAGCCCCCGGTTCTCACCATCCCCCGCCACACCGACGTGTCCTTCGTGGCAGGCGTCGTCGAAGCCGACATGCTCGCCCAGCTCGCCGGTTTCACCCCCGAACTACTGGATGCACTGCCCGAGCCGAGCACCGACCTCCGCTACGAGCTGGTGCTCGACGCCATCGGAGCCGACGGCACCACGGTGCGCGGCGTGCTCACCGGCCCGGACGCCTACCGCGACACCGCGATCATGGCCGTGGAGGCGGCCACACGCCTCGCGGCCGACGACTTCAAACCCGGCGCACTGGCCCCCGCCGAAGCCTTCGACCCCACTGAGTTCCTGAATTCCCTGGCCGTTCACGCCATCACGTGGCAGATCAGCCCAGTCCGGTAACCACCCGACTTCCGCTCACCTTGGATGCCAGCTGTTCACGCCGACAGTTGGAGTGCGTCGGGGATGACGGCGAATGACTGGTGCAGGCGTTCGAGGAGATCGGCTCGGCCCCCACTCGCGTCGGCGGCGACCCAGCCGCGGCCGGCGATGCTCCATGCCGTGGTGGTCAGCTCGGCGAGGACCCGGGGGCGCAGGTCGCTGCCGGGGAGGGCCAGCTTGTCCGATATCCTTTGGGCGACTTGGGTTTCCAGGCCGGAACGGGTGTAGTCGACGTGACCGAGCAGGCTGGGGGCGGTGAGGACCAGTTTGCGGGTGGCAACGTAGCGGACGTCCCAGTCGTCCGGGAGCTCGGCGACCGCGCCGGTGAGGATGTCGCGTAGGGCGGCGAGCACCGGGCCAGCGAGGTCGTGGGCGGTCAAGGCGTCAAGATAGCCAGCCCACAGCTCGGTTTCGGCCTCGACGGCCACGGCCTCCTTGGTGGGGAAGGCCCGGAAGAACGTACTGCGCGAGACCTCTGCCGCATCGACCAGTTCCTCCACGGTGGTCGCGGCGAAACCTTTCTCGGTGAACAGCCGTAGCGCGGCGTCGGCCAGAGCGCGGCGGGTGCGGAGCCGTTTGCGTTCACGCAGCGGTAGAGCGCGGTCGTCGATGGACATGCCGGAATCCTAGCTCTATACGAACCTCATGCACGAAAGAAACTCAGTTTAAATTGACGCTTGCACACGTATGGTACTGAGTGTCAGAATCATCCATGTCAACGAGCATCACCCCGCACAAGGAGAATCGCAATGAACACCACCGCCCCGGCCACCCTGAACCCGTCGGTCATCGGCCAGGCCGAGAAGCACCACACCGCGGTTCTGACCCGCGCACTGGCCGGTACCACGCTGGACGAAAAGCAGTGGATCGTACTCAACCAGGCCCTGGCCGCCGGTAGGCCGGTCGATCCGGCCGCCCACATCACCCGCGTCGCCGCCATGACCCAGTGGAATCCCGCCGACGCCGGGAATGCCCTGACCACACTGCTCGAAAGCGGCCTGCTGCGAGCGACTTCCGGTGATCTGGTCGAGCCCACCGAGGACGGTACGGCGCTCGCGGGCAAGGTCCGCGCCGAATCGGGCGCGATCGTGGCCGCCGCCTACGGCACGGTTGCCCCCGAGGATCTGGCCACCGCCGCCCGGGTGCTGACCACCATCACCGCCCGAATGGCTGAGGAACTGGCCCGTGCCTGAACCGAGATGCCGCCTCCGGTCCCCGTGACCCGCGCAGGTGCCGCACTAGGCGGCACATCAATCACTAAACGTCTCCACCACACCGACGAAAGAGGATGCCATGTCCACCCCTAGTTTGACCGCCGATCGCATCGAGATCGCCGACCTGTTCACGCGCTTCGCCCGCCTGCTCGACGAGCGACGGTGGGACGATGTCGGCACCGTCTTCGCCGACGATGTGAAAATCGACTCACCCCGAATTCAAGTCCGCGGTGTCGACAAGGTCGTCGACTACATGCGACAGGCTGAGGTCGATGGGGAACACACGCAGCACACGACCACTGACCTGCTGGTGAAC
Source organism: Rhodococcus sp. NPDC059179 (assembly GCF_042754885.1). NCBI lineage: Bacteria > Bacillati > Actinomycetota > Actinomycetes > Mycobacteriales > Nocardiaceae > Rhodococcus > Rhodococcus sp. NPDC059179. Next base: position 643,604 of record NZ_JBHZBV010000001.1, on the reverse strand, counting down.
GTGAACGGCGACCAAGCCACTGCCTCCTCGAACTCGGTTGTGTACTACTACCGCGACAGCCAGCCACCCCACCAGACAGGAAGCCTCCGACAGACCTGCACTGCCATACGGACGACCGCAGGCTGGCGACTCAGCGAGATACGAATCACGCCCGCCTGGATCCGCAAGGATTGACCACAGCCTCACCGATTGCAGCCGCGCAGAGGTGTTCCGCGAACCGGTCCGGTTCTTGCGGGTGGTGCCGGAGAAGCCCTTGTCGATGAAGGGTTCCTAGCAGGCACTTCCCGCGCACGGCTTCTCGCCGGCGAAGAGCTTTGCGATGAACGGGGTGCTGTCCGGCACCGAGGCGGCTACCGTGCCGCCGTGGTCGGTGGGGTAGGTGCGGAACGCGAAGTCCACCCCGTTCGCGGTCAGATCGGCGACCAGCTTCAGGGTCAGCGGGATCGGGACGTCCATGTCATTGAGCCCCTGCGCGATGAGCAGCGGTCGGTCGTAACCGCTGGTGGGGACAGAGATCATCGAGCGGCCCGCGTCCATCAACTCGGGTGTGTTCACCGACCGCGACAGCAGTTGCCCGATCGAGACGTCGGCGTACTTCGTGCGCGCTTCGCCGTAACAGAGCGAGGTCTCGATGTCGGCGAGCACGCTGCGGCCGAGGGGGCTGAGGTACGAGTCGATGTCCACGTCGGGTCGCGCCGCACGCAGCCCGACGAGGGCGTTGGCGATATAAACCGTGGTGCCCTTGAGTGGCAGCTTCGGGAACGCCGGTCCCCCGAGCGGCAGCAGCAACTCGATGTTCGAGGGCGCCCCGGTGGTCACCGCGCCGCGGTAGTCCAGCTCCGGGGCGTAGCGGGTGGCGATGTTCGCGGCGAACAACGTCGCATGACCGCCCTGCGACTGCCCCGTGGCGACCCAGGTCCGCGACAGCTCGGGCGTGGTTGTACGGGCCGCCCGCACCATGTCGATCACGCTGTGCGCAGCCGAGCGACCGTCCAGGTAGGGGTGCACGCCGGGGGTGCCGAGCCCGACATAGTCGGTCGCAACCACCGCGTAGCCCTGGGACAGCCAATGGCCGAGATGGGTCACCGCCCGCTCGGTGGGCGGATTGGCGCTGGGTGCGCACTGATCCGCGACTCCAGTGGTGCCGTGCGCATACGAGATCACCGGCCAACCGCCCGCGGGCGGAGTTCCCTCGGGCAGGTAAACGGCACCGGTGCTGAGCATCGGCTTGTCCAGAGGTCCCTGGGACCAGTACGTCAGCAACGACGACGTCGCAGCGCCGGGCAGCCAGCGATCCGGTGGAAGGTCCTGGCTACTCACGACAGATCCCGGCGCCATGTCCGCGTTTGCGGCGGGCGCGGCCACGGCGGGCGCCGCGGCCGACGCGGCGGCGACCAGCATCGCGCTCGCGGCAACCAGCAGGGTACGTAGTCGGTGGGTCATCACCATCTCCTCACGCCAGTGCGCCCGATCACAGTCGGCCCCGACCTCAGGACGATAGGTCAGATCGGATGATGCCCTCGCGTTGCCCAGATGACCTCGGCGTGTCGATCGTCTGCCGCCTCGGTGCAGCAGCGACGTGCGGAGACCCCGACGCGTTGCCGATCTGGCACTCGGTGATCTACCCGAGCGACTCGTCACAATGTCAGCCCATCGGGTCGTCGGGCCCGGCGCTGGCGAAGGGCTCGAACGGCGGCACCAGCAGCCCCCACCGGACGCATCGCCAACCCCCGCCCGCGGTCGGCACCAACTCCACGGTCTGGGTGTTGTCCAGATGCGTGTTCGCCGAGAACGCACCGTTGACACCCGCGAGGTGCGCCGCGACCAGTCGGATCGCGGCGCCGTGGCTGACCACCAGGACGTCGCCGGAGTCCGCCTCGGTCGCGTCGTCGTCCGGCCCCTCGAGGAACTCCTCGCGCAGCGAGCTCAGCACCGGCACGTAGCGCTCGAGGATGTCGTACCCGGACTCTCCGCCCGGCACCCGCACGCCCAGGTCGCCCGTATGCCAGGAGTGAAACACCCTCATGAAGAGCTCGTGCGACGCGCGGTCCGAGCGGTCCTCGAGTTCCCCCGCCTGCGCCTCGTGGATGCCCTCCCGCACCTGCACCGCGACACCCGATTCCAGCTCCACGAACCCGGCGGTCTGCCGGGCGCGCAACGCCGGGGACGCCACCAGCGCGCGCGGCGCCCGGCCTGCCAGCGCGACACCGAAGGCCTGGGCCTGACCCTCGCCGAACTCGGTGAGCCGAGCGCCGGGCAGCCGGGTGTCCAGGCGGCGCTCGACGTTCGCCTCGGTCTGGCCGTGCCGGACCAGGATCAGCTTGCCCGCCATCGCTATCGACGCCCTTCCGGCTCGCCGGACCGGATCCGGCGCAACCATTCGGTCGCCTCCTCATCCGACGGCGGTCGCTCCCCGCCGGGGGTCGCGGCGGGCCACGACCCGAGGAAGCGCACGTCGTGCTTGCGGTGCAGTGCCTTGAGGGCCTCGGCCACGGCGGTGTCCTCGATGTGTCCGATGCAGTCCAGATAGAAGCGGTAGGTGCCGAACTCGATTCGGGTCGGCCGGGATTCGATCCGGGTGAGATCGATTCCGCGGGTAGAGAACTCGGACATCGCGCTGACCAGTGAACCGGGTTCGTTGTTGAGCTGGAGCACGACCGCGGTGCGGTCCGCCCCGGTCGCTGCTGGGGTCGGGGCCGGACGGGTGACGAGCACGAATCGCGTTCGCGCGCCGTCGAAGTCGGCCACCGAGCCCGCGAGAACACTCAGTCCGAGCCGTTCACCCGCCAGCGCGGTGGATACCGCGGCATCGGCGATCCCCGCCGCGACATCCTCGGCCGCGCCGGCATTGGAGGACGCGGACTGGACATCGGCGTCCGGCAGATTTCGCTCGATCCACATCCGCACCTGCGCACCCGCCACCGGATACGCGCGGATGGAGCGCACCGCGTCGAGGGTGGTTCCGGCACGCCCCAGGATCGTAAAGCTCACGTCCAGTTCGGTTTCCGCGACGATCTGCAACCGGTGGCCGACCGCGAGGGCGTCCAGGGTCGGCGGCACCGGCCCCTCGACCGAACTCTCGATCGGCACGACCGCCCCGTCGACGAGACCCTCATGGACCAGCGCCAGCGCGGCGGGCGGGCTGGGAGCGGACACTCGCTCGACCGGACCGTCGAAGACCCCGTCCGATTCCATCTGGGCGAGGGCCATCTCGGTGAAGGTTCCGGATGGTCCGAAGTAGGCGATACGAGGCACACGACAAGGTTACGCACCCGTCGCGGCGCGAGCCCGGGTTCAGGGCAAGGCGGTGGCCGTGATCCCGTTGGCCGCGAGGTGATGCTCCGCCTCCTCGGCGTCCTCGACCTCGATGCTGAGCAGCACCGTGCGAAGCGCCTCGGCGGCGTCCTGGTTCAGCCCGGCCACCCGGACCGGGTCCGGGGCGACGAACGCGGTCCGCACGTCGTCCCCGCGCAGTGCCGCCACCGTCGCGGCGAGGATGGCGAGCGCCTCCGCCCCGGAGTTCACCCTGGCCACGAAGCCCGCGTCGGAATGGGCGAGCACCGCCAGGAAGTCGGCTACCTCGTCGGGGGTCGGCCCCGCGCGCAGGCCGGGGTGCGCGCCCGCGTCGGCGATCCGGGTGGCCACCTCGGCCGCCCAGCCCGCGTCGGCGGGTTCGTCGGGGGCGACGAACACCGCCAGGGGCGCCGTCAGCGGGCGTGGGTTCGATTCGCCGGCTTGCGCCAACTCGAGGGCGTCGTCGAGTTGGTCCATGCTGCAGTCGATTTCGAAGCGCGCCACCCCTGGCCCGTCCGAGCCGATGGCGTCGGGCGCGACGTCGAGCCGCACGACGACAGGATCATCGAACGAGCCCGAACCGAGTGCGCTCGCCGCCACCACCGGGGGTCCGAAGATCGCACCGGGACGCCTGCGCGCCGCCGCCTCCGCGTCCGGGCAGCGCTGCGAGAGCAGGCCGGCAAAGGGTGGCCGCCGATCGTTCGACGTCGGCGGATGCAGCGTGAGCAGGGTGGACACGGCCTCCACCGTAGCCGCAGGCGAAGACCTTGCGGGCCACCGGGCGGTGACGTAACTTAGGCATGGCTAACCTACTGTGATCGGCATCTCCATTGCCGCAAGTCAAAGGAAACGAGCGACACATGACTGCTGCCACCTCCACCCAGGGTCCGTCGACCGCGGAGCGGGTCCGCAGCGCCTGCGCCCGGGCGCAGCAGGCGGTGCTCGCCATCGACGGCAGCGATCCCGTCGAGGTGGACGTGCACCACCTGAGGGCCTGCGGCGACGTGGTGCTCACCGTCCGCACCGACTCGGTGGCCACCGCGCTGACCTGGCAGGCCGGCCGCGCCGGGCTGCCCGCGGTGCTCGAGCTCACCGACCTGACCCCGCTCTCCCTGCGGGAACCGGTGCGGTCGCTGGTCTGGCTGCGCGGCGCCCTGCACCCGGTGCCCGCGGAGGCCTCCCGCGCCCTGGCCGCGGCCGTCGCCGACGAGCGCCCCGACCCCGCGCTGCTCGACGTCGGGCACACCACGACTCTGCTGCGCCTGATCCTGGACTCGGCGGTGGTGGCCGACTCGCACGGCGCGGAACCGGTGCCGGTTGACGCGCTGCTCGCCGCCCGCCCCGACCCGTTCTGGGCCGTCGAGGGCCCCTGGCTCGAGCACCTCGAGTCCGACCACGGCGAGCTCGTCGACCAACTCGCGGGCCGGTTGCCGCGGGCGCTGCGCACCGGCCGCGTCCGGCCGCTCGGCATCGACCGGTATGGCATCCGGCTTCGGGTGGAGGGCGAGACGGGCGACAGCGACATCCGGATGGCGTTCACCGAGCCGGTCGACGACGCCGCCGACCTGAGCCGGGCGCTGCGCCTGCTGGTGGGCTGCCCGTTCGTGAACGGCCTGCGCGCCAGGCACTGACGCCTCAACCGTGCGCGTGTTTCACCCCGATCGGGGTACGACACGCGCACAGGCGGCGCAGCCGCGAATACCCTGAGCCGGTGACCCGGTTCGACGCCTGGCTCCGGCCGCCCCCGCACCCGCAGACCGAACCGCCGCTCGATGCCGCCGGCCGCCGCGCACTGTGGTTCGAGATCACCATCGTGCTGCTGGTCACCTTCGGACTCAGCGGGCTGTCCGGCATTCTCTCGCTGGTCGAGGACGCGCTCGCGCCCGGCGGACTCGCCGACCAGACGGTGGCGCTGAACGTGTCCCGATCCGAGCACGGCTGGATCGACCTCGGCCGCCAGCTGCTCGGCATCGTCAAGCTCTGCGCCTGGGCCGCGCTCGGCCTGTACCTGCTCTGGCGCAGCGGCCTCGGCCCGGCGAAGGTCGGGCTCGGCCGCCCGCGACCCCGCCCCGACCTGCTGCCCGGCGTCGGCCTGGCCGCGCTGATCGGGCTGCCCGGCCTCGCCCTCTACCTCGTCGCCAACGCGGTCGGCGCGAACCTGACCGTGCTGCCCAGCACCATCGAGGAGCACTGGTGGCGGCTGCCAGCGCTGCTGCTGTGGGCGTTCGCGAACTCCGGCGCCGAGGAGGTGCTGGTCGTCGCGTACCTGATCTCGCGGCTGCGCCGGCTCGGCTGGAGCGAGAACTCGTCGCTGCTGGCCTCCTCGCTACTGCGCGGCAGCTACCACCTCTATCAGGGCCTCGGCGGCGGAATCGGCAACGTCGTGATGGGTCTCATACTCGGCCGGTACTGGCAGCGGACCAACCGGCTGTGGCCGCTGATCGTCGCGCATTGGCTGATCGACGCGGTCGCATTCGTCGGGTACACAGCGCTGCGTGGCCACGTGTCCTGGCTGCCGTGACCCGTAGAGTCGAGCCGTGAACGGCGACAATCCCCAGTACCGCGACCCCCGCGACCCGCGGGCAGGCCACGGCGGGTCGTCGCGCAATCCGCAGCCGCCGCATCAGGGTCGTCCGGTGCCGCCCCATCAGCCGAGGCAGGGTCGTCCGGTCCCACCGCAGCAGGGTCATCCGGTGCCGCCGCGCCGCGTCCCGCCGCCCCGCCCGGGCCGGCCGATGCCCCCCGCCGAGGGCACCCAGGTGATCCGCCGCGACGGCCGCCCCGTGCAGCCTCCGCAGTCCCCGCGCGCGTGGTCGCAGGCTCCCGAACCCGGCCAGCGCGGCACCCGCCCGGCCGGACCGCAGCAGACCAGGGCCTACCGTCCGGAGGACCGCAACCCACGTTCGGCCCAGGGCGCCTCCCCCTACGCACCGACCCAGACGCCGCAGCCGTACGCCGACCCGCACCGCAGGCAGGCCGGACGCGCCGCCCCACCGGCCGCGCCGCCCCGCACCAGCCCGGCGGCCCCTCCGCAGCAGCCGCCCCGTCCCGCGAGGACGGGCCGAAAGCCGCACTGGGGCCGACGGATCGGACTGGTCCTGGTGGCGCTGCTGCTCATCGCGGGCGGCTCGGTCGTCTATCTGGACCGTGGCCTGAACCGGATCGACGCGCTCGCCGACTATCCCGGACGGATCGGCGACACCCCGGGCACCAACTGGTTGCTGGTCGGATCGGACAGCCGCACCGGCCTCACCCCCGAGCAGGAGCAGGAGCTGGCGACCGGCGGCGAGCTCGACTCCAAGCGCACCGACACGATCATCGTGGTGCACATCCCCAAGAGCGGGAAGGCCACGATGGTCTCCATCCCGCGCGACTCCTACGTGACCATCCCCGGCTGGGGCCAGGACAAGATCAATGCCGCCTTCGCGATCGACGGCGGCGGCCCGCAGCTGCTGGTGCAGACCGTCGAGGGCGCGACGGGCCTGCGGATGGACCACTATGCGGAGATCGGCTTCGGCGGATTCGCGGGCATCGTCGACTCGATCGGCGGCGTCAACATCTGCGTGCCCTATCCGATCGACGACCCGCTCGCGGGCATCAACCTGCAGCCCGGCTGCCAGGACCTGACCGGGGCGCAGGCCCTCGGCTTCGTGCGCACCCGGGCGACCCCGATGGCCGACCTGGACCGGATGAACAATCAGCGGGCCTTCATGTCCGCACTGCTCAAGAAGGCGACGAGCGTCGGCACGCTGATCAACCCGTTCCGGCTGTGGCCGATGGCGACCAAGACGGCGGCCTCGCTGCAGGTGGACGAGGGCGACCACCTGTGGAACCTCGCCGGGCTGGCCTGGGCCATGCGCGGCGATCCGATCACCACCACCGTGCCGGTGGGCGGCTTCGAGGTCGTCGACGTCGGCGACGTGTTGTTGTGGGACAGCGAGCGCGCCTCGGCGTTCTTCGAAGCCCTCGCCGAGGATCGTCCGGTGCCTGCGGAGTTGTTGACGACGAACTGACGGCGTGGTTCAGGTCCGCGCGCCGGTAATCTTCACGACCATGACCAACTCCCGGCAGCGCAGCGAGTTCCACGACCTTCTCCGCGAACAGGTGCGCAACGAGTTCACCGCCTCGCAGCAGTACATCGCGGTCGCGGTCTACTTCGACGGGAACGACCTCCCGCAGCTGGCGGCGCGCTTCTACGGGCAGGCGAACGAAGAGCGCAACCACGCGATGATGATGATTCAGTACCTGATCGACAACGACCTGGAGGTCACGATCCCCGGAATCGGCGCGGTGGTTACCGAATTCGAGTCGGTGCGGGCGCCGGTCGAGTTGGCGCTCGAGCAGGAGAAGCAGGTCACCGACCAGGTCACCAGGCTGGCCCGCACCGCCCGGGACACCGGCGACTACCTCGGCGAGCAGTTCATGCAGTGGTTCCTCAAGGAGCAGGTCGAGGAGGTCGCCTCCATGTCCACCCTGCTCACCATCGTCGACCGGGCGGGCGACAACCTGTTCAACATCGAGGACTTCGTCGCCCGCGAGATGAACTCGCCGGTGGCGGCGGATTCCGGCGCACCGAAGCCGGCGGGCGGCGCCATTTAGGCTCGACTCATTTAGGTTCGGCTCAATTAGGGAATACTGCCCTCAATAAGGCTTGACTTGGATGACATGCCGCCTGACCAGCGATATTGTCGGCGGCATGAGCGATTCCGCAGATACTCATCGGACCAAATTTCACGCGCTTCTGCATGATCAGATTCGCAACGAATTCAACGCCTCGCACCAGTACATCGCGACGGCGGTCTTTTTCGACAACGCGGATCTGCCCCAGCTGGCCAAGCATTTCTATTCGCAGGCCGTCGAGGAACGCAACCACGCGATGATGATCGTCCAGTACTTCCTGGATCGGGACATGACCGTGGAACTGAGCGGCGTCGATGAGTCGAAGACCCACTTCGGGGACACCCGCGAGCCGATCGCGCTTGCGCTCAAGCAGGAGAAGCTGGTCACCGACCAGATCATCCAGCTCGCGAGCACCGCCCGCGAGGAGGGCGACTACCTCGGCGAGCAGTTCATGCAGTGGTTCCTCAAGGAGCAGGTCGAGGAGGTCGCCTCCATGACCACACTGCTGGCGATCGCGGATCGTGCGGGCAACAACCTGTTCAACCTCGAGGACTTCGTCGCCCGCGAGATGAACACCGTGAAGGACACCGCGGGCGCGCCCCCTGCCGCAGGCGGTTCGATCTAAACGGTTCGAAGCGGACGCAGCGTCGCGGCCGAATGCGTGTGCCCCGCACACACATTCGGCCGTTCCTGTTTCAGTGCTGCCGGTCGGCGTCGTCGAGCGCCCGGCACAGCGCGTCCAGCACCCCCGTGAACGCATGCTCGGCGGGGGCGCCGTACCCGACGACCAGACCGTCCCGGCGCGAAGCGCTCGCGTCGGGATGCCGGAACGTCGACAATGAACCCACCGCAAGGCCTTCCGCGGCCGCGGCCGACAGGACCCGGCGCTCGGTGCCCTTCGGCAGTTCGAGCACCGCGTGCAGTCCCGCGGCAATGCCCGTCACCCGCACCCACGGCGCCCGCTCGGCGAGTGTCGCCACCAGCTGGTCGCGGCGACGGTGGTACCGGCCGCGCATCAGACGGATCTGGCGGTCGTATCGACCGGAGGCGACGAAGTCCGCGAGGGTCAGCTGGTCGGGCACGCTCACCCATCGTTCCCAGAGGCCCTTGGCCTCGAGCACGGGGTCGACGAGACGGTCGGGCAGCACCATCCATCCCAGCCGCAGGGCGGGCGAGAGGCTCTTGCTGACCGAACCCAGGTACACCACCCGATCCGGGTCCAGGTCCTGCATCGCCCCGACCGGCTGCCGGTCATACCGGAATTCGCCGTCGTAGTCGTCCTCGAGGATCAGCCCATCCGAGCGGCGCGCCCAATCGACCGCCGCCGCACGGCGTTCCGCGTGCAGCGGTCCACCGATCGGGAACTGGTGGGAGGGCGTGAGCAGCACGGCGCGCGCGCCGAGCGACGGCAATTCGTCGACCCGTGCGCCGTCCACGTCGACCGTCAGCGGCAGCGTGCGCACCCCCGCCCCGGCCAGCAGGTCGCGGTGCACGTGCAGGCCGTGGCCCTCGACCGCGATGGCACCACCGAGCAGCGGGGCGAGCAGAGTCAGCGCGTGCGCGACCCCCGAGCAGACCACGATGCGGTCGGGGTCGGCGCGCACGCCACGGGCGCGGGACAGGTAGTGCATCAACGCATTTCGCAGCTCGGGACGCCCTCGCGGGTCTCCCGGGCCAAAGGCGTCGCTTGGCGCCGCGGTCAGGGCGCGCCGCACCGAGGCCAGCCACGCGGCCCGGGGAAACGAGGCGGCGTCCGGCGATCCGGGCATCAGGTTGTGCGCCGGCCGGGCCACATGGGCGGGCCGCGGCGTTCCCTGGTGCGTCGGGGACGCCGCCCGCGGGGCCACCCGGGTGCCGGAGCCGCGGCGGGCGGTCAACCAGCCCTCCGCGACCAGCTCCGCGTAGGCGTCCGCGACGGTGTTGCGGGCGACGCCGAGGTCGGCGGCGAGCGTGCGCGAGGGCGGCAGCAGTGCGCCAGGCGCCAGCCGGCCGGAGCGGATGTCCTCGCGGAGGGTGGCCATCAGAGCCGAGCGGAGGCCACCGCGACCGCGGAGGTCCAGGTGCAGATCCAATCCCGAATTGGCCCATGATTCCACTGCTGAATTGAACCATTCAACCGGACCATTGTGCACCTAGAGTCGTTCCCATGACGACAACCGAGACCGCACAGCGAGTGAACATCTTCAAGCAGTCCCCCGAGGTCTACCAGGCGATGATCGCGCTCGACGCCGCCGCCAAGAAGGACCTCGACCCGGTGCTCGTCGAGCTCGTGCTCACCCGCGCCTCGCAGATCAATCACTGCGCCTGGTGCCTCGACATGCACACCCAGGACGCCCGCAAGGTGGGCATCAGCGAGCAGAAGCTCTATCTCCTCAGCGCATGGGAGGAGACGGTCGGGCTGTACACCGATCGGGAGCGGGCCGCGCTCGCCCTCACCGAGGCGGTGACCGTGCTGACCGACGGCTTCGTCCCCGACGCCGTCTACGAGCGGGCCGAGGAGCACTTCGACGACCGCGAGCTGTCCCAGCTGATCAGCGTCATCCTCACCATCAACGCCTGGAACCGGATCGCGGTCAGCACCCGCCGCGTCCCGCCGGTGCGGTAGGCAGCTCCGCTGCCCGTGCGCGTTTGACGGGTCCCTGGACCCGTCAAACGCGCACGGGTGCCGAAGGCGCCTAGCGGCGCACGCCCTCGTAGTAGCCGCGGATGTGGTCGACGATCCGGCTGCCCGCCAGGTCCGGATCGCCCGCATCGACCGCGTCGACCAGCCCGCGGTGCTCGTGCCGCAACCGCGTGCAGGTGGTCGGCCAGCTCGACGCGTCGACGCCGCCGACGACGTAGCTCTCGATCGATTCGCGCAGCCCGGCCATCATCGCGGCGATCACCTGGTTGCCCGCCGCGTCGGCCATCGCGACGTGGAACTGGGCGTCGAGGATCAGGAACTCGTTGGCCGACAACGCCGGATCGTCCATCGCGTCGAGCAGTTCCACCGCGACGGCCAGGTCCGGCGCGGGGCGGCGCATGGCCAGCGACCGCAGCACCTCCTCCTCCAGCACCAGGCGGGTCGCCACCACGTCCGACACCGGAAACCCCTGCGCCGCAACCTGCATCCGCATCAGCATCGTCATGCCGCCCGTCGGGCGCGAGACGATCATGGCGCCCGCATTGGGCCCGGACCCGGTCTGCGCCCTCAGCAGGCCGAGCGCCTCCATCACCCGCAGCGCCTCCCGCACCGAGGACCGCCCGACGCCGAGGTCGACGGCGAGGGTTCGCTCGCTCGGCAGACGCTGGCCGGGCAGTACCTCGCCCGAGACCAGCATCTCCTCGAGTCGGCTCAGTACCTGCTCCCAGGCTCGGGGGCTGGGCTGAGGCGAGCGCGACTGCGGTGACATGAGAGGTGAGCCTAGGGCGTGGGCCCGGGCCGCTGGATCACGGCAGCATCCAACCGAGGACCGGCGTGGACTGCAGGTACACCAGGGTGCACAGGAGCAGCAGCATCGCCAGGCTGTAGCCGATCACCTTGCGCAGCAGGATCGGCTCGCTGCCGGGCTGGCCCACCGCGGTCGCGGCGATGGTCAGGTTCTGCGGGCTGACCAGCTTGCCGACCACACCGCCCGAGGTGTTCGCGGACACCAGCAGGGTCGGGTCGATGCCCGCGGTCTGGCCCGCGGCCTGCTGCAGCTTGGCGAACAGCGCGTTGGCGGAGGTGTCCGATCCGGTCACCGCGGTACCGAGCCAGCCGAGCATCGGCGAGAAGAACGCGAAGATCGCCCCGGTGCCCGCCAGCCAGGTGCCGATCGCGACCGTCTGGCCCGACTGATTCATCACGTAGCTCAGGCCAAGCACGGTGGCAACGGTCGCGATCGCCAGCCGCATCTTCACCAGCGTCGTCCCGAACGCGACCAGGCCCATCTTGACGGTCATCGGGAACCGGCCGGCGCCGGTGAACAGGGTGTAGACGATGGTGACGATCACGCCGCAGATCAACAGCAGCGAGCCCGGGTTCGAGAGCCAGGAGAAGTTGTAGACCGCGCTGCCCGCCGGCTCACCGCTGCCGGTGAGCAGGTTGCCGTACAGCCCGGGCCACTGGACCTTCCGGTCGGTCCCGCTCAGCCACTTCGGCAGGTCGAAGCCGATCGTCCACAGCTTGGCGACGCCGAACACGACGACCACCAGCAGGTACGGGAACAGCGCCATGAACACGCGGGGGGCGTCGAGCGGCTCCGGTTCGACCTTCGAGCGCTGCTCGTCGGGCGTCGTGGGCGACCAGAAGCGGAGCATGATGACCGCGGCGGCCAGGCCGGCGAGGGAGGCGACGACGTCGGTGAGCTCGTAGGAGAAGTTGCTCGAGCACCAGAACTGCGCGAGGGCGAACACGAAACCCGTGACGAGCGCGATCGGCCAGGCCTGCTTCATGCCGCGCTTGCCGTCCACCAGGAACAGCAGCAGCAGCGGCACGAACAGCGCGAGCACGGGCGTCTGGCGGCCGACGACGGCGGCGATCTCGGTGGCGGGGATGCCGGTCAGGTTTCCGGCGGTGGTGATCGGAATCGCCATGGCGCCGAAGGCGACCGGGGCGGTGTTGGCCACCAGGACGGTGACCGCGGCACGGATCGCGGGCATCCCGAGGGCGATCAGCATGGCGCCGGTGATCGCCACCGGCGCACCGAAGCCGGCCAGGGCCTCGAGCATGCCGCCGAAGCAGAACGCGATGAGCATGGCCTGCACCCGCATGTCGCCGCGGCCGATCGAGTTGAACACCCGGCGCAGGTCCTCGAAGCGACCGCTGACGACGGTGAGCTCGTAGAACCAGATCGCGGTGACCACGATCCACATCACGGGGAAGAGCCCGAAGGCGATGCCCTGCGCCGCCGACAGTGCGGTCAGCGAGGCGGGCATGCCGAACCCGACGAACGCGATCACCGCGGCGGCCGCGAGCGCGCCGAGACCGGAATACCAGGCCTTCAGCTTGAAGCCGGCGAGCAGCACGAAGAAGGTCAGCAACGGGACGAGTCCGACAAGCGCCGACGCGGTGAGGTTGTCCGCCACGGCGGTCGTGGAGGGGGTGAAGGTCACCGCGAGTTGCTCGGTTGCCACATGTATCTCCTGTGAATTGCGCCGCTGCCGGCGGCGGTTCCCTGACGCCTATGTGGTCAGACCACAGGAAGGTACACCATGACCCACGTCACAATCCAGAGGAAACCGAAAGTTCACCCCTTGCCGTTGATTCTGTGTCGTACCGCACTGACCATGGGTTACTGTGGTCAGACCACAGAATCGATTTCGGAGATATCCCATGCGAATCGCACTGTTCGCCACCTGCATCGGGGACACGATGTTCCCGAACGCGGCCAAGTCCACCGCGTTGCTCCTCACCCGACTCGGCCACGAGGTGGTGTTCCCGCCCGGCCAGACCTGCTGCGGCCAGATGCACATCAACACCGGATACCAGCCGGGCGCGCTGCCGCTGGTGGAGAACTACGCCGAGAACTTCGGCGACGCCTCCATCGACGCCGTCGTCGCGCCGTCGGGCTCCTGCGTCGGCTCGGTCCGCCATCAGCACGAGATCGTCGCGTCCCGCTACGGCAGCGCCGGACTCTGCGGGCGGGTCGAGACCGTCAAGGCCAAGACCTACGAGCTCTCCGAACTCCTCGTCGACGTGCTCGGCGTGACCGACGTCGGCGCCTACTACCCGCATCGGGTCACTTACCACCCCACCTGCCACTCGCTGCGGATGCTCCGCGTGGGGGAAAAGCCGTTGCGGCTGCTGCGCGCGGTCCGAGAGATCGACCTCGTCGAGTTGCCCGCGGCGGACGAATGCTGCGGCTTCGGCGGCACCTTCGCGATCAAGAACGCGGAGACGTCGACGGCCATGCTGGCCGACAAGATCCGCAACGTCTCCGACACCGGGGCCGAGTTCTGTTGTGCGAGTGACTCGTCCTGCCTGATGCACATCGGCGGCGGCATGTCGCGCCTGCAGATGGGCACCAAGACCGTCCACCTCGCCGAGATCCTGGCGTCGGTGGAGACGCCGGTCGAGGCGCGGGCATGACGGGCACGAGTCTGGGCCTGCCCGCGTTCCCACCGCGCGCACCCAAGGGCGCCGGCTTCCTGCGCGGAACCGAGAAGTTCCCCGACGCCGCCCATCACGAGCTGGCCAACGCGCAGCTGCGCCGGAACATCGGCAAGGCCACCCACACCATCCGGGCCAAGCGCCTGCACGTCACGGGCGAGCTGCCCGACTGGGAACAGTTGCGCGACGCCGGATCCGCGATCAAGACCGATGCCATGAACCGCCTGCCGGAGCTGCTCGAGCAGCTCGAGACCGCGGTCACCGCGCGCGGAGGCGTGGTGCACTGGGCGTCGGACGCGAACGAGGCCAACGAGATCGTCACCCGGTTGGTGCGCGCGACCGGCTCCCCCGAGGTCATCAAGGTCAAGTCGATGGCCACCCAGGAGATCGCCCTCAACGAGCACCTCGAGGAACAGGGCATCCACGCGCACGAGACCGACCTGGCCGAGCTGATCGTGCAGCTCGGCCACGACAAGCCCTCGCACATCCTGGTCCCCGCGATCCACCGAAACCGCTCGGAGATCCGCGAGATCTTCCTGCGGGAGATGGCGGGCGTCGACCCCGCCCTCGACGACAACCCGGCACACCTCGCCGCGGCCGCACGAAAGTTCCTGCGGCACAAGTTCATGACCACCCCCGTCGCCATCTCCGGCGCCAACTTCGCGATCGCCGAGACCGGCACGCTCGGGGTGGTGGAGTCGGAGGGCAACGGCCGGATGTGCCTGACGCTGCCGCAGACGCTGATCACCGTGATGGGCATCGAGAAGGTGCTGCCGCAGTACTCGGACCTCGAGGTGTTCCTGCAGTTGCTGCCGCGCTCGTCGACCGGGGAACGGATGAACCCGTACACCTCGATGTGGACCGGTGTCACGGCCGGTGACGGCCCGCAGGAGTTCCACCTGGTGCTGCTCGACAACGGCCGCACCGCCGCCCTCGCCGACAAGATCGGCCGGGAGGCGCTGAACTGCATCCGCTGCTCGGCCTGCCTGAACGTGTGCCCGGTCTACGAGCGCACCGGCGGCCACGCCTACGGCTCCACCTACCCGGGACCGATCGGGGCCGTGCTCACCCCGCAGCTCGCGGGCATGGAGGACAGCGACGATCCCAACTCGACGCTGCCGTTCGCGTCGAGCCTGTGCGGGGCTTGCTTCGACGCGTGCCCGGTGAAGATCGACATCCCGTCATTGCTGGTGGAACTGCGGCACCAGAAGGTGGAGAAGTCCGGGTTCGGTGCCGAGGCGGCCGCGATGAAGGCCGCGTCGTTCGCGATGTCCTCGTCCGGTCGCTTCACCGCGGCACAGAAGGCCGCGGGGCTCGGGCGCCTGATCGCGGGCAAGAAGGGCAAGATCTCCACCCTGCCGCCGCCGCTGAACGGGTGGACAGCGGCCAGGGACATCCCGGCGCCGCCGCAGCACACCTTCCGGCACTGGTGGGACTCGGACGAGGGCCGCGCGGAGATCGCGGCCGCACGACCGGAAGGAAAGGGTCAGGCATGAGCTCACGTGAGGTGATCCTCGGTCGCATCCGGGACGCGCTGACGCTGGCACCACCCGCGGCACAAGAGATTCCGCGGGACTACCGGACCGGCCGCACCCTGCCCGACGACGAGCGCCTGGACCTGCTGGTGGACCGCCTGGAGGACTACAAGGCGCGGGTGTACCGGTGCGACGCCGCCGGACTGCCCGCCACCATCGCCCGCGTGCTCCACGACAGCGGCGCCGCGCGGGTGGGAGTGCCTGCCGGACTGGATGATTCCTGGCTCGCGGAGTTCGACGGCGAGATCGTCGTCGATTCCCCCGACGTGCCCGCGCCGGAACTGTCCTCGCTGGACGCGGTGGTGACCGCCTCGACCGTGTCCTGCGCGGAGACCGGCACCATCTTCCTCGACGGCAGCCCGGACCAGGGGCGCCGGGCGCTGACCCTCGTGCCGGACCTGCACGTGTGCGTGGTGCCGCTCGCGACCGTCGAGGTCGGCGTGCCCGAGGCGATGGCACGGCTGACGCCGGAGCGGCCGACCACGATGATCAGCGGCCCGTCCGCGACCTCGGACATCGAACTCGAACGCGTCGAGGGCGTGCACGGTCCCCGCAACCTGCACGTCGTGATCGTGCGCTGACGCGCCCGTGCGCGTTTAACGGGTCCAGAGACCCGCTGAACGCGCACGGGCAGCGGAGCTGCCTAACGCAGGGTGACCTGGCGGCCACGCAGACCGTCGCGCGAGCGAATCTCCTCGGAGGTCAGCGGCGCGTCGACGGCCAGCGCGTCGGCCAGCCGCTCGCCCAGCTCGGCCGTCGCGGGCGCCCATTCCTGGGCGTGCCGCTCGGGGTCGAGGTCGAACACCGGCACCAGCAGGCCGTGGGTGCGGAAGGAGCCGGCGTACCGGGACCCCTCACCGAGGTGCAGTCCGCCGGCCGCGTGCACCCGGGCCAGGGCCAGCATCAGCTGATCCTCGTCCTCGGGGCGCACCCAGCGCAGGTGCGCCTTCTCGCCCGCGTCGACCCACCACGCGGCGACGACGCCCTCGCTGTCGAGACGGGCCGACGGCATGATCACCGAGTTGGCCTGCTCGACGGTGGCGGCGACCTCAGGGGCGGGTGTGACGCCCTCCGGGATCCACCAGTTGAAGTCCTGGTGGACGCTGATCTCCAGCAATGCTCCCGTGTCGATCAGGTCGCCCAGGCGCGGCCCGTCGGGCTGCGCGTCGGCCGCGGCGAGCGACTGCCCCGGCTCCGCGGTGACGGCCCAGTTGACGGCGGCGGCCAGGTCGGCCGACAGATCCGCGGACTGTCCCGGCACCTGCAGGCCCACAAAGCCTGTCGCGGCGGCGGTGCCGCCAGATGACGCGGCGGCGGCCTCGTCGCGGACCAGTCCGGCGACCGCGCCGGGCAGCACCGTCGCGGCAACGACGGTGCGCTCACCGCCGGTCAGCGGCAGCGTCGCCGTGGCGGACGGGACGAACTCGCGCATCGCGACCAGGTCGCACTCGGCTGCCAGGCCCTCGAACGGCCGCGGCACCGTGGACGCCGCGGCGCTCTCCTGGGCGGCGCGCCTCTCGGCGAGCTTGGCCGCGCGGTTGCTGCCGGGCTTCGGACCACTGTTTCTTTTGCTCTTACCCACGTCGGGAAACCTACACGCCGCCACTACTGCGCGAGCCACTCCTTGGTCCGGCCCGGATGGTTGGTGGCGATCCAGCCGACGCCGAGCTCCCGGCACAGCCGCACGTCGTCGAAGTCGTCGACCGTCCAGCAGTAGGTGGCCCGGCCCGCCGCGGCCGCCCGGTCCACGATCTCCGGGTGCTCGCGCAGCGACTTGATGGACGGACCGACCGCGGTGGCACCGACGGTGGTCGCCGCCCCGCCGCCCAGGTACCGGGACGACTCGCCGAGCAGCACCGTGGGCAGCAGCGGGGCCGAGCGGCGGATCCGCCAGACCGCGGCCGCCGAGAACGACATGATGACGGCGCGGGAATGGTCCGCGGAGGCGGGTGCGGAGAGCCCGAACCGGGACAGCTCCGCGAGCACCTTGCTCTCCACCAGCCCGCCGTAGCGGACCGGGTGCTTGGTCTCGATGAACAGCTTGGTCGGGCGGCTGGTGTGGTCGAGCACCAGTGAGATCAGCTGGGCGAGGGTGAGCACCGGCTCCCCGTTGGCGCCGAACTCGAGTTCGCTGAGGTGCCGGAGCGTCATCTCGCTGACCAGCCCGGAGCCCGAGGAGGTGCGGTCGACGCGACGGTCGTGCACGCAGACGAGGTGCCCGTCGCGGGTCAGCCGGACGTCGCATTCCAGGCCATCGGCGCCCTGCTCCAGGGCCAGCTCGTATGCGGCGAGGGTGTGTTCGGGCAGGGCCGCGGACGCGCCCCGGTGCGCGACCACGCGGGGACCGCGGTCGGAGCTCACGGCGCCGCCGCTTCCACGCGTTCCGGCGCCGAGATTTCGGGCGGCCGGGTCGCCGATGGCCGGGCAGCCTCGGGCACCGCGACCAGCCAGCGGGTCAGCTCGCGCGGCTTCCCGGTCGGGCTCAGACCGTCGACGCGGCGGATGATCAGCAGCGTGAGCGCCGCGACCGCCACCGCCACCAGGTCCGTGACCGCCGCCAGCAGGACGCCGTCCGCCTGGGCCTGCAGGGAGTCGCGCATGCGCCACAGCAGGTTCACCGCGAACAGCGCGCCGCCGCAGGCCCAGGTGACCCACCACACCCGAATCAGCTTGCGCGTCTCCGGGTCCGGCTCGTTCAGCTCGGTGAGGAACACCCCCGGCATCGCCAGGTTGACGACCGGGACCAGGCAGCCGAGGGCAACCGTCGACGGTCGGCGCGGGTCGACGTGCCCGGTGCGGGCGTAGGCGCGGCGCCGCGCCCCCACCAGCCAGGCGACGACGGCAACGGCCGCGCACACCGCGACGACCGGGGCGAGCAGACCGGCCGCGGCCACCAGCCCGTCGGAGACGGCGAGCAGCCCCGGCCCGATCAGCGTGGTCCGGTTGCGCAGCAGCAGCGCGTAGCGGAACAGTTCGGCCAGCGCGCCCAAACCGAACAGCACCGCGGCGGCAGCGAGCAGGGCCGGGGCCAGCTCGGCCAGCCGCTCGCGGCGGCCGGGTTCGGGTTCGGACGCCGACGCGGGGGGCACGTCGAGCAGGCCCCAGCGCGGGATCTCGCGGTAGGCAGGCGGGGTCGGGCCCCGCGGCGGGCGGGACGGACGCACCCGGGACGACGGTTGCCCGGGCGTGCGGGCGACCCACCGGAAGTTGCGCCTGCTCGGCGGTTCCGGACGGTTCGGGTCCGTCGGTGAGAGCAGGACGCCGTGGCAGCGCGGGCACCATTGCGCCGGGCCGCCGACGACCGGCCATCGGGCGGCGCATCGCGCGCAGACCTGAACGGTGCTCATCTAGTAGATCTTCGCCGACCCGCCGCCATCGACGGTCAACGGCCGGCCGCACTTCTGCCAGGCCACCATCCCGTCGCTGACGTTCACCGCGTCGAACCCGGCCTGGTTGAGGTACTCGACGACCCGGAACGACCGGCCGCCCGAACGGCAGACGACGTACACCTCCGCGTCAATGTCGATCTCCGCCATCCGGCCAGGCACGTCGACCATCGGGATGTGCAGGGCGCCGGGGGCGTGCCCGTCCGCCCACTCGTCGTCCTCACGCACGTCCAGCAGGATCACCGAGTCGGACAGCTCGGCCGGCACCTCCGCAGCGGGCACCGAGGGCACATCACCAAAGCTCACACCACCGATACTGTCACGTTCGGCCGCACCCCGTCGGCGGAGCCGCGCTCGGTTTCGACATGCCTTCGCGCCGCGACCGCTCATGCGGCAGGCTGGCACACATGGAGCTGAGAATCTTCACCGAACCCCAGCAGGGCGCCACCTACGAGCAGCTGCTTCGCGTCGCGCGGGCCGCCGAGGACCTCGGCTACGGCGCGTTCTTCCGATCCGACCACTACCTGGCGATGAACTCCGAAGGGCTGCCAGGCCCGACCGATGCCTGGATCACCCTGGCGGGCCTCGCCCGCGAGACCTCCACCATCCGGCTCGGCACGCTGGTCACCTCCGCGACGTTCCGCTATCCCGGGCCGCTGGCGATCGCCGTCGCCCAGGTGGACGCGATGAGCGGCGGCCGCGTGGAGTTCGGCCTCGGCGCCGGCTGGTACGAGGAGGAGCACCTCGCCTACGGCATCCCGTTCCCGTCGCTCAAGGAGCGGTTCGACCGGCTCGAGGAGTCGCTCGCGGTGATCACCGGCATGTGGGAGACCCCGGTCGGCGAGACCTTTTCCTACGAGGGCGCGCATCACCGCATCCTCGATTCGCCTGCCCTGCCGAAGCCTCATCAGCACCAGGGCCCGCCGATCGTCATGGGCGGCATGGGCAAGAAGCGCACCCCGGCGCTGGCGGCCCGCTACGCGGACGAGTTCAACCTGCCGTTCGTCTCCCTCGACGACACCTCCACCCAGTTCGAGCGGGTGCGCCAGGCCTGCCGTGCGATCGACCGCGATCCCGCCGAGCTCGCCTACTCCAATGCCCTTGTCCTCTGCTGCGGCCGCACCGAGAGCGAGCTCGCCGCCCGCGCCGCGAGCATCGGGCGCGAGGTCGCCGAGTTGCGGGAGAACGGCGCGGCCGGTTCGCCCGCCGAACTCGTGGACAAGATCGGCCGGTACGGCGAGCTCGGGGCGAGCCGGATCTACCTGCAGACCCTCGACCTCGACGACCTCGACCACCTGGAACTGGTGGCGACCGAGGTGCTGCCGCAGCTCCGCTGAACGTCGAACGGGCGGTTGCCGGGGACGTCACTCGACGGTCTCTCCCGGCAACCGCCCGTTCGTCGCGAGCGCGGGATCAGTGCGGCGGCAGGATGTCCTTCTGCGCGGGCACCTCGTCCTGCTTCAGCAGGCCGATCGGGCAGCTGACGCCGGTGGCGTGCACCGGGCAGTACCCGCCGGGGTTCTTCGCGAGGTACTGCTGGTGATAGTCCTCCGCGTAGTAGAACTCACCGAGCGGGGCGATCTCGGTGGTGATCGCGCCGTATCCGGCGTCGGCCAGGCGCGCGCCGAACGCCTCCGCGGTTGCGTCCGCGACCGCGGGCTGCGCGTCATCGGTGGTGTAGATCGCCGACCGGTATTGCGAGCCGTGGTCGTTGCCCTGCCGCAGGCCCTGCGTCGGATCGTGGTTCTCCCAGAACCGTTGCAGCACACCCGCATAGCTGATCACCGTCGGATCGAAGACGACCAACACCACCTCGGTGTGCCCGGTCCGGCCCGAGCAGACCTCCTCGTAGGTGGGGTTCGGGGTGACGCCGCCCGCGTACCCGGCCGCGGTGCTGTACACGCCGCCCTGTTGCCAAAACTCCTTCTCGGCGCCCCAGAAGCAGCCCATGCCGACGACCGCGGTCTGCATTCCCTCCGGGAACGGCGGGGTCAGCGGGTGCCCGTTGACGTGGTGGGCGTCGGGGACCGGCAGCGGCTGCACCCGCCCGGGCAGCGCCTCCCCCGCCGCCACCATCACGGATTTCGCGGCCGCGCGGCCGAGGATGTCGTCGTACCAGGACATGATCCGATGCTACGCGCGGACGCCGCGGCGACAGTTTCTGTGGTCGATCCGCCGACTCGGCACCCGTGCCCGTCGGTAAGCTCGCCGGTGCAGTGGGGGGACCATCCGTGGCAGGAGGCCCAGATGTCATCCAAGGAACCGATGTCACCTCGGGAACCCGAAGGCGACGGACAGCGGTCTCCGTTCCCGCCGCCGTTCAAGTGGAGCGCCCCCCAGCCGACGCAGAAGCCCACGCAGCGGCTACCCGGGCAGCCGCGGCCCGCGGCGGTGCGAACCCAGTCGCCGCCCGACGTCCCGCGGCCCGACGCCCCGCAGCCGCCCGACGTCCCGCGGTGGACCGCGCCACCGAGCCCGCCGGCGCCCAAGCCGAGCCAGCCCGCACCGCCGAGCCCGCCCCCGACACCGGCCGCAGCCGCGACCCCGACAGCGGCGCCCGCGACCCCGCCGCCCGACTCCGAGTTCGGCGCGCCCCCGGTCAGTCCGCCCTGGCTCGCACCGGAACCCACCGCCGTGCGCGGGCAGCAGGTCCGGCGCGGGCGTCAGTCGGTCGCGCCCGCGGTGCTGATCGGCCTACTGGTCCTCGCGATCGTCGGCATCGTGGCAGTCGTCGTGCTCTGACCGGACGCTCCGAGGCGGCGCGACTGCTCGCCGATCCACCGGCTCGATGGCACCTCCACGAACCGGTACAGCAACTCCGCGGCCCCGGCCGTCACCAGTAGGAACGCGAGCACCGCACCCGTCGTCCCCAGGTAGCCGACGGCGTTCTCGTACACCCGGTAGAGGATCAGCGTGTGCAGCAGGTAGATCGCGTAGCTGCGGGTCGCGGTCCAGCGCACCAACGGCAACCGGCCGACGTACCCGTCGTACCTCACCAGCGCCAGCACCGCGCAGCTGACCACGAACATCGTCCACAGGTAGCGATCGCCCGCCCAGTACACGTGGCTGTCGGTGGCCAGCCGCACCACCTCGGCCTGCGCCAGGGTCGCCACGAGCAGCCAACGCCAGCTCGCCAGCCGCGCCCAGCCGAGGTAGATGATCTGGCCCATGAACACCGCGGGCAGGGTCGCGGCGACCTTGGAGAGCATCGGGACCGCGTAGGGCTGCGGCACGTAGAGGTTGTAGAGCAGCACGGCGCTGCACAGCGCCGCACCGGCTAGGGGCACCGCGATCGGGATCGACCTGAGCAGCGGTCGGGCCGCGACGCAGTACAGGTAGAACAGGACCTGCACCACCAGGGTCCAGGTCACCCCCAACACCGCGACCTCGGGCGTGAGAAAGAACCCGCCGAGCACGAAGCTGAGCGCCGCCTCGGAGTTCGAGATGCCGTCCTGGCCGCTGAACATCCCGTTGACGCCGAGACGCACCAGCACGATGGCGAGCAGGATCGCCACCCAGAGCGCGGGCAGCAGTCGTCCGATCCGGTTGAACAGGAAGCGCCCGGGGGTGTGCCTGGTGGCCGAGGCGGTGAGCATCAGGCCCGTGAGCGTCATGAAGATCGCGACGCCGACGAACGAGAGGTGCTGGTTCAGTCCCGCGCCCTTGACCAGCGCCGCATAGACGCCGTCGATCAGCCACCAGCCGGTACCGAGGTCGTCGATCAGGTAATACGAGATGTGCGAGTAGATGACGGCGAGCACCGCGATCGCGCGCAGCAGGTTGGCCCCGGCGAACTCGATCCGGGGCCGCGAGGACGCGCGCACGGGAACGTGTTGCAGTCGGAGCACTGCGCAATATTAAGGTTCTGTTCACCCGCCGGACGAATCGGTGTCCGAATTTCGGCGTCCGTGGTGGGTCACTCGCATCCGCGCCCGCGTGCTCGCAAATCTTGCGGACGGTGTACGAATGAGATTGGGTTATGCCCGAGAAGGATCGACCCAAAATCGACTTGGTACACGCCGGGCGTGCGCGCCCGTAAGGAAGGGACCCTCGTGTCTGTCTACTCGCTGCCTGAACTGCCCTACGACTACGCCGCCCTCGAGCCGCACATCTCCGGCAAGATCATGGAGCTGCACCACGACAAGCACCACGCCGCCTACGTCGCGGGTGCCAACGCAGC
Organism: Rhodococcus sp. NPDC059179; assembly: GCF_042754885.1. Classification (NCBI taxonomy): domain Bacteria; kingdom Bacillati; phylum Actinomycetota; class Actinomycetes; order Mycobacteriales; family Nocardiaceae; genus Rhodococcus; species Rhodococcus sp. NPDC059179. The sequence continues at coordinate 620,516 of NZ_JBHZBV010000001.1, read as the reverse complement.
CCTCGACAAGCTCGCCGAGCTCCGCGCCGCCGACGCCGTCGCCCCCGTGGTCAACCTGCACGAGAAGAACCTCGCCTTCCACCTCGGCGGCCACACCAACCACACCGTCTTCTGGAACAACCTCAGCCCCGACGGCGGCGACAAGCCCGAGGGCGAGCTCGCCGCGGCCATCGAAGACCAGTTCGGCGGCTTCGACGCCTTCCGCACCCACTTCAACGCCAACGCCAACGCCATCCAGGGCTCCGGCTGGTCCATCCTCGCCTGGGACTCCATCGGCCAGCGCCTGATCATCGTCCAGCTCTACGACCAGCAGGGCAACATCTCCATCGGCCTGACCCCCCTGCTCATGCTCGACATGTGGGAGCACGCCTTCTACCTCGACTACCAGAACGTCAAGGGCGACTACGTCAACGCCTTCTGGAACATCGTCAACTGGAACGACGTCTCCGCCCGCTTCGACCGCGCCCGCACCCAGACCGCCGGCCTGATCGTGTAGCGCGGCTTCGCCCCGTGCGCGATTTGTACCCCGACCGGGGTAAGAATCACGCACAGTCCGACCACTCCGCCGCGCCCGACAATCGGGCGCGGCGGAGTCGTTTCCGGCGAACGGTCGTATCGTTGAGGGATGGACACCCTCATCGAGGGTCTCGCGTTCCCCGACGGGGCACGCTGGCACGACCGGCACCTGTGGTTCTCGGACACCCACGCCGGTGAGGTGTTGGCGTACGACCCGTTGACGGGCGCGCTCAACACGATGGCCGAGGTGCCCGGTCGACCCGCCGGCCTGGGCTTTCTCCCCGACGGACGGCTCCTGATCGCCTCCACCCGCGACCTGCTCGTGCTGCGCCGCGAATCGGACGGCAGCCTGGTCGTGCACGCCGATCTCTCCGGCATCGCCACCTGGCATCTGGGCGACATGTGCGTCGACCGCCTCGGCCGCGCGTACGTCGGCAATGTCGGCGACGGCAGCGATCCCCCGCGGGCGCCGCGGCCCGCCGACCTGGCGATGGTCGAACCCGACGGCGCCGTCCACGACGTCGCGACCGCGATGGTGCTGGCGGGCGGCATGGTCGTGACCTCCGACGGCACCACCCTGATCGTCGCCGAGACCCGATCAACCCCCGGCCGGTTGACCGCCTTCACGATCGAACCCGACGGCAGTCTCGAACAGCGGAGGGTGATCGCCGAGTTCGACGCCACGGTGTGCCCCGACGGCCTCACGATCGACGCCGAGGACGGCGTCTGGGTGGCCTCCCCGTTCGGCGACGAGATCTTCCGCGTCGACGCGGGCGGCGCCATCACGGACCGCCTGCCCGCCCCGCACCCCTACTCCCTCGCGCTGGGCGGGTCCGACGGCCGCGACCTGTTCGTCTGCGCGTCCGAGACGTGGATTCCGGAGGAGGCCGAACGCGACCGCAGCGGTACCGTCCGGCGGATCCGGGTGCAGGTCCCCGCCGCACAGGCGTAGCGCACGGCGGTCCCGCTGGCACTCGATCCCGCTTGTCTGCCAGCCGAGTTCGGCGCATCCTGGAGTTGTCCCCGGTGGAACTGCCGGGGCGTCGTCGCACGGAAGGGGACGGACATGACCCAGCACGGTCACATCGGCGTCGCACCCTTCCATGCCGCGGGCGCGCTGCGCGGGTTCATCATCTCCGGCCGGTGGCCCGACACCACCAAGGAATGGGCTCAGCTGCTGGTGCTCGCCGTCCGCATTGCCTGCGTACCCGGATTGCTGCCCACCTCAACGATTTTCGGCGCGCACGAGGATCTTCCCGACGATCCGGAGCCCGGCACCGTCGGACTGGTGGTGGCGGAGGGACCGGTTATCGGCGAATCCGCGGTCACGCCAGGATGTTTCGCGGAACATCAGCCTCCGGCCCTGCTGGTGCTGCACCCGCCGTCGGAGACCATGCCCTCGTTGCCGGAGTGCGTGGGCGCGGCCTCGGGCTGCCTGCTGCTGCCTGGCGTGCCGCACCTCGGGCTGGACCACCGGGCCGCCTGGGTCGAGGCGGATGCCGACGGCACCGTGACGTCCATGGTCAGCCGGATGAGCCTCGATCCCAATACGGACCCCGACACCGCTGTTTTGGCCATGCTGCTGGCGGCCTGACGCAAACCGGAAGATCAAAGTTTGGTCTCCCAAACTTGTTGTGCGCTTTGCGATCTCGCGAACCTCGGGTAGTCTTACGCACAGCGAAGGGGAGTAGCCCCCAATCGAGCAGTCGACATACTGGCCAGCATCACGAGATTTGATGCGCCCGGCTGCCCGAACCGGCGCCGTCGTTCACGCGACACGCACCGGTGGGCGAGACCTTCGGCTGTCGACGTCCAGACGTCGGCGGCCGGAGGAACAGTTCCCAACATCCTCCGAAACCAGATATCGGAGGAGGTCCGCATGCTTGCCGCGCTGCTGCTCAGCTTCGGCGTCATCTTCGTCGCCGAACTCGGCGACAAGTCCCAGCTCATGGCGATGACGTTCGCCCTGCGCTACAAGTGGTGGGTCGTCGTCGGTGGCATCACCGTCGCCACCACCATCGTGCACCTGGTCTCGGTCGGCGTCGGCCACTCCCTGGGCGCCGCCCTCCCCACGAACCTGATCAGCATCGTCGGCGGCATCGCGTTCGTGATCTTCGCCCTGTGGACCCTGCGCGGCGACAGCCTCAGCGACGACGAACAGAACAAGGCCGCCCGCGTCGGCACCTCCGCATTCCTGGCCGTCGCGTCCGCGTTCTTCCTTGCCGAGCTCGGCGACAAGACCATGCTCGCCACCATCACCCTGGCCGCGGACAACGACTGGGTCGGCGTCTGGATCGGCTCCACGGTCGGCATGGTCGCCGCGGACGCGCTGGCCATCGTGGTCGGCGCCGTCCTCGGCAAGCACCTGCCCGAACGGTTCATCCAGCTCGGCGCCGCGACCCTGTTCCTCGTCTTCGGCGTGATGCTGCTGCTCGAGGGCCTGTTCCCGGGCACCGCTGCCGGCCCGATCGTGGGCGGCGTGATCCTCGCGGTCGCCGCCGCGGCGGGTGGGGTCCACTGGGCGCGGTCCCGGCGGGACGCCGCCCTACCTGTCGAGGGGACTCCCGAGCCCCTCGACAGGTAGGCGCCGGACGACGATCAGGAACCCGTGCTCCCGGTACCACCGCCTGCCGGGAGGACCCGGGTGTTCCCACTCGCAACCCACCCATCCGACGCGGGGACTCCAGTGCCGGTGAAGGTGAATCCATTGGCGCCGTCGAGAGCCTTGTCGGGTGCCTTGTACTCGAACACGAGACTGACGCTACCGCCTTCGAACTTGCCTCCGTTGCGCCCCGGCTGCAGCGCCCAGCCCCCCTCCGGCGCCGTGACCGTGACCTTCCCGGTGACGGGATCCACCGCCACTGTCGAGGGCAGGTCCACCAAGGGCCCCGGAGGCGTTTCTGTCGGTGTATAACCGGTCACCTTCACCCCCACGAACTCAAAACCCTCTGGCGGAAGGTGGGTAACACTCGTGACGTCCACGTTCACTTCCGGTGCGGCAACCTGGAATGCCGCCTCCTGGGCGACGACGACTGCGGTGAACGTCGCGTCGGCACCCGGATCGACCTCCTTGACACCGAAGTACGCGCCCTTGTAGTTGCCGAGCATCCCGGAATCCGCGAAGCCATTGCGGTAGCACGGCCCCAAATCCGGGAATTGCGGGCTGTGGTCATTGCAAGGGCGCACCAGGTTCTGCCATATCTCGTCCGCCCACCACGTCTGCCCGGCCGCGGTCCCCGCACCCATCAGCGCCCCGCCCGCGACGATGGTCAGCGCCGCGAGCACCGACCCACCCGCACGCACCAGATTTCCAGCCATCGACAATGTCCCCTTTCCATGGAGAGCCGGCCCATCGCCCGCCCCAATAGCTCGCCCAGCGTAGGGGGCGTCACACCACACCGCGCCGGAATCGCACACTCGTTTTGCGCAGGTCATAGGGTTAAACGCTGCCTTCGACGGCTACTCGCCGACCGACGTCCGGCGACCTGGCGCGACCGTCGCGTTCGTGCGAGCACCCGCGGTCAGACGGTGCATCAACCGCCACCACCCGGGACCACGACGGAACAGGAGGGGATCGCCCGGACCCCGTGGACGCAGTGCAGGTACAGCGGGCGCGAACGTCTGGTACCCGGTCGACGGAACCGGACCGACTTGTCCCTGACGGAAGCAACCGCCGCGGTGAGGTGTTGTATCGGGCATGACCAAGTCCGCTGCCGCCACCGCTCGCCACAGGATCGCGGCCGAGCAGGCCGCCACCGTGCACCGGATCGAATCTCTGACCGCCCGGTTGGCCGACATTCTGGACGGCTCGGAGCTGACCGTGAACGACGACGAGCACGACCCGGAGGGCTCGACGATCGCGTTCGAACGGGCCCAGGTGGCCTCGCTGCTCGCGGACGCGCGGCAGGACCTCGACGAACTCACCGGGGCCGAACACCGTCTCGACGCCGGCACCTATGGTGCCTGCGAGAAGTGCGGGCGCCCGATCGGCGACGAACGGTTGGACGCCCTCCCCGCCGTGCGGCGGTGCATCGACTGCGCCTGACGCACCGCCGCCAAGTGGTCAGGAGCCGGGGCTGCCGACCGAGATTCCTGTCAGTTGATTCTCATGGCGTCCGATCCGGTCGGGGTGCAACCTTTGGCCGTACATCCCGTCTCGCTGGAGCCGGCCTGAATCAACAGGTCATGCAGCGCTAGAAGAAATACATCTCCAGGGCTGACGCCGGCCGCGAGAGCCGCCGACGCGGTGTCCCCGCCGAGATCCTCGGCCGACGCCGTGCCCCCGCCGAGTGCCAGACCGCCACCGAGCAGAGCGGTCGCAAGAAGGAGGGACGCGCCGCGACGCGCCAGTGTTCGCAACATTCAGCTTCCTTTGTTCGATTTGTGTGTTCGATTTGGTGAAACGGGGCGACCTCACCCATCCGGCGCCCTCGACCGCGTCGCATAGGAACGGCCGGCCTGCGCGTGAGCGAATCCGACTACCCATTTTTCGCAGGTCAAAGCGTCATACGGAACCCGCCCGGCACCGGGCGACAGGGTGTCCCGCCCAGCACCGGGTCGACGACCGCAGCTACGGGGTCTGCGTTATGTGCGGACGCCCGATCGGCGCCGAACGACCGCTCCCGACAGAGCCGAGCTTGACATTCCGCTGAATCCGATAGATGCGGTCAAACGGGTCCTGACCGACAATCAGCACCTAGCCACGGACGGGGGGAAACGCTGTTGCCGGATCGATCCCCTGCAACCACGCGGTGAATCTCTCCAAATTGGACGGCGGGGTTGCGGGGCAACTCCATCCCGCACATCCGATCCAGATGTCGCTCTGGTCGATGGAGCCGCCCACAATCCCGAGCGTGATCACTCCCCCGAAGAAGACCTCCTCGACGGAGCCGACCGCGCCACCCGCGAGATCGTCGGCCGACGCCGTGCCCCCGCCGAGGGCCAGACCGCCGCCGAGCAGAGCCATTGCGGCAAAGACGGACGCGCCACGACGCGCCAGAGTTCGAGACATGAAGATTCCTTACGAAGGAGTGTGATGACGGGGCGGCGACACCCGTCGGACGCCCCCCGACCGCGCCAGCATAGGGTCCGTCCACCCCTCCGACTGCCGAATTCGAAAATCGGTGTCTTCGCAGGTCAAACGTTATACACAACGGGTGCGCCCGAGGGGATCGACGCCACGATCGCCCCATTCGGTGAACCGTCGTTAACCAGACTCACGGCCGGGCGCTATCGTTGCGGTCACGACCGGCCGGCCAACGGTGGCCGCCAGAAAAGGGGATCGACTGTGGAAATCCAGGGAACCGCTGCACTGGTCACCGGAGCTGCCTCCGGCCTCGGCGCCGCCACCGCCAAGCGCTTCGCGGACGCGGGCGCCACCGTCTTCGGGCTGGACCTGGCCCAGTCCATCGAGCGCGCCGGCGACAGCGTGCCTGCCGGCGTCACCCTCATCCCCACCGATGTCACCAGCGGCGACGAGGTCCAGGCCGCGGTCGACCAGATCGTCGCCTCCGGCGTGCCGCTGCGCACCGTCGTCAACTGTGCGGGCGTCGGCTGGGCCGGCCGCATCCTGTCCAAGAACGGCCCGCACGACCTGGAGCTGTTCCGCACCGTCATCACCGTCAACCTGCTCGGCACCTTCAACGTGATGCGCCTGGCCGCCGACGCGATCGCCAAGACCGACACCGTCGACGAGTCCGGCCAGCGCGGCGTCGTGATCAACACCGCCTCGGTCGCCGCGTTCGAGGGCCAGATCGGCCAGATCGCCTACTCCGCATCCAAGGGCGGCGTGCATGGCATGACGGTCCCGGCCGCCCGCGACCTGGCGCAGTTCGGCATCCGCGTCAACACGATCGCCCCCGGCATCATCGACACCCCGATGCTCGCGGGCGTCACCGACGAGTACCGCAAGGGCCTCGAGGCCGGCGTGCCGTTCCCGTCCCGCCTCGGCAACCCGTCCGAGTACGCGCAGCTCGCGCAGATGATCGTCGAGCACGACTACCTCAACGGCGAGACGATCCGCATGGACGGCGCGCTGCGGATGGCGCCGCGGTAGGAAGTCGCTACGCGCGGTGGTGCGCTCGCGGAGGTCAAGGCCTCCACAAGCGCGCCACCGCCGCCTCTTTGCAGACTGCCGCGGACCGACTAAGAACCGAACAGCGACGACATCCATTCGGTAAACGTCACTGGACCGTTGCACTGTGGAGGCAACGACGACGTACATCCGGTAGTGATATCGAGCGAGCCAGTCAGTGGCGATGACCCGAACACGCCGCCCGGGAGTTCCTCGGCCGTCGCTGCGCCCCCGCCAACGGCCAAACCACCGCCGCACAGCGCCGCGGCAATGAGGACGGACGCGCCGCGGCGCGCCATGGTTCGAAACATGCAGACTCCCTCGTTCAAGGCGTGATGACGGGCGCTCACCTTCATCGAGCGCCCCAGACCGCGCCAGATTACTTGCCAGTCCCCCCACCGTCTGCCGAATCTGAAGTCGATGTTTCCCCAGGTCAACCGTTATACGCAACCCAAAATTCGGTCGGATCGACGAGGTCACTCGCAGTCAGCCCTGAACCTGGCGGGAACCTCATGCACGCCGCCTGCCGGTCGAATCCGCCTGGCATCATCGACCGCGGCATCCCGTCGGCGCGGCCGCCCCACGACGCACCAAATCCCTCGACGTGCATCCTCTCACCTCGAAAAGCCTTGCTGGATAGGCTCTTCCGGACAACCACGATGCCGCACCGTCGCCAAGGTGGGTGGTCGCGCCAATGCAGCGCGACTACCCACACCGGTCAGGAGGAGAAGTACGGCAGAATGCCTGTGCGATAGACGTCCGCGAGGAACTCGCCGACAACCCCCGGGAAGATCGGTGTGTCGTTGGCACATCCACCATTGCCATCCTCGATGCAAGCCGCATTCGCGGTCCCCGCCCCGACGACCCCACCCGCGACAACCCCACCGACCACGATCGCGACGGCACCGATCATCGACGCACCCCGACGCACAATGTTCTTACCCACGAAGGAACTCCCCGTTCTCCGAGCAATGATGAGCGCCCAACCGATTGGACACCCCAGACGGCGGCACATTAGCGCCCACCGCCCCCACCCACACCGGATATCGGAGAATCACATACTCGCAGCTCAAGCGTCTAACGCAACCCTTTCGCCTCCTCGGCAACAGGCAGCGAAGCTACCCGTGCGCGGTTGACGGGTCCAAAGACCCTTCATCCGCGCACGGGTGCCGCAGGCGCCTACAGGTCCGCGGCCAGCGGCACCTCGGCCACGGCGCGGTCGGTCATCCACTCCCGCAGCACCCGCGTCGCCTGCACGTCGTCCTCGTTGTAGACGTACAACCGCTCACGCTGAGTGAGATCGGGCTCCCCGTCGTAGCCGACCGCCTCCCGGTACCAGCTCATCGACGCCTCGCCGCTCGCGTCCGCGTCCCGCCAATGGAATCCGGCCACCGGTGCAATCTTCTTGAGCCCCTTGCCGTTCGGGCAGATGAACTGGTCGCTCACCGCCTGGTAGACATCCACCCACTCCGGGCTGTCGATGAAGGCGCGGATCTGCGCGACCGTCGGGATGCCCGGCATCCCCGCGAACCGGGTCGCCGAGTCGAGCAGCCACTTGTCTTCCGCCGCACGGGAATAGCAGTACGCGGCGAAGGTCTTGCCGTCGGCGACGGTCGCGTCCCGCACCCCCATCAGCCAGCCCCAGAACTCCGCGAATGACCGGCCCTCGTCCCGGGTCGGCAGGGGGTCCCAGGTGACGAACGGCCGGTACGGCTGGGTGACCCCGTCCGCGGTCAACAGCGTGCCCCACAGGTAGGCCCCGTGCTCCTGATAGCTCTCCATGTCCACGTCGACCTCGACATCCGCCCGGCGCACCGTGACCTCGGACTGCCGCCGCACCAACGGGATCCCGCCCAGCCAGGCCTTCGCGATCACCACCACGTCCGCGAACCCGTTGCCCTGCCACTCCTCCGGCGGCGGTCCGTCCCAGTCCGCCAGGTCGTCGATGGTGTAGACCCCGGCCGCCCGCAGCGCCTCGGCCCGCGAGCCCGTCGCGACCAGGCTGACGTCCCGCGCGGCGGTGAGGTTCTCCTTGCATCGCGTCCACCAGGGGCAGGACCGGCACTCGCCGATCTGCGACGGGGAGGTGAAGCGGTCGCCGCGCGCGACGGCCAGGCGGTCGGCGAACCGCTCGTCGTACACGTCCATCACCGCGGCCAGGTCGTGCACGAGGAAGCGCTCGCCGCCGTACCCGATCACCCCGCCGAGCATCGACGGGCTGGCCACCCCCTGCGCCTGCAACATCCGGTGCAGGTGCGCGAGGCGAAGCTGATCGCGGAGCTGGGCGCGCACCTTCCGGTCCGGGTCGACGCCCGGCGCCCAGTCGTCCAGGCTGGAGGTGACCGCGCCGCTGCCGGGGTCGGTGACCTTGTGGTTCACCACGATCGCCGGGATGTACCCGCCGCGGTCCGCGTCCCGGATCAACAGCTCGGCCCGCCCGCGCCTGCCGGTGTCGAACTCGAGCGGCAACACCGCGCCCCAGATCCGATCCGCCCCGTCGGCGCACGCCCGCAGCGTCGCCGCCGCCCGCTCGCGTGACGGTCCGGACTGATCGATCAGCACCCAGCTGTGTCCGCCGGGCGCCATCAATCGTCGGAGCATCGCCTCCCGGTGCGCCTGCGCCGATTCGCGGCGCTGCTGAACTCCGATGTCCTCCGGCGCCGACGCGATCATCTCCGGGTAGGCCGAATCGAGATGGACCCGGTGGCGGCACGTGGTCAGCGTCCTGGGATCGATGAGCACCGGCCGAGTGCCGTTGCGGCTCGGCTCGTCTTCCTGGTGCGGATCCCGAGGGTCCTGCGAATAATTCACGATGTCGAGATTATGGTCCGTCGCACCGACAACCCGCACCGCGCTGGCCGATACCGTCGCGGATAGGCTGTCGGGGACGGGTGTGCCGGAGCTCGAGCGCCAAGATGAGGGGCCTTACGCATGGGTTTGTTCAGGAAACGCAAGACACGCGCGACCCGGCGTGCCGAGGCGAAGGCCCTCAAGCACAAGGCCAAGGTGGAGGCGAAGCTCGGCGCCCGCAACGACCGCAAGAAAATGCGGACCGAGGCCAAGTCGGCGAAGAAGGTCGAGAAGGCTCAGCTCTCGACGCTGAAGGCGCAGGAGAAGGCCGCCACCCGCGGCAAGCTGAGCGTCGGCCAGGTCCGCAAGTACCTCGGCATCGCCCGGCTCCTGACCCCGGTGCTCGCGCCGCTCGTCTACCGCGGCGCAACCATGCTGCGCGCGCAGCTCGACCAGCAGCGCGCCAACAAAATGGGCATCGCCGCCGAGGAACTCGGCACCTACACCGGGCACGGCGCCCAGCTCAGCGCCCGGATCGCCGGAGCCGAACGGTCCGCGAACACCATCGCCGCCCAGTTCCCCGACGCCGAGACCGCCCGGTTCACCGCCGCGGTCCTCGGCCGGCTGGCCGAGCTCAGCACGGCCGTCCGCGCCTCCGAGCAGATGCCGGCCGCGCGCCGCAAGGCCGCCCACCACGCGATCTCGGCCGAGCTGGACGGCGTCGAGGCCGACCTGCTCGCCCGCCTCGGCGTCCGCTGACCCCAGCCGCACCCCCGCCCCGATGCCGACCACCCGCCCCGACCACGCGGCCCGCCTGCGACATGCGGCGGCGCCCGCGGCCCGCCTGCGCGGCGCCGCGGTCGGCGCGCTCACCGCGGCGCTCGCCGTCGCCGGGCACGGGGTCGCGGGCGGCGGATACCCGGATTCCTCGGCCCTGACGCTGCTCGTGCTGTGCTGCGCCGCGGTCGGCGCGGTCACCGGCAGCCTGCGCGGCGGGCGGGTCGCGCTGCTCGGGGCGCTGGCCGCCGGGCAGCTCGTCGGCCACCTCGCGCTGTCCACGGCCCTCACCGCGCACCAGCCGCACGGTCCCGAGCTCTCGCCCCGCGGGCTGACGATGCTCGCCGCACACGCCGCCGCGACGGCGGTGTGCGCGGCGCTGATCCTGTCCGCCGAGGCGCTGTACGGTCCGATCACCCGGGTGTTGCGGACCCTCACGCGCCGGTGGAATCCACTGCCGCGCATCGACTTCTCGCTCCGCATCGCGCCCGCCGCCGCCGTCCCGACGGCCGCGCCGCTCGACTTCGGCATCTCGAGACGGGGACCGCCCACAGCGGCGTCCGCCTAGCGGGCCTCGGCGACCCGGGCCCGCCTCCCCCACCTCTCGAGAGAAACGAACCACACATGACCACCCTCTTTTCGCGTGCCCTCCTCACGGTCGGCGCCACCGGCGGCGTGCTGCTGCTCGGCACCGGCATCGCCGCCGCGCACGTCTCCGTCAGCGCCCCCGGCGCCGAGCAGGGCGGTTACACCGTCCTGAACTTCAAGGTGCCCACCGAGTCGGAGACCGCGGGCACCACGAAGCTGACGGTGACGCTGCCGAACCTGAAGTCGGCGCGCACCGAGCCGATGCCGGGCTGGACCTCGCAGGTCACCAAGGACGCCGCCTCCGGCGAGGCCACCTCGGTCACCTGGACGGCGGATCCCGGCGTGAGCGTCGGCCCCGGCCAGTTCCAGCAGTTCGTGCTGTCCGCCGGGCCGCTGCCCGCGCAGGACGAGGTGTCCTTCGTCGCGGCCCAGACCTACAGCGACGGCCAGGTCGTGAACTGGGATCAGCAGCCCGGCCCCGACGGCAGCGAGCCCGACAAGCCGGCGCCGGCCCTGACGCTGGCGCCTGCGTCCGAATCCGAGGACGGCGGCCACGGCGCCGCGACCGCGGCCGCCACGTCCACCGACAGCGATGGCGTCGACACCACCGCCCGCTGGCTGGGCGGCATCGGCCTGGTGCTGGGCGCGCTCGGCGCAGCCCTCGGCGTCGGCGCGACCGTCCGCGGTCGGCGCTCGTGAACACCCGGGTCCGCGTCCTGGTCGTGACGATGATCGCGGCGGCTGCCGCGCTGCTCGGCACGGGCGTCGCCAGTGCGCACGCGGTGGCGACCGGGTCCACCCCGGCGGACGGCTCGTCCGTCGCGGCTGGTCCGGAGCTGGCCGTCGTCACGTTCAACGAGCCGATGCAGTCCAGCTTCGCCACGCTCACCGTGGTCGGCCCGGACGGCAACCTGTGGTCGAAGGGCGAGCCCACCGTGCAGGGCCCCTCGGTCAGCGTCCCGGTCGGCGAGCTCGGCCCGACCGGCGTCTACACGGTCGCGTACCGGGTGACGTCCGCGGACGGCCACCCCGTCAGCGGCACCCGCACGTTCACCCTGACCGAACCGGGTTCGGGCACGCCCGGCCCGAAGCCGGGTGGTGACGCGGGCGCCACCGAGGGCGGCGACGCGGACGGGCTGCCGATGTGGCCGTTCATCGTCGCCGGGGTGCTGGTGTTCGGCGGCGGACTGGCCTTCGCGCTGCGCAGGCCGCGCGAGCAGGGCTGACGACGGTGGGTGCGGCGGGCGGGGCGACGCGGTGGCGGATCACGCCGCCCGCGCTGCTGCTCGCCGCGCCCGCCGGCCTCGCCGGGGTCGGGTTGGCCTGGCTGCTGGCCGCTCCGGCGGGCCCCGACCCGTCGAGCCTCATCCGGGTGCTCGCCGTCCTCCTGGGGTCGGCGGTGCTGGGGCTGGCCGCGCTGGAGTGGCTGCAACGGTCGGACCGGCGACCGGTGATCCCGCGCGCCGAACTCTGGCGACCGGTCGCGGCACTGGCCGGGGCCTGGACGCTGGCCGAGGTCGCCCTAGTGGTCGCCGCGGCGGCGGAGACCACCGAGACCGGGGCGGGCGCGCTCTCCTCGACCACGTTCGGCAGGTTTCTCGGCGACATCAGCGCGGGCCAGATCGGCGCGGCGACCGTGGCCTGCACGGCGGCGATCGCGGTGATCGCGGCACTGGCGTTCCGGCGGCACGCGGACTGGCCCGTCACCCCGGTGGCGGTGCTCGCCGCGGTGGCGCTGGCCGCCCGTCCGGTCACCGGACACATGGCGACGCAGGTCCTCGGGTCGCTTCTGGGTGCCGCGCACGCCCTGGCCGCGGCGCTGTGGCTGGGCCCGCTCGTCGCGATGGCCCTGCTGCTGCGGGCGCGGGGCGCCTGGGCCACGCTGCTGCCGCGCTACTCCGACCTCGCGTGGCGGTGCGTCGCGGTGCTGGCGGTGACCGGCGTGATCGACGCCGCGGTCAGGCTCGGCGGCCCTGGCGCGCTGGTCGGCACTGGCTACGGGCGGATCGTGCTGGCCAAGGCCGCGGCGCTGCTCGCGCTCGGGGCGCTCGGCTGGTGGTGGCGACGGACCTGGGTGCCCGCGGCGGGCGCGCACCGCGTGCAGGCCGACGACTCGCTGCGCCGTGCGGTGCTCGAGGTGCTGGCGATGGCGGTCGCGTTCGGCCTCGCCGCAGCGCTCGCCACCACCGCCTGACGCGGCTGCGCCGCCCGTGCGCGCGTCGTACCCCTATAGGGGTGAAAATCACTCACAGCCGCCGAAGGCGCTATAACGGTTCCATGCCCTCCGAACAGGATGTTCGCGCGCTGATGCTGGCCCTCCCCGAGGCGGAGGAGATCGTCGTCGACAACTGGGGCAGCCAGCCGACGTTCCGGGTGCGCAGGAAGATGTTCGGAATGGTCGGTTACGGCGCCCCGACGGTGTGCCTGAAGGCGACCCGCGACGACCAGGCCGCGCTGCTGGAGGAGGACCCCGAGACCTTCCTGGTCGCGCCGTTCTTCGGGCGCTGGGGCTGGATCGACGTCGTCCTCGACCGGGTGGATCCGCAGGAGCTCGCCGAGCTGGTCGAGGAGGCCTGGCGGCTGACCGCGCCGAAGCGGGTGGTCGCGGCCTACGACCGGAAGCACGATCCGATCTGAGCGTCGGGCCTGCGCCGAGGTCGGACCATCACGACACGCGGCCGCGCACCAGCCTGGCGTAGGCATGGTTGACGTCGCCCTCGGCGACCAGGCGGAGCCGGTCGCCGACGACGGCGCGGGGGGTCCACACCTCCGGACGAGCCCGCCCGGCGTGGTCGGCGATCAGTTCGGCCGCCCGATCGGCGCACCGGGCGGGCTGCGGCGTGCGGCCGACACCGAGACCGCCGAGGATCACCAGGTTGCCGGGCGTGCGCCCGTTGACACCCAATGACCAGCCGAAGTGCCGGTTCCAGGCGAGCACGGCCTGCTGGCCCGGGAAGTGGGCGATCTGGCTCGGCAGCGTCACGACCGCGTCGAAGGCGCCGCCCTCCGGCCACTCGACGGATTCGGCGCCCAGCGCCGTCGCCACCGCGCCGACGTAGTCATCGACGTCGCAGGTGGCACTGGCCGCACTGTTCATCCTGCTCCCCCTCCGCAGTACCCGTGGGCCGGGAATCCGACACGCTGGGGAAATCGCGTCTCCGGCCGGCTTCGTTACGGCGAGTTGGCCGAGAACGGTCGAAGCCGGCGGCGTGGGTGCATCCCACACCGCCGGCTTCGGCTGGTGACCGCTCCCGCGGTCGTCCGGGTCAGCGCCCGGGGACGTACTGCAGCACCTTGATGAACGGCGCCAGCACCTTTGCCCACACCTTCGGCGGAAGCCCGCGGGGCCCACCGAGATTGAGCAGCCGTGTGGTCGCGACGGTCTGCGACTCCGTGTACTTGAGCATCCCGTCGACACCGTGCCTGCGGCCGACGCCGGAGACGCCCATGCCGCCCATCGGCGCGGCGGTGCTGCCCCAGGCCGGACCGTAGCCCTCGTCGACGTTGACGGTGCCCGCGAGCACCCGGGCCGCGATGGCCTCGCCCTCGGCCTTGCTGCCCGCCCAGACGCTGGCGTTCAGGCCGTACTCGGTGTCGTTGGCGCGCGCGACCGCCTCCTCCACGTCGGCGACCGGGTAGATCGACACCAGCGGGCCGAACGTCTCGTTCCTGGCGCACTCCATCTCGTCGGTGACGCCGGTGAGCACCGTCGGCTCATAGAACAGCGGGCCCAGGTCCGGGCGCGCCTTGCCACCCGCGACCACCGTGGCACCCTTGGCGACCGCGTCGTCGACGTGCAGGGAGACGGCCTTGACCTGGGCCTCGGAGACCAGCGAACCCATCTCGATGCCGAACTCGTAGCCCGGAGCCAGGGTCATCTTCTTGACCCGCTCGCCGAAGAGCTTGGTGAACTCGGCGGCGACCGGCTGCTCGACGTAGATCCGCTCGATGGAGATGCACAGCTGTCCCGAGTTCGAGAAGCAGGCACGCACGCCAGCGTCGGCCACCTCGCGCAGGTTCGCGCCCTTGGTGACGATCATCGGGTTCTTGCCGCCGAGTTCGGCGGAGAAGCCGATCAGCCGGCGGCCTGCCTGTTCCGCGAGCAGCTGCCCGGTGGCGGTGGAACCGGTGAACATCAGGTACTCGGTGTTCTCCACGATCGCGGTGCCGACCACCGACCCCTGCCCGGGGACGACGGCGAACAGGTCCCGCGGCAGCCCGGCCTGGTACATCAGCTCCACGCACGCCAGCGCGCAGTACGGCGTCTGGCTGTCCGGCTTGATCACCACCGCGTTGCCCGCGAGCAGGGCGGCGATCGCGTCGGAGACGGCGAGCGTCATCGGGTAGTTCCACGGCGAGATGACGCCGACGACGCCCTTCGGGTGATGCCGGACGACGGTCTTGGTGAGACCGGGAAGCATGCCCTGCACGCGCTTGGGCTTGAGCGCCTTCGGGGCGAGCCGGGCGTAGAAGCGGGAGGTCATCGCGATGTCGAGGACCTCCTCCAGCGCGGCCGCCCTGGACTTGCCGGTCTCGGCCTGGGCCATGTCCATCAGCGCGTCACGGTTCTCCAGCACCAGCTCGCGGTAGCGGTGGAAGATCCGGGCGCGGTCGGCCGCGGGGCGCCTGGCCCACTCCCGCTGGGCGACCCGGGCGCGCTCGATCGCCGCCTTCGCGTCGTCGGCGGTGCCGACCGGGACGGTCGCCAGCTCGCGGCCGGTGAAGGCCTCGACGACGGATCGGGTGGGTCGACTCGCCGCGTCCGGGATGGCGATGAGGTCGGCGAGCCGCGCAAAGGTCGCGGTGGACGGAGCAGGCATTTCGTACCCCTACTGGTGAGTAGTTCTTGCAGTTACACACAACCTACCCGGTCCGTGTCCGGGGTCACAGTGGCAGGAGCGCTACGGCGTCACCGGGAGTCCGGTGGTACCGATGACCGCACCGTCACCGACCGGCACCAGCCCGTCGTCCGCGAGCCGTGCGCCGAAGTAACCGACCTCGTCGTCGCGCACCACCACCCGCTCGTCTCCGCGCCCGCGCAGCACCGCGCCGATCAGTTCGTCCATCGGTGCCCTCGTGGAGCCGGCGATCTCCACGACGCCGCGGGGCTCTCCGGCCGCCACCTCCGCCACCAGCCGCGCGACGTCCGCGGCGGCGACGGGTTGGAACAGGATGTGCGGCAGGTGAACACCGTCGTCCCGCGTCCCGACGTCCGCGATCGTCGCGATGAACTCGTGGAACTGCGTCGCCCGGAGGACGGTCGACGGGACCGGGCCCGCCGCGATGATCTCCTCTTGACGGACCTTGCCGTCCAGGTAGCCCACCGTGTCGGACGGCACCAGCCGGTCGACCCCGACGATGGACAGAGCGACATGGTGCCGCACTCCCGCGACGGACTCGGCGGCGATCTGGTTGGCGGTCGAGCGCGCGAAGAAGTCGACGACGACGGGTCCGTCGTACGACGGCGGGCCGGTCACGTCCACCACCACGTCGGCGCCCGTCAGCACCTGCGCGAGCCCGTCTCCGGTCACGGTGTCCACTCCCGTCGACGGTGCCGCCGCCACGACCTCGTGCCCCTGCTCTCCGAGCAGGTCCACGACCTGACGGCCGATGTGCCCGGTTCCTCCGACGACGACTATTCGCATGATCCTGCCTCTCGGTGGATCTACCCGGATACTTCGAATCCCGGCTCGACGATACTCGGCGGGAATCCATTGAGCGGCACGAGCGGATCCTCTTTTCGGGCGAGATGGTTCGCGAAGCCAACCACGAATGGTGTGTTCGCCGAGCCGAATTCGTGGTCGCCGTCCCGTTTCCCGCACGATCCGAGCAGCGCACCCCGATTCACCTCACCGCGGCTCAGCGGCGTCGGGCAGCCCAGGCCGTCCGGCTGCCGCGGAACCTGAGGTCGGTGCGCCGCTGCAGCGAGCCGGGGTGGTCACCCGCCAGGAGCTGGTCGAGGGCGTCGAGGTCGTCGGCGGCGAGACTGTCACCGAGGGAGGCACGGACGCGAGTCAGGAAGGTGTGCGCGTACCGCGCCATGCTCGCCTGCGCGGGACTCGCATCGAAGATGAACGTGCGCTGCTCGGCGATCTCGAACCCGGCCGCCTCCAGGTGCGGCCGCCAGTCCGGGTGCGCATTCCAGTTCGCCAGGGCGATGGCCTCGTGGCATCGCGATTCCAGTCCGGGTCGGCCCACACCCACGTCGTCGGGCAGGAAGCGCGGCAACGCGTCCATCTCGACGACCGCCAGCAGGCCGCCCGGGTTCAGTGCGTCATAGATGTCGCGGAGCACCCGGTCCGGGTCGGCGACGTGATGCAACGACAGCGCGGCCCAGGCGACGTCGACCGTGCCGACCGCGGGCCACCCTGCATCGAGGTCGGCCTGCACGACGCGCAGCCGGTCGGCCAGACCGCCCCCGCGTGCGGACGCCAGGAGGCGCTCGAGCATCACCTCCGACGAGTCGATCGCGATCACCTCGGCCTCGGGGAACCGGCGGGCGAGCGCCAGGGTGCCGGTGCCCGTCCCGGCACCGATGTCGGCGACCGCACGCGGGGCATCGGGGGCGTGCCGGCCCACCCAGTCCGTCACCTCACCCAGGGCGGCGGCGTGCACCTCCGCGTCCAGGTCCAGCATGTCCGCCAGGCCCGCCTCGTCGTGGTGTCCGTGGTGGTGTGCGTGGCGATGGGAGTGCTGTGTCATCCCTCCACTCTAGGGCGATCATGCTCTCAGGGCATACAGTCTTGCTCATGACGCAAGAAGTCGCGATGGACGCCCTGATCCGCCAGCGCATCCGCGGCCTGCGGCTGGCCCGGGGCTGGTCGTTGGACGCCCTCGCCGCACGCTGTTTTCTCAGCCCCTCCACCCTGAGCCGCATCGAGACCGGGCACCGCAGGATCGCCCTCGATCAGCTGGTCCCCATCGCCCGGGCCCTGGGCACCACCCTCGACCAGCTGGTCGAATCGGCCGACGACGAGGACGTGGTGATCCGTCCGCAGCCCGAGCACACGCGGGGGGTGACGACCTGGCTCCTCTCCCGCGATCGCGCCCTGCCCGGTGTGACCGTGGCGAAGATGCGCATCACCCCGGAACGGCCGACCGGAGCGCAGCAGCTGGGTGTGCACCCCGGCCGCGACTGGTTCACCGTGCTGTCCGGCACCGCCCGGCTGCACCTGGGCGAGCGGACACTCCTGGTCCAGGCCGGCGAGGCGGCCGAGTTCTCCACCATGGTCCCGCACGCCATCGGGGCACACGAGGGTCCCGTGGAGATCCTCACCATCTTCGACCGGGACGGGGAGCGCGCCCACCTGCACGGCGCGGCCGATTCACCGCACGCGGAATTCGTGACTGGCTGACGCTCCCGCCAGCCCGTCTGACGCGACTAAGCTGGGCAAATGGACCTACCGGTCACCCGGTACGTCGACCGAGACGGCCACGCTCTCGCCTATCAGGTGATCGGCGAGGGCGGCGCAGATGTGGTCTGGTTCCTCGAGATCGGGCTGCACCCCGACCTGATGTGGACAGACCCACACCTCCACTACCTGTTCGAGCGGATGACGACCTTCGCCCGAAACGTGGCGTTCCAGCGCCGCGGCTTCGGGCTGTCCGAGCCCGTCGATCACATTCCGACGCTCGAGCAACAGGCCGACGACGTACTGGCGGTGATGGACGCCGTCGGGATGGACCGTGCCACCCTCGTCGGCATCGGCAGCACCTGCGGCGCGCTGGCGCTGGTCGCGGCCCGGGCGCCCGAACGGGTTGCCGGCCTGGTCCTCCAGGAGCCTTTTGTGGAGGGTGTGCTCCGGGAGCGCGATGGCCTGCCGCACGGCTGGGACGAGCCGGGCCGGGATCGGTGGGTCGAGGGGTGGCGCAGCGTCTACGACCACTGGGGATCGGGCGAAATCCTGGAAATGTGGGACCCCACCCAGGACTCCCCGTTCAACCGACGCCTGATGGCGCTGCTCGAGCGCTGCTCCGCGACCCCCGCCGCCGCCCGCGCACACCTCGAGTGGCTCTTCCGGATCGACTTCTCCGACACGCTGCCCTCGATACAGTGCACGACGCGGGTTCTGCACGCGGCCGCGTCCCCGGTCCCCGAGGGCGTCGCGCGGTACGTGGTGGAGACGATCCCGCATGCCAGCCTGCACATCCTGCCCCCTACCGCACCCGGATCCTCGCTCGGCGAGGCGTGGATCCCGGTGGTCGACCACGTCGAGCAGCTCGCCACCGGGGTCAGCAGGCCGGTCGACGCCGACCGCTTCCTCGGCTGCGTGCTGTTCACCGATGTGGTTGATTCGACGGTGACGCTGGCCCGGATCGGCGACGTCGCCTACCGCGACGTGCGGGCCGCCCACGAGCACCAGGTCCGCGACGAGGTCGAGCGGGCCGACGGCCGCCTCGTCAACGTCGTCGGAGACGGCACCTTCAGTGTCTTCGACGGGCCCGCCGAGGCGGTCCGCTGCGCCGCCCGCATCTGCCGGTCCGCATACGGCCTCGGCATCGAGGTGCGATCCGGGGTCCACGTCTGCTCGGTAGAGCGCAGTGGCCTTGACCTGACCGGGATGACCGTGCACATCGGCGCCCGGATCGCCGCCGCCGCGGGACCGGGCGAGGTGCTGGTCTCGCGCACGGTCCGCGACATGGTGGTCGGGTCCGGGCTCTCCTTCGTCGACCGCGGCGACCACGAGCTGAAGGGCGTGCCCGGGCGATGGCCGCTGTACGCCCTGATCGACGGCGACCACACCACAACGGCCGCTTTCCGAAAACCGCTGAACCTCAACGCGATCGACCGGGCGATTCTGCGGACGGCTCGCCGCGCACCGCAGGTGCTCCGGGCTGCGGCCGGCATGGCGAATGCCAGGCAGCGCCGACAGTCCCGCCGTCCCGGGTGACGCGACTAGGCTGGGGAAATGGACCCGCCGGGGACCAGGTACGTCGAGCGCGACGGTCACGCGCTTGCCTACCAGGTCGTGGGCGAGGGCGGCGTCGACGTGGTCCTGTACCTCGAGATGGGCCTCCATCCGGACCTGATGTGGACCGACCCGCACATCAATCATCTCTTCGAACGCGCTACCACCTTCGGCCGCTCCGCGTGTTTCCAGCGCCGCGGGGTCGGCCTGTCCGACCCCGTCGACCGCATCCCCACCCTCGAGGAGCAGGCCGACGACGTCCTCGCCGTCATGGACGCGGTCGGTATTCGCCGCGCCACCCTGGTCGGCATGGGCAGCACCTGCGGCCCCCTGGTGCTGCTGGCCGCTCGCGCGCCGGAGCGGGTGGCCGGGCTGATCCTGCACCAGCCGATCATCGAGGGCGTGCTCCGCGCCGGCCCAGACATTCCGCACGGCTGGGACCCCGACACCCTGAGGCGCTATGTCGCGGGGTGGCGCGCCGTCTGCGAGAACTGGGGGTCGGGCCTGCTCATGTCGATGTGGGATCCCAGTCAGGATTCGCCGTTCAACCGGCGGCTGCTGGCGCTGCTCGAGCGCAGCGCGGCATCCCCCTCGTCCGCCCACGCCCACCTCGAGTGGCTGTTCCGGATCGACTGTTCCGACGCGCTGGCCTCCGTTCAATGCACCACGAGGGTGCTCCACGTCGCGGCGGGTTCGATGCCCGAGGCGGTCTCGCGGTACGTCGCGGACACGATCCCGCACGGCGCGCTGTACACGCTCGCCCCCTCGGCACCCGGCTCCTCGCTCGGCGAGGCCTGGGTGCCGATCGTCGACCACATCGAACAGGTCGCCACCGGCGCCGTGCGACCCGTCGACGCCGACAGACGACTCGCCTCGGTGCTGTTCACCGACGTGGTGGGGTCCACCGAGATGCTCGCCCGGATCGGCGACCACCCGTACCGCGACCTGCGGGCCACCCACGAGCGGCAAGTCCGCAACGAGGTCGAGCTCGCCGGCGGCAGGCTCGTGAACGTCGCGGGCGACGGCACCCTCAGCGTCTTCGACGGCCCCACCGCCGCGGTCCGGTGCGCGCGCACCGTCTGCCGCCAGGCGGCGGACCTGGGCCTGAACCTGCGGGCGGGCGTACACGCCGGCGAGGTCGAAGGGGTCGGTGCCGAACTTACCGGGATCACCGTGCACATCGGCGCGCGGATCGGCGCCGCGGCGGGCCCGGGCGAGGTGCTGGTCTCACGGACTGTGAAGGACCTGGTGGTCGGGTCCGGGCTCTCCTTCGCCGACCGTGGCCCGCACGAACTCAAGGGGATCCCCGGCCGGTGGTGGCTCTACGCGCTCGCCGCCCCGGGTGCCGCCGAGGACGCAGAGCCCTGCCCCGTCACGCGGAAACACTTGGACCTCAATATGATCGATCGTGCCGTCCTAAGAACGGCGCGCCGAGCCCCGCAGATACTCCGGACGGCGGTCGGTATCGCCAATGCGCGTCAGCGGCGCCGATCCCGGCGATGAGTCACGGGCCAACCGCGACTCATTGCCAGGCTCACTTGCCCTCTCGAAGCGTGATGGAGGTGATGGCGACGCCGGTCGGCGACGCCGGATCCGCCGCGGTGGTGAAGGTGTGGCGGTAATGATTGGCGCCGTTGTCGGGCCGCCGATCGAACACGTCGACCACGTACCTGCCCTCACCCATCCGCTTCGCGAGCACGCAATGCGTTGTGCCGACGGGGATCTGGGCGATGCCCTGCCCGATCTGCTCCGCGCTGGCGACGAGTGCGTTGGGCGCGACGTAGGTGCGGGCGAGGACACCGTCGCGGGCAACGTAATACGCATCCTCGAATCCGGCGATCGCGGCCGCGCCGCGATCCGACGAGTCGGGGGTGACCAATTCACCGTCGGCGAATCCGTCACACCACGTCGGATCGTCGGGCTCGTCGGCCGCGGCGGACGAAGGGCCCGGCGAGGCCGTGGCGTCCGACGACCCCCGGTCCGCCAGCAGCAGCGCGGTCGCCGCCCCACCCGCGACGACCACCGCCACCGCGGAGGCCAACGCCAGATCCACCCGGTGCCGCCGCAGCCACCCCGGCGGGGACTGCGGCGGGACCCATCCCGTGTCCACGACCGGCGGCGCACCCTCGTGCGGTTTGTCGAACCAGGAACCGGGTGCGTCGGGGTCGGCGGTGCCCGGCTTCGGACCGGCTATCGGGACCCACGGGGGCGGACGACGCTGATCGGACGACTGATCGCCGAACCGACCGCCGGGCGGCGTCTGTCGTGTGCCCACGGTGTCGGACCTCCTGTTGCCGGTGCGCTGGCTGCACAGGCGACCCTAGTGCCTCCCGCCCGAAGTCCATTGAGGACTTCGGGCGCGCGAGACTAGACGGCCAGGCCGTCCCGGCCTGCGGCCAGCGCCTCGCCTGCCATGCCGGCGACGGGACCGAACGCGTGATTCAGCTCCACCGCGGCGGCGTCGAGCCCGGCGATGACCTGCTCGCCACCCGGCTGGGCGAGGGTGGCCTCGCGGGCCGCGACCGCCTGGCTGGTGACCTGGTCCGCGAGCTGCGGGGCCGCGACGACCGCGTCGACAACGGCAGCGGCCGCGGCGGGCTGCTCGATCGCGAGCCGGGCGTACTCCTCGGCGGCCCGCAGCTTCAGGGCCGCGGCGTCGGGCTCGGTGACGTTCGGCAGGACGAACTCGGTCGGGGTGCCGAGGCTGTCGCCCGCGCCGAACGCGGTTCCGGCGAAACCACCGGCCACGCCACCGACGACGGCGCCCGCCGCGGCGGCCGGGATGCCGACCGCCGCGGCACCGACTCCCGCCCCGATCGCGGTGCCGACGGGACCGGCGGCGACCCAACCGATCCCGGGCACGAAGGCGTTGCCCACGCCCACACCGATGTTGCCGCCGATGGTGCCGCCCACGAGGCCGCCGACGGTCGCGACCGGGACGCCTGCAACGAGGGCACCCGCGACCGCACCGGTCGCCGCGCCGCCCACGGTGGCAGCGGCGATCCGGTCGCTGCGCTCGGCGTCCACGCCGATGGACTTCCAGAACGTGTTGACCTGCGCCTCGATCACGGCGGAGGTGTTGTTGGTGCGGTCGAGGTACTCGTCGGAGAGCCAGTTCGGCTGATCGGAGACGAAGTCACCGATCCGCAACCGCTCCTTCGGCGCCTCGATCGGGGCCACCACCTCGACCGCGACGGGCAGGTGCAGTTCCTGGATCTGGACCGGCGCGACGGGCTCGGTGTAGTCGTAGGTCGGCACCGGCCGGGTGGGCACCTCCGCGTACTCGACCGGCGGGGCGATCCAGTACGTCTTCGGCTCCTCGACGACCGGCTCGGCCTCGGGCGCGGGCTCGGGCGCGGCCTCCGCCACCACGCCGGGCTGCTCCGCCTCCGGCACCACCACGCCCGGCTGTGCGAACGCCGGTCCGGCGCAGGTGATCGCGATCGCCAGCGGGATCACTCCCACCACCGTCGCGCGCTCGCTGCGCGCGCGATGACGGGCGCCTGTGTGGTGCTTCATGGGTCTCCTTCAATCTTTCGTGGCGTTAGCGCCACCACCTGAGGTCGCGCGCGGCGCCGTCGATCGGCGTGGCCGCGGTTGGATGACGTGGGTTCGGGTCAGCCAGGAAGAGTGGAATCCGGCAGGCGGAAGGCACGAGCCTCAACCGCGCGTCGCGGGAAGCTGTGGATGACGTGCTCCGGCGCCAGGCGCGCGGCGATTCCCCCGACGTACATATTCCCCCCGGAATACGGTGCCGGCTCCCAGGCGGAGCCGGACTTGCTGCTGTGGTGTCTCCGGGGCCGCCACACCAAGCCGCCGGATCTCCCGGATGGGAGCAACTCAGAAATTTAGGACACGTACCGGTCGGTATGCAAGTTGCTCCCGCGATCTCATTTCGGGCGCGCCGGGTTTCAGCGCCGAGATCGCGGCGCCCACGCATGACCCGTGCGGCCGTTCGGTTCGGGCCGCGAGTGCCCTACCCTGTGACCATGTCCGACCAGCGCAAACCCACCTTCACTCAGTACCTCGGCTACCTGTTCGGACGAACCCTGCCCGACTCCATGCGGGACTGGGTTCGCAATGACCTGGTCGGCCCCGGCGCCTCGGTGCGCTATGTGCTGCGTTTCACACTGCCGCTGATCCCGCTGTTTATGGCGTTCTACTTGCTCATCCCCGGCGAGCGCTGGATTCCGCTCGCGATGATGGCGCTGCTGCTGTTCCCGGTGCTGTACTTCGCGATCGCGCTGATGAACATCTACCGCAGGCACCGGCTGCTCGCCCACGGACTCGACCCGGCACTGCTGGGCGAGAAGGCGCAGCGCCGGGCGGACAGCACCCGCGACGACTATGAGCAGCGCCACGGCCGCGGCGGGTCCGCGGCGAACTAGGCTGTTTGCGTTCAACACACGAAGGGAAGAACAGATGACTGAGCAGGTAGCGACCGCAGATCTGGCCGACGAGATCGGCCCCGACATCCGCAGCTGTGACACTCAGTTCATCCAGTTCGGCGGCCGCGCAGTGTTTTCCGGCCGCATCACCACCATCAAGTGCTTCCAGGACAACCTGCTCGTCAAGCAGACCCTCGGCGAACCCGGCAACGGCGGCGTGCTCGTGGTCGACGGCGACGCGAGCGTGCACACCGCGCTGGTCGGCGACATCATCGGCGGCAAGGGCGTGTCCAACGGCTGGGCGGGCGTGATCGTCAACGGCGCGGTGCGCGACTCGGCGATCCTGCGCACCCTCGAGATCGGCATCAAGGCGCTCGGCACCAACCCGCGCAAGAGCACCCAGACCGGTTCCGGCGAGAAGAACGTGCCGGTCTCCTTCGGCGGCGTCACCTTCAACCCCGGCGAGATGGTCTACAGCGACGACGACGGCGTCGTGGTCCGCGCCGAGGCGTAGTCCCCGGCCCCACGCCGAGTGTGCAGTTTTCGGGGCATCGGCCGAGTGCGCCGCCGACACCTGCACTCTCGCCATCCGTTCAACCCGAAGCGGCGCCCGTGACGACAGTTGTGGGCGCCGCTTTGTCGTCCCGTCGCTGAAACCGAGTCCTGCCAGGGCGAATCACCAGGGCCCCGATCCGCGACCGATCGCGCGATAGCCCCGCGGCCACGCTTCGCACGTGGTAGAACGTGTTCCAGTTTCAGCGTCGCCCATCCGGCGGCCGCTGCCAGGAACGCGGCCCAGCGCCGGCCGCTCGCGTGATGAAGGATCTCGATGCACTGGTACACCGGGAACACCGCCTACGACACCGTCCTGACGATCGCATTCGCCTTCGCGGCGTTCGTCATCGTCGGCGGCTTCTTCGCCCAGAGTTCGTACGGCCGCTTCAGCTCGACGAACCTCGGGTTCAACCTCAACCCGAAACTGGGGTGGTGGCTGATGGAGATCCCCGCGACGGTGGTGTTCGCCGTCTTCTACCTGACCGGCCCGAACCGGTTCGAGCCCACCTCGCTGGTCCTCGCCGGGATCTGGCTGCTGCACTACGCGAACCGTGGCTGGTTCTTCCCGCTGTCGATCAGGCAGGTCCCCGGCAAGCGCAGCACCTTCAACATCTCCGTCATCGGCATGGGCATGCTGGTGACCTGCATGCACGGCTACCTCAACGGCGCGTTCTTCAGCCAGGACTACCTGGGCCAGTACGGGACCGAGTGGCTGACCGACCCCCGCTTCCTGATCGGCGTGGTCATCTACCTGTTCGGGTTCGCCCTGCTGGTCTCGTCCGAGTCGATCGTGCGCAACCTGCGCGACAAGAAGAACCCGGGCACGACCGAGTACAAGATTCCGTATGGCGGCGGGTTCCGGTTCGTGACCAGCCCGGCGTACCTGGGCGAGCTGATCGCCTGGGCCGGCTTCGCGCTGCTGACCTGGTCGCTCGCCGGCCTCGTCATCTTCCTGATCACCGCGGGCAACCTGATTCCCCGGGCCATCGCGACCCACAAGTGGTACCGCGAGAAGTTCTCCGACTACCCCACCGACCGCAAGGCCCTCGTCCCGATGGTCGTCTGATCGCCTGCTTCATCGCCGAGAGTGCAGTTTTCGGGGCATCGCCCGAGTGGGGTGCCGACAACTGCACTCTCGGCGCGTTGCCGCGGTGACACAAGCTGAACCCCTAGCGCGACACCCGCACGCTGATCCCGCCGAGCTCCACCACGTCGCCCTCGTGCAACTGGCGACCGCGCCGGACCTCTTCCTCGCCGTTCACGCTGACCAGCCCGTCGGCGATGACGGCCTTGGCGTCGGCACCTGATTCGATCAGGTTCGCCAGCTTGAGGAACTGGCCGAGGCGGATCGACTCGTCGCGGATCGGGACATCTTCGGGCGCAGGCACGCGTTCATCATCCCCCACGAGACCGGAGAACCCTTCACACTGAGTTGATGACGCCGACCACCACGACCGAGACGTCGCTCGAGTCCGCTCATCCACCGGCCCGCGCGCTGGCGCGCCCGACCAACGGACGCCTGGCGCAGGTCCCCCACATCGCCGGCCTGATCCTGGGCATCTTCGCGACGCTGGTCTTCCTGTGGAGCCTGTCCCCCGTTCTGCGGCACCTCATCCGGGTACCGCGCGAGTACGTGGACACCTACTACTTCGACGCCCCGGACACCAGCTTCGCCTGGGCGCTGGTGGTGGGTCTGCTCGCCGCCGCGATCGCCAGCCGCAAGCGGATCGCCTGGTGGTTCCTGACGATCTACCTCGCGTTGTTCGCTCTGCTGAACCTCGCCGAGGTCGTCGCCGAGCGCAACGTGCACGCCGCGGTGGCACTGGTGGTGCACCTCGCCGTACTCGGCCTGCTGATCGCCGCGCGCAAGGAGTTCTACACCCGGGTCCGGCGCGGGGCCGGCTGGAAGGCGCTCGGCGTCCTGATCCTCGGCCTCGCCGTCGGCGTCCTGCTCGGCTGGGGCGTCGTCGAACTGTTCCCGGGCACGCTCCCCTCGGAGCAGCGGTTCCTCTGGTCCCTCAACCGCGTCGCGGGAGTCGCGGCGCTCGACAACGAGCAGTTCGACGGCCGCCCACACGGATTCGTCAACACCCTGCTCGGCCTGTTCGGCGCCCTCGCCCTGCTGGCCGCGGTGGTCACCCTGTTCCGGTCCCAGCGCGCGTCGAACGCGCTCACCGGCAGCGACGAGTCGGCGCTGCGCGGCCTGCTCGCGCGCTCCGGCGCCGACGATTCCCTCGGCTACTTCGCCACCCGCAGGGACAAGGCGGTCGTCTTCGCGCCCAGCGGCAAGGCCGCGGTCACCTATCGGGTCGAGCTGGGCGTCTGCCTGGCCAGCGGCGATCCCATCGGCGACGAGGAGGCCTGGCCGCACGCCATCGACGCCTGGCTGGAGCTGGCCTCGACATACGGCTGGACCCCCGCGGCGATGGGGGCGAGCGAGCTCGGCGCCACCGCGTACAACCGGGCCGGTCTCACCGTCCTGCAGCTCGGCGACGAGGCGATCCTGCGCACCCGCGAGTTCAACCTGAACGGTCGCGAGATGCGCCAGGTCCGGCAGGCGGTGAACCGGGTTCGCAAGCAGGGCATCACCGTTCGGATCCGACGGCATCGCGACATCCCGCCGGAGGAGATGGCGCAGGTGATCGCCCGCGCCGACGACTGGCGCGACACCGAGACCGAACGCGGCTTCTCGATGGCGCTCGGGCGGCTCGGCGATCCCGCGGACGGCGACTGCCTGCTGGTCGAGGCCGTCGAGGAGCACGACGACGGCGACACCCCCGGCGACGTGCAGGGCATGCTGTCGCTGGTGCCATGGGGCGCGACCGGCGCCTCCCTCGACCTGATGCGCCGAAACCCTCAGGCGCCCAACGGCGTTGTGGAGCTGATGGTGTCCGAGCTCGCCGCAGGCGCCGATCGGTTCGGCGTCAACAAGGTCTCGCTCAACTTCGCCGTGTTCCGCTCCGCATTCGAGGAGGGCAGCCGCATCGGCGCGGGCCCGGTGCTCCGGGTCTGGCGCGGAATCCTGCTGTTCTTCTCCAAGTGGTGGCAGCTCGAGGCCCTGTACCGCTCCAACGTGAAGTACCAGCCGGACTGGGAGCCGCGGTACCTGTGCTTCTCCGACAACCGGGTACTCCCGAAGGTCGGCATGGCGTCCGCGGTCGCCGAGGGCTTCGTGACCCTGCCGCGGCTGCGCCGCCACGACATCAGCAAGCACACCGGCACGCACGTCGCGGTGCCGCAGTCGGTGACCGCGGCCGGGCTGCTGCACACGGACGGCAGTGCGCCCGACGACGTCGCCGCGCTGCCCGCCGACAGCGGCGGGCCCCGTCGCCCGGAACAGGTCCGGGTGCGGATGGACAAGCTGGGCCGGATGGCCGAGGAGGGCATCGACCCGTACCCGGTCGCCTATCCGCCGACCCACACCGTCGCAGGGGCGGCGGCGTCACCGGAGGGCACCCGGGTCCGAATCTCCGGGCGGCTCATGCGGATCCGCGCCTACGGCGGCGTCGCGTTCGCCGAGATCCGCGACTGGTCCGGCGACCTGCAGGTGCTGTTCGACCGGACCGCCGTCGGCGACCGGCTCGACGAGTTCACCGCCGACTTCGACCTCGGCGACCTCATCGAGGTGAGCGGCACCATCGGACGCAGCCGCAAGGGCGAGTTGTCCCTGCTCGCGGCCGAGTGGCGGATGAACGGAAAGTGCCTGCACCCGCTGCCGGACAAGTGGAAGGGGCTGTCCGACCCGGAGACCCGGGTGCGCCAGCGCTATCTGGACCTCGCCATCAACCCCGAGGCCCGCGACCTGCTCACCGCCCGCAGCGCGGTGGTGAAATCGCTGCGGGACTCACTCACCTCGCGGGCGTTCCTGGAGGTCGAGACCCCGATCCTGCAGCAGGTGCACGGCGGCGCGAACGCCGCGCCGTTCATCACCCACATCAATGCCTACAACCTGGACCTGTACCTGCGCATCGCTCCGGAGCTCTACCTGAAGCGGCTGTGCGTGGCGGGCATGGAGCGGGTCTTCGAGATCGGCCGGGTGTTCCGCAACGAGGGCGTGGACTTCAAGCACAACCCCGAGTTCACGATCCTGGAGGCGTACGAGGCGCACAGCGACTACGAACGCATGATGGTGCTGTGCCGGGAGCTGATCCAGGCCGCGGCGGTCGCGGCGCACGGCCGGGAGATCGTGCTGCGTCCCGGACCGGACGGCGAGCCCGTCGAGATCGACATCTCCGGCGACTGGCCGGTCAAGACCATGCACGGCGCGGTCGCGGAGAAGCTGGGCGTCGAGGTGACCCCGGAGACCCCGCTGGAGGAGCTGCGGCGGCTCTGCGACGAGAACGGGATCCCGCACCAGGCCGACTGGGACGCGGGCGCGGTCGCCCAGGAGATGTACGAGCACCTGGTGGAGGACCAGACCGAGTTCCCCACCTTCTACACCAACTTCCCCACCTCGATGTCGCCGCTGACCCGGCCGCACCCCACCATCCCCGGCGTCGCCGCCAAGTGGGACCTGGTGGCCTGGGGTGTCGAGCTGGGCACCGCGTACAGCGAGCTGACCGATCCGGTCGACCAGCGCCGACGCCTGACCGAGCAGTCGATGCTGGCGGCGGGCGGTGACGAGGAGGCGATGGAGCTGGACGAGGACTTCCTGCAGGCCCTCGAGCACGCGATGCCGCCCACCGGCGGGATCGGGATGGGCGTGGACCGGATCGTCATGCTCATCACCGGCGGCAGCATCCGGGAATCCCTCGCGTTCCCCCTGGCCAAGCCGAAGCAGTGACATCCCCGAGGCGAGGCCCGAGAAGGGTGACCTCCCCGAGGCGAGGCCCGAGAAGGGTGACCTCCCCGAGGCGAGGCCCGAGAAGGGTGACCTCCCCGAGGCGAGGCCCGAGAAGGTGACGTCCCTGGGGGCCACGACGACGCAGCGGCGCACCAGAATCGCGACGCTGACCCTGCTGGTGGTCGGCGCGGTCCTGTATTCGTCGTGGCTGCTCGAACTGGTGCTCCCCACCGGGCTCGACCCGACCGCGGTGTTCGCCAGCGAGCTCGCGGCGCTCGATCAGCCGTACGGGTTCCTGTTCCGCACCGGCGACCTGTGCACGGGCATCGTCCTCGCCGTCGCGGGCGGGCTCGGCCTGACGCTGCGGCCGCGGCGGGCGCTCACCACCATCGGCTGGGTCTTCCTCGTCGTCTTCGCGGTCAGCACCGCCGCGGATTCCCGCATGCCGCTCAGCTGCGCCGCGCACGCGAGCGCGCAGTGCGCGGCGCTGGAGGCCGCGGGACTCAACGAGAGTGCCCAGCTGCACGCCGTCACGAGCTGGTTCGCGGCGGTGTCCGCGGCGGTGTCCGGGGTCGCGTTCATCGCGGCGGCGTTCCGCTACCGGTGGCCGCGGGGTCAGCGGGTGTTCGGCGTCGTCCTGCTGTGCGCCTACGCGGCCGGGACGGTCTGGTTGTACTTCGCGACGGGCGGCGGCGACGTCTGGGGCCTCGGGGTGGCGCAGCGGCTTCAGCTCGCCGCCACCTCCGCCTGGCTGATCTTCGTGGCGCTGCACACGTTTCGGGGCCTGCGGCGAGGTTCCACGTGAAACCTCCCGGCACCATCGTCGCGGTCGGCGGCCAATCCCTGCACGTGGTGGTGGAGGGGGCAGGCCCGGCGGTGGTGCTCGTCGGCGGCCTGGCAGGCAACTGGTTCGACTGGGACGCGGTCGCGGCGCTGCTCGTCCGGGTGTGCACCGTGGTCCGGTTCGACCGGCCCGGGTTCGGGCTCAGCCCCGCCTCCGGTGAGCCGCCGACGGTCCGCGGCGAGGCGGACCGGATCGGCGCGGTGCTCGACGCGGTCGGGGTGCGCGCGCCCGCGACGGTGGTGGGGCACTCGATGGGCGCCTGGTACGCCGAGGGATTCGCGCGGATGCGCCCGGAGCGAGCAGCGGCGCTGGTGCTGCTCGACGCCAGCATCCCCGCCCGTCACCCCGCCTCGCTCCCCCGCCGCTGGCGGTTCGGACTGGCCACTGCGCTCGCGCACGGCGCCGCGGCGAGCGGGCTGCAGCGCTTGGCCGGGCCGCGGGTGCGCCTGTTCACCCACGGCGCGCCCGACGCGAATGCCGTCGGGTGGATACGGCAGACCTTCACCGACCCCGACTACCTGCGGTCGGCGCTG
This sequence comes from Rhodococcus sp. NPDC059179, assembly GCF_042754885.1. Classification (NCBI taxonomy): domain Bacteria; kingdom Bacillati; phylum Actinomycetota; class Actinomycetes; order Mycobacteriales; family Nocardiaceae; genus Rhodococcus; species Rhodococcus sp. NPDC059179. The sequence goes on along the minus strand of NZ_JBHZBV010000001.1, from coordinate 589,760 downwards.
GTCGAGAACGCCGCCTACCCGGACCTGGGTGCCGAACTCGAGCGACTCCGCCCGCTCGGTCCTGTGCCGCCGACCCTGGTCGTGGCCGCCGACTCGGGGCGGTCCCCGCGCTGGGTCGTCCGGCAGCAACGGCTCGCCCACCGGCTCGGGGCCCGGTTCGAGACGCTCCGGCCCGCCCGGCACAACATGATGGCGGACCGTCCGGCCTCGGTCGCGGCCCTCATCGCGGGCATGACAGTCTGACCGGGTGCAACTGCTGCTGATCCGTCATGCGCTGCCCGAACGCATCCTCTCCACCGACTCCACCGACGGCGCCGACCCCGGCCTCACGGACGACGGCCACGCACAGGCGGCACGGCTGCCCGACGCCCTCGCCCCGTACCCGATCTCCGCGATCGTCAGCAGCCCACAACGGCGGGCCCTGGACACGGCGGCGCCGGTCGCCGTGTCCCGCGGACTCCCCGTGGTGGTCAACGCCGGACTCGCCGAGTACGACTACCGCCGGACGCACTACATCCCCATCCACGAGGCCAAGGCCATCGCTCCGGACGCGTACGCCCGCATCCTGGCCGGGCACTTCCCCGGCTTCGTCGACGAGCGGGAGTTCCGGTCCCGGGTCCGCGACGGCCTGGCCCGGGTGGTCGCGGGGGCCGACCACGAGGACACCGTGGCGGTGTTCGCGCACGGCGGCGTGATCAACGTGTACCTCCAGGGACTGCTCGGCCTCGACCGGCCGCTGACCTTCCCGATCGACTACGCCTCGATCACCCGCATCCTGGTGTCCCGCAACGGCGATGCCCGGGTGGCGTCGGTGAACGAGACCGGCCACGTGCGGGACCTGCTGGTCCGGCACCGCCCGTAACCACCCGGTTCGACTACCTGATTCAGACCTCGATTTGGGTCAGCGGGTGGATCTGCGGCGCACCCGCCAGGTGAGCACCGAACGTTCCCATCGCGGCCTGCAGGTGCGGCGTCGCCATGTGCGCCTTCAGGGCCTCCTGGCCGGTCCACGTCTCGACGGTGACGAAGGTGCCCGGGGCCGCAGACGATTCGTACAGCTCGTAGCCCAGGCAGCCGTCCTCGCCTCGGCTGGCGGCGGCCAGGGTCGACAGCCCGTCCCGCACGATCTCTTCCGAACCGGGCTTTGCGGCGATGGTGGCGACCACCTTCAGATCCGACATCGACTCCCTTTCCTCGCGGCCGCCCGATGCGACCGTCTCCGGTCACGCTACGTGCCCGCGGACGCCGTCGCCGGGGTTAGCGAACCCCAAACTGGACGCTCGTACACAAATACTGGACGCTCAGTACAGAGCCGGGCCGATTTCTCGTGCGGCCAGGCCGGTGGCAGCCCGGAAGATACGACCTAATGTCCTTGAGCATGCCAGTGACCGCCATCACATTTTGACCGCGCAGACGGCCTCCACGCCGCGCGCACCGATGACGATCGCGTTCCCTGCGAAGCCCAAGGATGTCCTCGTGACCAGTAGTGAAGTTGTGGAGTTTGTCGGTGCCGGCGACCGCGAGTTCGGTTCGACGGCGGCTCGGTTCATCGAAGGCGCCGCGGCGCCGCAGCCGCGCCACCTCCCGACCACGGTCGATCGCCAGGACATCCGCGGCACCAGCGTGCAGTCCCGCCTGCTGGCCCAGGCGCTGCGAATGACAGTCCGCCCGGTCATCTCGTTGTGGTCCAAGGCCTCGGCGCTGCCCTGGCCGATGAAGTACCTCGACGATGTGAGCGCGCGGATGCACCCGCCCATCGAGGGAACCCGCAGCCACACCGTCCTGCTCGACAACTGCAGCGCCCAGTGGGTCAAGGCGGATGGCGCCGACGGCGATCGCGTCGTCCTGTACCTACACGGGGGCGGATTCCTGTTCTGCGGGATCGGTACCCACCAGCGCCTGGTTTCGCGGATCTCGGCCTCCGCGCAGGCGCCCGTCCTGATGGTCGACTACCGCATGCTCCCCGCGCACAGCATCAGCGACGCCGTCGACGACGGGGTCAACGGCTACCGGTGGCTGCTGGACAAGGGCTACCGGCCCGATCAGATCGTGATCGCCGGGGACTCGGCTGGCGGCTACCTGTCCTTCATGATCCCGCTCGCGATCCGCGAGCAGGGCCTGCCCGGTCCGGCCGGGATCGTGGCGCTCTCACCCCTGACCGAGATGGACCCCGCCCGCAAGACCGAACACCGCAATGCCGGTCGCGACGCGATGCTCCCGAGCAACGCGCTCGACGAGCTCGCCCGGATCTCGGGTCGCCGCGACTCCCGATCCGGGTCGTCCCGTGACCAGTCCCGGATGTGCCCGGTCGACAGCGACCTGCGAGGCCTGCCCCCCGTGCTGATCCAGGTCGGGTCGCACGAACTGCTGCTGCCGGACTCCGAGCTGATGGCCGACCGGCTCGCCGAGGCGGGCGTGCCCTGCGAACTCCAGGTGTGGCGCCGCCAGGTGCACGTGTTCCAGGCGGCCGCCGACCTGGTGCCGGAGGCGCAGCGCGCGATCGAGGAGATCGCCTACTTCATCAGGACTGCCACACCGGAACCGCTGAGCGTGGTCCGCTAACCGCCGGTGCTCGGGGCGGGCGAGTCCGATCCCGCCTCGAGCACGGCCGCGCCGAGCCAGTGGCACAGCGCCAACGCGATCTCCAGGTCGAGGCGGCCGTCGCGGAGCTTGTGCCCGAGCTGATCCTCGGCCTTGCGGAGCCGGTACACCACCGAGTTCTTGTGCATGTTCAGCTGTTCCGCGGTCGCGGTGTAGCTGGCGCCGTTGGCCAGGAACACTCGGATCGTCTCCCGCAGCCGCTCACTGGTGGCGTCGTCAACCGCAAGCGGGCCGAGCACGTCGCGCACCCACATCCTGGCGGCCGACATGTCCGCACACATCAGCGCGATCGCGCCGACCTCCGCGCTCGAGACGACGAGCGGGCCGGGCCGGGCCGAGTTCTGGGCGACCACCTGCGCAGCCATCGCCCGCTGATGGGTGCGCCGGAATCCGGCTATTCCCTCGGCGGGCGCCCCGACCGCGGCCCTGACCGGGTGTTCCCACCCCGCCACGATCGGCCCGATCGCCGCAATGTCGACCGCTGGCCCGACCGGCAACCACGCCCACGCCTCGTTGTCGGCGCGGGGCAGGACCAGCGGTGCCGCCGTGCAGCCGAGCTTGTCCGCGAGGGCACCGACCGAACGCTCGAGGAAGCTCATCTCGTCATCACCGGACTCGGTCCGCTCGGTCCACACCGCCAGCGCCAGATGCCGCTGGCCCAGCCGATATCCGAGGGCGAGTTCGGCCGCGGGTAGGTCCGTCGCCCGGCCCGTCAGGAGCTGTCCCACGCACGCCTCACGGGAGGCGTTGCTGCGCCGCAGCCAGAGCTCGCGCTCAGCCTCGTAGACGGCCGCCAGCTGGTGCGCCACCCGATCGCCGTAGCCGCCGGCGTCGGTCATGATCAGCACCGCGGCCTGCGCAACCACCGCGGCGTCGTCGCTGAGCAGCTGCATCTGTTCCAGGCACCACCGCATCACGGTGTCGGTGGCCAAACGGTTGGCGCGCTCCATCACGGCGGGCGAGACTCCGCGCTGCGCTAGCCGCCGCGCGTGCTCGATCGCGGTCGCCGGGACATCGGCGCGCCCCGCCTCGATCCGGTGCTGCAGGATCTGGCGGATCGAGGCCAGCGTCTCCACCGTGGCGGCGGCCTGCATCGTGGCGATCTGCGGATCCCGGGCCTCCTCGATCTCGGAGGTCAGCCGATCGATCACCCGCGCCTTGAGTTCCCCGCTCTGCGCCTCCATCACCGAGGCGAGCGCAACAACCAATTCCCGCGCGGCCAGGGCCGAGTCACCTGCAGATCGCATGTGCCGCCTCCCTTGTCGCCGCTCATGAGGCCAAGCTGTCGGCCGCGTCGCTGCGCATTGTGCCTGACACTTTCGCCGCGTGTGTCCAGTACCCCGAAAGTCACCGAGTCCCGGCGCCATCGATCATGCCGTACCCGCGCCCGAGTGGATCGTTCCCGCACGCCGAGCGCCTTGGCCGGCAACCAGCAGCACGAGCAGCACGACCCACGCCGCGACGAAGGCGAGCACACAGATCGCGGTGAGCGTGTCGCTCACCGCGAGCGTGCCCGAGGTGGCCCCGACGACCTGAGTGAACACCGACGCCCGGGCGTCCGCGTCGTCGCCCGCGTCCACGAGGAAGAACCCGAAACCGAGCATCGACGCCCACACCACCAGGTGCGTCCCCCACTGCGGCGGGGTGAGGCGACCCGCACTCGCGGGCACCCGCTGCGTGATCGCGAGGATCGAGGAGAGCCCGAGGGCGAGGATCAGCACCGGGACCGCGGTGTAGGTGAGGACCACGATCCACCACCCGCCCGCGCCGAGGAACGCGCGCCCTATCCACACCCACACGATGAGCAGAAGGTTCAGCGGGACCATCGCGTAGAAGGTGAACGCCCGGATCTCGGTCATCGCCCGAATCTAGCTGGCCCCGAGCGGCGGTCGCAGCGCGTCGGCCGGGTCAGGACCCGAACAAGGTCCCCAGGATTCCGGTGAACAGGCCGGTGAGCAGACCGGTGAACAGTCCGCCGAACGGATCGCTCGGGCTTCCGCCATCATCGGGCGGCGACTCGGCCGCGGTCACCGTCACCGTGGTGCTGTCCGGATCGAACTCGTAGTTGGGCCTGTTGTTCTCGCTGTCGCGGCACCGGGGGTCGACCACATAGGTTCCGCCGGCAAGGTTCGTGTACGTGAGCACACCGTGGCCGGAGGCATCGAGGTCGAACTCCCTGCCACCAGTGCCTTCCTCGATCGGTGCCCAGCACCTGATCCCGGTGGCATCGGAGGTGACGCCGTCGACCGTGATGGTGATGCTGCCTTCGCCCGTACTGACGGAATAGGTTCCCGCCGTCACCGTCGCCGATCCGACTGCCGGGGTCGCCACTATCGCGAGCGCCGCCAACCCGGTCAATACCCCGGCGCCTGCCGCGCGCCTGGCGAACTTTGTTCCATTCATGAGCCGTGTCCTTTCAGATGTCAAGCACGAATTTCGTTGAAAGCCCTCACATTTGAAGGGTTTCGACGTGCTGAGAACACCTACCAGCCTGATGAAGGGAAGAGCCGGGCACCATCACCAGCAGGGCGGAAAGCCCTCACCCCTGCGAGCGGTCAGGCCTTGGCGCGCAGCCAGCCCGCCAGCCACGCGGTCGGGGTGGTGCCCGCCCCGTCGACGGCGTAGCCCTGGTAGTTCTGGTGGGCGCCGGTACCGTAGAACGCACCGAGCTCGTCGCGGCGCTGCGCGTTGGCCTGATCGCTGAGCTGACCCTGCAGGGTGGGAACGCCACCGGCACCGAGCAATTCGTTCCAGAGCGCGCCGGCATCCGGGCGTTTGAGCAACTCGTCCACGGAGCCCGCGTCCGAGTTCTGAACCGTGACGCCCGCGATCCGGGTCACGAAGTCGTCGCGCTCGGTGGCGCAGTACAGGTCGCCGGGTGCGCAGAAGGTCACCGTCCGGTCGCCGACCGCGCCGAAGCCCCCCATCCGCGGACCGCCCGAACCGAAACCCTGTACGCGCGGGCCGATCAGCACGTCGGTCTCCGCGCGCCGCGGATCCGAGAGCAGCCCGACGCCCGCCACCTTCTCGGGACGCACGGAACTCAGGCCGGAACCGATCTCCGCGGCCAGGTCACCCGCCGCGTCCGCACCCTGGCTGTAGCCGATGATGCCGAACCGCGTGGTGGCGCAGGTCCGCTGCATCGCCTCCAGCAATCCGCGCGCGTTGTCGGTGGCCTGCCGTTTCGAGGCGGCGTAAACCTGTGTCTCCCAAGGGAACGCGGTCGCGGCGTAGGTCACGTATTCGGTGCGGATGTTCGGCGACGCCAGCGCGCCGGTCACCGCGCCGAGCATTCCGGGGGCCGGTTGCCTGGCGGGTCCGGTCTCCCAGGTGCCCGGGATGGACACCACGTAGAGGTTCGGGCATCCGGCGCCGGATGCATCGGCCTGGGCCACTCCCCCGGAGATGCCGATGGTGGCCGCGGCGACGACGGACGCGATTGCGAGGGTCTTCTTCAGGCTCATGGGGGTGCTCCGTGGGCTCGTGACAGGCGGATTGGTCTTCACCAAGCCTGATCGACGGAACGCACGGCAACCATCGCCCCTGGGGTGGAGATCACTCACCCGACGCGCGGTCACCCCGTCCACCGGGGCGACCCGCGCAGGTCACGCGCGGTCGCGCAGCCACCCCGCCAGCCATGTGGTCGGGGTGTTTCCCGCGGCATCGACGGCGTACCCCTGGTAATCCTGGTGGGCGCCCGAACCGTAGAACTGCACGAGCTGATCTCGACGGTCCTCGTTCGCCTCATCGGTGAGCTGGTTCTGCAGCGTCGGGATGCCGCCCGCGCCGAGCAGATCGGTCCAGAGCGACTCGGCCTGGGGAGCAACCTTCGGCGAGTCCGAGGACCCGGCGCCGGAGTTCTGCGCCGCGAAGCCGGCCATCCGGGTGACGAAGTCGTTGTCCTCGGTCGCGCAGTACAGGTCACCGGGCGCGCAGAACGTCACGGTCCGGTCGCTGACCCAGCCGAACCCACCGATCCGCGGTCCACCCGCGCCGTTGCCGGGCACGCGCGGGCCGATCAGCACGTCGCTGTCCGCTCGCCGCGGGTCGGAGAGCAGCCCGACGGCCGCCACCTTCTCGGGGCGGATGGTGCTGGTGCCGGTGCCGATCTCCGCGGCCAGGTCGCCCGCCGCGTCCGCGCCCTGGCTGTAGCCGATGATGCCGAACCGCGTGTCGGCGCAGGTCCGCTGCATCGCCTCGAGCATCCCGCGCGCATTGTCGGTGGCCTGCTTCTTCGAGGCGCCGTACACCTCCCCCTCCCAGGGGAACGCGGTCGCCGCATAGGTGACGTAGTCGGACCGGACCTTCGAGGCGGGCAGCGCGTTCGTGACGGCGGAAAGCATGCCGGGGCCCGGGCGCTTGTCCGGCTCCGTGGAGGTCTCCCAGGTACCCGGGATCGCGACCACGTACAGGCTGGGGCAACCCGACGGAGCGGCCTGCGCGGCGCCGCCGGAGATCACCGTCCCCACGGTGGCCGCGGCGAACGCGGACAGAACTGCGATGGTCTTCCTCAGGCGCATTGTGCGAGCCCCCTCTTTCCTTCCGATTCCCGGTCCGGCATGCAGATACTGCCATCGGGAGGTATCAAAAAGATGCACAGACGATCAACCAGACGCTACCGCAGTTCCCGGTGACCGCGCGCACCGAGATCACCCCCGGCCGATAGCCCCGGGGTGCCGGCCGACCCGTTCACGAAGCGGGGCAGAATCGGACCATGATCGACGCCCCCGTGATCGTGACGATCGCCTCCGTCTGCGTCGGGTTCATCCTGTTCGTGACGGCCGCCAGCGGCGCCCGCGGACGCTGGCGCCGGGGCGTGGTGATCGCGCTCTTCGCGGCCGCGATTTGCTTCCTGACGATCGTTCCGCTGACCGTCGCGCTGACCGCAGGGGTCTAAGGCGCTCCGCGCCCGTGAGTCCTTATGGTCCCGCTGGGGGCCAGAAGGACTCACGGGCGGCGAAGCCGCCTACGAACCGAAGAGGTTCTCGAGGCTGCCCAGCGGGCCGCCGTTGCCCGGACCAACCGGATCGCCCGGGATGGTCACCGTCTGTGGGTCAGATGCGGAGGCGATGAATCCGGTCGATCCGGTGAACTCCGCGGTGACGCCGTAGGTGCCGCTGTTGGCGAACGTGGTGGGCAGCGTCGCGACACCGTTGACGACCGGCACCGGGGCACCGATCAGGGTGTTGCCGATCTTGAATTGCACCGTGCCGTTGGCGTTCGCCGGGGCGACGTTCGCGGTCAGGGTGACCGGCTGCCCCTTCTGGGCGGTCCCGACCGGGGCGAGCGTCGTGGTGGTCTGAACCGCGGCGGGCGGCGGGTTCGTCACGCTCACCGGGAATGCCGGCGCCACCGAGGGCGCGACGCCGTTGGTGCCCGAGTAGCGGGCGACGACGCTGTGGGTTCCGGTGCCGGTGAAGGTGTACGGCGCGATCGCGACGCCGTCGCTGCCGACGGTCCCGGTCACCTTGTCACCGCCGTTGACCGTGAACTCCACGGTGCCGCCCGCGACGGCGGGCGTGACCTGTGCGGCGAGGTTCACGTCCTGGCCGACGTGCGCCTGGGTGGGGCCGGTGGTCGCGACGGAGGTGACGATGTCGTCGGTGCTGACGGCGATCGTCTTCGGCGCGGAGGTCGAGGCCTCGAAGCCCGTCGTGCCCGAGAACGCCGCCGTCACGGTGTGGTCACCGTCGGTGGTGAAGGTATGCGTGATCGACGCCGCACCGTTCGCGACCGTGACCGGCGCGCCGACCGGGGCGCCGTCGATCGTGAACTGCACGGTGCCGCCGTTCGCGGCCGGATCGACGTTCGCGGTCAGCGTGACCTCGTCGCCGTTCTTCACCGCACCCGGGCCGTTCACGGTGACAGTGGTCTGCTTGTCCGCCTCGGTGATCTGGGTGGCGGAAAGCGGGCCTGCACCGGCGTTGAGCGGGGCGCTCGCGCTGTCGCGCGGGGTGCACTGCGTCGGCGCCCAGGCGATGATCCCGAGGGCCGCGCTTGCCCTCGGCAGGAAGGTCATGAAGTTCTTGTCCTTGCCCCACTGTCCGGCCTCGCCCGCGGTGCGGAGCTTGAGCTCCACGGACCCGGAGGGGCCGGCCTTGAGTCGGGCCTTGACCGTCGGCAACTGGAAGGTGGTCTCCGCCCCCCCGGCCGCCGCGGCGACGATGCCGGCCACGCTGCTCTTGCTCGAGTTCGGTCCGTTGCCGATGACCTCGTTGTTGCCCGACAGGCGCAGCACGGTGCCGTTCGCGTCGACGTTTCCGGCCTCGTTGACGCGCAGCACATTCGGCGCGACACCGCTGAGGCCGCTGCTGGTGCCCGGCACGACCTCCGCGCCGAGGAACTCGACGTTCTCCGGCATCGCAACGTCGATCTTGATGCGCGAGACACTCGTGACGCTGGCCCCCGACGTCGAGTTCGGGAAGGAGATCGTCGACGGGCGGATGGTGACGTCGAATTCCGCACCGGCGTTGACGGTCTCGGGGGCGTCGACGGTCACCCCGGCGTCGTCGGTCTGGGTCTGCGGTCCGGCGACGGCCGACGGGGTGGCCAGGCAGGAGGCCTTGAAGTTGGTGGTGACGGGTGCCGCGGCGGCGGGGACCCCCGCCAGCATGGTGATGCCGGCGAGCGCACCTGCGCCTATCGGTGCGACGAGCCCGCGAATTCGCTTCTTCTGCACGAGTTCTCCTACGGATGAATGAAAGAAGGTCAGTGGTGCCCGGCCGGATCCTGGGCGTGAACTGGCCACGCCCAGGATCCGGTCACGGGTGAGAGCGGGCTAGGAACCGAAGAGGCTGCTCAGCGAACCGAGGTCGGCGCTACCGGAGCCGCCCGGGGTACCCGGGGTGGAGGCAACGATGTTGACCACGGTCGGGCCGGAGACGGACTCCTTGTGCCCGTTGTCGCCGGAGTAGACCGCCGTGATGCCGTGGGTGCCCTCGGCGTCGAACGTATGGGTCAGGGTCGCAACACCGTTCACGACCGGGACCGGCGCACCGACGGCCTCGGTGCCGACCTTGAACTGGACGGTGCCGGTGGCGCTGGCGGGCGCGACGGTCGCGGTGAAGGTCATCGTCTTGCCGACGGCCGCCGCACCGGTGACTCCGAGCGTGGTGGTGGTGGCCACGCGGGTGTCCGGGGCCTTGACGGTCACGTCGAACCCGGCGGAGGTCGACGGGGTGAAGCCCGCGACGCCGATGAACTTGGCGACCACGCTCGCGGTGCCAGCGGCGGTGAAGGTGTGCGGCAGGATCGCGACGCCGTCACCGGTGCCGACGGGCGCGGTGCCGACGGGGACACCGTCGACCAGGAACTCCACGTCGCCGCCGCTGGGAATCGGCATGACCGTGGCGGACAGGTTCACCGGGGTGCCGGTGGTCGCGGTGACCGGTTCGAGAACCGTTGTAGTGGTGCCGAAGTCGGCGTCGGTGACGGCCAGCGGGGATGCGGCGGAGGCGGAGTTGCCGTAGCCGCCGGTGCCGACGAAGTTCGCGGTGACGTTGTGCGAGCCGGCCTCGGCGAACTTGCGGGTCAGGGGCGCCTGGCCGTTCACCACGTCGACGGGGGTACCGAGGTCGGTGGCGCCGTCCTTGAACTGGACCCGACCGGTCGCGGTTGCCGGGGCGACGGTGGCGGTGAAGGTGACGTCGTCACCCACGGTGGCGGTGGCCGGAACGTTCACCGTGGTGGTGGTCTCCGCGGTGACGTCGACGGTCGCCGCGGCCGACACCGAGTCGTGGAAGCCCGCGCCGCCGGTGAAGGCCGCGGTGATCGCGTGCGCACCCGGGGTGTCGAAGGTGTGCGAAAGGGTGGCGACGCCACCGGAGACGGCGGCCGGTGCGCCGATGTCGGTGCTGCCGTCCTTGAACTGGACGGTGCCTGCGGAATTGGCGGGGCCGACGTTGGCGGTCAGCGTCACGGCCTGGCCGGTCTGCGCGGTCGCCGGTGCCTGCAGGGTCGTGTTCGTGGCGACCTTCGGGTCGACCACCCGCACCCACGCGCCCGCCGGGTTGGCGCCCTGCCCCGTGCTGAACGAGTAGACGTCGAACTCGAAGCCGGCGTTGTAGTCGCCGAAGGCCTGGGTGGTGGGGATCTTGTAGGTGACGGCGAAGGTCACGTCGTTCTTGAATCCGCTGCCGAACCCGAAGACCGAGCCGCAGCCGCCGCCGGAGCAGGTCGCCTTCACGCCTGCGGCCCCCTCGTCGACGACACTTGCCTGCTTGCTCACGGTGTTCGAGACGTACTGGAAGCCGTCGGGCTGGATCTGACGCATCGCGGTGACGAGTCGGTCCGTCCCGTTGTTCTTCCAGACCTTCGCGGTATAGGTCACCGTGTCGCCCGGATGCACGACGTTGACACCCGCCTGGGCACGGTCGACCGCGGTCCCGTTCACGGCGGACAGGCTCAGGTTCCACCGGAGGTTGTCGGCCGTCTTGTCACCCGACCACGCGGGCGGCGGCGGTGTCGGCTGCGCGACGGCGGTGCCTGCACCGCCGAGCATCAGGGTCATCGCGGCACCGGCCGTGACGAGGGGTGTCGCCAGGCGACGGGTCAGGGACAAGAGCACGGTTACCTCCTGAACGGCCCACCGGAGTGGGTTTGCGGTGGCGTGACTCACATCACAAATCGCCGAAGCCTAACCGGCACAAAATGGATACGCCCGCGGTTTCCTGAACATTCGTCCAAATGACCGACAGGCCTGAAATGCCCTGTTACGCAGCAAACCCGCCGCCCCGAACTGCCGGGACGGCGGGTTGCCGTTCGAGTGCCGGTCGCTACCGGCCCGTGACTACCGCTGCGGCGCGGCCGTCGGGACGATCGGCGACGGCAGCGAGGTCTCGCCCTCGAGGAACGTGTCGACGGCGGCCGCGCAGGCGCGACCCTCCGCGATGGCCCACACGATGAGCGACTGACCGCGGCCCATGTCACCGGCCACGAACACGCCGTCCACGCTGGTTGCCCACTCGCCGGAGCGGGTCACGTTGCCGCGCTCGTTGAGGTCGACGCCCAGGTCGGTGAGCAGGCCCGGCTTCTCCGGTCCGACGAAGCCCATCGCCAGCAGAACCAGGTCGGCCTCGAGCTCGAAGTCGGTGCCCTCCTGCTTCTCGAAGCGGCCGCCGACCATCTTGACCTCGTGGGCCTTGAGTCCGGTGACCTTGCCGTCCGATCCGGAGAACTGCTCGGTGTTCACCGCGAACACCCGCTCGCCGCCCTCCTCGTGTGCCGAGGAAACCCGGTACATGAGCGGGTACGTCGGCCACGGGGTGGAGTCCGCGCGGGCCTCCGGCGGACGCGGCATGATCTCGAACTGGTGCACGATCTCCGCGCCCTGGCGCAGCGAGGTGCCCAGGCAGTCCGCGCCGGTGTCGCCGCCACCGATGATGACGACCTTCTTGCCCTCGGCGGTGATCGACGGTGCGTCCGCATCGCCGAGCTGCACGCGGTTGGCGATCGGCAGGAACTCCATCGCCTGGTGGATGCCGTCCAGCTCGCGGCCGGGGATCGGCAGGTCGCGCGCCTCGGTGGCGCCACCGGCCAGCACGACGGCGTCGAAGTCCGCCCGCAACTGCTCCGCCGAGATGTCCACGCCGACATTGACTCCCGGCCGGAAGATGGTGCCCTCGGACTCCATCTGGACCAGGCGCCGGTCGATGTGGCGCTTCTCCATTTTGAACTCGGGGATGCCGTAGCGGAGCAGACCACCGATGCGGTCGGCCCGCTCGAACACGGTCACGGTGTGCCCGGCGCGGGTCAACTGCTGCGCTGCCGCCAGGCCCGCGGGCCCGGAGCCGACGACCGCGACCTTCTTGCCGGTCAGGCTGGACGGCCGCACCGGCTTGACCCAGCCCTCGTCGAAGGCGCGGTCGATGATCTCGACCTCGACCTGCTTGATGGTGACCGCATCCTGGTTGATGCCGAGCACGCAGGACGCCTCACAGGGCGCCGGGCACAACCGACCGGTGAACTCCGGGAAGTTGTTGGTCGCGTGCAGGCGGTCGATGCTGTCGCGCCAGCGATCCTTGTGCACCAGGTCGTTCCACTCGGGAATCAGATTCCCGAGCGGGCAACCGTTGTGGCAGAACGGAATACCGCAGTCCATGCACCGGCTGGCCTGGGTGCGGAGGGTCTTCGAATCGAAGTCCTCGTACACCTCCTTCCAGTCCATCAGGCGCAGCGGCACCGGCCGCCGAACCGGCAGTTCGCGCGAGGTGTGCTTGAGGAAGCCGCTTGGATCACCCACGAGCTGCCTCCATGATTGCCTCGTCCACGTCAGTTCCGTTCTTCTTCGCGGTGTCGATCGCCACGAGCACCTTCTTGTAGTCGCGCGGCATCACCTTGACGAAGTGATTCACCTGCTGAGACCAGTCCGCGAGGATGCGCGCGGCAACCTCGGACCCGGTCTCGTCGCGGTGCCGTTCGATGGCACCCTTGAGCCAGACGAAGTCCTCGTGCTCGAGGTCTTCGAGATCGACCAGCTCCGTGTTGAGGTCCGCCTCGAAGGACTTGTCCGGGTTGTAGACGAACGCCACGCCGCCGGACATGCCCGCGCCGAAGTTGCGTCCGGTCGCGCCGAGCACGACCACCCGTCCACCGGTCATGTATTCGCAGGCGTGGTCACCCACACCCTCGACCACCGCGGTCGCGCCCGAGTTCCGGACCGCGAAGCGCTCACCCGCGATACCGCGGATCAGGGCCTCGCCGCCGGTGGCGCCGAACAGGATCACGTTGCCCGCGATGATGTTCTCCTCCGCGACGAACCCGTCGGCGGTCTGCACCGGCGGGCGCACCACGATGTGTCCACCGGACAGGCCCTTGCCGACGAAGTCGTTGGCGTCGCCGAACAGCCGGAGCGTGATGCCCTTCGGGACGAAGGCGCCGAAGCTGTTGCCCGCCGACCCCGTGAACGTGATGTCGATGGTGTCCTCGGGCAGGCCCGCGCCGCCGTACACCTTCGTCACCTCGTGGCCGAGCATGGTGCCGACCGTCCGGTTGACGTTGGTGATCTTCGACTCGAACTTCACCGGCTGACCGCTGTCGATGGCCGCACGACTCTGTGCGATCAACTGCTGGTCGAGCGCCTTCTCGAGGGCGTGGTCCTGCGAGCCGGTGCAGTACAGATCCTGGTCCATGAAGGCCGACTCGGTCTTCGCCAGGATCGGCGACAGGTCCAGCTTGGACGCCTTCCAGTGCTCGAGTGCCTTGGTGGTGTCCAGTGCGTCGACCTGGCCGACCGCCTCGTTGATGGTGCGGAAGCCGAGCTCGGCGAGGAGCTCACGCACCTCCTCGGCGATGAACATGAAGAAGTTCTCCACGAACTCGGGCTTGCCGGCGAAACGCTTGCGCAGCACTGGGTTCTGGGTCGCAACGCCAACGGGGCAGGTGTCCAGGTGGCACACGCGCATCATGATGCAGCCGGAGACCACCAGCGGCGCGGTGGCGAAACCGAACTCCTCGCCGCCGAGCAGCGCGGCGATGACCACGTCGCGGCCGGTCTTGAGCTGGCCGTCGACCTGCACCACGATCCGGTCCCGCAGGCCGTTGAGCAGCAGCGTCTGCTGGGTCTCGGCGAGACCGAGCTCCCACGGCGCGCCCGCGTGCTTGACCGAGGTCAGCGGGGTGGCGCCGGTGCCGCCGTCGTGACCGGAGATGAGCACCACGTCGGCGTGCGCCTTCGAGACACCCGCCGCGACCGTGCCGACACCGACCTCCGAGACCAGCTTGACGTGAATACGGGCCGTCGGATTCGCGTTCTTCAGGTCGTGGATCAGCTGTGCGAGATCCTCGATCGAGTAGATGTCGTGGTGCGGCGGCGGCGAGATGAGGCCGACGCCCGGGGTAGACCCGCGCACCTCGGCGACCCACGGGTACACCTTGTGCGGCGGCAGCTGGCCACCCTCGCCCGGCTTGGCACCCTGCGCCATCTTGATCTGGATGTCGGTGCAGTTGCTCAGGTAGTGCGAGGTGACGCCGAAACGACCGGACGCGACCTGCTTGATCGCGGACCGGCGCCAGTCGCCGTTCGGCTCGACCTCGAAGCGCGACGGATGCTCTCCGCCCTCACCCGAGTTGGACCGTCCGCCGAGGCGGTTCATCGCGATGGCCAGCGTCTCGTGCGCCTCGGCCGAGATGGAGCCGTAGCTCATCGCACCGGTCGAGAAGCGCTTGACGATCTCCGAGGCGGGCTCCACCTCGTCGATCGAGATCGGCTGGCGCAGACCCGACTTGAACGTGAACAGGCCGCGCAGGGACGCCAAGCGCTCCGACTGATCGTCGACGAGCTTGGTGTACTCCTTGAAGATGTTGTACTGACCGGTCCTGGTCGCGTGCTGGAGCTTGAACACCGTGTCCGGGTTGAACAGGTGGTACTCGCCCTCGCGGCGCCACTGGTACTCGCCGCCGACCTCGAGCTCGCGGTGCGCGCGCTCCTCGGGACGGTTCAGGTACGCGGCCGCGTGCCGGATCGTGATGTCCGCAGCGATCTCGTCCAGGCCGATGCCGCCGAGGCTGGAGTTCAGCCCGGTGAAGTACTCGTCCACCAGCTCCTGCGACAGGCCGATCACCTGGAACAGCTGCGCGCCCGTGTAGGAGGCGAGCGTCGAGATGCCCATCTTGGACATCACCTTCAGCACGCCCTTGCCGGCGGCCTTGATGTAGTTCTTGACCGCGTCGTCGAAGGCGATGCCGGTGAGGTCGCCGCCCTCGATCATGTCCTCGATCGTCTCGAAGGCCATGTACGGGTTGATCGCCGCGGCGCCGAAGCCGACGAGCGTGGCCATGTGGTGCACCTCGCGGGCGTCACCGGCCTCCACGACGAGCCCGACCTTGGTGCGCGAACGCTCCCGGACCAGGTGGTGATGCACGGCAGAGGTCAGCAGCAGCGACGGGATCGGGGCGAACGTCTCGTTCGAGTTCCGGTCCGAGAGCACGATGATCCGCGCCCCGCCCGCGATCGCCTGCGATACCTGGAAGCGAATGTCGTCGAGTGCCTTGCTCAGGCCCTTGCCGCCGTCGGCGACCCGGTACAGGCCGGGCACGACCACCGAACGCAGGCCGGGGAAGTCACCGTCGTCGTTGACGTGGACCAGCTTGGCGAGGTCGTCGTTGTGCAGGATCGGCTGCGGCAGCGCGAGCAGGCGGCAGGAGGCCGGGCCCGGGTTGAGCAGGTCGCCCTCCGGTCCCATGCTGCCGCCGATGCTGGTGACGATCTCTTCGCGGATCGCGTCCAGCGGCGGGTTCGTCACCTGCGCGAACAGCTGCGAGAAGTAGTCGAACAGCAGCCGCGGCCGCGCGGACAGCACCGCGATCGGGGTGTCGGTGCCCATCGAACCGAGCGCCTCACCACCGGTCTTGGCCATCGGCGCGATGAGGACGTTCAGTTCCTCGTTGGTGTATCCGAACATCTGCTGACGGATCAGCACCCGATCGTGGTTCATGTGCACGTGGTCGCGCTCGGGCAGGTCCGCCATGTGGACGAGCCCGGCGTCGAGCCACTCCTGGTACGGGTGCTCGGCCGCCAGCTCGGACTTGATCTCGTCGTCGCTGATGATCCGGCCCTGTGCGGTGTCGACCAGGAACATCCGGCCCGGCTGCAGGCGGACCTTCTTGATCACCTTGGCGGGATCGATGTCGAGGACGCCGACCTCGGAGGCCATCACGACGAGGCCGTCCTCGGTCACCCAGATGCGGCTCGGGCGCAGGCCGTTGCGGTCCAGGACGGCGCCGATGACGGTGCCGTCGGTGAAGCACACCGACGCCGGTCCGTCCCAGGGCTCCATCAGGGCCGAGTGGTACTCGTAGAACGCCCGGCGAGCCGGGTCCATGCTCTCGTGCCGCTCCCAGGCCTCGGGAATCATCATCAGCACTGCGTGCGGCAGGCTGCGGCCGCCGAGGTGCAGCATCTCGAGCACCTCGTCGAAGCGCGCGGTGTCGCTGGCACCCGGGGTGCAGATCGGGAAGATCTTCTCGAGCGCGCCTGCGCCGAACACGTCGGACTCGATGAGCGCCTCGCGGGCGCGCATCCAGTTCTCGTTGCCGGTCACGGTGTTGATCTCGCCGTTGTGGGCAACCCGCCGGAACGGGTGCGCCAGCGGCCAGGACGGGAACGTGTTGGTGGAGAAGCGCGAGTGCACCAGGCCGAGGGAGCTCTCCATCCGCTCGTCCTGCAGGTCGAGGTAGAAGCTCTTGAGCTGCGGGGTGGTGAGCATGCCCTTGTAGACGAAGGTCTGGCCGGACAGGCTCGGGAAGTACACCGACTCGCGGCCGGTGGCGCCCTCGCCGGAACCCGCCTGGCCGAGCTCGTGCTCGACGCGCTTGCGGATCACGTACGCGCGGCGCTCGAGGTCCATGCCGGTCACCCCGGCCGCGGCGAGGAAGACCTGCCGGAACGTGGGCATCGCGTCGCGCGCCATCGCACCGAGCGAGGAGTCGTCGGTGGGGACCTCGCGCCAGCCGAGGACCGTCAGGCCCTCCTCCGCGACGATCCGCTCGACGCCGGCTGCGGCCTCGTCGGCGGCCGCCGCCTCCTGCGGGAGGAACCCGATGCCGGTCGCGTAAGCGCCCTCGGCGGGCAGCTCGAAGTCGACGACCGCGCGCAGGAACGAGTCCGGGACCTGCAGCATGATGCCTGCGCCGTCGCCGGTGTTCGGCTCCGAGCCTGCAGCGCCGCGGTGCTCGAGGTTCACCAGCGCGGTGATGGCCTTCTCGACGATGTCGCGGCTGCGCCGCCCGTGCATGTCGACGACGAACGCGACACCACAGGCGTCGTGCTCGTTCGCGGGGTCATAGAGGCCCTGGGGTCCGGGAGACCTGTGGCCTGGAAATTGCTTCATACCTAGCCTTCATGTGCGTCAGATGCACAGACGACCAGCAACGCTGATGGCCATCACGTGGCAATACAAGCGCCGACGCAACACTGGGCCGGCGCGCCCGATCAGCTCGGCGGCAGACGGTGATCGGGATGTGTTCCCGCCTCCGCCGACGTGGCTGAGTGACTATCTGGACGGTTGTGTGTCCAGCATGTTCCGAACACGATAATTGAGTACCCCCAGGTTGTGCCAACTTAGGTAAGCCTTTTTCCATGATTGACCAGCGCATGGGCCCGGATCTACAGGCAAGGGTTCACGACCCGTCGCCGGTCGTCGCGTGCAGGATCTCTTCGAACACCGGTCCGGCGACGATCCCGTAGACGATCAACAGGAACAGCGTGTGGGTGAGGCAGAACAGGGCGAAGTTGCCGATCTGCGGCCAGCCGTCGAAGTGCTCGCGGAACTTGGTCCACATCCGTGTGGGTGAGCGCACGTCCCAACTGTTCAGCCGCAGGTAGCGGCCCAGGTAGATGCCGACCGTCACCAGCACGATGACGATCACACCCACCGCCCGCACCGGGAGCGCCTCGACGGCCTCGTTGTCGTCGCCGTAGACGGCGAGGACGAAGGCGAACTGGGCGGCGAGGATGCCCAGCACCGTGTTGATCACCCCGGACATCGCGAACGTCAGGACCGAGATGATGTCGTACCAGAGCGGGACGGATTCGTTCTCGCGCCGGTGGTTGAGGTTGAGTTCGGTGATCAGGTAGCCGGAGTTGGGCAGGGCCAGCAGCCAGGCCAGGAATCCGACAACACCGACCGCCACACCGAGGATCGGCGAGACCAGCCCCGACGCCAGCGCGGCCAGCGCCACCGCCGCCACGAGCAGGATCAGCGGCAGCACCGACAGGACGAAGTTCTTCAGCATCGGCCGGTACACCGGCACCCGATAGATCCACGATCTGGCCAGGATCATCACCAGGGCGTAGATGTTCAGGGCGACCGCGAGCTGGACCTGCAGGCTGAACGACATGAGCTATTGAGTACCTTCGTCTAATACTGTACGGCGCCAACAAGATTCGACTAGGTTGCGCGGCTGTACCGCCGACTCGGTTGGGTCATCGGTCCCACCCGCTTCCGACGCTCCCCCTTCGTAGCAAACATCGAGTGGACCGGCCGTCGACGTTACCGACCCGGTGAAACATCCAACGTTCCCCACGTCGTGGCGTCACGAAACGACCGCCACTGGCGAATATGGTCCGAAAGATGGACAGACGTGGGTTCTTGACGGTCCTGGCCGCCGGGACAGCGGCGGCGGTCGCAGGGTGTTCGCGTGCGCACGGGGAGGTCGCGACCCTGACGGGGGACGCGAGCCCGCCGTCCTTGTTGACCACCCCGCCGGTCGCTCCGGCTCCTCCCCCACTGCTGGGCCCGCCGCCGATTTCCGCGCGCGTCCCCGTCCCCGCCGGCGCGATCACCGCGATCCCGGGGCAGGGCAACAACATCGCGCTCACGGTCGATGACGGGGCCAGCGCCGAGGTCATCGGCGCCTACATCCAGTTCGCGAGGGACACCGGCGCCCGGTTCACCTTCTTCGTCACCGGCGTCTACGACGGATGGACCACCCACAGGGCGGCGCTGCGCCCCCTCGTCGAGAGCGGCCAGATCCAGCTGGGCAGTCATACCTGGGACCACCCCAACCTGACGTCGCTGTCCACGCCGGCGGTCGCCTCCCAGTTCGACCGAACGAAGAGATTCCTGCACAACAACTTCGGCGTCGACGGCACGCCCTTCTACCGGCCACCGTTCGGCTACCGCAACGCCACCGTCGACAAGATCGCCGCCGACCACGGCTACACCGTCCCCACCCTCTGGTACGGGTCGCTGTCCGATTCGGGTCTGATCACCGAGCAATACCTGCTCGAATGCGCCCGCAAGTTCTTCACCGCACAGTCGATCATCATCGGGCACGCCAACCATCTCCCGGTGACACACGTCTACGGCCAGCTCACCGACATCATTCGAGAGCGCAACCTCGCGATGGTGACCCTCAACGACGTGTTTGCCACTCGCATGGGCCACTGAGAGCCGGGAGGGCCGTCGGGGTCGGGTCGACAGGGCCGGACGGGACTGCCGACCCCGGAAATGACTACTGACCGCAGCGAATCGAGTCAGCTGCGGTCAGTGCTGCCGAAACCATACCGTGACCGGATCGTGACGTCCCAGGTCTGTGGCGAAGGTCACGAGACGAGGAGGGTGGCGATCTCGTCGAACGCCGCGGCTTCAGCCGGCCGGGGCACGGGAAGATGACGGGATGCCCCTCCCCGATCCGTGGAACCGCGACAGCCTGGTGTGGCGCATCCCCTTGGCCGGCGGCGCCGCCGAGTCGGATGACAACCCCGGTGTCGACCCACCCGAAGCATGGGTGCGGGCGTTGGCCGCTGTCGCACTCGACCTGCGCTGCCTGCGATACGGGCGGGAGGTGAACGTCGGGCGGCTCGTCTGGGACCTTGCGGTCGACAGCGAGTACTTCGTTTCGATCGGCTGGCAGGGCGCTCGAGGAGTCGGCGGCTTCAGCCGCGGTGAGGGTCTGACCGTGGATGCCTCGTTCGGCGAGGCCGCGGTGTGGGTCGCCGATACCGTTCAGAGCGAGCTGGCGGGCTACGACTTCGTGCAGTGGCCCAGTCGGGGCAGACATCTGCTCCTCCCCCGACTGCTCGCGACGAACCCCGCCTGGGTGGATCCGCACGGCGGCCGCAGGATCTGCGCCATCGGGGAACTGTGCACACACGGCGACCGGTGGTCGCACGCATCATCGGGAGGCCACCGACCGCACTGAAGGCCGCCTGCCGGGTTCCGGTGACCGCGTGCGGAGAGAACCGCTGCCCGGCTCGGAACGAGCCGGGCAGCGGTCGAAAGAGCTTGTGTCAGTTGCTTTTCGCGGCGGCCGGCTTCTTGTCGATGACGACGTGGTCGAAACGGCTGCCGTCGAAGCTGACCTCGAATGCCTTGCCGAACCCGACGACGTAGCGACCGTCGCGCGGCGTCAGGCGGAAGAGGTGGAAGTCCAGGCCGCGCAGGAGGTCGACCATCTTGGCGTTCGTCCGCTCCCCGAACGCCTCGAATACGGCGTCGTGTCCCTCTTCCTGCTTCTGCTCGACGTCGCAGACGAAGCTGGCCCGCTCGATGCCGAAGATGTTGGCGGCCCCGGATTCGTCCCCGTGAATCATCACGCGTGCGGTCTCCGCGTCCCGCAGGTAGACGTAGTGGTCCGCGACCTCGCTCACGTAGACGTAGAGCGCGCCGTCGTGCACGACGAACGGCGCGATCGACTGGAACGGCTCGCCGTTCGCGTCCTTGGTCGCGATGACCACGGTCTTGCGCTCGGAGAGAAAGGCGCGGTAGCCGGCCAGCGACTTTTCGGTTTCCGTATCGGACAGCATCAGTTCTCCTCAGAGGGGTAAGCGGGGACGGTGGGCTCTTGGGCCAAGGGCCCGACAGGTTCACGATCATCGGAACGGGCAAGATTCCATTGCCGTCGAACCAGGTGGATTCTGGGTCGCGCGGTGACGAGATGCTCCTCCACCTCGGCTTCCATGCCGTACACCTCACGGATCAGGCTCGGGGTCAGCACCTCTCGAGGCGTGCCCTCGGACACGACCTGTCCCGAGGAGAGGGCGACGATGCGGTCGCTGAACGTCGACGCCTGATTGAGGTCGTGCAGCACCATCAACACGGCAATTCCCAGCGTGCGGTTCAACGACGTCACCACCTCGAGCACCTCGTGCTGGTGCGCGATGTCCAGGTAGGTTGTCGGCTCGTCGAGGAGGAGCACCCGGGGGCGTTGCGCGAGGACCATGGCGAGCCACGCCCGCTGCGCCTCGCCACCGGAGAGCTGCGACACCAATCGATCCGCCAACGCCTTGAGCTCGGTGTGGGCGATCGCCCACTCCACGGCTTCATGGTCCTCGTGGGTCGTGCGCTCGTACCAGCGATGGTGCGGGTGCCGTCCGTAGCCGACCAGCTCGCGGACCGTCATGTCCACCGGTGCCGTGTTCTTCTGATTGAGCATCCCGATCGCCTGCGCGCGCCGCCGGGGCGGCCACGACGACATGTCGGAACCATCGAACTGCACCGCCCCGGAGCGGGGCGAGAGTTGCCCGCTCAGCGCCTTCATGACGGTGGATTTTCCGGACCCGTTCGGCCCGATGAGGGTGACGACCTCGTTCGGCCCCACCGTGATCGAGACGTTCTTGACCACATGGTTGTCGCCGTAGGAGACGCTCACGTCGCGGGCTTCGAGCAGCATCACTGCACTCCCTGTCGACGCATGAGGTAGAGGAAGTACGGCGCCCCGATCGCGGCCATGATGATGCCGGCGGGAATCTCGGTGGGGCTGAAGATCGTTCGCCCCATGGTGTCCGAGAGGAGCACCAGCAGCGCGCCGACCGCGGTGCTCATCGGGATCAGCACCGCGTGGTTCGATCCCACGATCATGCGGGCGATGTGCGGGACGACCAGGCCCACGAAGCCGATGATCCCGACGGCCGCCACCGCGATCGCGGCCAGGAAGACCGCCACCAGCGACAGCAGGATGCGGGTGACGTTCACGCCCTCACCGAGGTTCCGCGCGACGTCGTCGCCGAGGCGCATGATGTTGGCCGAGCGGATGCACAGCAGGGAGACCAGCAGCCCAATGATCGTGTAGGGCAGGATCATCCAGACCGAGTTCATTCCCTTCGCGGCGAGGCTGCCGTTCATCCACTGGATGGCGGCGGGCAGCCGGTCGCTGTAGCGCAGCGAGAGGAAGGCGATGAACGCGCCGGCGAGGGCGTTGACCGCGACGCCCGCCAGGATGATGTTCAGCGGTTTGATGCCCTCGCGCCGCCAGGCCAGCGTGTAGACGATGGCGGCGGCGATCACGCCGCCCACGAACGCGGCGATCGGAATCATCGAGTGGTAGCTGGGCGCGGCCAGCAGGATCACCAGCACCAGGGCCGCGGCGCCGCTGGTGACCCCGGTCAGCCCTGGATCGGCCAGCGGATTGCCCATCACGGTCTGCAGCAGCGCACCGGAGACCGCGATGCTCGCTCCGACCAGGAGCGCGAGCAGCACGCGAGGCAACCGCACGTCCCACAGAATCGTGCCGAGGGACTCGCTGTCGGAGCGGCCCGTCAGGAGCGCGACGATCTCCGCAGGGGAGATGTGCACGCTGCCGAGGCCGATGCTGACCAGCGCGACCACGGCGAGCAGAATCCAGGCAGTGGGGAGCGCCCACTTCGCCCGCGTGCGGGTCGGTGCTGTCGGCGAACTCACGGGTAGAGCAGTCCCGCGAGGGTGGGGACCGCCCGATCGAGCTGGCCGACCGAGGTGTAACCGAAGGTCGAGTAGTCCAGCACGTGAATCCGGTCATTGGCGTACGCGGGCAGGCTCTTCCACGCCGCGTTCTTCTCGACCTCGGCATCGAAGGCGGCCTGTCCTTGAGCGACGTCGCCCGACTGCAGCACCAGCACCACGTCCGGGGCCGCCGCGATGATGTTCTCCAGATTCACCGCGCTGTAGGTTTCCTTCGCCCCGAGCGCCGAGACCGCGACGTTGTCGGCGCCGGACTTCTCGATGAGGCTCCCCAGGAAGGAGTCGTTGTTCATCACCATGAACGAATCCGTGGCACCGATCAGGACCAGCACCTTCGGCGCATCGGCGGACGCGCCTGCGGCGGTGAGGGTCGCCTCGTGCGCGGTCATGGTGCCGAGGATCTCGCCCGCCCGCTCTTCCCTGTCGAAGGCGGCGCCCAACACCTCGACGGCGAACTTCAGATCGCCGAAGCTGTCGGTGGCGAGGAACGCCGCGGGTGTCGTGGTGGACGCCAACGTGGCCTCCACAGTGCTGCGGGAGGTCTCCGCCGCAATCACCAGGTCGGGGCCGAGCGCGACGATCTTCTCCGCATCGGGCGCCATCGTCGAGCCGATGCGGGGCACGCTGTCGAGCGCGGCGGGGAGTTGCTGCGTCGTCGTGGACGGGACACCGGCGACCGGAACGTCCAGGAGGGTGAGCACCTCGGCCAGGGGAATGGAGGCCGCGACCACCGTCTTCGGTGGGGCCGCGGGGACCTGCGCGAGGGCGGCGTCGAGGGCGGCTGCATTCTCGGACGGGGACGCCCCAGCGGACGTGGCCGCCGCCTCGACGGAGGCGGGATCGTCGTTGCCGCACGCGGCCACCCCACCGACAAGAACCAGGCTGACCAGCAGTGATGCAATTGACACAGAACGGTACCGCACAGCAGTGCACTCCTTGGGCCCGACAAAATTAGGTCAGACTACCCAAACCCAGGGCAGCCTAGACTTAGAATGTTCTTTACCGTCCCTTGAGCTGTCAAGTCGACGACCGAAACACCGGGCCGAGGTGGGCGCACCGCGAGACTTGGGTACGCGACCAGCTGGCAATCACGGGGACAGGGCACAACTCCAACCCCGGTCGGTGGCGCCTGACCCTGCGGGGCACCTTCGGCCAGAACAGGTTGTGGACCACGCCGCACGGGCTGGGTTCGACCTCGAGGCGGAATTGGTCGAGTAGCTCATCAGGGGGATCGAGTGCAGAGCGATCCGATCCGGAGATGTTCGCAGTACGCAAAGAACGAGTGCCGCATCGAGATCGATGCGGCACTCCAAGACCTGGGTGCGGGCCGAAGCCCGCAGGGACACCTCGTGCTGCCACGCCGAGGCAGCCCCAGGAGTTGCGTGCCCAGTCGAGGTTCGACGCTCTGGCTGGGCTGACTACTGTGAACATCACAGTCGCATACCGACCAAGAATTCTCAAGGAGGACGATGACCTCGCTTGTAGTGTGGTCGGCTGCGGACACTCATGGACCAGCCTCCCTCAACGTCGCAACTGATAGCCGGATCTCATGGGGCCAAACTCACTACTGGGATCAAGCCAAGAAGGTATTTGCAGCCTCCACCAAACCGCTAGTTGTCGGCTTTCTTGGTGACGTCCTCTTCCCCACCCTCAGCATCCCGGCAGTCCTCGACCGAATCGACCGCGGAATGCTTGACGGCGATTCGCCGCTCTCGTCCACGGTGGTTACAGGCATCCGGTCGCTGTGGCGAGACTATCCAGACCGAGAGCAGCGGTCCCAGAAGATACTCATCGCGCACCGGGTTGGCGACGGCATGACGTCAAAATTCAGGCTCACTGTCATGACACACGAGGGAGGCTCCAACTCGCATTGGTCGATGACCGATATCGCAATCCCAGATCAATCAGCCGCTCTTGTCATCGACGGTTCAGGAGCACCTGGAATACACGATGCGCTAACGCTCTGGCAAGCGAGCACGGCCGGAGGTACTAGCCGCGCCGTCTTCAGCGCCTTCGTTGAGTCCGTTGTTGGCGGGCGCGACCCCCTGTCCGGCGGGGCGCCACAGCTCGGAAGTTTGTATCGGATCGGCAATGGGAGACTCCTGGGCGTGGTCCATGACAATCAGCGATACTTCGCAGGCGCTCGTCTCTTGGGAGACGAAGACAGCCTCATGGTCGAGTGGCGGAATGCTCTCTTCGAAATCACCGACGGTCGGAGAAAGAGACGTATGGACGGCGCTCAAGTACATCTGCCCAGGTAGCGTTCGTGAATCACCCCGGCCAGTCTGGCGACTTCGTTCATTGTGGAGGCTGAAGTCAGGTCAGGTTCGTCGAACAGGTACCCGTCCGAGCTGGGTGAGCGGGCAGTCGACGCGAGGGCGTCACCGATTTGCAGTCTCCGGACTCGTCGGTGTGACTCAGATCAGCGCGTCTGCGCTCCCGTAGTTGGTCACCACGCGGATGGTGATACTGATCTGCTGGCCTGCCCGACGGGTTGAAGACCCATCCTCGCGACGAGTTCGTCGAGTCCTGGGTCCGAGAGCGGTGGGTTCGTCAAGTAAATGAAATCCGCAAGCCCACCTGCGCGGTCAAAGAGCAGACCATATGCACGATCGGCCTGCAACTGATAGCTCTTGGCCTGAACATACAGTGACAGCCGGGTACGACTGGAGGATAATTCGGCAGCGGTAGGCGACACTCCAACGAACACGGCCGGGTGCCCCCACATGCCAGCGAAGGACATGAGCATGTCGTGGTATGTCCCGTCCGCGTTCGTCAGTCGTCGGCATTCTCCTAAGCCCTTCACGAGGCGGGCCTGCGTCTCACCTGACAGGCCCAGCAAGTCAGTCGTACAGCGCAGCCATCCTGGATCGCCCAGTTCAGCAATGGCATCCATCACCGGGATGATCTCCGACGCAATATTGAACGTCGGTTTAGCGGGCTGCGGTTCAGATTCAGGGATTCTGTCCCGTAAGTACCATTCGTTCAGCGGCTGACAATGATCGGCGACCAACGTCCCGACTGCCTGCTCGAGGTGTAGGCGACGGTCCCGTGCGCTCACCGGAGGTACGGACTGGTGTGCACGTCGTAACTCGTCGGGATCATCATCGACGTACAGTTCGCCCCCGAGGAACAGCATGAACAAATCGAGTTCGTCAACACCTCGATAGAGCGCCGCAACGCCGCTGTCCGTTCTCCGACGCATATAAAGAAGAAACTCACTGGGCCTATCGCAGATCTCAGAGATCACGGTTAGGTCATGTAACGAAGCAATCCATGGGGGCCGTCTTTCTGCAAGCAACCCAGCCGCCTGAAGATCGCCGATCGAGACACCAAGCGGCCCGACATCGTCCAGCAAGACGATAATCGACCGCACCTCGCGGATCTTGGATAGATCTAGCCAGAGGTCGGGAGCCAGCCATATGCCTTCGTTGGTTTCAATAAGTCTCTGCAACCGGATGGCTTGGTTGTTGGCATCACCGATCGTCGATTTGAGATCGGATTCGAGCCTCCGAACATCGCCGCGTCGGGACTGAGTAGCAACAGACTTCGCCTTCACCTCGACGACAATCGCAACGTCATCGAGCAGAAAAAGGCCGTCTCCCTCGACCCGGTTTGCCACGACATGAACATCGGCGCATTCGGCGTTGAGCGCGGACTCCCTTTCGCCACGTTTGGGCGCGTAGTAGTGAAAGCCAACCTGCTGCGCGGGTAGTCCGAGGACGCGTTCGAGACTTGTGATGGCGAGGCCCTCACTTACTGGCTGCCGAACCTGCTGGTCATATCGCCGCATGTCAGGCTGGTTTGCAGTGAGCGCTCGCTCGAAGATCCGGCGCAGAGAATCGAGGCCGGGATCGTTGACGGTGGAGGCAAACCCACCGGAGCCATCCGCGATGAGCGGAGTGGCAAGGAACGGGTTAGTTGCCGTCAAGAGATCGAACACTCTTACCCCAGCGGGCATGGAGCTATCGAAGGTCTGGGAGTACGAGTTCAGCACGGTGAGGACTACTTCTTCATCAAGGTGCGCAGCCACGGCGAGTTCGGCGGCAGAGAACGATGCGCGTTCTCCGGGCAGAAATATGAAAGCGATCATGGCTTCCCGGAAGCGGGCAATCACGTCCTCAGGCATCTCATCCGGGAGTACACCTCGGTACTCCAGCAAGATATCGCCGGTCTCGTCTCTGAGACCTGTCATCCGATCGGCCGAAGCGTTCTTCAGGGCATCACGGATGCCGATAACGTCGTCGTATGCGTACCCCAAGTGCTTACGCATGAGACCTTCAACAATGGGATTCCGAAATAGACGATGCTCATGAGCATCGCGAACGTGGTCGTACTGCAGATTGCGGATGTTTAACACCGCACCCTGATACTCCGCGGAAAGACGTGCCAAAGGATGACCACTCAGGCTGGCCTCGAACTGTTGCCGGTAGAGAGCAAGGCGAGCAAGGCGCTTCGCACGTGAGTGCAGTTCCGCGATCTGCTCGTGTGGGCGGGTTTCCTCGCGAGGGACGTCACTGGGCTTTCTGCTAGGGCGCGAGAGCATCACCGCAGCGACCAGCTCGACAGCGAGTGCAGAACCGCCTGGCATTGTGACCCGCGGGTCAGGCACCGGCGGAAGCTCCCGCAACCGCATCAACTCGATCACGTCGAACGCATCCGCCTCAGCGACGCGATCCAACATTGCGGCGGTCTCGACCTCCACTTGTTCGCGAAGCACTGCCCGCACGTCCGCGACGGACTGACAGCCGCCGAAGAGGGACAGCTCAGTTCCCGGATCCCCAAAATCTTCGTGAGCGCTCTCACCAAGCACCCGCCCGATCCTCGCCGCACCCGTGCTCGCCTCGGCATCCGTCATGCCGTCCTCCCCTCTCATATTGGTCGCGTATTCGGAGCAACGCATCGGACCTGTGTCCGGGAAGACCTCATTCTTACGTCATCAGATCGTTCACTGCGTGTACCAGCAGTCCCGCACGCCCGCTTGGGAACGAACACCCGGCCCTTACGGGTAAACGCGCTCCGTCACGCACGGTTCGACAACGACCTCGGTCGGCAGGCCGGGTGACGAGGGAGCCGGGCGGGCTGATCGGCAGCAAGTGGGGCGACGTGCGGATCCTGCCGTGCTCGAAGCTTGCGCGACCATCGAGGAGCTGACACTTAGTCCAGGGATGCATCGCAGGTATCAAAGTCACCTGTCTCTGCGGCGGGCGGGGAAGCAAACCTGCGGACCTGTGGTGCATCGCCTGCCCAGACGACAAAGTACTCACCGGTCTCGATCCGAAACTGGGGCTCGTCTTGCCCCTGGACGTCGTCAAAGACTCCCACCGCTATCGAAGTGCCATCGACTGGAGTCAGCCCGTCCTTCTCCTCTGGCTTACGACACGAGGTAAGGGTGCCGCGCCGGTCGAAAAGGAACACCTCGTTATCGAGAGCACCCGTCTCAATGTGGGTCACTCGAGCCAGCGCCTCTCGAAATTCACTTGAGAACCAGCCGTGACGGTTCATCAACCCGCCATATGGCGTAACGAGAACGTATTGGTCAGCCTCATTCCCGAGGGCTTCGATCTCCTGTCGAATCGCTTGAGCTGTCGGAGCTAGCAAGTCCGTCTGCAGCGAGCGAAGCTCCTCAACAATCCTGCCTTCTTCGCCTTCGACGAATCCCCTGGCGATTGAATAGCCAAGCTGTTTGGGGTCGGCATACGTCTGGTTGAATACCGTGTCGACGAGGTAGTGCCTCGGCACCCGGAGGTTCATACCGAACATCGGATGCGACTTGTCTGCTGACTCAGGGGCGTCGGCCACAACGGGAACCTCCGCGGCGAGACCTCGCCTGGCATCCAGCGTCTCCCGCAGCGAATTCCGAAGCGTCTCAACTCTCGATTGCGACAATGGCTCTCGCGCGAGCCGTCCGAGCTCGGCTGCGTCCCACTTGTCGACCTCAACGGTGAGCATGTCGTTGAGGCTCAATTCCTTGGTGCTCAACTCTCGACCTGCCTCGTCGAGCAGCCTCCGTAGGCGCTTATACTCGGATGCAGTTTCCTGATCGGTCGCTGGAGGTAGTGGACCAGGTGACGAGGCCAGCGCAACCAATTCGGCCCGCTCGATGTAGTAAGGAAGTTCGACCCGCTGCACATGAACGGATGCGGAAGTTGGCGTCTCCCACCAATTCCAACGGCTGAACGGTGTAGCTCCGCGTTCTGCCAAGGCGCGAGCGGCGAGTATCTCCGACCGGGTGCCCCGTGGAGTCACTAGCGCTGACAACTCTGGGTCGCTGGGGTCCCGATCGTCTCCCTTGTCCGCAAGGTATCCGAGCCAACCACTGAGAACCAACTGGCCTGACGTCACGTTGGCACGCGCAGTTCCGCCGGTCTGATCGAACTTGAACAAACCATTCAGCTCCACCGCCGCCAACCTGGCAGTTTCCGGCTTCTTCATATCAAGAGCCAACTTGACGAGCTCGACCATCGCCCAAACGGTCCGAGGTTGCAGTTCATCACGCTGTTCCTCAGTTGCGAACGCATACTCAGCGAGGTTTTGCACACACGTCAGAATGCGGGCCAGCATCAAATCGAACTCAGGATTGCCACTCCGAATCACATCAGACCAGAGACGTGTGAAACTACGCAGGCACTCATCGACGTATTCCATCGATCCAGTACGGGCCGCCTCAAGAGCACGCGTCATAGCCTGATCGACAAATAGCCCGCAGGCCCTTGGAGACAGCAACGCATCCTGCTCGACATCACCAATGCTGTGGTACAGCCAGTCGCGCCGGGTGAACGAAGACCTGCGCGGAGAATCCGAGATCGCCTGTCGTGCAGTCCAAACCCCACGCACGACCTGACCGAGCAGCTCCAGTGCTCGCTCGGCTGTACCGTAGGCACCCGAACGTAAGCTTGTGCCGACAGAGTCCTTCAAGTTTGCGATCTCTCGATCTGTCTCCTCGTCGAGTGTGACCGATCCTGGGGACTCGAATTCGATGCTCGACTGAAGTTGTCGGATTAGTCGGTTCTGCGTGTCCAGATCCAGCTCTTGCGGCGTCCAGATACGGAAGGCCGTCTCCCCGATCCTGGTTCGGTCACCAGGCTCGACGTCCAAAACGACTTGAGGTGGCGCGTAGAGGTCACCAGTCTCATCCTTCCTGGGTCCGCCGTCGCCTGCTCCACCCTTAACCGGACGAGGACCGATAGATGAGATTGCTCGACGTACCACCCTCGGCTTGATCGCCTTAACAACGAGTCCGTCGTGCGGAACAGGGATGTGCAGCGTGACGGCTGATCGTCGATCGCCCGCAACCGAGGGGCTCGACTCGAAGAGATCATCCAGTCGCCGCCGGGCCTCGGCGTAGTCGCGCGACACAGTTTCCATGCGACTGGTCAGGGTTTCGATTAGAGATGCCCGCACAACTTCATCGAGCTGCGATGGTCGACCAAAGAGACGCATGAGCTCAACGTACGAGCGCACCAACAGCGCTACCGTCGGCACGAACCAAACGAGCGCTATGCCAAGAGCGCCGAGCTCACTTGGTAACCAGATGGTTTCAACAGCTATGACGGCATTGGCCGTAAGCCCAACTCCAACAGTCCACCCTGCGTGTACCTGTTCAAGAACTCGGCTCCTGGACGCACCGATCGCGAGCGGAGTCTCGGCGAAGAGCTGCGCCGCGATCGCAAGGCCAGCGAATCCGACTGACAGGAAGGTTGTTTGGACCTGCCACAAGATCCCATCGCTTCCAGACACAGCAGGCAGGCGGTCGATCCAACTCGGATCTCCCTCATAGTGAAGAGCAGCAAGGATCCCCACACTCCATACGAATGCGGCCCCGAGTAGGAATACACGATCCTTCGACTTCACGCCGCTGAGTTCCCCTCACCGACCGAAATAATACGGGTGTCGAACGCCGCCACCAGTTCTCTGCGAAGTGCCTGTCCTGCCAATAATTGTCCATGGAGCTTGCCGAGTACCACGCACTCGCCAAGGGCCCAGGCCGCACGCACGATGGCTGGGGTGATGTAACGATTACGGATCTCACTCTCCTTCAAGGTCTTTTTGTTGATCTCGCTCACAGCCGAAATCCTATTGGCGGACCGGAGGGCATTCCGGGCAGATCGTCACCTCGTGTCGGTCCGGCGGGACACGGAGGAGACCGCCCATAGCCGGCAAGTCGCGAGAAGGAAGGGGCCCTGGCCGCTCGCGTTGCATGAGGGTCTCCCCATGGGGCGCTGCCGGGTCCATCAGTCCCAACCAGGCAACGCACCGACCCTCATGAGGCCGCTCGACGTTGCGGGCCGTTTGGGAACCGTTAGCGCCTGTTGCCGCCGCAACACATCGACGAGAACCAGGTGAGCCGGCCAACCAAGAAAACGAGGCCACGTACTCTTTCGAGTTCGTGACCTCGTTCGTCGCAGTTCGTAGAACTGCTCGTGGTGGGCGAAGGGGGACTTGAACCCCCACGTCCCGAAGGACACTGGCACCTGAAGCCAGCGCGTCTGCCATTCCGCCACTCGCCCGAGCGACGCCGGAAACAGTAACACGAGCCTGCCGCGGATGACGATTCGCCCCTCCGACCTGCGAAGGAAGCGATCACCCCCACGGGCACCCTGGAAAGGTAGATATCATGCAGGGGCGGCGTCGAGGTCGCGACACGCTAACGGGACCGGAGAGGAGCCACCATGGGGATCGTCCAACGATTCGAGCGCAAGCTGCAGGGCGCCGTCGGGGATGCCTTCGCCCGGGTCTTCGGTGGCGGCGTCATGCCCCAGGAGGTGGAATCCGCACTACAGCAGGAGGCCACCGACCGGGTTCAGCAGCTCGACGGTGGACATCTACTGGCCCCCAACTCGTACGTGATCACGATCAACGGATCCGATCACGACGAACTGGCGACAGACCGGGACTTGACAGTCAAGGCCTTCGCCCGACACCTTGAGGGCTTCATCCGCGACCAGGGATGGCAGACCTACGGCCCCATCACCGTGCGGTTCGAACCGAGCCATGCGTTGCACACGGGCCAGTTCCGGACCAGCGGGACGGTGGACCCCGATGCGGGGCGGCCACCGGCTCGTAGCCCCGGCCCGGACGTGCACGCAGTCCCACTACCTCGACCCTCCGCTCATCCGAACCCAGGAGCTGGCCCCATGACGCAGAACTCAGGCTACGACGCCAACCGCGAGCCCGCGGACAACGAGGGCCGGCCCGAATACCAGCCCGCGTACGCCTCCAACGGATACGCCAACGGCAACAGCTACCCCAGCGAGCAGCCCCGCAACGGCTACGCCAGCGAGCAGCCCCGCAACGGCTACGAGCGCCCGTACGGCGGCGGATATCAGGACCCGTACGCACAGGGCGGGAGCGACCCCTACGCGCAGAGCGGCAACGACCCGTACGCCCAGGGCGGCAACGACCCCTACGCGCAGAGCGGGAATGACCCCTACGCACAGGGCAGCAGCGACCCGTACGCCCAGGGCGGCAACGACCCCTACGCACAGGGCGGATACCAGCAGGGCGCGCCGGCCTACCCGCCGCAGCAGTCCCCCGCCTACCCGCCGCAGCAGGGCTCCGGCTACCCGGCGCAGCAGGCCCCGCAGGGCTACGACTACCAGCAGAACGCGTACGGCCAGGAGTACCCCTCCTACGACCAGCAGCCCTACGGCGGCGGCGGATACTCGGGCTTCGACGCCGACCGCACCTTCACGGTCACCCTGCAGCTCGAGGACGGCAGCGGCCGCAACTTCCAGCTCCGCGAGGGCCGCAACGTGATCGGCCGCGGCCAGGAGGCACAGTTCCGGCTGCCCGACACCGGAGTCTCACGTCGGCACATCGAGATCCGCTGGGACGGCCAGGTGGCGATGCTCTCGGACCTCGGCTCGACCAACGGCACCACGGTGAACGGTGCGCCGGTTCAGGACTGGCAGCTCGCCGATGGTGACGTGATCCGCGCGGGCAACTCCGAGATCCTGGTCCGTATCCTCTGACCGCCACGGCGGTAACAACCGAACCAGCGGAATTCCCTTCGGATTCCGTATGGTGGTTGCGCACCCATATCGCGATCGACACAGGCCGCATCGCCATAGGATGCTGCCAGTAAAACGCCGGAGTTCGGGACCACCCGATCGCCATGACAGAGGAGGTGGACCGCCGTGCAGGGACTCATCCTGCAGTTGACCAGGGCGGGCTTCCTGCTGCTGCTGTGGCTGTTCGTCTGGGGGGTGCTCCGGACCCTGCGCAGTGACGTCTACGCCGCCTCGGGAGTACGTGTGCCGCCCCGGTATTCGCGTAGCTCTTCGGTGCTGCCGTCGTTCGGCAAGCCGAAGGTGGCCAAGTTCCTGGTCGTCACGCAGGGCGCGCTGGCCGGCACCCGCATCACGCTCGGCGCGCAGCCGGTCCTGATCGGCCGGGCCGACGATTCCACCCTCGTGCTCACCGACGACTACGCCTCCACCCGGCACGCCCGGCTCTCCCAGCGCGGAACCGACTGGTACGTGGAAGATCTCGGATCGACCAACGGCACCTACCTGGACCGGGCGAAGGTGACCACCGCGGTGCGCGTGCCCCTCGGCACACCGGTTCGCGTCGGTAAGACCGTGATCGAGCTCCGCCCGTGACCCTCGTCCTCCGCTACGCGGCGCGCAGCGACCGCGGCCTGGTGCGCTCGAACAACGAAGATTCCGTGTACGCGGGCGCCCGCCTGCTCGCACTCGCCGACGGCATGGGCGGCCACGCCGCGGGCGAGGTCGCCTCACAGCTGATGATCGCGGCCCTCGCGCACCTCGACGACGACGAGCCCGGCGAGGACCTGCTCGGCAAGCTCGAGGCCGCCACCCGCGCGGGCAACGCCGCCATCGCGGACCAGGTCGAGGAGGAGCCCGAACTCGACGGCATGGGCACCACCCTGACGGCGATCCTGTTCGCGGGAACCAAGCTCGGCCTGGTGCACATCGGCGATTCCCGCGCCTACCTGCTGCGCGACGGTGTTCTCACCCAGATCACCCGCGACGACACCTTCGTCCAGTCCCTCGTCGACGAGGGCCGGATCACCGCCGAGCAGGCGCACACCCATCCGCAGCGTTCGCTGATCATGCGGGCGCTGACCGGCAACGAGATCGAGCCGACGCTCACCGTCCGGGAGGCCCGCGCGGGCGACCGGTACCTGCTCTGCTCCGACGGGCTCTCCGATGTGGTCAGCGACGAGACGATCAGGGAGGTGCTCGGCGAGGGCGGGCACGGCGAGTCCGCCGACCGGCTGATCGAGCTGGCGCTGCGCAGCGGCGGGCCCGACAACGTCACGGTGGTCGTCGCGGACGTCATCGACCTCGACTACGGCCAGAGCCATCCCATCGTCGCGGGCGCCGCCTCGCACGAGGACGACGACGACGCCCCGCCGCCGGACACCGCTGCCGGACGGGCCGCCGCCATGCGCCCGCCACGGGCCTCCCCTCGCCGGGTGACGGGCCCGGTCGACGCCGCGCCTGCGAAGCCGAAGCGACGACTGACCTGGATCCTGTTGGCCCTCGGGCTGATCGCCGCCGTGGTGGCGGGACTCGTGATCGGGCGCGGCCTGATCCGCAGCAACTACTACGTGGGTGCCGACGACAGCCGGGTGACCGTGCTGCGTGGCGTCCCCGGATCGGTGTTCGGCTACTCGCTGCAGGAGGCGAACCTCGTCGGCTGCATCACGAACAGCGGTTCGCTGAGCCTGGTGACGCCGGACGCCGAACCGACGGACTGCACCCTGCTGATGGTGGACGACCTGCTGCCCTCGGCCCGCGAACAGGTGCGCGCAGGGCTGCCGTCGGGGAGCCTAGACGACGCCAAGCGGCAGATGAGCCGGCTCGCCAGCGCCGACCTGCTGCCCGTGTGCCAGAGCACCGCGACCGGGACCGCCGCGCCCGGCACCCCCGTCGCGCCGACGCCCGCTGCACCGCCGACCACCCAACCGACGCCCGCCGCAGCGCCGCCGACACCCGGCCCCGCGGCGGCGGCGCCGCCCAGCCCCACCGCTGCGGCACCGCTCAGCCCCTCCGAGTTGGCTCAGGCGCAGGTGCCAGGGCAGAACTGCAGGACCGGCCGCTGATGTCTGTCTCCGCGGCACCGTCGGGGCCCTCCTTCCCGAGTCCTGCGGGAGGGTTCGCGCCCGCACCCGTGCAATCCAACCGGCGCAACGCAGAGCTGCTCCTGATCTGCTGCGCGATCGCGATCACCACCCTGTCCCTGGTCCTGGTGGAGGCCAGCCAGGAACAGAAGATCACCCTGGACCTGGCCAAGTACGCCCTCGCCTACGCCGTCCTGTTCGTCATCGCGCACCTCGCGGTGCGCAGGTTCGCCCCGTTCGCCGACCCACTGCTGCTGCCGATCGTCGCGCTGCTCAACGGCCTCGGGCTGGTGCTCATCCACCGCCTCGACCTGGCCGACGCCGCGGCCGCGGCCTCCTTCGGCTGGGCGATCCCCTCCCCCGACGCCAATCAGCAGGTGCTGTGGACCGCGCTGGCGATCGCCGGATTCATCGCGGTGCTGGTGTTCCTCGAGGACTACCGGCTGCTGGCGCGGTACAGCTACACCCTCGGCCTGGCCGGGCTCGTGCTGCTCGCCATCCCCGCGCTGCTGCCGTCGTCGATGTCCGAGGTGAACGGCGCGAAGATCTGGATCAAGTTGCCGTTCTTCAGCATTCAGCCCGGCGAATTCGCCAAGATCCTGCTGATCATCTTCTTCGCCTCGGTGCTGGTGTCCAAGCGCGAGCTGTTCACCACCGCGGGCAAGCATTTCTTCGGCATGGACCTGCCGCGCGCCCGTGACCTCGGACCGATCCTCGTCGCGTGGGTCGTCTCGATCGGCGTGCTGGTGCTCGAGAAGGACCTGGGCACCTCGCTGCTGCTGTTCGGCACCGTGCTGGTGATGCTGTACATCGCCACCGAGCGGGTGGGCTGGCTGCTGATCGGCGGCGGCCTGCTCGCGCTCGGATTCGTGTTCGCCTACCAGCTCTTCGGCCACGTCCGGGTCCGGGTGAACACCTGGCTCGACCCGCTGGGCGACTACAACAACACCGGGTACCAGATCTCGCAGTCGCTGTTCGGTCTCGCGACCGGCGGGCTCGCAGGCACCGGACTCGGCAGCGGTCGCCCGTCCCAGGTCCCGTTCGCGAAGACCGACTTCATCGTCGCGACGATCGGCGAGGAGCTCGGGCTGGTCGGCCTGACCGCCGTGCTGATGCTGTTCCTGATCTTCGTCATCCGCGGGCTGCGGACCGCGCTGGCCGTGCGCGACAGCTTCGGCAAGCTGCTGGCCGCCGGGCTGGCGTTCACCGTCGCGATCCAGGTCTTCGTGGTCGTCGGCGGCGTCACCAAGCTGATCCCGCTGACCGGCCTGACCACGCCGTACATGTCGTACGGCGGCTCGTCGCTGCTGGCGAACTATCTGCTGCTGGCACTGCTCATCAAGATCTCCCACTCCGCTCGCACCCCACCGAAGCCCACGAAGAAGGGACCCGCCCCCATCGCGGACGCACCGACCGAAATGCTGAGGCGCACATGAACACGCCCCTGCGCCGCGTCGCGATGGCGGTGATGGTGATGGTGGTGGCGCTGCTCGCCAACGCCACCTACGTGCAGGTCATCAAGGCCGACGACCTGCGCACCGACCCGCGCAACTCCCGGATCCTGCTCGACGAGTATTCGCGTCAGCGCGGACAGATCTCGGCGGGCGGCCAGGTGCTCGCCGCGTCGATCCCCACCGAGGACCGGTACAAGTACCTGCGGACGTACCCGCCGAACCCGGCGGCGCCGTCCAGCCCCTTCGCCAACGCGCCGGTCACCGGCTTCTACTCGATGCTCTACGGCAGCACGGGGCTCGAGCGGGCCGAGGACCAGGTGCTCAACGGCTCCGACAACCGGCTGTTCGGGCGACGGTTCTTCGACCTGGTGTCCGGTCGCGACCCGCGCGGCGGCAACGTGGTCACCACGATCGACCCCGTCGTGCAGCAGGTGGCGTACGACCAGCTGACCGCAAAGGGCTTCACCGGCTCCGTGGTCGCGATCCGGCCGAGCACCGGCGAGGTGCTGGCGATGGCCAGCACACCCAGCTACGACCCGAACCTGCTGGCCAGCCACGACGGTGCCGTCAGCACCAAGGCCTGGGAGGCGCTGAACGAGGACGAGAACAAGCCGCTGCTCAACCGGGCCATCTCCCAGACCTATCCGCCCGGCTCCACCTTCAAGGTGGTGGTCACCGCCGCCGCCCTGAGCAACGGGGCCAACCCGGAGGAGCAGCTGACCGCGGCGCCGAACATCACCCTGCCCGGCACCAGCACCACGCTGGAGAACTACAACGGCAGCACCTGCGGCAACGGCCCGACGGCCTCGCTGCGGGAGGCGTTCGCGCGGTCCTGCAACACGGCGTTCGTCGAGCTCGGCATCAGGACCGGCGCCGACGCGCTGAAGGAGGAGGCCGCCGGCTTCGGCGTCCAGCCCGATTCGCCCGGCATCCCGATGCCGGTCGCCGACGGCACCGTCGGATCGATCCCCGACGACGCCGCGCTCGGGCAGTCCAGCATCGGCCAGCGCGACGTCGC
This sequence comes from Rhodococcus sp. NPDC059179, assembly GCF_042754885.1. Taxonomy (NCBI): domain Bacteria; kingdom Bacillati; phylum Actinomycetota; class Actinomycetes; order Mycobacteriales; family Nocardiaceae; genus Rhodococcus; species Rhodococcus sp. NPDC059179. The sequence goes on along the minus strand of NZ_JBHZBV010000001.1, from coordinate 552,437 downwards.
GTTGACCCCGCTGGAGAACGCGGTGATCGCCGCGACCGTCGCGAACGGCGGGGTTCGGATGCAGCCGCACGTGGTGGCGCAGCTACAGAGTCCGGACCTGTCGAACCTGGCCACCACGCACCCGGAGTCGCTGGGCCAGGCGGTGTCCCCGCAGGTGGCGGCCACGCTCACCGACCTGATGGTCGGTTCGGAGAACAACACCGGCGGCGGCAACAAGATCCCCGGCGTCCAGATCGCGTCCAAGACCGGCACCGCCGAGCACGGCACCGATCCCCGCAACACCCCGCCGCACGCCTGGTACATCGGGTTCGCGCCCGCGGCGAACCCGGAGATCGCGATCGCGGTGATCGTGGAGAACGGCGGCGACCGTGCGCTGGCCGCGACCGGCGGCTCGGTCGCCGCACCGATCGGGCGGGCCGTCATCGAAGCCGGACTTCGGCAGGGGGGCTGAGGGATGAGTCTGAACAACGGCGCGGTGATCGCGGACCGGTACCGGCTGCAGCGGCTGATCGCCACCGGCGGCATGGGCCAGGTCTGGGAGGCCACCGACAACCGGCTGCACCGCCGGGTCGCGGTCAAGGTCCTCAAGTCCGAGTACTCCGCGGACCCCGAGTTCCTGGAACGCTTCCGCACGGAGGCCCGCACCACGGCCCAGCTCAACCATCCGGGCATCGCGGGGATCTACGACTACGGCGAGACCCTCGACAGCGTCGGCCAGTCCACCGCGTACCTGGTGATGGAGCTGGTCAACGGCGAACCGCTGAACGCGGTGCTCGGGCGGGTCGGCCGGCTGGCGCTGCCGCACGCGCTCGACATGCTCGAGCAGACCGGCCGGGCCCTCCAGGTGGCGCACGAGGCAGGCGTCGTGCACCGCGACGTCAAGCCGGGCAACATCCTGATCACCCCGGCCGGCCAGGTGAAGATCACCGACTTCGGCATCGCGAAGGCCGTCGAGGCGTCGCCGGTGACCCGCACGGGCATGGTGATGGGCACTGCCCAGTACATCGCTCCCGAGCAGGCACTCGGGCAGGACGCGTCGCCCGCGAGCGACGTGTACTCGCTCGGCGTGGTCGGCTACGAGGCACTGGCCGGCCGTCGCCCGTTCACCGGCGACGGCGCGCTGACCGTGGCGATGAAGCACGTCCAGGAGGTGCCGAGCCCGCTGCCCGCGGACCTGCCGCCGAACGTGCGCGAGCTGATCGACATCACGATCGCCAAGGATCCGGCCGCCCGGTACGGCAGCGGCGGCGAGTTCGCCGACGCGGTCGCCGCGGTCCGCTCCGGCGCGCGGCCGCCACTGCCGGGGTCCGGGCGGCCGATCCACGCGGGGGCCACCTCGGGCATGGTTCCGCCGATCGTCGGGACCCAGATGATGCCGACGTCGCAGCGCGAATATGCTGGCCCCGATTCCGGGTCGGTGCCGGCGGTGGCGACGGGCATGACCAGGGGACAGAAGATCCTGGCCTGGGGCGGCGGTGGACTGCTGCTCGCGGCCCTGCTGATCTCGGTCGGCATCCTCCTGTTCGGCGGTGACGGCGCGCCCAACGATCCGGTGCCTCCGCCGGCGACCACGACCAGACCGGTGGTGACCACCACCACCCGGCCGCCGGTGACCACCACGACGGAACCGACCACCACCACCACGGAACCGACGACCACCACGACGACGGAACCGACCACCACCACGACCACCACCACCACGACGACGGAACCGACGACCACCACGACGGAACCGACCACGACCACCGCAAGAACGACGACGACCCGCACCACCACCGCCACGACAACGCCGGAGGAACTCGAGCCGGCCCCTCAAGGACAGCCATGACCACACCCCGCAAGCTCTCTTCCCGCTACGAGCTGGGCGAGATCCTCGGCTTCGGTGGCATGTCCGAGGTGCACCTCGCCCGCGACCAGCGCCTGAGCCGGGACGTGGCGATCAAGGTGCTGCGCGCCGACCTCGCCCGTGACCCCACGTTCTACCTCCGGTTCCGCCGCGAGGCGCAGAACGCGGCGGCCCTGAACCACCCGGCGATCGTGGCCGTCTACGACACCGGCGAGGCCGAGACCGACGCCGGTCCGCTGCCGTACATCGTGATGGAGTATGTCGACGGCGAGACGCTGCGCGACATCGTCCGCACCGAGGGACCCATGCCGCCCCGGCGCGCGATGGAGGTCATCGCCGACGTCTGCGCCGCGCTCGATTTCAGCCACCGCAACGGGATCGTGCACCGCGACATCAAGCCGGCGAACATCATGATCAACCGCGCGGGCGCGGTGAAGGTGATGGACTTCGGCATCGCCCGGGCCATCTCCGACGCCTCCAGCCCGATGACGCAGACGTCCGCGGTGATCGGCACGGCGCAGTACCTCTCACCCGAGCAGGCCCGCGGCGAGCAGGTCGACGCCCGGTCGGACGTCTACTCGCTCGGCTGTGTGCTGTTCGAGATCCTCACCGGGGAACCGCCGTTCAAGGGCGACTCGCCGGTCGCCGTCGCGTACCAGCACGTCCGCGAGGACCCGGCGCTGCCGTCGAGCGTGAACCCGAACGTGCCGCGCGAGCTCGACTCGGTGATCCTCAAGGCGATGAGCAAGAACCCGGCCAACCGCTACCAGAGCGCCGCGGACATGCGTTCTGATCTGGTGCGGGTGCTCGGCGGTCAGCGTCCGGGCGCGCCGATGGTGATGAACGACGAGGACCGCACCACCATCCTCGGGGCGGTGGACTCGCCCAACCGGTACGGGCCGCCGTCCGCGACGCCGTCCCCGGTGGCGCAGATGCCCGCTGAGCCGGACGCGGGTCAGCCGCGCAGCCGCAAGGCCGTGCGCGCGGTGCTGCTGTCGCTGGCCGCGCTGGTGGTGATCGGCATCGTCGGTGCCTTCCTGTGGTCGCTCGGCCCCGGTTCGAAGGCCGCCCAGGTCACCGTCCCGAACGTCACCAACCAGACCTCGCAGGACGCCCAGAACGCGCTCCAGAACCTCGGTTTCCGGGTGCAGACCCAGCCGAAGCCCAGCGACGAGATCGTCTCCGGCAACGTCATCGCGAGCATCCCCGTCGCGGGCACCAGGGCCGACGAGGGCACCACCGTGACCCTCGACGTGTCCACCGGTCCGCAGGAGGTGGAGGTTCCGACGCTGACCGGCATGAGCCAGGCGCAGGCGGCGCAGGCGCTGAACGCGATCGGGCTGCAGCTGGACACGGCGGTCGGCACCGCCTCGTCGACGACCGAACAGCTGGACAAGGTGGTCGGGCAGAACCCGGCGGCGGGCTCGAACGTCGCGCTGGACGGCACCGTCAAGATCACCCTGGGCAGCGGACCGGAGCAGATCCGGATCCCGAACGTCGTCGGCCAGACCCTGGACGTCGCGCAGCCGAACATCGAGGGCGCCGGCTTCAAGGTCCAGGTCGAGAACGTCGACTCCGGCCGGACCAAGGGCGAGGTGGTCTCCACCGACCCCACCGGGGGCAGCGCGGCGGCGAAGGGCGCCACCGTCAAGATCCTGGTGTCCAACGGGAACATGGTGACGATGCCCAACCTGAGCAACCTGAGCGTGTCACAGGCACTCGATTCGCTGCGGCGTGCGGGCTGGACCGGATCCTCGAGCCAGCTCTCCCAGCATCCGGAGGCCACCCTCGAGACCGATCTGGTCGGCAAGGTGGTCACCCAGGCGCAGCCGCCCGGGTCGGAGGTCTCCAAGACCGCGACCATCTCGGTCGGGATCGGCCAGCTCGGCATCCCGCGGTAACCGGTCCCGGTGAGGGGCATCCTGGCACGGTCGTACCGTGCGAGGGTGCCCCTCACCCGTTGGTGCTACCGGAAGGCAGGCGCCACGAAGCGTTCGACCATCCTGCGCTCCATTGCCGGGTCGCCCGCGGGCACCGTGAGCAGTGAGATGACCACCCGCACGATCCATTGCGCGGCTTCGGCGTCGGGCGCGATGCCCGTCAGCGCGGTGGCCACCCGGCCGAGTTCCGGCGACGACGCGAGATAGTCGTCGCCGCGGCCGGCCCGTGCGGTCGTCACCCAGCGGGACAGCGCGGCGTCCGCGCGCACGGCCGCGACGGAGACCAGGATCGCCTCGACGATCCGGCGGTCCCCGTCCAACGGTGTCACCGCGACCGCGACCTGCTGGGCCACCGCGGCTGCTGCCGCGGCGACGACGCCGTCGACCAGCGCGGATTTGCCGCCGACATAGCGATACAGGGTCGCGCGAGAACACCCGGCCCTGGCCGCGACGTCCTCGACGCTGACCTGGTCGAGCCCCCGCTCCAGGAACAGTTCCGCGGCGGCGGCGTGGATCCTCTCCACTGCGATCGCACGACGGTTGCCGCCGGTCAGCCAGTCCGATTCCCGCACTGAACACCCCCGAGAACGCTCCCAATCGAGTCTCACAGTGAGACAGATGTTCCGAGAAGTCTATAACGTAGGCCGACGTCACCGGCCGGGAGCTGCGGAGGGTCGCGGCCGGATCGGCGGCCCGAGATTTCCTGTTCGAGCAGCTCACAACGCCCGATCTCATCTGCGGCCACACCCTTGACAGGTCCTCGACACGGGTGGACGGTGGTGACACTGAAACAGGTTCTACTACCGGTGGGAGACTCGGTGACCGTGTTGCCGCTCGACGGGATCGACATCTTCGATCCGGAGAATCTCGACGACCCGACCCGGCTGTACCGGGCGCTACGCGAGCGCGCTCCCGTCCATCAGGTCCCCGGCACCGACTTCTACCTCGTCTCCACGTGGGAGCTGGTCACCGAGGCCGCGGCGCGCGTCGATGACTTCTCGTCCAACCTGACCGGGGTCCTCGTCCAGCAACCCGACGGGCCGCCGTCGACCTTCGACATGGACGGCGGCGGCCGGGCGGTGCACGTGCTCGCGACCGCCGACGATCCGACGCACGCCCACCACCGCAGGCTGGTGCTGCAGACGCTCGGCAGGAGAATTCGCGCCCTGGGTCCGACGGTCGACCGCCTGGCGGATCGGCTGTGGTCGCAGGGGTTGCGCGGCGACCGGATCGACTACGCCGCCGACATGGCGGATCAGCTGCCCCTCGCCGTGATCGCCACCCTCGTGGGACTGCCCGAGCGCGACGTCCCGCAGCTGCTGAACTGGGCGTACGACAGCACCGAACTGCTCGGCGGTGTGGTCACCGCTGACCGGCTCAGTCAGCTCGTGACCTCGTCCGTCGAGCTCGCCGGGTACCTGCACACCCGGTTCACCCGGGCCAAGGAGGATCCGCGCGACGATTTCCTGGGCGTCCTCGCGCACGCCTGCGCCGCAGGCGACCTCACCGACGACGTCGCGGTGCTGATCCTCGTGCAGCTGATCGGGGCAGGCGGCGAATCGACGGCCGGGCTGATCGCCAACTCGGCACGCCTGCTGGCCGCCCACCCGGAGATCCAGCGCCTGCTCCGCGACCGCCCCGCCCTCATCGACCCGTTCCTCGACGAGGCGCTCCGGCTGGAGTCCCCGTTCCGGGCGCACCACCGGCAGGTCGCCGCGGACACCACGCTTGGCGGGGTCCCGCTGCCCGCGGGCAGCCACGCGCTCCTGCTGTGGGGGTCGGCCAACCGCGACCCGGCGCGGTTCGAGCGCCCGGACGAGATCGTCCTCGACCGGCCGGGCATCCGCTCCCATCTCGCCTTCGGCAAGGGCGCCCACTTCTGCGTCGGATCGGCGCTCGCGCGGATGGAGGCGCTCTCCGCCGTCACCATGCTGCTCGAGCGCAGTTCCGACGTCGCGATCGCCGGCGACCCGGCCTGGGTACCGAGCATCTTCGTGCGGCGACACCTGCGCCTGCCGCTCCGGATCGCCTGAGCCGCGGCGGCGCCGCCCGTAACGGGTGTCGTCGGGATCAGTTGTGGGTGAGCGCGGCCCCGAGCGCCTGCGCGACCTCGGCCTCGAGCGTGGCGACCAGCGCCTCCGGCGGACGCTGCCCGCACACCTCGAGCCAGTTCGCGAGCATCCGGTGACCGCCCTGGGTGAGCACCGACTCCGGATGGAACTGGACGCCGTGGATCGGCAGCTCCCGGTGCCGCATCGCCATCACGACGCCACTGTCGGTGTGCGCGGTCGCCTCGAGCTCCGGCGGGATGGTGTCCTCGAGCACCGTCAGCGAGTGGTAGCGGGTCGCGGTGAACGGGTCCGGCAGTCCGGCCAGCACCCCGGTGTTGTTGTGGTGCACGACGGAGGTCTTGCCGTGCAGCAGCTCCGGCGCGCGGTCCACGGTCGCGCCGAAGGACGCGCCGATCGCCTGGTGACCGAGGCACACACCGAGCAGCGGGGTCCTCGCCTTCGCGCAGGCCGTCACCAGGTCCATGCTGGCGCCTGCCCGCTGCGGTGTCCCCGGTCCCGGGCTGAGCAGCACCCCGTCGAACTGCGCCGCGACGGCGTCACGGTCGGCGAGCTGCGGGTCGTCGTTGCGCCAGACGGTGGCCTTCGTCCCGAGCTGGCCGAGGTACTGCACCAGGTTGAACACGAAGCTGTCGTAGTTGTCGACGACCAGGATGCGCATCACAGCAGGATATGCGGCTCCGCCGCCCGTGCGCGCGTTGCACCCCAGCTGGGGTACAAATCACGCACACGCGCGAAGCGCCTCACCGCGCGAACTTGGTGCGCAGCTGTCCGGTGTAGGCCGGCACGGTGAACTCGTCCGACGCCTCCTCGGTGTAACCCAGCCCGTAGCGGACCGCGTACTGCTTGAAGGTGCGCACGCCCGGCTCGGCGGCCAACGCCGCCTCGATCCGGGCGCGATCCCCGATCGCGGTCATCACGTAGGGCGGGCTGTAGGTCCGCCCGTGCAGCAGCAGCGTGTTGCCGATGCAGCGCGGCGCCGAGGTGTTGACGACCCGCTGATCCTGCATCCCGACCGCGACGGCCCCGCCGGCCCAGAGCGCGTTCAGCACGCTCTGCACGTCCTGCTGGTGCACGACCAGGTCGTCGGGTGAGGCGCCGATGGGGAACTTGCCGTCGCGGTCGCGCGGCGCATCGGTGAGGGTCACCCGCACGCCAGGCCCGGTGACGGCGCTCAGGCCTGCGGCGGCCTCGAGGGCCCGGCTCTGCTCGAGCGCCTCCGCGACGCCCGAGTCGGAACCGGCGGCCGTGTCCTGCAGGGCCGCCAACTGCGCCGCCAGGCTGTCCCGCGCGCCTGCCGCGTCGTCCACGTCGGCCTGCGCGCTGCGCACCAGGTCGGAGAGCCTGGTGGTGTCTCCGCGGCGCAGCTCGTCGCCCTCCGAAATCGACCGGGTGGTCGCCAGCAGCAGGCCGGTCACGATGCACACCACGGGGACGCAGACCTTCCAGAAAGTCTGCTTGCGCCTGGGGGCCGCATGCGTCGCAGGTCGGTCGTGCACCGACGGGTCGGGTTCGGTCGGGTCGGGTTCGGTCACGACCACCGTCTCCTCCCCTGTCCGCGATCACCGCGTGCCTGCCCGGGCAGGTCAGCGCTCGGCTAGCGTGTACTCACCACCGGTAATCTCGAATCTACCTGGTGGGCGTCGACGAGGACGCCCACGCAATTTCGCGATCCGCACGAACCAACGAGGACGTCATGCCCAAGTCGAAGGTCCGCAAGAAGACCGATTACACGATCAATCCCGCGAACCGCACGCCCGTCAAGGTCAAGGTCGGCCCGTCGAGCACGCTCTACGTGTCGGTGATGCTCGGCTTCATGCTGCTCGGGCTGGCGTGGCTGATCGTCTACTACCTGGCCGCGGACCAGATCACCTGGATGAACGACCTGGGGGCCTACAACTTCCTGATCGGCTTCGGCTTTATGGTCGTCGGCCTCGTCATGACGATGAGATGGCGCTGACCAGGGGTTTCGTCTTCCCCTCCGGTCCAATTACATCGTTGTCATTCATCCCCAGTGTGGATAACTCCTGTGGATAGCTGTGGAGAGACTGTGCACAACCCCGAGAACCCTGTGCATAACCCCGCGCTCGCCTGGTCCACACCCACCGGGGCGCTGATCGCGACCGGCGTCGGCGGGGTGGCCATGCTCCTCGCCGCCGCGGCGGTGCCTACGGACCCTGCTGGACGGGTGCTGATCGGCCTCGGCGCGCTCGGGCTGCTGGTGATCACCGTGCTCGGCCTACGCCAGCGGCCCCGGCTCGCGGTGCTCGGCGACGGCATCGCGGTGCAGCGGCTGAGCGGCCGCCGCGAGTACTCCGCGACGGAGCTGAGCCGGGTCCGGATCGTGCGCTATCCGCGGCTGGGCAGGCGGGTGCCGATGCTGGAGATCGACGTGCGCCCGGCAGGCGCCGACGACGACAAGCTGCTGATCTTCGGTCGCTGGGACCTCGGCACCGATCCGACCGACGTGTTCGACGCGCTCGCCGGCCGCGGGCTGGTGCCGCCGGAGCGACCGCGCCCCTAGCCGACGTCGCCCGCCCTGGTGAGGGGTGCCTCTGCCGTCAAGCGGCAGCGGGTCCCTCACCAGGGCGGCCGACTAGACGAGCAGCGGCTGCAGCTGCGCGATCCGCAGCGCGATGACACCGACCGACACGACTGTGACGGCGGCGAGGCCGCCCCAACCGAGGGTGCGCGCCTTCTGCCGTTCTTCGGCGGTGCCGAGGCTGCCAGGGGCGAACATCAGCGCCGCGGTGGCGGCGGCGCCCGCGACGAGCCCGCCGAGGTGCCCCCACAGCGAGATCCCCGGGATCGTCACGCTGATGATCACGTTGAGGGCGATGATCGCGAGTACCGGGCCGGGACTTCGCTTGAGCCGCAACAGGATCACCGCCTGCGCGCCCATCAGGCCGAACACCGCGCCCGACGCGCCCGCGGTGACGGCGTTCACCTGGAAGGCCATCACGGCGGCCGAGCCGCCGAGTATCGAGACGAGGTACACCGCGATGTAGCGGGAGCGGCCGAGCACGATCTCGGTGTCGCGGCCGATCACCCACAGCGCGAACATGTTCACCAGGAGGTGGATCGCGCCGAAGTGCAGGAACCCGCTGCCGAGGACGCGGATCAGGTCCCCGTCGGCGACCGCGGGCGGCCAGAGCGCCCATGCGTTGAACAACGCCGAGCCACTGTGATTGTTCTGAACGTTGCCGGACTGGAGCACCGTGATCGCGTAGATCAGGACGTTGAGCCCGATCAGGGCATAGGTCACCACCGGGGTCGGCAGGCCCGACCGGATCGGTGCGCCTGCCACGGTGCGGGCCGAGCGGGTGGTCTTGGCGTCGGCGGCGATGCAGTCCACGCAGTGCTGCCCGACTGCGGCAGGCCGCAGGCACTCGACGCAGGCGGGACGCCCGCAGCGGGTGCATGAGAGCGCGGTGGGCCGGTCGGGGTGCCGGACGCACCGCGGTTGGGGTGGGGTGCCGTCACCGGACACCCCGCCCCAACCGGGGCTGGTCATCTCGCTGTGCCGATCAGGAGATGGTGATGCTGTTGATGACGACGGCCTCGACCGGGCGGTCGGAGCGGTCCACGGAGGTCCCGGAGATGGCGTCGACGACCTTCTTCGACTCCTCGTCGACGACCTCACCGAAGATGGTGTGCTTGCGGTTGAGGTGCGGGGTCTTGCCGGTGGTGATGAAGAACTGCGAGCCGTTGGTGCCCGGTCCGGCGTTCGCCATGGCGAGCAGGTAGGGCTTGTCGAACTGCAGTTCCGGGTGGAACTCGTCGCCGAACTGGTAGCCCGGGCCGCCACGGCCGGTCCCGGTCGGGTCGCCGCCCTGGATCATGAAGCCGTCGATGACGCGGTGGAAGACGGCGCCGTCGTAGAACGGGCCGGAGTTGCCGCCGGCGGCGTTCTGGGTGCTGTAGTCCTTGGAGCCGTCGGCGAGCCCGACGAAGTTCTCCACGGTCTTCGGCGCGTGGTTGCCGAACAGGGCGATCTTGATGTCGCCGCGGTTGGTGTGCAGCGTTGCGGTTGCGGTCTGATTCGGTGAAGTCACTCCCCCATCGTGCCATTCCGTCGCGGGGAACATGTGCGACAGTGGACAGATGACCCGCGCGACGAAGTCCACCCCGGTTTCTGTCCCCGCCCCGGCCGACCAGGCGCCCACCCTCACGGTCGTGACGCCCGTCCCCGAATCCACCGCGCTGAGCAGCGCATTGAGGCTCGCGCAGCTCGCCGCGCTCGGGTTCGCCAAGGGCACGGGCGGGGTCGCGAAGGGCACCGGTGTGGTGGCCAAGGGCACCGGGGCGATGAGCCTCTATCTCGGCCGTCAGGGCTACGCCCTGGCCAGGAAGGCGTTGGCCCGACGCAAGACCGTCCCGGCCCTCGCGCTCGTGGACGACAAGACCGTCGCCACCGTCGCCACCGCGCACGTCAAGGGGCGAGGGCGCGGCAGGCGGACGCTGCTCGTGGTCGGGCTGGGTGCGGCCGTGGCGGCAGGCGCCGTGTACCTCAAGCAGCGTCGCCGCGAGGTGCCGCCGATCGCCGCGGCCCCGCCGAGCCTGCGCGACCTCGAGACCTCCTGACGACCGGTCCCCGCGGGCGGATCACCCGTCGTTGTCGGGTCGCTCCGCAGGCTCCGCTCCCGCGGTGCTGACCGCCCGCGTCCGTCGTCAGACCGCGCAGGTGCTCGGCGCCGGGCGATCGTGGAACCGGTCGACCATGTAGGTCACCGCCTCGGGCAACCCGAGCACCAACGGCGCACCGTGGTTGATCACGGAACCCGGCAGCACACCCGGGAACGGGTTCTCGCTGAACTGGACGACCGCACCCCCGCCGCACCAGTCGCCCGCCAGCTCGCGCGCCTGGCCGAACGGCACGACATCGTCGTGCGTCCCGGACTGGATCAGGACCGGGGCCGACGGCGTCAGCTTGCCGATCCGCTGCCGCTCGAGCAGGTCCTTGGCCAGCGGCAGCCGGTCGAGCACCACCGACAGCGACTCCCCGCTCTTGGTGTACTCGCTGCTCTTCTGGAAGGCGAAGCGCGCGCCGGTCTCGACCACGCAGTAGCCCTGCGTCGCCGCCAGCATCGCCTTGCCCTTGTCGTTGAGCTCGGCCTCGATGAGTGGCTGGGACTCCGGGTACGCCTGGACGAGACCGTTGATCGCGTAGCCGATGGCGCCGGTGAGGAAGGAACCGTCGATCTGCTCGAGGGTCGCGGCGAGATCCGCGGGCGGGGCCCCGGCGTATGTGCCCTTCACGTCGAGCTCCGGCGCGTAGCCCTCGGCCAGCTCGGCCGCGGCGGCGGCGGCACCCCCGCCCTGCGAGTACCCCCAGAATCCGACGGGGCCGGTGGCGCTGATCGACGTCCCCGGCAGGTTCTTCGCAGCGCGCGCCGCGTCCAGGACGGCGTGGCCCTCGGCCGCACGGTTGACGTAGGTGTGTACGCCGGGCGTGCCGAGCCCGTCGTAGTCGGTGATGACGACGGCGATGCCCTGCAGCAGGAGAGCGTTGATGCCGAGCACCTCGTACTCGGTCATCAGCCCGATCGGCGCCTGGTAGGTCAGGAGCTGGTTCAGCAGCTTCGACGGCGCGCACTGATCGCCCTGGCCGTGGGTGCCGACCGCAAGGCTGACCAGCGGGCGGGGTCCCGGGCCGGTCCAGGCCGCCTGCGGGTCCAGGTAGGTGCCGGTGACCGCGTTGGGGGCGCCGTTCGCGTCGCTGCTGCGGTACATGATGCGACGACCGTCGGCGGGGAACGCGCCATCGGTTCCTGGTACCCGCAGTGCGAGCTCGGACGGTTCGCTGCGGATCAGGTCGCCGGGCGCGTGCGTCGACAGCTCGGACGGCGGCGTGTAGAAGTCCGCGGGCGCGGCGGTCGCCACGGGCGCGGCGATTCCGGCGACGATCACCGACAGGGCCGCCGCCGCGACGACACCCCGCCTCCAGTTTCCACGCACACTCTTGACCACAACCGACTCCGCCCATGTTTACCCAGTGGCCCCTACCACGAAGCCGTACGCACGGTAACACATACTTACCGACGGGTAAGTTGCCCGATTCGGCGGTCCGGACACCCGGCGCCGCGGCACTGAAACCGATTGCTGCACAGGTTTGTTCACAATTGCACAGGCTCCGGCTCCGTCGTCGAGCGTGCACCTTCCGGCGGCCCCACTCGGCGTTTGCCCCGAAAACTGCACTCTCGGCGGGGACGCAGCACACAGCCCGCGACCAGGATCGGGTCGCGGGCTGCGGACGAACTATCCGTTGGTGCTGCTGCGGGCTACGGCATCGCCGGGGCGGGCAGAGTCGGCATCGGACCGACGAACTGGAAGAACGCGGCCCGCAACGGTTCCCCGCCGACCATGTCCAATCCGATGACGCCGCCGATGAGCGACCCGATGATCGAGCCGGGGAAGCACCCGGCGAGCACGCCCACCACGCAGCCGACGAGGAGGCCGATGATGCCCCCGACGGTCTGGCCCACGATCCCGCCCATCTGAGCCTTCTGGATCTCGCCCATCAGGCGCTGCTGGTCCTGGGGGTTGTCCCAGGCGACCGGCTGGGCCAGCGACGGAATCGTGGTCGGGGTCAGCGTGAGGCGGCGGCCGGCGTCGCCGATCACGGGCGCGATCGAGTGCACCTCGCCGTTCACGCGGTACGCGAGGGGGACCGAACCGATGGCCGAGCCGTCCTCCCGGAGCACGCTCACCCCGGTCCCGTCCCCGGCGACACGGAACACACCCGCGTCCAGCAGGGTGACGACGGAGGTACCGCCGGGCCCGAGGCCGGCGCTGTAGCCGACACCCTGGTCCCGGCCTTGCATATGGGCACCCATCAACGCGGCTGGGTCGGCGTGCGCAGTGACCGCCCCGGCGCCCATCACGGCCGTCACGAACAGTGCAGTGGCGACAATCTTCCTGAGTTTCATGTCGGCTCCCGGGTTCGGTTGCGATTTCCCCCAGCCGAACAGTAGCCGAGCGGATGTGATCTCAAGCACATTTCGATGAACTCGTCTCGGCGCGCATCTGCCTGTGCCCCTTGCCAGCTGGCGGCGGACAAAACAAAACACCCCCCACCGGAGAGTGGGAGGTGTTGAGGTGACGCGATATCGATTTGTGATTGCTGCTGTGGAGCCTAGGAGATTCGAACTCCTGACATCTGCCTTGCAAAGGCAGCGCTCTACCAACTGAGCTAAGGCCCCGTCCGCGCTAGCGGCTGGTGACCTCGTGCCAGACATCCTCACTGCGGTGCTGCGACCGCAGCTTCGTCAGTCCGAAGAGGACGGTCACAACGGCTGCTGCGAGAAGCAGAACCTTCATGCTCGAACCCTTCGTCGGCACGGGGAGTGGGCCTAGGAGGACTTGAACCTCCGACCTCTTCCTTATCAGGGAAGCGCTCTAACCGCCTGAGCTATAGGCCCGTAACCAAGGTCCCGGGAAACACGTCGAACGTTGTCTCCCTGAACCGAGGCATGAGATTACCCCACCGACCGGCCGCGACCAAAACGGGGCCGGTGGGGAACCAAAACCTCAGGTCAGTCGCGGTCGGCGAGGGTCACTTCGACCCCGCCGACGAGGTCCGTGCAGAGGTTGTAGATGAACGATCCGATGGTTGCCAGGGCCGTGAAGAGCACCACGTTGATGGCACCGATCAGCGCGGCGTAGCCGAACACCTGTCCCGCGCTGACGAGTCCCTCGTCGCCCGTCTCCGACACGATGTCGGTGAAGGCGTTGTTCAGGCGGTCCCAGACTCCCATGCCGTCGAGCACGACGTAGAGGAACCCGACGGCGAACATCCACACGAAGAACAGTGCCACCGAGATCACCAGCGACACCTTGAGCGTGGACCAGGGGTCGACCTTGCGAACCTGGATGGTCGCGCGCAGCGGCTCGCCGCCGACCGCCTCGGACGGCACCGCCACGAGCGCGGGCTGCGCACCGGTCTTGGGGCCCGAAGCGGCCGCCACGGCCGTATCACCGGGCAGCGGATGCTTGACCGCGGACAGGTCCGGCAGGTCCTTGGCGAGATCGGAGCGGTCGATGTGCCGGGTCGGCCCGTCGATCACCGCGGTCTTGGCCTTGGCTGCCTCCTTGCGGGCCGTCTTCGCCGGGTCGGCCCCTGGGGCACCCGCCGCGGGCTTGCCTGCCGCAGGGGCGCCCGGACGCGTCCCCGGCGCGCCGCCAGGGGAACCGGGACGGGTACCCGGACCACCCGCGGTCGACGCCGGACGTGCACCCGGCGCGCCGGCCGGAGTACCGGGGCGGGTCCCCGGCGCCCCGCCGGGGGAACCGGGACGGGTGCCCGGACCACCCGCGGTCGAGGCCGGGCGGGCGCCCGGACCCGTCGCGGGCGACGCCGGGCGGGTAGCCCCCGGGCCGCCGGCCGGGGAACCGGGACGGGTGCCGGGACCGGTGGCCGGACCCCCGTTCTGCTGGGGCCGCTGAGCGGGCGGCTGGGCGGGCCGACCCTGCGGCGACGCCGGGGCGGTGCCACCCTGCTGCGGACCACCGGCAGGCCGCGCACCCTGGGCCGGGCCTGCCGGTGTCGTGCCCGACGGCGGCACCTGGGCCGGCCTGGACGGTCCGGACGGCTGCTGCCCCTGCCCCTGCGGGCGTGGAGCCGTCTGACCCGCGCCATGCGCGGGCGGGACCGGAAGGTCCGTACCCGGAGCAGAATCCTTGCGCGGAGCGGCCGTGGGAGCCGGCTGCGCCGGCGCCGCGGACTGTCCAGTGGGCGGCGTCGCCGACGCCGGTGCGTCCGGCTTGGCCGACGAGGCGGGAGTCGACGGCGCGGGAGTCGACGGCGCCGCTGACGGTGTCCCGGCCGCCCCCTCCGGCGTGCCGGCCTTCGCCTGCGCCGCCGGTCCGGCAGGTGTCCCCTGCCGGTCGCTGCTGGGCTGGTTGGGAGTAGTCACTACGACTCCTTCGCTCCGTCGCTCGCGGCGGCGTCGGACTCGTCGGGTTCATCGGCGTTGCGCGCGATCGCGAGCAGGGTGTCGCCGTCCCCGAGATTCATCAACCGCACGCCCTTGGTCTGTCGGCCGGCCTTCCGCACCTGCTTGGCCGCGGTGCGGATCACTCCCCCACCGGAGGTGATGGCGTAGAGCTCGTCGTCGTCGTCGACGATGAGCGCTCCGACCAGGGTGCCACGCCGCTTGTCGTACTGAATCGTCAGCACGCCCTTGCCGCCGCGGCCCTGGACCGGGTAGTCCTCCATGGCGGTCCGCTTCGAGTACCCACCCGAGGTCGCGACCAGGAGATAGGTGCCGTCCCGCACGACGTTGAGCGAGAGCAGCTCGTCGTCGCCGTTGAAGCGCATGCCCTGCACGCCGGACGTGGCGCGGCCCATCGGCCGCAGCGCCTCGTCGGTGGCGGAGAACCGGATCGACTGCCCCTGCGCCGAGACCAGGAGCAGGTCGTTCTCCGCGGAGGCGAGCACCGCGCCGACCAGTTCGTCCTCGCCGCGCAGGTTCACCGCGACGATGCCGCCACTGCGGTTGGAATCGAAGTCGGTCAGCTTCGACTTCTTCACCAGGCCGTTGCGGGTGGCGAGCACCAGGTACGGCGCGTCCTCGTAGGTCTTGATCTGGATGATCTGGGCGATCCGCTCGTCCGGCTGGAAGGCCAGCAGGTTCGCCACGTGCTGACCGCGGGCGGTGCGGCTGGCCTCGGGCAGCTCGTAGGCCTTCGCCCGGTACACCCGACCCTTGGTGGTGAAGAACAGGATCCAATCGTGGGTCGAGCTGACGAAGAAGTGCTTGACGATGTCGTCCTGCTTGAGCCCGGCGCCCTGCACGCCCTTGCCGCCGCGCTTCTGCGAGCGGTAGAGGTCGGTCTTCGTCCGCTTGGCGTAGCCGGTCTCGGTGATGGTGACCACCACGTCCTCGCGGGCGATCAGGTCCTCGTCGTTGACGTCGCCGTCGGCCGCGATGATGCGGGTGCGCCGGTCGTCGCCGTACTTGTCGACGATCTCCTTGAGCTCATCGCGCACGATCGCGCGCTGCCGCTCGGGCTTGGCCAGGATGTCCTGGTAGTCCGCGATCTCGCGCTCGATCTCGGCGAGCTCGTCGATGATCTTCTGACGCTCGAGGGCCGCGAGGCGACGCAGCTGCATGGCGAGGATCGCGTCGGCCTGGATCTCGTCGACGTCGAGCAGCTCGATCAGTCCGGCCCGGGCGATGTCGACGGTCTGCGAGGCCCGGATCAGCGCGATGACCTCGTCGAGCGCGTCGAGCGCCTTGACCAGTCCGCGCAGGATGTGGGCCCGCTCCTCGGCCTTGCGCAGCAGGTACTTGGTGCGCCGGACGATCACTTCGAGCTGGTGGGTGGTGTAGAGGCGGATCATCTGATCCAGTCGCAGGGTGCGCGGCACCCCGTCGACGATGGAGAGCATGTTGCAGCCGAAGCTGGTCTGCAGCTGGGTGTGCTTGTAGAGGTTGTTGAGCACCACCTTCGCCACCGCGTCACGCTTGACGGTGACGACGATGCGCATGCCGACACGGTCCGAGGACTCGTCGTGGATGTCGGAGATACCCGCGATCTTGGCGTCGCGCACCTGCTCGGCGATCGAGGTGATCAGGTTGTCCGGGTTCACCTGGTAAGGCAGCTCGGTGATCACGATCGTGGTGCGCCCCTTGGCGTCCTCCTCGATCTCCACGACGCCGCGCATCCGGACCGAGCCGCGGCCGGTGTGGTACGCGTCGCTGATGCCCTGGCCGCCGACGATCAGGCCCGCGGTCGGGAAGTCTGGTCCCTTGATCCGCTCCATCACCGCGGCGAGGGTGGCCTCCTCGTCCGCCTCGTAGTTCTCCAGCGCCCAGTAGATGGCCTCGGCGACCTCACGCAGGTTGTGCGGCGGGATGTTGGTGGCCATGCCGACGGCGATGCCACCGGAACCATTGATCAACAGGTTGGGGATACGGCTGGGGAGAACCGTCGGCTCTTGCGTCTTGCCGTCGTAGTTCGGCGCGAAATCGACGGTGTCGTGATCGATTTCGCGGAGCATCTCCATCGCGAGCGGCGTGAGCCGGCACTCGGTGTAACGCATCGCGGCCGCGCCGTCGTTGCCGCGGGAGCCGAAGTTGCCCTGGCCGTCGACGAGCGGGTAACGCAGCGACCACGGCTGGGCCATACGGACCAGGGTGTCGTAGATCGAGGTGTCGCCGTGCGGGTGGTAGTTACCCATCGTGTCGGCGACCGGTCGCGCAGACTTCACGTAGCCGCGGTCCGGGCGGTACCCGTTGTCGTACATCGCATAGAGCACGCGGCGGTGCACGGGCTTGAGGCCGTCGCGCACGTCCGGCAGGGCGCGGCCCACGATCACGCTCATCGCGTAGTCGATGTAGCTGCTCTGCATCTCTTGCTGAATGTCGACGGGCTCGATGCGGTCGTGCCCCGTCCCCTCAGGCGGCAACGTGGTGTCGGTCATGAGCTCCTCTTCTACTCGGCTTCGCGTCTCCTCGCGGACTGCCCGCCTCGCAGGATGTCGCGCAACCACCCGAGTCTATAGGTGCAGGTCAGCTAGACCCGGCATCACTCGCGGATTGTCGGCAGTTACGAGGGGGAACACGCCGTACCGGCGCCCGAGTCCGCAGGTCGAACCGTCGACCGTCGAGGTCGCCCACAGCCGAAACCGGCCTCCCGTCGACGACGGGAGGCCGGTGCGGCTGGCTCGCTTCGCGGCGCCACCGAGCATGAGGGAACGGGTTACGAGACCGGCTGACCCAGCCTGCGCAGGGCGTACTCGGTCACCGCGACCAATCCGCCCTTGGCCGACTCCCGATCGCGGGCGTCGATGGACATGATCGGGACATCGGGCGACAACGCCAGGGCCTGCCGGATGTCCTCGATCGGGTATCGCGGCGCGTCGTCGAACTCGTTGATCGCCACCAGGAATGGCAGCTGACGAGCCTCGAAGAAATCGACCGCGGCGAAGCTCTCGTCGAGCCTGCGGGTGTCGATCAGCACGATCGCCCCGATGGCGCCGCGGATCAGGTCATCCCACATGAACCAGAACCGGTGCTGTCCCGGCGTCCCGAACAGGTACAGGACCAGGTCGTCGGCGAGGCTGATGCGACCGAAGTCCATGGCGACGGTGGTCGTGGCCTTCTGCGGGATCCCCGCGAGGTTGTCGACGCCGTCGGAGGCGTTCGTCACCAGTGCCTCGGTCCGGAGCGGCACGATCTCGGAGACGGCCCCGACCAGGGTTGTCTTGCCCACGCCGAATCCACCGGCGATCACGATCTTTGTCGAGGTCACCCGATTCTGCTGGGCGCTAGATTTGGCGAAGTCCACCGAGGACCCTTTCGATAAGTTCCCGACGCTCGCTGTCGCTCGCGTCTTCTTGCAGCGTGGCCAGGATTCGGAGGTGGCCGGCCTCGACGAGGTCCGCCACCAGCACGCGCGCGACCCCGATGGGCACGCCCACCCTGGCGGCGATCTCCGCGAGCGAGGGCGACTGCGCGCACAAGGCCACGATCGTGGCCTCGATGTCACCCAGGTCCCAGTTCCGGTTGTCCGGGTCGGGCAGGACCTGGATCAGCGCCTCCAGCGCCAGCTCCACCGCGGGCTTCGTGCGCCCCGAGGTGAGGGAGTACGGCCGGACCAGGCTCGGCCCGGCCTCCGTCTCTGCGTTGTGCTGCTCGTCCATGGCCACCTCGGAATCAGGTCCCGATCACGGCTCGCGGCGTCGCCTGCACGGAGGCGCCGACGCGATCGACCAGGAGTGCCATCTCGTAACCGACCTGGCCGATGTCGCATCCAGAGGAGGTGAGCGCCGCGAGGTGGGAGCCGTCACCGACGCTCATCAGCAGCAGGTACCCGTGCTGCATCTCGACGACGGACTGAAGGACGCCGCCGCCCTCGAACAGTCGGGAGACCCCGGCCGACAGGCTCGCCAGCCCGGAGGTGACCGCCGCCAGCTGCTCGGCACGGTCCACCGGCAGCTGCGCACTTCCGGCCATGAGCAGGCCGTCCGCCGACACCAGCACGGCGTGCGAGACGCCAGGCACCTCACGGGCGAAGTTCGAAACCAACCAGTCGAGCGAGTAGCCGCCCGCGGATCCCTGATCCATGTTCATCTGTCTCCTTAGATGCTGTTGCGTTCGGCATGGCCGGCGGCGCGGCCGTCGCGGATGCCCTTTTGGTGGCGGCTGAGCTTCTCGCGGATGGCGTCCGGGTCGCGCAGCTTTGCAGTGGTGATCTTGTCAGCCCCGTCGACGCCACCGGGCACCAACTGGTGTCCCGGCTGACGCTGCGGGAGCCCGGAGTCGGTGTGGGACTCCACACGTGGCGCGCTGGCACGCTTCGCCGCATCCCAGCCCTCGTCCGCGGCCGAGGTCCAGCTCCGGTTGCCCTCCCCCGCCGTCGGTGCCGTCAACCAGTCAGAGACGATGCCGGTCGAGACCATGCCGCTGAAGATCGGCGTGGTCTCCTGCGGGTGCATGATCGGGCGCAGCGGCTCGACGTTCGCCCGCGGCTGGAAGAACGACGCGGTCTTCTGCGAGTTCACCCGGTAGCGGTGCTGCGTCGTGCTGGTCGGCTCGGCGTCGCCCTCCGGCCCGACGGCCGTCGATTCGGAGACCGGAACGGGTGCTGCGGTCGGGGCGCTCACCGGCGCCACGGGTGCGGGACCGGTCATGTCCTGGCTGGGCAACGGCAGCCCGCTTGTCGCACCGGGCGTGCGCTGCGGCAGCCCGCTGGTCGCACCGGGCGTGCGCTGCGGCAGACCGTTCGGCGCGACCGGAGCCGGATGCGGCGACCCGTTCGGCGCGACCGGGCCGCGCTGGGGCAGACCGGACGGCGCGATCGGGTTGCGCTGGGGCAGACCGTTCGGCGCGACCGGAGCCGGATGCGGCGACCCGTTCGGCGCGACCGGGCCGCGCTGCGGCAGACCGGACGGCGCGATCGGGTTGCGCTGGGGCAGACCGTTCGGCGCGACCGGAGCCGGATGCGGCGACCCGTTCGGCGCGACCGGGCCACGCTGCGGCAGACCGATCGGGCCGGTGGTCAGCGGACCGGGACCCACGGTGACGGTGACCGGGACGGCAGGCTCCGCGACGGCGACCTGTTCCCCGGTGACCGCGTTGCCCTCGGAATCGACCCGGGCCTGCGGGCCCGTCATCTCCATCGTCATCGGCGAGACGAGAGCGGTGTGCGGAATGTGCACGCTCACGGTCACGCCCTGGTTGCGGGCGGTGTCGAAGGTCGGCCGCATCCGCACGGTCAGCCCGTGCTGGTCCGCGAGCCGGCTGATCACGAACAGGCCCATGTGGCGGGCGGTCTCCGGGCTCACCTCGCCGCCGGAGGCGAGGCGGTCGTTGATGACCACCATCTCCGCGGCCGGGATGCCGATGCCGCGGTCGGTGATCTCGAGCAGGAGCCCACCGTCGACGGCACGCGAGAAGTTGAAGGTCACCTTGCTCTCCGGCGGCGACGCCCGAAGCGAGTTGTCCAGCAGCTCGGCCAGCAGGTGCACGATGTCCGTGGCGACGGCGCCACTGATGGCGCCCTGCGGCGTGGCCTTGATCTCGACCCGCTGGTAGTCCTCGACCTCGGACATCGCGGCACGCACGACGTCGCCGACCTGAACCGGCGCGGTGTGACCGCGGCGCGTCCTGGTACCCGACAGGATCAGCAGGTTCTCGCCGTTACGGCGCATGCGCGCGGCGAGGTGGTCGAGACGGAACAGGCTCTCCAGCCGCTTCGGGTCCTTCTCCTCGAACTCCAGGTTCTCGATCAGGCCGAGCTGCTGGTCGACCAGCGACTTGCTTCGTCGGGCCAGCGTCTCGAACATGTCGCCGATCCGCAGGCGCAGGTGCGCCTGCTCACCGGCGAGCCGCAGCGCCTGACCGTGAATATCGTCGACGGCGCGCGCGAGCTGACCGATCTCCTCGGTGGTCTGCACGGGAATCGGGTCGAACTCCATCACCCCGGAGTCGTCGCCGTCCTTGATCCGGTCGATGGCGTCGGGCAGATCCTGGTTCGCCACCTGGAGGGCGCCGCGGCGCAGCCGGCGGATCGGCTGGATCAGCGAACGCGCCACCAGCAGACCGAGCAGCGTCGCCGCGATCAGGGTGCCGAGGACGATGAGCGAGTCACGGATCGCGGCGCTGGTGGTTTCCTGTTCACGCGCGGCCACGGTCGACGCGATGGTCTGTGATGCCTCGTCGAGCATCGTGCCGTAGATCTCGACGCTCTCGAGCATCGAGGCTCGCAGGTCGAGCAGCGGCAGCGCGCCGCCGACAGACTCGTCGATGAGGGCGACCCGCGCGGTGTTGCGGTCGGTCAGTTCCTGGATCTTCGCGTCGGCCTGCGGGAACGACCGGGCGAGCGTGTCGATCATCGCCCGCTCCGCACCCGCCGCCGAGTACAGGGCGTTGAGCGAGGCATTCGGGTTCTTGAGCACCTCGAGTGCCGCGGTGACCTGATCGGCGAGCCGGCGCTGCGACGCCCACACGCCCACGAGGCGCGCGTGCGCGTTGAGCGCCTCCGGATCGTCGATCGGGAGGACCACATCGTCGATGACGCTGGTCATGTCCGCTCGGATGACGGCGGTCTTCGCGGGGAGCTCGGGGTCCGCGATGCCGTTGTTGGCGTCGTCGCGGATCTTCTCGATCCCGATCAGCGAGGTCCGCAGCTTCTCGGCGACCGCATCGGGGAAGGCCGGGTTATAGGTGGTGGCCCGGACCGCCACGATCGCCTTCTCCATCGCAACGATGTCCTCGTTGGTGACGGTCTTCGTCACGTATCCGGCGGACACGGTGCCGAAGACGGTGCCGAGGTCCACGATCTCGGGCACGTCGGCGACCTGCTTCGCCTGGTTGCGGAACTCGATGGCCTGGCTGACCTCGTTCTGCACCCGGAGCCCGCCGAGCACGACGGCAACGGTCAGCGGGACCGCGAGGACCGCGGCCACCTTCCACCGCAGGCCCCAGCCCTCGATGTTCCACAGTCGGCTCGACGGCGGTGTCTCAGTCTTCATCTTCCAAGCTCACTTTCCTCCCAGGTCCGGCACGACGGCCTGCATTCGTGCCGTACTCCCGATCGCGGAAAGCGAGTTCGCAGGGGTACGAGTCGAGACAGACGCCTAGGCGGTTCTGAAGTGTAGATGCCCGGGCGTTACACGTCGACGTTTGAATGTTTCCAAGCCGTGATCAAGTCGTGACCTTTCTACCGACCCCGCCCCCGAATAGGTGGAGTAGGTGACATCACGCGCAACATGCGCACCAGCAGACCCCTGACTAACCGCAGGGATCACGCCGAGTCGACCTGGTCGTGATTTGTATCACATTCGGCCGACCCGGCGCTAAACCGGTCAGACGTCCAGGAACCGGACGTCCTTCGCGTTGCGGGTGATGAAGCTGCGGCGCGCCTCGACGTCCTCGCCCATCAGGACGCTGAACAACTCGTCAGCCGCGGCGGCGTCGTCGAGCGTCACCAGCCGGAGCACCCGCACGCTGGGATCCATCGTGGTTTCCCACAGTTCCTTGGCGTTCATCTCTCCGAGGCCCTTGTACCGCTGGATGCCGTCGTCCTTGTTGATCTTCTTGCCCGACTTGAGGCCTGCGTCGAGCAGGCCGTCGCGCTCGCGGTCGGAATAGGCGAACTCCGGCTCGGACCGCTGCCACTTGAGCTTGTACAGCGGCGGCTGCGCGAGGTAGACGTGCCCGTGCTCGACCAGCGGCCGCATGAACCGGAACAGCAGCGTGAGCAGCAGCGTCGCGATGTGCTGGCCGTCGACGTCGGCGTCGGCCATCAGAACGATCTTGTGGTAGCGCAGCTTGGCGAGATCGAACTCGTCGTGGATGCCGGTGCCGAACGCGGTGATGATCGACTGGACCTCATTGTTCTTGAGGACGCGGTCGATCCGGGCCTTCTCGACGTTGATGATCTTGCCGCGCAGCGGGAGGATCGCCTGATACATCGAGTCGCGACCGGACTTCGCCGAGCCGCCTGCCGAGTCGCCCTCCACGATGTAGATCTCGGACTTGCTCGGGTCGTTGGACCGGCAGTCGGCCAGCTTGCCCGGCAGTCCGCCGAGGTCGGTCGCGCTCTTGCGCCGGACGAGCTCGCGGGCCTTGCGGGCCGCGACCCGCGCCTGCGCCGAGGAGACCGCCTTGTTGACGATCGTCTTGGCGTCGGCCGGGTTGGACTCGAACCAGTGCGAGAGGTGTTCGTTGCAGGCCTTCTGCACGAAGGACTTGACCTCGGTGTTGCCGAGCTTGGTCTTGGTCTGGCCCTCGAACTGGGGCTCGCCGACCTTGACGCTGACGATCGCGGCCAGGCCCTCGCGGATGTCGTCGCCGGTGAGGTTGCCGTCCTTGTCCTTGAGCAGCTTCTTGTCCTTGGCGTACTTGTTCACCACCGTGGTCAGGGCCGCACGGAAGCCCTCCTCGTGGGTGCCGCCCTCGTGGGTGTTGATGGTGTTGGCGAAGGTGTGCACGGACTCCGAGTAGCCGGAGTTCCACTGCATCGCGACCTCGAGCTCGTGGCCGGTGCCCTTCGCGGTGAACCCGACGACCGAGTTGTGGATCGCCTGCTTGGTCCGGTTGATGTGCCGGACGTAGTCCTCGAGGCCACCCGGGTAGTGGTACGTCCGGGTCCGGACGGACTGGACCTCGGGTGCCTTCGCCGCATCGGCGTCGTACTCGGCCTCGGCCGCGACCTCCGCGTCGGTGATCCGCTCGTCGGTGAGGGTGATGGTCAGGCCCTTGTTGAGGAACGCCATCTCCTGCAGCCGCCGCGCGACGGTTTCCGCGCTGTAGGTGGTGGTCTCGAAGATGTCCGGGTCCGCCCAGAACCGGACGGTGGTGCCGGTGCGCTTGGTCGCCTCGCCCTCCACCAGGGGCCCGGGCACGGCGAGGGTGTACGTCTGCGCCCACTGCTGGCCGTCGCGCGCGATCTCCAGCTCGACCTTGCTGGAGAGGGCGTTGACCACAGAGATGCCGACGCCGTGCAGGCCGCCGGACACCGCGTAGGAGTCCGAGTCGAACTTGCCGCCCGCGTGCAGCTGGGTCATGACGACCTCGACGGTCGGTACACCCGAGGCGTGCATGGCGACCGGGATGCCGCGGCCGTCGTCGACGACCTGGATGCCGCCGTCCGCCATCAGGGTGACGCCGACCGTGGAGGCGTAGCCCGCCATCGCCTCGTCGACCGAGTTGTCGACGACCTCCCAGATCAGGTGGTGCAGGCCCCGCTCACCGGTGGACCCGATGTACATGCCCGGGCGCTTGCGGACCGCCTCGAGACCCTCGAGGACGGTGATGGAGGAGGCGCCGTAGTCCTTGTTGGGAGTGCTCTTGTCTGATTTTTGGGCAGCCACGGGCGGGTTGCACTCCTTCTCATCTCCAGGCGGTCGCGGCCTGTCAGCGTCGACCGCGCGATACCCGGCCATCTTACTGTTACCGGCGTGGCCGGGGCCTCCAATGACACCCCTGAGCGCCCCGTGAGCGCATTTTCGGCCTCCGCGGTAGGTCGAAAGCTGGGCGATGTCCGTCAGGAGACGGCGGCGGAACCGTCCCCGCTGTCCCGGTCGAGAACGCTGTCGACGAATTCGGTGGTCAGCCGGGCGATGTCGGCCGCGTGCGAGATCGGCGACCAGTGGCCGGCCGGGATCTCGCGGCGCCGCAGGTCCGGCACCCACTGCTCGGTGTCCTCGTAGCCGACCGGGCGCACTGCGTGGTCGTGCTTGCTCAGGATCAGCTGGACCGGCACCGCGGTGCGGCGCTCCGCCGGGTGGAACAGCTTGGGCCGGATGTTGGCCCGGTACCGCTTGAGCCCGTTGATCATGTCCGAACGCAGGGTCGGCGCGGGGTGCACGAGCGCCGGGTCCATGCGGTCGAAGAACCGCAGGAAGGTCGGCCAGATCCGCGACATCCCGAGCCGGAAGGGCAGCGGTCCGAGCAGCGGCGTCTGGAACAGCACCGTGTAGGCCGACGCGACGGCCTGGGTCAGGCGCTTGTAGACCTTGCCGGGGGTGGGGTTGGTGAACCCCGCGCGCACCCAGGTTCCGAGGTGGTCGAGGTTCGGCCCCGACACCGAGGTGTACGACGCGACGCGGTTCTCGGCGCCCGGCTCGCACACCGCCTGCCAGCTCTCGACCGAGCCCCAGTCGTGCGCCAGCAGGTGCACGGGCTGATCGGGGCTGACGGCATCGAGCACCGCGAACAGGTCCTGCGCCAACAATTCCAGCCGATAGTCCTCGACCGCGCTCGGCACCGTGGACTGTCCGGAGCCGCGGGTGTCGTAGCTGATCACCCGGAACCGGTCCGTCAGGTGCGGCAGCACGTGCTCCCAGAGCTGGTGGGTGTCCGGCCAGCCGTGCACCAGCACCAGCGTCGGCCCGCTCGGGTTGCCCTGCTCGAACACCGCCAGGTCGACCGAACCGTTACGGACGGTACGGGCAACCACCGGAAGGATGGAACGGGAGTTGTTGGCACTGTTGGTCATTCGTAAGTCCTCCATCGTCAGAGATCGAGGACCAGGCGCTCGCGCCCGGTCGATCGGGACACACAGATCAGCATCGAGTCCTCGCGTTCCTCGTCGGTCAGACGGGTCTCGCGATGATCCGGTTCGCCCGAGAGGACCCGGACCTTGCAGGTTCCGCAGAAGCCCTGTTGGCACGAGTACCCGACGCCGGGCAGGCGCTCCTTGATCACGGTCAGGGCGGACTCGTCGGCGGGCACGGTGAGCACCTCGCCGGTGCTCGCCAACTGCACCTCGAACTCGCTACCGTCGAGAACCGGTGGGGCACCAAATCTCTCGTAATGCAGCGCGGTCGCCGGACTGTCGGCGAAGGCACGCCGCACGGTCTCGAGCATCGGGGTCGGGCCGCAGCAGTACACCGCACCGCCAGCGGCCGCGCGTCCGATCAGGTCGTCCGCGGTCGGGAGTCCGAACTCGTCGTCGGGACGAATGAAAACCCTTGATGGATCCCAGGACTCGATCTCGTCCAGGAAGGGCATCGACTCGCGTGATCGGCCCGAATAGACGAACTGCCAGTCCATCCCGGCCGCGCGGGCGGCCCGCACCATCGCCAGGATCGGGGTGATCCCGATGCCGCCCGCGACGAACAGGGCGCTGCCGTGCCCCACGAACGGAAATCCGTTTCGCGGGCCGCGGACGGTGACCGTGGTGCCCGGGGCCAGTCCGTGCATCTCGACCGATCCACCGCCGCCGTCCGGAATGGAGCGCACCGCGATCCGGTAGTGGGTCCGGTCGGCCGGGTCCCCACACAGCGAGTACTGCCGCCTGCGTCCCGAGGGCAGGTGGAAGTCGAGGTGGCAGCCGGGCTGCCAGGAAGGCAACTCGCCGCCGTCCAGGGCACCGAAGGTGAGCGCCGCGACGTTCTCATCTTGGGCCACGATGGTGCGTTCGGTCACCACGAGGGTCATCGCGGAGTCCGGGTTGTGACCCGCGTGCCCCGGGTCGTAGTCATGGCGGGCGACCGCGCCGACGTACCGGTCCGCGAACGCCTCGAGCGCTGTCATCACCCGGTCGCGGCGAGGACGGCCGCGCAGATCAGCGGGGACCGCGGGTCGGGACTCTTGCGATCGACGAATCATGGTTGGCAGCATCGATTTTCGTGTCCTGATGTGGGGGGTCAGCGGAGAGCGGCCTGTGCGGCGGGCGACGACGCGAGGTACGCCGCGGCCTGCGCGGTGGACCCCTCGCGGGAGGGGTGGTAGTCCCGGCGGAAGTACCGGCTCATCCGCCTGACCAGGTCGGTCGACGTCGGCAGCACGCCCCTACGGCCGGCGGCCCGGAAGTCCGACAAGCGCGGCCTGCGCCGGGCAGGCGCCCAGTGCGCGAGTTCGGGATCGTTGGCCATGAGAAAGCGGGTGCCCCGGATCCACAGGTACACCAGGACGGGGGTCGCCACCAGCTGGGTGCGCAGCCGGCGACTTTCCCGCTTGTCGAAGTACCGCATGACGTCGTAGGCCACCGAGCGGTGTTCGACCTCCTCGGAACCGTGCCAGCGGAGCAGGTCCAGCATCGTCGGGTGCACTCCGGCGGTGTCGAGTTGCCGGGCGTTGAGTACCCAGTCCCCGAGGAACGCCGTGACATGCTCGATCGCTGCGATCAGCGCGAGGCGTTCGACAAGGTAGTTTTCCCTGCGGCCTGCGGTGAGGGGGCGGGGCCCGAGCAGCGTGGTGAACAGCCAGTTCATCTGATCGGTGTACGGGGTGGTGTCCAGCCCCTTCGCCGCGAGGTGCCCGAGTACGCCGGAGTGCGCGTGCGAGTGCATCGCCTCCTGGCCGATGAAGCCCGCAACGTCGTCGCGCAGCTTCTCGTCCTCGATGAGGGGAAGAGCCTCCTTGAAGGTCTCGACGAACCAGTCCTCCCCCGCCGGCAGCAGGATGTGCATCACGTTGAAGACGTGGGTGGTGAACGGATCGCCCTCGACCCAGTGCATCGGCAGGTCGGACCAGTCGAATTCCACGTCGCGGGCCTGCAGCAGGATGTGGTCCGGCTCGGCGACGGCGGTGACGTGCGCGCTCTCGATGGACATGGAATCTCCTCCGGCACCCGATACCCGGGATGCCTGTGACACGGCTCATTCACTGTATGGCGAAGTAACCGTAACACGGAGTTATACGTACATCCAGGGGTCGGCTCAGCCGTAGGTGTCCCGCGGGCCGCGCCCCTTGATGTGCCGCTCGCCCTTGCGCCAGCTCGGCGCGGTGGGTCCGGTGATCCGCAGGCTCGTCACGATTCCGTCACCGACGGCCGCAGCGATTTTTGCCAGGATCTGGGACTGCAGCATCCGCAGCTGGGTGGCCCACGCCGTCGACTCGGCCGAAATGCTCAGCACGCCCTCGCGCAGCGCGATCGGTTCCGCGTGCGCGGAGATGTCCTCCCCGACGACCTGCTGCCAGCGGCCGAGGACCGTGCCCTCGGCGACCCGCGGCGACCAGCCCCGGCTCTTGGCGACCGCACCGGTCAACGCTCCGAAGGGTTGCGGATCCCGCCCGTCCGGACCGGCCCCGGACCAGCCCCGCCTCCCCGTACCCGGACGGAGCCGGGCCTTGGGCGACGAGCGTCCCTGTCCGACGGACTTGCCACTGGCCTTCGCGGCGGCCCGTGCCTCCTCCAGGGCCCGCCGGGCGAGATCGATTCCGCGCAGCTCCGCGACGGGCTCGGCGCCCGCTGCCGGGGTATCCCCGGATTCCGCGTCGCCGCCTCGTGCGGGGATCGTCTCGTCTGCCATCCGCGCTCCCTTCCGTGTGTCGTCGATGATAGGGGCGGGGCTCAGACGAGCCGGGAGATCCGGCCTGCCGCGGTGGTGACGGCCTCGATGCCGAACCTCGTCGCGTCCAGTTCCGCCGGCACATCCTCCGCGACAGCCGCGGTGATGAGCACCTGCTCCGCATCCGCAGCCACGGCGGCCAACGCGCTCCGCCGGGTGCGATCGAGCTCGGCGAACACGTCGTCGAGCATCAGCACCGGATCGGTACCGTCGGCGCGCAACAGCGCGAAGGCGGCGAGCCGCAGCGAAAGGGCGAACGACCAGGACTCGCCATGGCTGGCGAAACCCTTTGCCGGCTGGTCGCCGAGGTGCAGTTCCAGATCGTCGCGGTGCGGCCCGACCAGGCAGACACCGCGATCGATCTCACGCTGCCGGGACACGGCGAGCTCATTGAGGAAGCTCGCCTCCAGCAACTCCACGTCATCCCGAGTCCAGTGGTGATCCGGCTCGAGTAGTTCCGGGGGCATCGAGGCGCCGAGGCTGCTCCGGTACCTGATCGAGGCGGGCCGGGACTCGGGGGCGATGCCACGGTACGAGGTAGCGACGTGCGGGCCGACCTCGGCGACCAGCCGCAACCGACCGGCCAGGAGTTCCGCTCCGTGCGCGGCGAGATGTCCGTCCCAAACATCAAGGGTGGCAAGGGCACTCGTGCCATCTGTCGATCGACTGCCCCGTCGCAACGCGCTGCCCGCGGTCTTGAGCAGGGCCGATCGTTGCCGGAGCACCTTCTCGTAGTCCGCCTTGACCGCGGCCATCCGCGGGAGTCGGGAGCAGAGCAGTTCGTCGAGGTAGCGACGCCGGTCCCCAGGGTCGCCGCGAACCAGGGACAAATCCTCGGGAGCGAACAGGACGCTGTGCAAGACGCCCAGGATTTCGCGTGGTCGCCGCACCGGGGATCCGTTCATCCTCGCGCGGTTCGCCCGGCCGTCGTTGATCTCGAGGTCGATCGCCAGTTCGCGGCCGTCGTTGACGACCACCGCGCCGATCTGGGCCTGGCCCGCACCGGCCCGGATCAGCGGTGCGTCGGTCGAAACACGATGCGACGACAGGGCGGACAGGTAGCCGAGCGCCTCGAGCAGGTTCGTCTTGCCGTGCCCGTTGGGCCCGACGAACAGGGTGACCCCCGGCCCGGGTTCGAGGGTGATGCCGTCCCAGGATCGGAAATCCCTGAGCGTGAATTTACGAACGAACACCTATCCGGATTCCGACACCCGCTGTACCGCGTGACCACCGAACTGGTTGCGCAGCGCCGAGACGGCCTTCATCGCAGGCGAGTCGGACTGCCTGGAGGCGAACCGTGCGAACAGCGCGGCGGAGATCACGGGAGCGGGGACCGCATGGTTGATCGCTTCTTCGACCGTCCACCGACCCTCGCCGGAATCCTCCGTATAGCCCGAGATCTCGGCAAAATCGGGATCCTCGTCCAGGGCCTTGACCAGGAGGTCTAGCAACCAGGACCGGACGACGGTGCCCTTGGTCCAGGCCCGCAGCACCCCGTGCACGTCGGTGACCAGGTCCTCGGCCTCGAGCAATTCGAAGCCCTCGGCGTAGGCGTGCATCAGGCCGTATTCGATGCCGTTGTGGATCATCTTCGAGTAGTGCCCCGCACCGACCGGGCCCGCATGGACGAAACCGTCGGCGCGCTCACCCTCGGGACGGAGCGCGTCGAAGACCGGCAGCACGCGGGCCACGTCGGCATCCGAGCCGCCGACCATCAGGCCGTATCCGTTCTCCAGGCCCCAAATGCCGCCTGACACACCGCAATCAAGGAATCCGATGCCGTGTTCGGCGAGCTGCTCGGCGTGGATCTTGTCTTCGGTGAAGCGGGAGTTGCCGCCGTCGACGACCAGGTCGCCCTCGTCGAGCACCGTGGCGAGCGCCGTGATGGTCTCCCTGGTCACCGTGCCCGACGGGACCATCACCCACACCACTCGCGGCGCCTGGAGTGCGCCGGCGAGCGCGGCCAGCGACTCGACATCCGTCACCTCTGGGCGAGGGTCGTAGCCGACCACCTCGTGACCGTGTGCGCGGAGCCGATCGCGCATGTTGAAACCCATCTTGCCCAGACCGACCAGTCCCAGCTGCATTGTTCGGCTTCCCTTCACTCGCGGGTGGCGCTGTTACGGGGGCTTTCTCGGGTTCAGCCCGGCAGGCGGACGGGCATCAGCAGGTAGGTGTAGTCGGTTTCCGGCGCCGCGAAGGTGCCGGATTCACCGGGTACCGGCTCCTCCTCGGGGGCCGGTCGCAGGACCGCGGGCCTGCTCGGAGTGGTGAACCCGAAGGAGACACGTTCGGTGTGCAGCGAGCCGAGGCCGTCGATCAGGTATCCGGGGTTGAAGGCGATGGTGAGGGGCTCGCCCTGGAATTGCGCTTCGAGTGCCTCCTCGGCGCGGCCGGCGTCGTCCCCACCCGCGGCCAGCAACAGTCCATCCGCGGAGAACTGCATCCGGACCTGGGCGCCGCGGTCGGCGACGAGGGAAACACGCTTGATCGCCTCGACCAGCGGAGTGACCTCGACGGTGGCGATCGCGGTGTGTTCCGTCGGCAGCAACTGGCGGAACTTCGGGAACTCCGCATCGAGCAGGCGGGTGGTGGTGCGCCTACCCTCGCCGACGATACCGAGGAGTCCCTCGGATCCAACCGAGGAACCGGCGCCGAATGCCAGCTCGACCGGCGAACTTGACACTCCACCAAGAGTTTTCGCTGATTCAGACAGCGTCTTTGCGGGAATCAGCACGGCCGCGCTTGTGTCGGGATTCGTGGGAGTCCACTCGATCTGGCGGACTGCGAGGCGGAACCTGTCGGTCGCGGCGAGCACGACATTGGTGCCCTCGATCTCGACCCGGATACCGGTGAGCATCGGCAGCGTGTCGTCCTTGCCCGCCGCGATCGCGACCTGGCCGATGGCCTCGGCGAAGACGTCAACAGGGAGGGAGCCGGTCTGCTGCGGGAGTTCGGGGAGCTGGGGATAGTCCTCGACCGGCATCGTCGGGAGCGAGAACTTGGCACTGCCGCACGTGATCAGGACGCGGGTGCCGTCGACGGTCACGTCGACCGGCTTCGCGGGCAGCGACCGGGTGATGTCGGCGAGGAGTTTGCCGGAGACCAGGGATTTGCCTGGAACGGAGACCTCGCCGGAGATCCGGACCTGCGCGGAAACCTCGTAGTCGAAGCCGGAAATGGTCAGTCCCTGCTCGTCTGCCGAGATGAGGACACCACCGAGGACCGGTACGGGAGGCCTGGAGGGAAGGCTGCGGGCGACCCACGCGACGGAATCCGCGAAATCCTCCCGAGCGACACGAAACTTCATACTTCCAAGCTCCATCGCTCGGCTGATCCTCTCCGTAGGCATGGATATCTGCGGATGCCAGCAGTGTGACACGGCAGAAGCACACCGTATGCCCTTCGCGGCGAAGTTGAAAGCCGAAACCCACGCCGGAACCGGGCTTTGCCGGCCGGTTCGGTCGGGTGTGAGCAGTCGCGGTCCACAGGACCTGTTTTCAAAGATGGAATTACAGGTAGAGATCAGCAGTAGTAATAGGCACTGTGGATTCTGTGGACGAAGGTTGTAATCCGCTGGTCCGCCGGTGTGGCGCCGTGGGGATGGCCCGAGGTAGGAAACGTGTACAGATCGGACCCCGCTGTGGATGGGATTTTGTTGTTCACGAGTCGGGCCCGGTTCATCCACAGGTTCGCGGGGTTGTCCACATGTTTGTCCACAGGTGTGAGTAGTTTCGCGAAAATCACATAAGGTCGGCGAGTCGCGGGCCACTGCGGGGCTTGGAACCGTCACTTCCGCCGTCCGGGACCCTTCCGGTGGGGTGGGCGCGGCGATTGCGGCGACGGCACGGGAATGACCGGATGACACGAATGGCCCCGCCGGTGGCGGGGCCAAGGTGCGAACGGGCGTCAGCGCTTGGAACGCTGCTTGATCCGGGCGGTCAGCTCCTGGACCTGGTCGTATACCTTCCGTCGTTCGGTCATCTCCTTGCGGATCTTCTTGTCCGCGTACATCACCGTGGTGTGGTCGCGGCCGAAGGTCTGACCGATCTTCGGCAGCGAGAGATCGGTCAGCTCGCGGCACAGGTACATCGCGATCTGCCTGGCCTGTGCGAGCGGGCGGGCCTTACCCGGACCACAGAGGTCCTCGATGCTGGTGCTGAAGTACTCGGCGGTCACGGCCATGATCGTGGCCGCGTTGATCTCGAGGCTCGACGAGTCCGGCATCAGGTCGCGCAGGACCACCTCGGCCAGGGTCAGGTCGAGCGGCTGCCGGTTCAGCGAGGCGAACGCGGTGACGCGGATCAGCGCGCCCTCGAGTTCCCGGATGTTGCGTTCGATGCGGCTGGCGATCAGCTCGAGAACGTCGTGTGGAACGTCGAGGCGATCCATCCGCGCCTTCTTGCTGAGAATCGCGATTCGCGTCTCGAGTTCGGGCGGCTGGACGTCGGTGATCAGGCCCCACTCGAATCGGGTCCGGAGCCGGTCCTCCAGGGTCGCCAGCTGCTTCGGCGGGCGATCCGACGAGACGACGATCTGCTTGTTCGCGTTGTGGAGGGTGTTGAAGGTGTGGAAGAACTCCTCCTGGATGCCCTCCTTGCCCTCGATGAACTGGATGTCGTCGACGAGCAGCACGTCTGTCTCGCGGTACCGCCGCTTGAACGCGACTTTGCGGTCGTCGCGGAGGCTGTTGATGAAGTCGTTGGTGAATTCCTCGGTGGAGACATATTTCACCCGCATCCCGGGAAACAGCCGCTGCGCGTAGTGACCGGCGGCGTGCAGCAGGTGGGTCTTGCCAAGACCCGACGCGCCCCAGACGAACAGCGGGTTATAGGCGCGCGCGGGCGCCTCCGCGATGGCGACGGCGGCGGCGTGGGCAAACCGGTTGGAGGCGCCGATGACGAACGTGTCGAAGGTGTACTTGGCGTTGAGGCTGTTGCCGCCGGAGGCCGCGGGCGCGTCGGCGGGCGGCTTGGTGAAGTACGACGGCCACGATTCGTTCACGCTCGCGATGGCCTCGCGGTCCTCGTCGACCTCCTCGTAGTCCAGCGTCTCGGAATCGGATGGTTCGGATTCGACGGCGCTCAGGCGACGGCGACGGAAGGTCGGCACGCTGGGGGCGGAGGGCTCGCTCGACGCGTCCTCGACGGCAGGCGAGGCGGGTGCGGCGGGTACCGATGCAACCGGCTCGGCCGACGGCGGCGCGATCCGGACACCGAGGCCCTCGACGCCCGCGGCGATGTGCCGGTTGAGCGCCTGCAGGATCGGTTCGCGAAGGTCCCGCTCGATCGCCTCCTGAACGAAGGACGAGGGCACCGACAGCAACGCGAATCCCTGCGCCAAGGTCAGCGGCCGCACCAATGCCAGCATGGCCTTTTGCGCCTTGGTCAGCTGCGGACCGCCCTCGGGTGGTTCATCCGACGTCAACTCGGTGAGCACATCCACCCAGACCTGTTCCAGGGTGATTGCTTCCTCGGTCAAGTCGTCCCTCCCCAAAATCGATGTGGGAGGGAGTCGCACAGGACTCATCACGATGTTGGCCGATCACGTGATGGCTGATCACGTGTTGCCTGATCGCTGAGCTCTCCCACCCTGGGGATAACTTCCCCGCGCAGAGATACGAATATGCCACCTGATCTGTAATTCCACACAATTATCCACAGATGTGGATAAAGCACAGGGCTGTGAGTACAGCGCCCTCCTCGGCGGGGTGATCTTGATTCGCACAGAGCTCACCTGCGACGATGACATCGAGTGGCCGATCGGGCCGCCTCGCCGCGGGCCGGTGAGGGCGGAAACCGGGTGTTAGCTGGCTTACAGGTGGCGGCGGACCCGGGCGGCATCCGGTCGCGTGGGGCGGCGGCACACTCGACCGGTGAACACCAGCATTCCGGGGGGCGTGGCGTGTCCCTGGGAGTCCGAGTTTGACCTTGCGTCCGGCGCTGCGTACCCTCGTACAGTCACCCGAAGTCGAGGTGACGGTTGCTTGCTGGCCATCTCGGTCAACGCTGGTGCCGTCGAGATTTCGTCGCCGGGGACCACCAATTTTCAGTTACAGATGGCGTCGGACGACGCCGATGATCTATGAGGAGTGTTCACCGTGGCCAAGGGCAAGCGGACGTTCCAGCCGAACAACCGACGCCGCGCGCGTGTTCACGGCTTCCGTCTCCGTATGCGTACCCGTGCCGGGCGCGCCATCGTTTCTGCGCGTCGCCAAAAGGGCCGCGCTTCCCTCACCGCCTGATCCAGACTTCGGGAGCTCGGGGTGCTACCTGAGCCGCATCGGTTGCGTCGGAAGGCGGACTTCGCGTCCACCGTTCGACGAGGTCAGCGAGCGGCCCGGCGGGATGTGGTTGTTCACGCTCTCGCCGGGGTTAACGTTGACGCACTGGTGAGTGACCCGGGTCCGCGATTTGGGCTGGTGGTAAGCAAGGCTGTCGGGCCGGCGGTGATTCGACATCGAGTCGCACGCCGGCTTCGTCATATCTGTGTGGGCCTGGTCCACGAGTTGCCCGAGGGCGTCAACGTGGTGATCCGTGCGCTTCCCGGCGCCGCGACCGCGTCCTCCCAGGATCTGGACCGGCAGCTGAGGTCCGGTCTTCGTAAGCTCAATCTTCTTGTCAGCGTGGGTAATTCGGCATGACCGAGATTTCCGGTGGCCCCCCGTCCTGGTGGACGGCGATGCGGCGTGCCCCCGCGCGAATACTCATCTTCGTCATCGAGCTGTATCGCAGCTACGTCTCACCCCTGCGCCTGCCGACCTGTCGATTCACGCCCACCTGCAGCGAGTACGCCGTGGATGCCCTGCGTGAGCGCGGCGCCGTGGTGGGGCTCGGGCTGACCGTGGTGCGCCTGCTCAAGTGCGCGCCCTGGCACCCTGGAGGCTGGGATCCGGTTCCGCCGCGCAGGCCCCGCCGTGAAGAAGCCCTCACGGCCGTAGGAGCCGCGCGATCCGGTAGAGATACTGGCAAGCAACCCCACTGTCTGCTCGAAGTGGACGAACAGAGGAGTACATAGAGCCGTGCTCGACTTCATCTACTATCCGGTGTCCGGGATCCTGTGGGTCTGGCACAAGGTGTTCGGCGCGATCCCGTTCCTGGGACCGAACAGCGGCTTCACCTGGGCGCTGTCCGTCATGTTCCTCGTGTTCACGCTGCGTGCCATCCTGTACAAGCCCTTCGTCAAGCAGGTGCGCACCACCCGCCAGATGCAGGAACTCCAGCCGCAGATCAAGGCGCTGCAGAAGAAGTACTCCAAGGACCGCCAGCGGATGGCGTTGGAGATGCAGAAGCTGCAGAAGGAACACGGCTTCAACCCGATCATGGGTTGCCTGCCGGTGTTGCTGCAGGCGCCGGTGTTCATCGGCCTGTTCCACGTGCTGCGCTCCTTCAACCGCACCGGCGAAGGCTTCGGCCAGCTGGGCATGACGGCCGAAGAGAACGCCAACACCGCGAACTACTTCTTCAGCGCGGCGGACGTCCAGTCGTTCCTGAGCGCCCGTCTGTTCGGCGCGCCGATCTCGGTCGCCATCACGACGCCGAAGGCGCAGCTCGAGACGTACGGCCTCTACGGCAGCATCCCGACGATCGTGAACATCGCCGCCGTCGCGATCCCGCTGATGGTGATCGCGTCGATCGCCACGCACTTCAACTCGCGCGCCTCGGTGGCCCGGCAGAGCGAGGCCGCCGCCGCCAACCCGCAGTCCGCGATCATGAACAAGCTTGCGCTGTGGGTCTTCCCGCTCGGCGTGCTCGTCGGTGGTCCGTTCCTGATGATCGCCATCCTGCTGTACTGGGTGGCGAACAACATCTGGACCTATGCGCAGCAGCACCTCGTCTTCCGTCGAATCGACGCGGAGGAAGAAGAGAAGAAGCAGGCCGCGCTCGAGCGCCGCGCCGACAACGCACCGAAGCCCGGCGCACGACCGGACCAGGCAAAGAAGCGAAAGTCCGCGACCGCGGCCGAGCCCTCCCCCGCTGCCGACACGGCAGGCGAGTCGGATGGCACCGATCAGGGAGCGGCCCCCGGCCAAGCCCCGAAGCCGGGCGCGCGTCCCGCCGGCAATCGAGGGAAGACCACCAAGCCCAAGCGCAAGCGCTGATTCAAGAAAAGAGACGACGATGGCGAATGATCCGGAAATCGGACAGGACGGAGTTGACGAGGTCGTGTCGGACGTGGTGGTCGAGACCGAGCCCGAGGTCGTGGAATCCGATTCGGAGACAGTGGATTCCGAGGACGAGCTGATCGAGGAGGGCGAGATCGCGGGCGACTACCTCGAGCAGTTGCTCGACGTCCTCGACTTCGACGGCGACATCGATCTCGACGTCGAGGGTGACCGCGCGATGGTCAGCATCGACGGCGGCGACGACCTGTCGAAGCTGGTGGGGCGCAAGGGTGAGGTCCTCGACGCCCTCCAGGAACTGACCCGACTGGCTGTGCAGCAGGTCACCGGCGAGCGCAGCCGGTTGATGCTCGACATCGCGGGCTGGCGCGCCGGCCGTCGGACCGAGCTCAGCGAGATCGGTGTCGCGGCCGCGAAGAGGGTGCTGGCGTCGGGAGAGCCGGAGTCGTTGACGCCGATGACCCCGTTCGAGCGCAAGATCGTGCACGACGCGATCGCCAAGATCGACGGCGTCTCCAGCGAGAGCGAGGGCGCGGAGCCCTCGCGCCGCGTGGTCGTGCTCAAGGATTGATCGGTGCCGCATCCGCCAGGATGCGTCCAACGATGGGCTCCCGCCATTTGGTGGGGGCCCATCGCCGCTTCTCGGGCCTTCCAGGGCCCGTCCCGTGGCGACTCCTTGCGCGGTCCGAACGCCGGATCGCCTACGGCGCCACCGGATCATCGTCTGGGACCGCGGGCGGCATCCCGGCACCGTAGGGGTCGAGAATGGCCGCGACCTGTCGGCCCCACCGCTCGTGTGCCGACTGGCGGGTCACGCCCGCCGCCCGACCGATGATGGCCCACGTTGCCCCGAAACGCCGCAGGCTCATCACGGTCTCCACGGAGTCGATCCCGGCGGCCAGTTGGATGCGCAGACAGGCGAGCTGCCAGGCCAGCTGGCGTTGCGCCGGGCGATCGGTCCCCTCCTCGGCCTGCCACTCCGCGGAACCCGGGACCGGCCCTGTCCCCAGGATGAGGTCTGCTTGGTGGCCGGCCTCGATCACGCCCGTGGCGACCACCGCCGCCGACGCGTCACCGACGTTCGCCGCGAGCGCCCTCTCGATGAGGTCTCCCATCATTCCCACCCTTCTCCCAATCGCCTGTCAGGTAAATCCTGACATCTGCGCCATCGGCATGTCAAGGCGGGCCTGACGGCGTCTGGCTCTGTGCCACCGTCGGAGGCCGTTGATGATCGACCCGGGGCGCGCGACGGCGTTTCCTGCCGGCTTTGCAGGCGATTTCCCTGCCTGCCGACTGTCGCGGCCCTTTCGTCACACTGACGAATCAGGTCGGGGGCTCATTCGGGTCGGCTGCCCCGTCGGGTCGGTCGCAACCCGGGTTTCTTAGAAGGTAGGTCCACCCCATGGACCAACTTGTGATCGGCGGGTGCGGCCGGAAGGGGTGGGCGTTCGGGTTTCGTCGCCCGTGCTGCCCGCCGGTTGAGTCGAGGGTGATCCGGGGGTTGGGGTGGCCGCGGATGATGGGCTCCGAAGTTATCCACACTCGGTGGATCAATCTGTTGACGGATTGCGTTCCCCGTGGTCCGGGGCCTGCCCCGGAGGGCCACGATGTGAACAGGCTCGGTGAGGCGGGGTCAGTTGTCTGCGCGGCGGCTGACATTGACCGTGGGTCGACTCGCGTCGGTTTCACGTGAAACGCGAGGAGTCCTCAGGCTCGGGGCTCGACCCCTCCCCTCCCCCACCGGGATGCGGGCGGCGGTTCACAAGGTTCGGGTGCCTCGTGATCGGTTCGATCGAGTGACTCGAAGCGGGTGGGCGGAGTGCGGAGGATGACGTGAACCGGTTCGCCTGCTTCGCCCGATCGGGAGGCGTGGAGGTGGATCGTCGGGCGGGCCGAGGCGGCCATTCCGGGATCGATACGCCGGCACGGGCGCCGGCCGTCTTCTACGACGCGGTCGCGGTCGGCTGCGCATCGCCGACCACACCGGGCCGAGCCGGGTCTGGGCGGCGGCACGTCGACCCACGGATCCCTGACGGTGCGGCGCGGAGCGATTGGTGTTCGCGGAGCGGTCGGTGGTGGAGTGATCACCCTGCTGAGAACCGGCGCAGGTCCGTCGTCGTCATCGTCGAAGATCACGACCTCGTGGTCGCAGATGACGACGAGATTCTCAAGGGTGGTGGCGTGGTTCGACAGGTCGCGGTGGAGCGCGGCGAGTGGGTCGGGTGGGTCTAGGGCATGTCTCCCAATCCCCATTTCGGCGCACCTGACGTCCAATCGCCGCCCTGCGGCGTTGTCGTCGTCGCCGATACAACAGCGGTATTGGCTCCTCCTCCGCGCACGAGCGGAGCCCGCGGAGCGACTCCTAGGCTTGCCGGACGACGATTGTCTCGTCAGGTGCATCCGAGAGGGATTAGGAGACACGCCCTAGTTCGCGCGTCTAGACCTCAGGGCGATCCGCGCCGATCAATCGGCCGATGCATCGTGGGCCCGCCACTTGGTTCGCGCGGCGGAACCGCGGGGCTTCGCGACAGCGGATTCGGATTCACGTGAAACATTGTCACCGTGACGATTCGGTGTGCGCACGGTCATGCGTTCGGACTCGTGCAGGGCGGATCCTCGCGGCCGGGGGTGGGCCGTGTTCGGCCGCAATCGCGGCGACTTCCGGTGCCCGGCCGTGCCGTCCGTCGATGCTGCCGTGGTTCTCCGGCGTGCAACCCGAGCCGGCCTGTTCGCGACGCGGCCTGCGGCGGCGGCCGCCGTGCGCGATTGCCATGTCGACCACGAGGGTTCGACCCGGACCCAGCCGTGTGCGCAACGAATCTCGTTGGCCCCGCAGTCGCCCCCCTCGGCTGTGCGGGTGATCGTGACAGCGGCGTCGAGCGAACGACATTCCGGATGTCCACGACGGGCGCCTGGTCCCGGCCCCAGATTCGCCCGATCGCCCGGGTCGTCGACACTTGCCCGCGACGGACCGCGGCCACCGACTACCGCCCGGCCCCGCTTCCCGTGGTCCGCGGGATCTCCCGGATAGTCATCCCTTGTCCGTGATGGAGCACCGTCTCCGACTGCCGCCTCGCACCGGTGCGTCCAGACCCGCGTGGTTGCGCTGATCCATCCGGAGCCGGACCGATCGCCCGGAGGGAGCGGCGCCTTCCTCGAGGCTTGGTCTCCGTGTGGTTCGAGGCCAGCGCGGGCACCCGGATCGGACGGATTCACGTGAAACATCCGGCTCCCGCCGGTGCCGAGGTCCTTGCCTGCACCCGGGTCGATCCTGCGCCCGCTATCTCGTCCCAGGCCTACCGGACGTCGTCCGCTCAGGACGCCTTGCGTCCGCTCCGCGCGGAGCCTGCCCCGTTTCGATATCCGCCTGGGCTCCGGGCGAAGCCGCACGCTTGGAACGGCAAGGAATAAGCCCCGTCCACGAAGACCGCTGTCGACGCCAGATACGGGCGCATCGTCGAGCAGCGGATGGCCCACTGCGCCGATGCCGGCAGTCGGGTCGGGACGATGTTCATGCGACGACGCCGTTCCTGGTGTCGAATGAGGCACAGCAGACTTCGTCTCTGCGCTGTCATCCCAGCTGCATAGCCGCGCAACGAACGGCCTCGCCATCGTCAGCCGGGGCGGCAGCACGGACAGGGCGACGATCCTGGTGATTCCGCGGATCTCGGGAACCGGAGCCAAGCGCGCCCTTCGGACGGTTGCGCCGTCGTCGACGCAGGTTTCGTCGGGCACTCAGCGATGAAGTGTGCTCGGACTGCAGTCGCGCGCGGTGAAGTTGGGTTCCGATCCTGTGCGGCGTCGACGCCGGATCCGGCCCGGGGTCGCTTCTTGGGCGCACCGGGTGGGCGAGTCCGCCTCGCCACCCGGTCTCGTGCTCCGGCGGCGACAAGGCCGGTGCGGAGCGCGGGCCGGATGTTTCACGTGAATCCATCGCGGGTTTCCCGGAGCGCGGTGCTCGACGGCGACGAATGATCCACGCCCCACGGATCTCGGCGGGAGACGGATCCACCGATCTGCCGATCCCTCGACGTCTCCCGGTGCCCGGGAAAGGGGCGATCCGCGCGGGCGACCGCGACGCGGTCGTGCCGGAGCCTCGTCCATCGACGTTCGATACCGGATCAGGGCCTCGGTCCCAGGATGCCGCGACAACCGGGGAACCGCCCTTGGCGAGCGAACAGAACACCTCCCAGCGACGGCGCACCGGGACACGACACCGAGAGCGCCGGAGCCCCTCCCCTCCCCCACCAACTGTGGGATATGGCTCGGACGTCGTCGCCACCAACGAACGTCCCGGAATTCCCGGACCGCAAGCGTCTCCCGCGATCGACTTCGGGGTGCTTCGATCGCGCGCGGCGCGTAACCCGGGCGGCGTCGCCCATTGCGGTGCAGAATCACACCGTCAGGGTTTGGGGAATGGCGCGCGTCACGGGAGGATGTTTCACGTGGAACACATCGAGTCCGAGGACATGCCCGACGCCGCCCGCACCCTCTTCGGAGACCGCCTCGAACTCGCCGAAAAGTACCACCTTTCGCTCGCGACCGACGGCGTCGAACGCGGACTGATCGGGCCACGGGAGGTCCCCCGGCTCTGGGAACGGCACCTGCTCAACTGTGCGGTGATCGGAGAGCTGATCGGCGAGGGCGAGTCGGTGGTGGACGTCGGCAGCGGCGCCGGCCTCCCCGGCATCCCCCTCGCGATCGCGCGGCCCGACCTCCGGGTCACCCTCGTGGAGCCGCTGTTGCGACGGTCGGTCTATCTCGCGGAGTTCGCGGAATCGGTGGGGCTCGACATCCTCGTTGTGCGCGGTCGCGCCGAACAGCCGGGTGTGATCAAGGAGGTCGGCGGAGCCGATGTCGTCACCTCGCGTGCGGTCGCGCCGCTGGAGAAGCTTGCGCGATGGTCCATTCCGTTGATTCACGAGGGCGGTCGGATGCTCGCGATGAAGGGTTCCAGTGCGGCCGAGGAGATTTCCCGGGATCGCGCTTCCCTTACCCGTATGGGTGCTGGCAAGCTAGAGATCGTCGAGTGCGGTGTCGACCTTCTTCCCACTCCGACCATTGTGGTTCGGGCGGAGCGAGTCTCCCGGCGATCTCATCGCCGATGACTACGTCATCGTGCGCTCGTGTGCGAATGCGACGATCAAGCAGGCAAGTCCAGTGAAGGAGCAATCTATGTCGGGTGGACCCGAATCCACTGTTTCACGTGAAACAGCGCACGATGCCTCGAGTTCCACCACCGACAACGACGAGAACCCGTATCCGGCGCCCGCTGCGTATGCCGGGATCTCCCCTGTGGACACCCCGATCGGCGCCGCGGCGCAGCGCGCGAGCCAGGTCCTGCATCCGCATACGGTGACCATCCCCCGGCCGAAGACCAGGCGGATGCTCACCATTGCGAATCAGAAGGGCGGGGTCGGCAAGACCACCTCGGCGGTGAACCTCGCGTCGGCGCTGGCGGTCCAGGGACTCCGGGTTCTCGTCGTCGACCTCGACCCGCAGGGCAATGCCAGCACCGCGCTCGGCGTGCCGCACCACTCGGGCACCCCGTCGAGCTACGAGCTGCTGATCGGTGAGGTGTCTGCGGCCGAGGCCATCCAGCAGAGCCCGCACCACGACCGGCTCTTCTGCATTCCCGCAACGATCGACCTGGCCGGCGCGGAGATCGAACTGGTCTCCATGGTCGCGCGGGAGGGACGACTGAAGAACGCCCTCTCCGAGAAGGCGCTCGCCGCGATCGACGCGGACTTCATCCTGATCGACTGCCCGCCCTCGCTCGGGCTCCTCACCGTCAATGCCCTCGTAGCGGCGAACGAGGTCCTCATTCCCATCCAGTGCGAGTACTACGCGCTCGAGGGGGTCGGCCAGCTGCTCCGCAATATCGAGTTGGTGCAGTCTCACCTGAACCCCGACCTGCACGTCTCCACCGTGTTGCTGACCATGTACGACGGTCGCACCAAGCTGGCTGACCAGGTCGCCGAGGAGGTGCGCAAACACTTCGGCGACCGCGTCCTGCGCGCGGTGATCCCGCGCAGCGTGAAGGTGTCGGAGGCACCCGGGTTCGGAATGACCGTCCTCGACTACGACCCGGGTTCGCGGGGCGCAATGAGCTATCTCGATGCCGGGCGGGAACTCGCGGCCCGGACCGCAACGATCAACTCGCAGGAGCAGCAGTGAGCCAGAGAAGCAAAGGTGGTCTCGGGCGAGGCCTCGCCGCGCTGATTCCCACCGGCCCGGAGGGGGGACCCCGCCTCGGAAGCGCCGCCGCCGATGTCATCATCGGCAACGCGACCGCGCCCGTTCAGGTGAAGCCGACCCCGGCCGCCCCGACCCCGAACGACCAAGAAACGGCCGCCGAGGTTCCGGTTGCGCCTGCTCCGGTGAACGGCGCGGTCGTGACGATTGACGGCGCGGAGGTGACCGACGGCGTAGGGGTGGACCTCTCCCCCGTCGGGGCCGTGTACCGGGAGATCGCCGCGGCGCAGATCGAGCCGAACCCCAAGCAGCCCCGCCACGTGTTCGACGAGGAAGCCCTCGGCGAACTCGTGCACTCGATTCGCGAGTTCGGGCTGATGCAGCCCATCGTGGTTCGCCGGGTCGCCCCCGACCGCTACCAGCTCGTGATGGGCGAACGCCGGTGGCGGGCCAGCCAGGAGGCGGGGCTCGAGCGGATCCCCGCGATCGTGCGGGAGACGAACGACGGGTCGATGCTTCGCGACGCGCTGCTGGAGAACATCCATCGGGTGCAGTTGAACCCGCTCGAAGAGGCCGCTGCCTACCAGCAGCTGCTCGAAGAGTTCAACGTCACTCACGACGAACTGGCAACTCGGATCGGTCGCTCCCGTCCGGTGGTGACGAACATGATCCGTCTGCTCAAGCTGCCGATCCCCGTGCAGCGGCGGGTTGCGGCCGGGGTGCTCTCGGCCGGCCATGCCCGGGCCTTGCTGTCGCTCGAGGCTGGGCCGGAGGCGCAGGAACTGCTGGCCGCTCGGATCGTGGCGGAGGGGCTGTCGGTGCGTGCCACCGAAGAGGCCGTCACGCTCGCGAACCGGGAGGGCGAGCCGATGCCGGCCCCCGCCGCCAAGCGCAAGCCGATCCAGATGCCGGGCCTCCAGGACGTCGCGGAGCGGCTCTCCTCCTCCTTCGACACCCGCGTCACGGTGAGCCTCGGCAAGCGGAAGGGCAAGATCGTCGTCGAGTTCGGCTCCGTGGAGGACCTCCAGCGGATTGTCGAGATGATGGAGTCTCAGTCGCCCGGATAGGCCGGTTCTTCCGGGTCCAGACACCCGCGGACGATACGTCACTGTGACAGTTCTTCCGTTCGGTCGCGGGTGTCTGCCCT
Source organism: Rhodococcus sp. NPDC059179 (assembly GCF_042754885.1). Classification (NCBI taxonomy): domain Bacteria; kingdom Bacillati; phylum Actinomycetota; class Actinomycetes; order Mycobacteriales; family Nocardiaceae; genus Rhodococcus; species Rhodococcus sp. NPDC059179. The sequence continues at coordinate 508,866 of NZ_JBHZBV010000001.1, read as the reverse complement.
CAGATTCTGTGGAATCGCTTGTGCGCAAGTCGATTTCGAATCCCGTCCGGTGGCGGGGGCCCGACGGACGCGGATCGCCTATCCTGGATAACAGAGAACGTGTCACGCGGCGGCTCAGGGCCCCCGCAGTAGGTGTTTTGGAGGCGGAGTCAGGGTGTCGATGCGCATCAACCCGCTCACCCTCGACGGTTTCGATCAGCTCCCCCGTCACTCCCGGCGTTGCGTCTTCTGGGAGATGGACCCGGCCGCGGTTCGGAGCTCCCGCGACTTCTCCGATCCCGAGTTCGAGAAGGAAGCCTGGCTGTCGATGGTCATGCTGGAGTGGGGATCCTGCGGTCAGGTCGCGACCGTCGACGGCAGTCCCGCCGGCTGCGCCCTCTACTCCCCGCCCGGCGCGGTGCCGCGTGCCAAGCTGTTCCCCACCTCCCCCGTCAGCCCTGACGCGGTCCTGTTGACCACGATGAGGCTCGAGCCGGCCGCGCAGCTGGACGGGGTGGGTCCGAGCCTCATACAGGCCGTGGTGGGCGATCTGGTGCGCCGCGGCGTGCGTGCGCTGGAGGCGTTCGGTATCCGTGGTGCGCAGGACGATCCGGTCGGCGCACGGCGCGGCCAGGAATGCACGCCCGCCGACTGCATGATCGACGCCGAGTTCCTCACCGACATGGGATTCGAAGTGGTCGCGCCGCATCATCGGTACCCGAGGATGCGGCTGGAACTGGACCGGGATCACGGATGGAAGGCCGACGTCGAGTCGGCGCTGGAACGGCTGCTCGCGGTCGCGTCGCTGAGCGTCACCGATATCGAACAGAAATCGACCGTCGGGGTCCTCTGACCTGATCGGCCTTGCGGTCCGGAAGGATGTGAGAGCCGCGCCCTAGGCCTGATCGGCCTTGGCGAGCTCCTCGGCGAGCAGTTCGGCGAAGGTGAACGTGCCGGTCGGCTGATCGTCCTGGCCGAGCAGGTAGAGGCGCTTGACCGCGATCAGGATGGACTCGGCGATGATGTCTCGGGTCCGCGGATTGGCGAGCACACTGACGTCGGATTCGTTTGTGAGATAACCGATATCGATCTGCACGGTCGGCATGTTGGTCAGCCGCAACAGGTCCCAGGTGCGTCCGTGGGTGCGGCAGTCCTGCAGCTGTGTGCGGGCCACGATCTCACGCTGGATGAAGCTGGAGAGAACCTGTCCGATCCGAGAGGTCGCCCCGTGCGAATTCCCAAAGTGGAAGCTGGCAACACCATTTGCGTGTGGGCTGGTACTCGCGGAGCAGCGGAGCGAGATCATCAGGTCGGCCTCGAACGAGTTGGACGTCTCGGCTCGCTGCGCGGGTGACGGGTTCTGATCGTGTGCGCGCGACAGGAAGGTCTCCATGCCGGTCGCCGCCATCCGGCCCTCGAGGCGGCTGGCCAGATCCCAGAGAATGTCGGACTCGGTGAGCGGACCGAAGGCCGTGTCGAGCACGATGCCGGTCTCGCCGCCGCCGAGATCGGGGTCGATCACGATGCGCTTGCCGCTGAGCTGCGGGCCGGAGCGGCGGACGAGTTCCTCTTCGGTGATGGCGTGCGGCGAGCCGCCCGTGACCCGGGTGCCGAGCAGGTCGAGTGACCGCAAGGTCTGCGGTCCGCAGATGCCGTCGGAGGCGATACCGATCTCGCGCTGGAACGACGACAGGCCCTCGTGGGTCTGCGGGCCGAAGTGGCCGTCGACGCGGCCGGGGTAGAAGCCGAGGTCCTGCAGCTTGGTCTGCAATGCCGCCACGTCGTCGCCGTACAGCGGCGCGGACAGCTGGTAGATCAGCGTGCGAGCGCCCAGCCGGTACGAGGCCTCCTTGAGCGATCGGTACGTCGCGGTGCCGACCACCCCGTCGACCAACAGGCCGCGCTGCTGCTGGAAGGCACGGACCGCGCTGTCGAGGTGATGGTCGAAAACCGCGTCCGGCGCGATCCACTGCGAGCCGTTGATCGCTTCACGCGGGGTCGTGGAGACCCCGTTGTGCAGGAATCCGAGCGTGGAAAGGGTGCCTCGAACCTCAGCGACGGCGGGACCGTGGTCGCCGTGACGGAGTCGATGCATACTTTCCGGCCCTTTCGTCGGTTCCTGGCGGCGCACCAAGGCACCGCGCCTCGCGCGTGTTGATCGATTGTCGCAGAAGCCCCCGAGAAACAGTCAATCTCGGGGGCAGCGATGTGACTTACAGGACGTCGGACAGGTCCTTGAGAAGTGCGGCCTTGCCCTTGGCCCCGACGATCTGCTTCACCGGCTTGCCGCCCTGGAACAGGATCATCGTGGGGATCGACATGACCTGGAAATCGCGCGCGGCGGCCGGGTTCGCATCGATGTCGATCTTGGCGACGGTGAGCTTGTCGCCGTGCTCGCCCGCGATCTCCTCGAGGACGGGCGCGACCATCTTGCACGGGCCGCACCAGGTCGCCCAGAAGTCGACGAGGACCGGCTTCTCGGAGTCGAGGACGTCCTGCTTGAACGAGTCGTCGGTGATGGTGATCGTGTTCGACATGGCTGTCTCCTCGGGTGACGGGTCGGGATGCGCGGGCCGATCAGGCCTCACGGGAAACTCGAGATCAGGCCTCGACTGCGACCGGCTCGCCGGCCGCCTCGAGCGTGTTCGCGGTGATGTCGCCGCGCTCGGCGAGCCAGCGCTCGGCGTCGATCGCCGCTGAACAGCCGGTACCTGCCGCGGTGATGGCCTGACGGTAGGTGTGGTCGACCAGGTCGCCTGCCGCGAAGACGCCCTCGAGGGAAGTCGCGGTGGTCGGCGACTGGACCCGCACGTAGCCCTCGTCGTCGATGTCGACCTGGCCCTTGACCAGCTCGCTGCGAGGGTCATGCCCGATCGCGACGAACATGCCGGTGATCGGCAGGGTGGAGTTCTCGCCGGTGACGGTGTCGCGGACCACGAGGCCGGTGACGCTGTTCTCGCCGAGCACCTCGACCGGCTCGGCGTTGGTGACGAAGCGGATCTTGTCGTTGGCCTTGGCCCGCTCGAGCATGATGCGGGAGGCGCGGAACTCGTCGCGGCGGTGCACCAGGGTCACCGAGCGGGCGAAGCGGGTGAGGAAGGTGGCCTCCTCCATCGCGGAGTCGCCGCCGCCGACCACGGCGATGTCCTGGTCCTTGAAGAAGAACCCGTCGCAGGTCGCGCAGGCGCTGACGCCCCGGCCGAGCAGTCGCTCCTCGCCCGGGATGCCGAGGTAGCGGGCCGCGGCGCCCATCGCGAGGATGACGGCGCGCGCGTAGTAGGTCTCGCCGTTCGCGACGACCTTCTTGATCGGGCCGGAGAGCTCGAGCTCGTCGACGTCCTCTGTGCGGATGTCGGCTCCGAAGCGCTTGGCCTGCTCGCGCATCTCGTCCATCAGGTCCGGGCCCATGATGCCCTCGCGGAAGCCGGGGAAGTTCTCCACCTCGGTGGTGGTCATCAGGGCGCCGCCGAACTGGGTGCCCTCGAAGAGCAGGGGCTCGAGCTCCGCGCGGGCGGCGTAGACGCCTGCCGTGTACCCGGCGGGTCCGGAGCCGATGATGATGAGGTCACGGACCGAGGTCGGAGTAGTCATGCGGGCCTTCCGAGGGTAGTGGACGTATGTGCGTCAACAACAGCCTAAGGGGTGTTGTTCCCGCTGTATCCGGGTACGCCGTGGGTGGTCGAGGCGGCGCGGGCGACGTACGGCGCGAGTAGTTCCTCCGTGCGCCGGTGGACGGCCGCGACATCGGCGCCCTGCTCGAGCTGACGGGTCGCGGCGTGCACCACCGCGTTGATCAGGTCCGCGGTGGCGGTCGGATCCTGGGCGCCGAGCTCGTCGAGTGCGGCGGCCAGCGGGGCGATCAGCCGCCGGTGCATCGCGGCGCTGGACTCCGCGATCGCCTCCCTGGGCGCAATCGATGCGATCGAGGCGGCGATGGCGTGTTCCCCCTCCGCGACCAGGTCGAGATTCGCGCGCACGTAGGCGAGCACCCGTTGGTCCGGCGCGCCCGCCTCGGCCATCGCCGCCTCGACCCGCTCCGACCAACGCGGGAAGGCATCCTCGATCAGGGCCGCGAGCAGGTGCTGACGGGACCGGTAGTACTGATACATGCTCGAGCGGGCCAGCCCGGCCCTGGCCGCGACCTCTGCGAACGCGGGGATCTCGGTGGCTCCCTCGGCGAGCACCGCTCGGGCGGCGTCGAGCAGGGCGCGCTCCTGGGCCTCGCGGTGCTCGGCGACGGTGGGCGCGGTGATCCGTGGCAACGGGTCTCCCTTCGCCCTGTGCGTCCGCCACTGCGGGCGGCACCTCAGCCGGTCACGATCTTCGCCGGTCATGGTAGCCGTGCCCGTCCGGCGGCCCCCGCCGACCAGGGATCGGCCCCGTCGCCGAGGTCCCGGGACCAGTCCGTCGGCCCGGCCAGCGGCGATTTCCACCCTGTGGTGTCTGTACAGAAGGCCCGGTTCGGGCGCATTCTGATCGAGAAGCCCCGCTCGGAGGGGCAGTGGAGGTCCGTCATAATTCCTTCCTACGCCGCAGGTCGTGCCGTGCTCGTCGCCGTGGCAGCCCTCGCGATCGTCTTCACCGCCGCCGGCAGCGCCGGGGCGGAATCGGTGGTGCGCGGGTCCGGTACCGGCCAGGTGACGTCGACGCAGGCCCCCACCAGTCCCCCGTCCGACCCCGGGGCCGCGACCCGCTACGTGAGCGAACCCGCGGACAACCCCGGCGACCAGGCGTACTGCAATTTGCAGGCCGAACGGGCGAACCTCATGGCGGGCGGCACAGACCCGAAGGGCGCGGTCTGGGTCGTCGAGTCGGCCAACGCCAACGGGTGCAGGATCGTCGAGGCCTGACGGATCAGGTGCGGATCAGTTGCTGTGCCTCGCGCACGACACAGCGAGTGCCGGTGTAGATGGTCGGCATGCACTTGTTGCAATGGATGCAGCGGCCCTCGGCGGCGGCCTCGTCGCGAAACCTGTTGACCAGATCGGGTTCTCGCAGCAGGGCCCTCGCCATCGCAACGAACTCGAAGCCCTCGTCGAGGGCATTGACGATGGTGTCGACCCGGTTGATGCCGCCGAGCAGGATCAAGGGCATCGACAGGATCTCGCGGAACTGTCGGGCGAACGGGAGGAAGAAGGCCTCCTCGAACGGGTAGGTCGGGAACAGGTGCGGCCCGTACACCTTGAGTCCGAGTCCGACCAGTTTCGGTTGTGAGGCAACGAATTCCGCCATCGGAACCTCGCCGCGGAAGAAGTACATGCCGTTGAGCAGGGAGCTGCCGCCGGTGAGCTGCAGGGCGTCGAGGTGCCCGTCGGACTGGAGCAACTTCGCGATCTGCATGCTCTGGTCGAGCCACAGGCCCTTGGGCACCCCGTCGGACATGTTGAACTTCGCGGTCACCGCGACCTTGTCGCCCGCGGCCGCGCGGACCCGTTCGATCACCTCGCGTGGGAACCGGGCGCGGTTCGCGACGCTGCCGCCGTAGCCATCCCTGCGCTTGTTCAGGTTGGGGCTCATGAAGGAGCTGAGCAGGTAGTTGTGACCGAGGTGCACCTCGATGGCGTCGAAACCGGCCTCGACCGCGATCCGCGCCGACCGCTCGAAGTCCGCGGTCACCGCAGCCAGTTGGTCCCGGGTCGCACCGCGCACGAGACCCATTGCGGGAGCGCTGATCCGGGTGGAGGGAGCGAGTGTTGGGCGCTTGTTCGACAGCGTGTTCGCGACCAGGCCGGCGTGACCGATCTGGGCCGCCGCGAGTGCCCCCTCGGCGTGCACGGCCTCGGTCAGCCGGGTCAGGCCCGGCAGGCTCGACTCGTCGAGCACCAGGGTGTCACGGTGCACCCGGCCTGCCTCGGACACCGCGCAGTAGGCGACGGTGGTGAGCGCGGCCCCGCCGGCCGCCACCGCGCGGTGGAACTCGATCAGCTCGTCGGTGACGGCGCCGCGCGGCATGACGCCCTCGAAGGTGGCGGCCTTGATGATCCGGTTGCGCAGGGTCAGCGGGCCGAGCTGGGCGGGCTCGAAGACGCGCGCAGCTCGGGGCGTCTGGGTCGGGGAGGTCATGTCGAATCCTTGCGTTCGCCGGAATTACGATGCCACCGGCCTCGTAATAGGACACGGTATAGCCCCGAGGCCGCTTATGGAAGAGAATTCTGGGCAATGACTACCACCGGATCGGGTCGCCCGCGGGATCCCCACATCGATGCCGAGGTGCTCGCTGCCGCCCGCGAGTTGCTGGTCGACGTCGGATTCGACCAGCTCAGCATGCGCTCGATCGCGGCGCGGGCGGGGGTGAGCAGGGCGGCGATCGACCGTCGTTGGGACTCGAAGGCGCAACTCGTGCTCGACGCCGTGCTGGGCGTGACCCCGGACCTTGCCCCGTTCGAGGGGGCCGACCGGGAGGGGTGGATCAGGTGGGTCGTCACCGGGAGCTCGGAACTGTTCCGCAGGCCGGAGGTGCGGGAGGCGGTGCCCGGCCTGCTGACGACGCTGCGCGATCAGGAGGATCTGCGCAACACGCTGTGGCGGGGCTTCAGTGGTCCCAGTAGCGCGCTGTTCGCGCAGTCGGAGTCGCCGCCGGACGACCTGCTGGACGCGCGCGCCCTGCTGGTCCTCGGGGCCGGGGCGGCGCTGTTCCTGTCGTTGATCGCGGTCGAGGAGGACACCCCCGAGATGCGGGACAGGGTGCTGGAGATCCTGCTGCCCGTCGCACGACGCCGGCGGACCGAACCGGAGTAGCCGTCAGCCGATGTCGGCGCGCGCCAGCGTCTCCGCACGCGAGTCGGTGCACCCCGTGCCCACCACCAGCGCGGCGATCTGCGGCGGCCGCGGGCCGGCGAACAACATCAGGATGCCGCGGATCCCGCGGATCTGGACCGGGCCGGACCCGAGCAGCGGGGTGGCCGGGTCGACGCCGTTGGCGCGCAGGCAGCCGGCGAGCACGTTGGGGGCGGACAGCGGGCCGAGCGACGACCGGCCCATCATCGTGAGGGCGGCGCCTGGCGTCAGATCCGCACCGAGATCGGGGCCGTCGTCGCGGGGAATCAGCGGCTGGGCCTGCATCGGTGCGGCCGGTTCGGGTTCGTCGCCGAGGCCGCTGGTCCCGAGGACGATTCCCCCGGCCAGCAGGGCGATCCCGGCCGCCGCGACGACGGGGATCCATGCCCGGCGGCGGCGGGGGTGGTCGGCGAGTGCCGTCGCGGGTGCCGCTTCGCTCGCGGACCCGGCACCCTCACCGGCCAACGCGGCATGAATGCGATCCAGGACCTCCGGCGGCGCCGGGGGTGCGGGCGTGTCGTCCGCGCCGAGATCCGCGAGCCGGGCACTGACCGAGTCGAGGGCGGCGAGGGTGTGCCGGGCCTGTGGGTCCTTCTCCACCGCGGCGCCGAGGCGGGCCGCGAACGGGGGGCTGAACAGCCCCGCGTGCAGGTCGGCGATCAGTTCGGGGTCGAACGGGGGGTGCAGAAGCGCTTCATCACCCTGAGCGACCATTTCACCTCCCTGCTCAGTCTGCGGGCCCTATGGGCGCGTCACTATGATTAGACCCCTCAGGGATGGATTTGGTTCCGCTCATTCTGCAAATATTTCAACTGGTGGGCCAGCTTCAGCCGTGCCCGCGCGCACCGGCTCTTGACGGTGCCCTCCGGAATCCCGAGGAGCGCCGCCGCCTCCGAGACCGAGTACCCCTCCAGGTCGATCGCCACGACGGCGGCTCGCTGCTCGGGTGACAACGTGAACAGGGCGTCGTCGATGGCCATCGCGGTCTCGCAGTCGTCCATCGGATCGCGTGGCCGCGCCGGTTCCTGGTGGTCGTCCTCCAGCGGCACGGTCGGTCGTGCTCGGTTGCGGCGGATCCGATCAAGACACGCGTTCACCACGATTCGGTGCAGCCAACTGCGTACCGCGGCGTCCGCGCGGAACGTCGCGGCCGTCCGATGGGCGGACAGCAACGCCTCCTGGAGCGCGTCGGCCGCGTCCTCCTGCGTGTAGCTGGTCCGCTTCGCCGTCTGCCATAAATGATCTTGATGCCTGCTCAACAACTCCGCAAACGCGCGAGCGTCCCCCGACGCGTGCGCTGCCAGGAGCTCGGCATCAGACATGCCAGCCCCGGCGACCCCCCTGTAGATTCGCACGAGAAATGCTAACCGACCGGGAGGTCTTGAGTCACTCCGAGGGCTGAACCGGGGACTCAGGGAGCCTTGTTGAAGCCGATCTCAGCGAGCGCGGACTGGTTCTTGCCGCCTTCGCTCGCGAGCTTGGTGATCCACACCAGGACCTTGCCCGTGTTGCCGTCGGTGGTCACCGGAATCGTGGTGACGCCCTTCCCCAGGACCGCCGAACCGATCACCTGGGTCTGATCCAGGGTCGGGTTGGCCGTTGCGGCGGTACGGATCTCGACGGCTGTTCCCGCGCTCGGCGAGTTGATCGTGACCTCGCGCAGCGCGCTCGGTTCGGTCAGGTCGACCATCAGGCCGACACCGTTCTTGAAGGTGGGGAACTGGTCGAAGTAGCCGTCGGTGGTCCATGCGGTGGCCGGGTTGCCGTCGATCGCCTGGCGGGCGGTGGCCGGGTTGTCCGGGGAACCCTGCGGCGAATACACCGCGGCGCCTGCGGGCACCACCGGGGTCGCCGCGGCGGCGGGAGCGGGCTCGGCGGGCGAGGACGCCTCGGACGGGGCGGTGGTGAGGCCGAAGTTCTGGTCGGTGAGCGGTTCGCTGGTGCCGCCGCCCGCCAGCAAGTTGGCCAGCCACCAGCCGACGAGGGCCAACACGACGACGGTGAGGACGCCGAGCGCGGACAGCGCGATGATCATCTTGTTGTCCTTCGCCCGCTTCGCCTCGACCTCCTCGGGGTCGAGGAGGGCCCGGCTGGTCGAGCCGGCGGCCCGCTGGCCCAGTCGCAGCGCGGGCATGAGATCGGTCTTCTGGTCCACCACGGACGCCTGGTCCAGCACGTGCTGGACGGTCGCCGCCGTGCGGATGCCGCCACCCTGCTCGAGGGCGCGGACGGCGACGGCGGAGATCTCGAACGGGACCTCGGGACGGATCCGCCGCGGCTCCACCGGCTGACCGTCGTCGCCGCGATCCGCCAGCCTCATCCCGCCGACGGTGCCAGCCGCGTGCGGCGTCCGCGGATCCGTGCCCGCCGTCGGGGCTGGGGCGGGCGCACCGGATTCCGGCGCGGGGGCCGGCTCGCCGAGCGGCCACCGTGCGGTGATCAACGCGTACAGCATGGCCCCGAGGCCGCGCACGTCCGAGCTGGAATCGGCGTCGGAGAGGGTGGCCGGGAAGGCCAGCACCGCGTCGCCGCCTGCCGAGATCCGGATCCGGTCCGGGTGATCGATCGACAGTGACCCGCCGCCGCGGTGGGCGGCCTCCGCGGCGGATGCGAGTGCGCGAATGGCCCTGGCCGCGCCGATCGGAGAGGGTTCGGTCTCGGCCATTTCCCGCAGCGACCGGCCCGGCGTCCACTCGGCGACGACGATGCCGCCCGAGCTGCCGCGGACCACGTCGAGGACCCGGGCGAGACCGGGCGAGTTGATCCGGCCGAGCCGCAGGGTGCGGGACAGGACCGCCTGCGGACCCTCCGACTCGGGCGTTCCTGACCCCGCGCGCTGGTCGGCGTCGACGAACGTCAGCGCGACCTCGCGATCGAGCTTGATGTCATGGGCCTGCCAGAACTTGAGGCCGCGGGCGCCGCCGTGCGGGGCGAGAAGGCGGTAGCGCCCGCCCGCCACCGAGGCACCCGGGATCAGCTTGGGCCCGCGGGCGGGCTTCGCGGCCGCAGCGGAGTCGCCGACCCGCAGCGGGGGGAGCGTGGGCGAACCGATCGGGATCACACCGGTGTCGACGGTCAGGTCGCGCTCGGCGCGGTCCGGCACGGGCCTGTCGACCTTGGCGGGGGCCTTGGCTCCATCGCCGTCGGGGGTCGCCGCGGCGGGCCCGTTCTCCGTTGCCTCGATTTTCTGCGGGGCCGATTCGGGCACGGACGCCTTCACAGCGGACACGCCGGACTGGCCGTCGGCAACGTTCTCGTCGCTCACCCTCACTCCTTCGCCCATAAGTCCCGAAATCTCTCCTGTTGAGAACTGGTCCCCAGACCGCCGGGGACCAGCGTACGGGAGTGGAATCCCGCCGCTGAGGGGTATCTGAGCACCATCGATGACGGGGATCAACTCCGTATCCGCCTCATAGAGTGACACGACCGGCTTGGCGACCGTGGCGGACTCAGGCCGGGACCGACCGAGGAGTCTGTTCACCACGCGTCCGACGGCCACCGTGCCCGCCACCACCTCGGGCACCCGAGCGAGACGCAGCAGCAGGAAGGTGAGCCCGAGCATGATGACCGCGCCGATGCCGACCTGGACGAAGGCGCCCGGCCCGCCGAACCGCTCGGAGAGACGATCGAGGCGCAGCAGCTCCTCCGCCGTCAGCATCGTGATCGCGCCCGCAACCGAGGCGACGACGACCAGGAAGGCGGTCTTGCCGACGTTCGCCATCCGCAGGTTCCCGAGGCTCCGCCTGAGCAGGTAGGCGCCGATCAGCGCGCCCACCGTGAAACCGAGACCGTTCGCGACGCCGAGCAGGCTGACCACCTGATCGTCGCTCGAGGCCACCATCGGTGCGAGCACCGAGAGCGCGACCTTCACCCCGGTGATGCCGAGGATGATCCAGGTCGGCGTCCAGGCCTGCTCGCGTGCGTAGAACACGCGTAGGTGGATGAGCACGAGCGCGTACGGGATCAGGGTGAATGCGGACCAGCTCACGGCGTGCCCGAGGCGTTCCGCGTCGGCCTCGCCGAAGTTGCCGTAGCCGAACAGGGCCTGGCCGACCTGCGGACCGGCGAAGGTCAGGAACACCACGACCGGCACCAGCGACACCATGGTCAATCGGGTCGAGACGGACAGGTCGTCGACGACCGCAGGCGTGTCCTCGGCGGCCGCGTTGCGACTGAGCCGCGGCATGATCGCGGTGAGCACCGTGACGCCGAGGATGCCGTACGGCAACTGCAGCAGCAGCCAGGCCTGCTGGTAGATCACCGGGCCCGCGGCGTCCGCGGTGGCGGCGATCCGGGTGCCGATGCTGAACCCGACCTGACTGATCAGGACGTACAGCACGATCGCGACGCCCATCCCGGCGAACATCTTCAGCCGGGCGTCGATCCCCCACAGCGGCTTGAGGCTGATGCCCTCGCGCCGGATCGCGGGCAGGAGCGTGGCGGCCTGCGTCACCACGCCGAGCGTCACGCCCAGGCCGAGCAGCAGCACGCGACCGGTGGTCATCTCGTCCGAACCGCGCGTGATCAACCAGAAGAGTGCGAGCACCCCCAGCACCACGAGGTTGTTGAGCACCGGCGCCCACGCGCCGGGCTTGAAGACGCCCCTCGTGTTGAGCAACGCGGTCAGCAGGGCGGAGAGACCGTAGAAGAGGATCGCGGGCAGCAGCAGGTAGGCGAACGAGGTGGACAGTTCGGCGTCGACCTTGCCGTCCTCCGGGAGGAAGAGCCGGGTCAACAGCGGGGCGGCGGCGATCGCGACCGCCGCGGCGACCCCGAGGATCAGGCATGTGATCGTGAACAACCTGCGCACGAAGGCCGCACCGCCGTCGTCGTCTTCCTGCTCCGCGCGCACCAGCACCGGCACCACGATCGCGGTCAGCACCGCGCCGAGAACGAGCTCGGAGATCATGGTCGGCAGCTGGCTGGCGACGGTGAACGAGCTGGCGGTGGCCGCGCCGAGCACGGTCAGCAGCAGCACCTGCTTGAGGAAGCCGGTGATCCGGCTGACCAGGGTGGCAAAGGCGATCGAGCCGGTCGACGCGAGGAGGCGGGAGTTCGAGGACCGCTCCTGCGGCTCCTGCTCGGGCGCAGGCTCCGGATCCGGGGTGGGAGCGGCGGCCTGCCGGTGGGCCGGGACCGGGGTGGGCTGCGGTGGCTGCCCGGCGCGTTGATTCGGCGGCGGCAGGTAGCGCTGCGGGGCGGCCCGCTGCGGCGAGGGCTGCGGGCGGTACGTCTGGGGCTGGTCGGGGCGGAACGGGCGCGGTTGGTCCGGCGGGAACGGCGGCTGCGATCGGGGCTGTCCGGGTTGCGGCGGCGTCGGCCTCGCCTGGTTCGGCGGGGGCACGGGTTGCGGGCCGGCCGGTCCGTGCGGCGTCGGGTGGCCCCGTTCCCACGGGGCGGGCGGCACCGGACCGGGTTCGCGGGGTCCCGAATTCTGGGGTCGTCCGCCTGGCTCGGCTCCCGTGCCCGGCGGGCGACGCGTGCTCCCGGTCATCGAGCTTCGTACCCTTCATCCGCTGGGTCTGGCTGACCCCGGAATCGGTGCCATAGGCGCCGTCCCGCAAGCAACAACAGTAGTGCGCCCGCGCAGGCGGTGATGATCGCCAGCGCCTTGCCGTACGCGTTCGTCCGGATCGAGACCGAGGTCGGCTCGCCCAGCTCGCGGCCGTTGGTGGTGGTCAGCGCGACGTCCACCACCAGCTTGCCCGCGTTCTCGACCGTGGCGGGCACCTGCAGCGTCCGGCTGCCGCGCGGGGGCAGCTGTTGATCGCCGATGTCGGTGATCGTCATCTCGGGCGGAGCCGAGATCTGCAGTCGCACGTTGATGCCGACCGGCAGGTCGTTGCGGGCGACCAACAGCAGAGGACTCTGCTCCGAGGCCAACGTGTAGGCCCCGCCCGGCGGGACCACCGTCACCGAGTCGTAGATCTCGGTCAGTGCGGACTCCACCTCGGACACCCGGATGTCGGCGGCCACAGCGGCGGCGGCGCGGTTTCCGTCCCGGCGCCCGGAGGTGCTCAGCGCGCGCAGCAGATCCTCGCTGAGCGGGGCGGTGTACCGGAGCGGGGTCAGCGTCGACTGCGGATCGTTCACCAGTGTCTCGGTGAGCGCGTTGATCTCCGGGGCCACCGCGGTGGCCTCCGTCTGCAACGCGGCCGGGGCCCCGTCCTTGGCGGCCTGCGCCGGGTAGTCGAGATCGACCGGCGGGTGCGGGGCCGGTCGATCGAGCAGATCGGCGAGCGGCCGCGGATTGGCCAGCCCCGAACGCATCAGGGTCGACACGGTGGACAGGACGACGCGCGCCTCGTCGCCGTCCACGGACCAGTTCTGCGGCGGCACCACGAGCAGGCCGCGCGGGTTTGAGTTCGCCGCGGTGCTCGTCGCAGGCGTGAGCGCGGGCCAGGCGATCGCGCCGAGCGCGTCCTGGAGCCGGGCGGTCCTGGAGTCGTCGGACAGGTCGTATCGCACGTCGGCCGGGGTGTACGTGGGCGTCTGCGGGGTTGACCCGACGGCGGCGAGCGCGGTGGCGGCTGGCACGTCGAACAGCGCCGCGGACAGCGGCCGATCGACGGTCGTTCCCGCCAACGGGACCACCGACCGCGTCGTCTGCTCGGCCACCGCGTTGTCGGCCAGCAGGGCGGTCGGACCGAGACCCCGCAGGCCCGCGGCCTCGGGGCTGAGCACACCGGCATCTGGCCAGGTCAGACCGCGACGTGAGGTGATCCCCAACACGCTGTCGACGATCCCCGCGGGGTCGGACAATGCCCGCTCCACCAGTGTCGGGTTGTCGATCTTCTGCAGCGCCGCGAGATCGACCTGCGCGAACGGAACGGCGGTCGTGCACATCCTCGAGGTCAGCGAACGCAACCGGTCGAGCCATTCGGTTGCGGCGGCCTGGCCGGTCCCCTCGCGCGCCGCGCCGGTCGGCTGCGACGGGTCGTCGACCACCAGATATCCCCTGGTCATATTGCTCACCGTGATGATCAGGTCCGGGTCGACGGCCAGACACATGCTGTCGGCGAGCTTGTGGTCGCGGTCGACGCTGTCGCCGATGGCGAACTCGACGGCGCCGAGCAACTGCTCGAGCCGCCCACCGTCCGCCAGCGACTCGGCCAGCTCGTCGTCGACGAGTCGCACCTTGTCGTCCATGGACCCCGGAATCCCGGACGCCAGCCGAGGCTTGTCGGCGAACGGCCACATCACCGTGACGGCGACGGGGTCGGTGATGCTCGGCGGTATCGCAGCCGCCTCGGGTCGATCGTCGCCGCGGATGCTGGGGTCGCGCGGGAGGCCGAGCACCGGCAGCAGGAAGCGGGCGTCGTCGAGCCGGGCCTGCCCTCCGTACTCGGGGGTGCCGTTGACATTGACCAGCAGTGGGTACACCCCCGGCGCCTTGATGCCGAGCGAAATAGAGGTCGCCGACCGCAGCGGCATCGCCAGGGTGAACCGGCTGGACTGGCCCACCTGGAGTTTCTCCGTGACGGTGGTGAACTCCCCGACCGTGTCGTAGGCCTCCTGGTCGGCGGTGAGCACGGACCTGAGCTGCCCGGACTCCGCGACGGCTGGAGCGCCCTGGAGCCGAACCTTTACATCGTGCACGGCGCGGTCGCCGACATTGCTCACGGATCCGGTGACCGTGACGAACGGTTCGCTCGAGGTGGTGACCGCATTCGGGGTCACCTGATTGATCGTCAGGCTCACGAACTCGCGCTCGTCGGTGTTCGCACGCAGGCCCGTCGAGGCCGGGTCCGTGGTGGCGGAGTCGGCCTCGACGGGCTGCTGTGCGGCCGCCATGCCGACGGCCATCGGGGCGGCGGTCAGCACCAGGGCGGACAGGGTCGTCACGGCCAAGCGACGCAGGGTGGCCCTCATCCGTTCTCTCGGGTCGCTTCGCGGGGCGCGGAGGCCATCTGGTCGATCAGCTCGCCCGCGACTCCGGCGAGTCGCCGTTCGTCGGCATAGGCGAGCCGAGACTCCAGCTCGGCCAACGGAACCCACGCCACCTCGGTCACCTCGACGTCGGCGTCGGACAGCTCGCCGCCCTGGAATCGCAGCAGGTAGTGGTGCACCGTCTTGTGGACGCGTCGGCCCTCGGTGACGAACCAGTAGTCGATGCTGCCCAGCTCGGCGAGCACCGTGCCCTGGATGCCGGTCTCCTCGGCCACCTCACGCATCGCCGTCTGCTCGGCGGTCTCGCCCTGCTCGATGTGCCCTTTGGGCAGCGACCACAGCAGCCGGCCACGACGGTCGGTGCGGCCGATCAGGGCGGCGGACTGCTGGTCGCGGGGACCGTCGAGGCCGTCGACGACCAGTCCCCCGGCCGACGTTTCCCGGACCGTACGCATGCGCGTGTTTGCGCGGTCGCCGTGCCCGCTTCGTCGCCGCGGGTTGCGGCGACTGCGATTCGCACGTTCGGCAGCAGACACCCAATCAATACTAGTTGCCCGGCGGGACCCGCCCCGAATCCCACACCGGCCGAGCGGCAACCCGTCCCCTGCGCGTCGGTAAGCTGCGTAGTCGTGGTTTCCCCTACTCCCGACGCCGATCGACGCGCCCGACTGCTCACGGCCGCCTCCGCGACCTTGCGGGGTCTCTCGGATGTGCTGACCCCACTCGGCGGGCGGTTCGCCGCCGCCGGACACGAGCTGTATCTGGTGGGCGGCAGCGTGCGGGACGCGGTGCTGGGCAGGTTGGGCACCGATCTGGACTTCACCACCGACGCGAGGCCGGAGCAGGTGCAGGCCATCCTCAAGGGGTGGGCCGACAACCAGTGGGACACCGGCATCGCCTTCGGCACGATCAGCGCCGCCAAGGGCGACCAGCAGATCGAGATCACCACCTTCCGCACCGACGCCTACGACGGGGTGACCAGAAACCCGGAGGTCGTGTACGGCACCAGCCTCGAGGAGGACCTGGTCCGGCGCGACTTCACCGTGAACGCGATGGCCGTGCGCATCGGCGCGGACGGCGCACAGGAATTCACCGATCCGCTCGGCGGCATGGACGCCCTGCTCGACGGGGTGCTCGACACCCCAGCCGCGCCGGAGATCTCCTTCAACGACGACCCGCTCCGGATGCTGCGGGCCGCCCGGTTCGTCTCCCAGCTCGGCTTCTCCCTGGCGCCGCGGGTGCACCAGGCGATCGTGGAGATGGCCGGGCAGATCGACCGCATCACGGTCGAGCGCGTGCGCGCCGAGCTCGACAAGCTGATCCTCGGCGAGTTTCCGATCGACGGCATCAATGTGATGTGCGAGACCGGGCTGGCGGCCCGGGTCATCCCCGAGATCCCGAAGATGACGCTGGAGATCGACGAGCATCACCAGCACAAGGACGTCTACCAGCATTCGCTGACGGTGCTGCAGCAGGCGATCGACCTCGAGGACGGCGACCCGGACCTGGTGCTGCGCTGGGCTGCGCTGCTGCACGACATCGGCAAGCCGGACACCAAGCGCAACGAGCCGGCAGGCGGGGTCAGCTTCCACCACCACGAGGTGGTCGGCGCGAAGATGGTGCGCAAGCGGATGCGGGCGCTCAAGTACTCAAAGCAGATGATCGACGACGTCGGCCAGCTGGTGTTCCTGCACCTGCGGTTCCACGGCTACGGCGAGGGCCAGTGGACCGATTCCGCGGTCCGCCGCTACGTCACCGACGCCGGGGACCTGCTGCCGCGACTGCACAAGCTGGTCCGCGCGGACTGCACCACCCGGAACAAGCGCCGGGCGGCGAAGCTCCAGGCCACCTACGACGATCTCGAGCAGCGGATCGTGCGGATCGCCGAGCAGGAGGATCTGGGCCGGGTCCGGCCGGACCTCGACGGCAACGCGATCATGACGCTGCTCGGGATCCCGGCCGGGCCCGAGGTCGGCAAGGCATGGACGTTCCTCAAGGAACTGCGTCTGGACCGCGGGCCGCTGAGCCCCGAGGAGGCCGAAGCCGAGCTGCTCGCGTGGTGGGCGCAGCGGAACTAGTCTCTACGCGATCATCCTGAGTAGCTGCGTCAGGTCGAAAGAGCTACTCAGCGTGGGGATCTCGAGGGTGAAGCGGACAACGTGGCCCTCGCGCGTTGCGTGGACGTTGCGGGCGCCGTTGGGCAGCGGCGGCAACGGGATGACCGGGGCGGGCAGATAACGCCTGGGAACGGGGAGCCCCCTCCAACGGGCCCGGATCACCTCGATCCGCAGCACGTCCTCGACGATCGAGGCGTCGACGACCGCGGTCAGTCGGCGGTGGCGGTGCGCGGCGCGGATCAGGCCGGATTCCTCGGCCTGCAGCGTCCAGTCGAGGTCCCGGCCATTGACCTCCGTCACCAGGGCGGACAGCGCGACCCGGCCCTCGAGGTCGATCCGCGCGGTGTGGACTCGGGTCGGCACGCCCGGCACGAGCCGAACCCCGTTGGCGACCGCCGTCACCTCCTCCAGTTCATGCCCGCCCCAGACGATGCCCGTGAGCCGGGCCCGCGACTCGAAATGCGCGCCCTGACGCCGCACGCGAAGCGAACCCAACTGGGCGGTGACCGGTACCCCTTGCAGGGTGACGGCTACCTCCCGCCCGACGTATCGTCGCGCGATGCCGAGGCTGAGCGCGGTCATCACGGGGTCGGGGACCAGCGCGGTCATCGTGCCCGCGCCGAGGGTCGCCACCGGATCCACCCAGGACGCGGTGATCGACGCCAATGACCAGCCCGAGCCCATGACTGGCAACAATAGGCCTTGGGCATGCCTCCCAATCCCCATTTCGGCGCCCCCGGCGTCCAATCGCCGCCCCGCGGCGTTGTCGTCGTCGCCGATACAACAGCGGTATCGGCTCCTCCTCCGCCTTGCCGGACGACGATTGTCTCGCCAGGTGCATCCGAGAGGGATTAGGAGACATGCCCTAGCGCAGCTTGGCGCGCATCAGGTAGACGTTGTAGCTGTCCCACTCGGACATCGTGAAGTACAAGTCGTCGGCGGTGGACCACGGATGCAGGAACCCGCCGTACAGCTTCGGGTAGTCGGTGCTGCGCACCATCGGGATGCCCTCGGACCACGCACCCTGCGGGCTGTTCGCCTGGCGCAGCACGATGGTCCCGGCTGGCGAGTCCAGGTAGCTCATCTGCCACAGGTCGCGCGACTGGTCGTAGCGCACCGACACCTCCGCGGCCACACCCTTGAGGACGGGCGTGGGCGCATGCTCGCCGACCGGGGTCCACGACCCGTCGACCCAGTACTGGTACGCCGACTTGTTGAGCACCTGGTCCTTGGCCACCCGGGCGACGGAGATGGTGCCGAGCCGCCCGTTGGGGGTGCCGAACATGTAGACGTGGTCACCGGCGGGGACCATGCTCGCGACCTGGAACTGGTTGAGCCCGAAGATGTTCTCCCACTTCGCATACGGGTCCTTGACCCAGGTCTGCCCGTTGTCGTCCGAGTACGCGATGCCGCCGTGGTTCGTGTACCACATGCCGGGGATCATGCTCCAGCGTCGGACGGACATGTAGCTCATGTACTGCCGGTCGCCGATGGCGAAGCCGGAGGTGGGGATGGTGGTGGTCTCCCAGTTCTTGACCTTGCGGCTGCCGAGCAGCTCGGCGGCGTGGCACCGGCTGTCCTGCACCATGGAATCGATGGTCAGGCCGTCGGAGAGATCGCGGTCGGTGCTGTGCCCCAGCACATTCGAGCGCCAGTCCTGACCGTTCGCGCCCGGCGGGGTCCAGTCCTTGCCGAAGGTGTCGCCGAACGCGATCGCCACCTCGCCGGGCTTGCTCTCCCACATGATGCCGAGATCGGTGCCGTTGACCTGCCACCGCTTGTCGGTGCGGTTGATCGAGCCGGGGCCGGTGAGCTGGGCGACGAGTGTCACCTCGCCGACGTTCGGCGCCGCGGCGGCGGCGTCGACGGGTCCCGATTCGACGGGCGGGGCCTGCGGGTCCGGCGGCGGGGGCAGCGGCTGGTCGGGTCCCGGGATGGGGATCGGGATGGGTTCGGGGTCGGGGACGATGGAGAACCGGGGCAGCCCGGGACCGGACCCCGCCGAGGATCCGGAGGAGCCGATCGACGATCCGGAGCCGGAGTCAGACCAGGAGCCGGATCCCGAGTCAGAACCTGAGCCGGAGCCGGACTCGGCGGTCGGGACCGGATCGGTGATGTCCGGGCACGGATCGGCGCACGGGTCCGCCGGCAGCGGAGCCTGCGGGATGCGGGTCTGATCCTGCGGCGGGTCGGGCACCGGGACAGGAACGATCTGCGGCAAGGGGATCTTGATGTCGATGCCACCGGGGCCTGCCGACTCGTCGCCCGCGGAGGGATCGAAGCCCGACTCCCCGCACGCGTTGGTCGGTGCGGGAGCCGCCGTCGCGGGTGCCGCGCCGAATACCGAGCCCGCTGTCGCGACGGCTAGCGCCAGCAGTGGTGCGCTGATACGGCGGATCATGCAGCCCCCTATGGCATTCCCGGTCGCCCGTCACATTCGGGTGGGGCACCGCGATCGTTGAGGTGAACTTAGCAGAGGGCAACGACCTCCGGGCGCCGGTGAACTCGGGTCTCCGTCAGCTGACGTAGGCCGCGAGGTGCTCGCCGGTGAGGGTGGAGCGGTCGGCGACGAGGTCGGCGGGCGTGCCCTCGAAGACGATCCGGCCGCCGTCATGGCCCGCGCCGGGACCGAGGTCGATGATCCAGTCGGCGTGCGCCATCACCGCCTGGTGGTGCTCGATGACGATGACCGACTTGCCGGCGTCGACGAGGCGGTCCAGCAGCGCGAGCAGGTTCTCGACGTCGGCGAGATGCAGACCGGTCGTCGGCTCGTCGAGAACGTAGACGTCGCCCTTCTCCCCCATGTGGGTGGCGAGCTTGAGGCGCTGTCGCTCGCCGCCGGACAGCGTGGTGAGCGGCTGACCGATCTTCACGTACCCCAGCCCGACGTCGTGAAGCCGCACCAGGATCTTGTGCGCCGCAGGGAGCTTCGCATCGCCCGAGCCGAAGAACTCCTCGGCCTGCGCGACCGACATCGTGAGCACCTCGTTGATGTCCTTGCCGCCGAACGTGTAGTCCAGCACCTCGGCCTGGAATCGCTTGCCCTCGCACACCTCGCACGGGGTGGCGACGCCCGCCATCATCGCCAGGTCGGAGTAGATCACGCCTGCGCCGTTGCAATTCGGGCACGCGCCTTCGGAGTTGGCGCTGAACAGTCCGGGCTTCACGCCGTTGGCCTTCGCGAACGCCTTGCGGATCGGATCGAGCAGGCCGGTGTAGGTCGCGGGGTTGCTGCGCCGGGAGCCCTTGATCGCGCCCTGGTCGATCGAGACGACGCCGTCCCGCCGGGACACCGAGCCGTCGATCAGCGAGCTCTTGCCGGAACCGGCGACGCCGGTGACCACCACGAGCACGCCAAGCGGGATGTCCACGTCCACGCCCTGCAGGTTGTGGGAGTCGGCGCCCCGCACCTCCATGGCGCCGGACGGGGTACGCACCGAGCGCTTCACAGACGCCCGGTCGTCCAGGTGCTTGCCGGTGAGGGTGCCGCTCGATCGCAGCTCCTCCACGGTGCCCTCGAACACGATCTCACCGCCCTCGGTGCCCGCCCGCGGGCCGAGGTCGACGACGTGGTCGGCGATCGCGATCGCTTCCGGCTTGTGTTCGACGACCAGCACGGTGTTGCCCTTGTCGCGCAACTGCAGCAGTAGGTCGTTCATTCGTGCGATGTCGTGCGGGTGCAGGCCGATGGTCGGCTCGTCGAAGACGTAGGTGACATCGGTCAGCGAGGAACCGAGGTGACGGATCAGCTTGGTGCGCTGCGCTTCTCCGCCGGACAGCGTGCCCGCAGGCCGGTCGAGGCTGAGGTAGCCCAGCCCGATCTCGACGAACGAGTCGAGGGTCTCCCCCAGCGAGGTGAGCAGCGGGGCCACCGTTTCCACGGCAACCCGTCCTCCTTCCGCTCCTCGCTCCTTCGTCGCTGCGATGCTCGGTCGTCCTCCTGTCGCCGCCAGCCCCCGCACCCAGTCGGCGAGGTCACTGATCTGCATCGCGCAGACGTCGGCGATGCTGACGCCGTCGATCTTCGACGACCGTGCCTCGGCGCTGAGCCGCGTGCCCTCGCAGTCCGGGCAGGTCTGGAACGTGATCGCCCGGTCGACGAACGCTCGGATGTGCGGCTGCATCGCCTCGCGGTCCTTGGACAGGAGCGACTTCTGGATCTTCGGGATCAGGCCCTCGAAGGTCACGTTGACGCCGTCGACCTTGATCTTCGTCGGCTCCTTGTACAGCAGGTCGTTCAACTGCTTCTTCGTGAACTTCGAGATCGGCTTGTCGGGGTCGAAGAAGCCGCAGCCACGGTAGATGCGGCCGTACCAGCCGTCCATGCTGTAGCCGGGGATCGTCAGCGCGCCCTCGTTCAGCGACTTGCTGTCGTCGTACAGGGCGGTGAGGTCGAAGTCGGAGACGTTGCCGCGGCCCTCGCAGCGCAGGCACATGCCGCCGGTGATGCTGAAGCTGCGACGCTCCTTCACCTCCCGTCCGCCCTTCTCCATGGTGACCGCGCCTGCGCCGCTGACGGAGGCGACGTTGAAGGAGAACGCCTGGGACGAGCCGATGTGCGGCTTCCCGAGCCGGCTGAACAGGATCCGCAGCATCGCGTTCGCGTCGGTTGCGGTGCCCACCGTGGATCGCGGGTTGGCGCCCATCCGCTCCTGGTCGACGATGATCGCCGTCGTCAGCCCCTCGAGCACGTCGACATCCGGCCGGGCGAGCGTCGGCATGAAGCCCTGCACGAAGGTGCTGTAGGTCTCGTTGATCATCCGCTGCGACTCGGCGGCGATCGTGGCGAACACCAGGGAGCTCTTGCCCGAGCCCGAGACGCCGGTGAACACCGTCAGCCGCCGCTTGGGAAGTTCGACGCTGACGTTCTTGAGGTTGTTCTCCCGCGCACCGTGCACGCGGATCAGGTCGTGGCTGTCGGCCCGGTGCAGATCCGACTGCCCGCCCGTCCTCGTGGCCATGCTCATCGACGTCTCCCTCTGTTTCGCAGCGCGGCCGTCGCGGCTGCGGACTCCGTGTCTACCCGAACCCACCGTCACACGCCGCCGTCACGCGGACGCGGTCTCCCACGCGAACCCGTCGGGATCGGTGAACGATCCGGCGCTGCTGCCGATGACGATCCGGTGCGATCCGGTTCCCTCCGGGGGCACCCCGGCGTCCTTCGCGAGAGCGCGGCGCCCGTAGAGCGCCAACTTGACGTGCGTCGACGGGCTGGCGAACTCGACGTACTTGCGTCCGAAGCTCTTCGCCACCTCCAGTCCCTGGTCGACGTAGAACTGCTTGCTGGCCTTGACGTCCTCGACGCCGAGCAGCAGCACGAGGTCGTCGAACTCGCGGGTGGCAGGCCCGGTGTCCTTCTTCGATGATGTCGCAATCTTCCAGATCGCGCCGTCCGGAGCCTGAACGACGCCGCCGTACCCCCAGAAGCTCTTCTTGGCCGGCTTCACGGTGGTGGCACCGCCGTCGAGGGCGGCCTTGACGAAGGCATCGACGTTGCTCGGCTGGGACACCACCAGCGACAGCGTGTAGCCGCGGAACCCGGCCGTTGGTGTCCCGGCGGCGCGTACGGAGACATGGTCGCCGACACCGAAGGCGGCGTAGTAGGCCTCGGCGGCCGTGGGGTCGGGCACTTCGAGGGTCAGGGACTTGATGGTGGTCATCGACTCGGTCGTGGTCATCTCAGTTCACCTCGTTGATTCGGATCAGGTTGCCTGCGGGGTCGCGCACGGCGCAGTCGCGGATGCCGTACGGCTGCTCGATCGGCTCCTGGACGATGTCGGCGCCGCTGGCCTCGAGCTTCGCGAAGGTCGCGTCGAGGTCAGGGGTGGCCAGGGTGAGGATCGCGTACGTCCCCTTGGCCATCATCTCGGTGATCGTCCGGCGCTCGTCGTCGGTGACGCCCGGGTCGGCGGCAGGCGGGTGCAGGACGAGGGAGGTGCCGGGCTGGTCCGGGTGGCCGACCGTGATCCAGTACATCCCGTTGTAGCCGACCTCCTTTCGGACCTCGAAGCCGAGGAGGTCGCGGTAGAAGGCCAGCGCGGCGTCGCGGTCGTCGTGGGGGAGGAATGCCGAGTGAATGGTGAGGTTCATGTCGATCACGCTAGGCGCGGCTCGGGGCGGGCGCTTCTCGATTCCTGATCGGTCTCGTCACCTGTTTCGTGACGCATGACGGCATCTCCGCCTCGGGGCGGACCTGGTCCCGGTAGACGCTGGGCGGGACGCCGACCATTTCGGCGAAGCGGGTGCTGAAGGTGCCAAGCGACGAGCAGCCGACAGCGAAACAGACCTCGGTGACGCTGAGGTCGCCACGACGCAACAGCGCCATCGCACGCTCGATGCGCCGCGTCATCAGGTAGGAGTACGGCGGCTCCCCGTAGGCGAGCCGGAACTGGCGGCTGAGGTGCCCCGCCGACATGTGCGCGTCGCGGGCGAGAGCCTCGACGTCCAGCGGCTGCGCGTACTCCCGGTCGATCCGGTCGCGAACGCGGCGCAGCACCGCGAGGTCCCGCAGGCGCTCCGCCGAGGTGGGTCTGCTGGTCACCTCCCGGATCGTGCCACGTCGCACCGGAGTTGACCAGCACTCGCCGACGGCACGGACCCGGCGCGCCCCGGCACATAGCGAGGCCGTCGGAACCGGCCGCGACGATCCCGCGTCCAACACGTATGGGACTGGTGGAGTATTCGTTCGGGACCGGCGAGGGGGTGCCGAGGGACTGGGTGTCCGAGGCTGACCTCGATCTCGGCGGCACCGGAATGGCGGACGCGGTGTGCCTCGACTTCGACGGCGACGGCCTGCTCGACGACGCGATGTGGGACAGCGACGCGGACGGGCGCGCGGACCGTTCGGTCCTCGATGTCGGGGACGAGGTCCGCTACTTCACGGACGCGTCGGGGGCGGGCGTCTGGGATCACGAGGTATCCGCGGCGGCCGCAAGCGCCGAGAGCGAGCTGCGCTGGACGGACGCCGGGGGCGTGGCCCGGACCGCGCCGGGCGGCGACGGCACCCTCCCCGTGGAGGTCGACCTGGACCGTGACGGCGCCCCGGACATCGCGGTGATCGACACCGACGGTGATTCGCTGGTCGACGTCACCCTGGTCCGCGCGGTTCCCGGCGGCCCCTACGCGGCGATCGAGGTCGACGAGCGGTCCGACGGCGCGGCGGACGTGACGCTGTCGGACACGGACGGCGACGGCCGACTGGACACCCTCGCACGCGATTCCGGCTGATCCCAGGGGCGGAGTAGGTCAGTGCGGTGCCGGGCGCAGAGAGTTCGCCGCGACCGCGGCCAGGCCCAGCCCGTACGCGGCCGCCCCCGCGAAGACGAGTCCCGGCGAGCGGCCGTCGGGGGCGATCACCGTGGCCGCCGCGGCGAGCGCCGCGATGAAGGCGATGTTGAACACGGTGTCCTGCAAGGCGAACACCTGTCCGCGCCGGTGGTCGTCGATGTCAATCTGCATCGCCGCATCCCCGGTGAGCTTGATCGTCTGTCCGGCGAGGCCGAGCAGGAACGCACCGACCAGCAGCATCGACTGGGTGAGCGCGGAGATCACCCCCAGTTGTACGGCGGTGGCGAACACCAGTGCGCCCACGACCGTCGGGGATCGGCCGACGCGCGGGATGAGGAAGGGTGTGACGGCCGCGGCTAGCAGCATGCCGACCGCGGCGGCGCCGACCGCGACCCCGAACCCGGCGAACCCGCCCGGCAGCGGTCCGGCCGTCGAGGTGTCCCGGAGGATCAGCACCATGATCAACGTGTTGATCCCGAACACGATGCGGTGCACGCCGATTCCGATCATCGCGGTGGTGACGCCCGGCGCCCTCCACACGGCCGTCGCGCCGGTGCGCAGGCCGGCCAGCACCGCGCGGACCGCGCCGCGGCCCGTCGGTCCCGAGCGGCCGAGGTCGCCTGTCGGCCCGAGACGGTGGGCGGCGAAGCCCGCCGCGGCCAGCGCGCCGACCACGGATCCGGCCGAGGCGACGGCGACCGCGAGGCCGGAGCCCCTGTCCCCCTCGCCGAGCACCCCGATGATCGCCACCGCCGTCCCCGCCCCCGCGGCGGCCACC
Source organism: Rhodococcus sp. NPDC059179 (assembly GCF_042754885.1). Taxonomy (NCBI): domain Bacteria; kingdom Bacillati; phylum Actinomycetota; class Actinomycetes; order Mycobacteriales; family Nocardiaceae; genus Rhodococcus; species Rhodococcus sp. NPDC059179. The sequence continues at coordinate 484,038 of NZ_JBHZBV010000001.1, read as the reverse complement.
CCGGCGCCGACCGTGGCCAGCACGGAATTCGTTGACACCAACCAGGATTGACGCACCACGTTCGGCAGCGATGCCGAGACCCCGGCCAACACGAACCGGCTGACCCCGACCGCGGCCAGCGCGAGCAGCAGCAGCGGGGTCTGGGGCCCGCCGGTCAGGAGCACCGCCGCGGACGCCAGGATCAGGCAGCCGCGCAGCAGGTTCGCCCACATCAGGACGGCGCGTCGATCCCAGCGGTCGAGCAGAGCGCCCGCGAACGGGCCGACCAGCGAGTAGGGCAGCAGCAGCACCGCGAACCCGGCGGCGATCGCGATGGGGTCGGTCTCCCGCTCGGGATTGAACAGGATCGCGCCGCCGAGCGCGGCCTGGAAGAGGCCGTCGCCGAACTGACTCGCGAACCGGACGGTGGTCAGCCTGCCGAGTCCGGGTGAGCGTCGCAGCGCGGCGCGTAGGCCACCGTGCCCCTGCGTCGCGTCGGACGGGGTCGGATCGGGTGGCGTCGGATCGGGTGGCGTCGGCTCCCCCGGCGTCGCGTCTCCCGGCGTCGAGTTCACCACCCGGTAACCCTATCGCGGCGCAGGCGCGAGCTCCCGTGCGCGCCACCACGCGACGGTGGCCGCCGCCGCGTCGTCGAGCGGGGTCGGGGCCAGGCCCAACAGTCGCTCGCTGCGGCCGGAATCCAGCACGAACGGCCGCTCGAACTGGTACAGCGTCTCGGCCAGCTCGCGGCTGTCGCCGTGGACCAGTCCGGCGCCGCGGACCAGCCACGCGGGCAGTGTCCCCACCTTGGGGTCGGGCACCCCGGCCGCGGCGGCGAACGCGTGGATCATCGCCCGCTGGGTGACCGCGGGCCCGGTCGGCGCGTGCAGCAGGGTGTTCCAGAGCGCCGGGTCGGCCGCGGCGGCGATCATCGCCGCCGCCAGGTCCGACACGTAGGTGAACGAGTGTGGGGTGTCGAGATCGGCCATCACCCGAACGGTCTTGCCCGCCAGGATGCTCGGCACCATCCGCTCGCCTGCGTGCGCCATGAGGACCCGTGGGCCGAAGAAGTCCGAGGCGGCAACGCTGACGGTGGGTGTGGCCGACGCCTCGCGCCGGCGCAGCAGTTCGGCGCGGACGCCGAGCTTGCCCTCGCGGGCCTCGCGCGGGGTGTCCTCGGTCATCGGCCCGTCGACCGGACCGTAGGCGTACAGGCTCTCCGGGAACACCGCGACCGCCCCCGCCCGGCCTGCGGCGGCGAGCACCTCGCGCTCGGTGGAGGGCAGCTCGCGCCGCCAGGTCTGCGCCGAGTACGACGAACCGTGGGTGCAGTGGAACACCGCGGCTGCGCCGTCGAGCGCGGCGTCGAGCGCGCCTGGCACCGAGACGTCCACGCGGAGCCGCTCCACGTTGGGGTGCTCGGGCCCGGATCCGGACCTGGTCAGCACGCGGACCCGGTGTCCTCGGGCTGCCAGCTGGTCGGCCACGGTCCATCCGACGGGCCCGGCCCCGGTCACGACCTGCAAGTTCGACATCGCGATCCTCCTCCTGTGAGTTCGTTCGGTAATTGAGAGCACTGCTCTCGAAACAAACTGTGCGCCGTCCGGTCGGCAATGTCAAGAGCAGTGCTCTCTTTTGTTGACAGTGCTCACGCAGGCGGTGCAGGCTGGGGCGGTGACGGGAACCCCGCGCGAACGCGCACGAGAGCAGACCCTGGCCGACATCACCCGGATCGGCCGCGAGCACCTGGCCAGGGACGGGGCGGCCGCGCTGTCGCTGCGGGCGGTCGCACGGGACCTCGGGGTGGTGTCCTCGGCGGTGTACCGGTACGTCAAGAGCCGCGACGAGCTGCTCACCCTGCTCGTCGTGGAGGGCTACAACGAGCTCGGTGACGCGGTGGATGCGGCCGTCGCCGCGGTGCCCACGGGCGATCCGCGGGCGCGGCTGCACGGCCTCGGCCTCGCGGTGCGGGACTGGGCGTTGCGGGAACCGGCCTGTTACGGACTGCTCTTCGGTAGCCCGGTACCCGGTTACCGGGCGCCGGCGGACCGGACCACCGGTCCGGGAACCAGGGTCGTCGTCGCGATGGTGCGGATCCTCGACAGCGCTCACCGCGAGGGGAAACTCTCTGCTCCGCAACAGATTCCGATCGGAGATCCGCTGCGGGAAAACCTGAGGGGTATTCGCGAGGACATGGGGCTCGAACTCCCCGACGAGTTGATGGCGCGCGGCGTGCTGGCCTGGTCGTCGTTGTTCGGCGCGGTCAACTTCGAGGTGTTCGGTCAGTACGGGGCGGACACCTTCGCGGACCCGCTGGCGCTGTTCGAGCATCACCTGTCGGTGCTCGACGAGATGGTCGGGCTCGCCCCGCAGGCGTGAGTCGGCCCGACGGGAGCGCGTTAGGTGGCACGCGCCCGGATCGGCGGTGCGATGATTGTCCGGTGGATCACGCAGAAGAACCCGAGGACCGGATGGCGCCGACCGAACCGATCGTGCGCCCGGGCAGTCTGCTGATCTCCTCGACCGAGCTGACCGAGCCCGCCTTCCGGCGGACGGTCGTCTACGTCATCGAGCACAACGACGCGGGCAGCCTGGGCGTGGTGATCAACCGGCCGAGCGAGACCGCGGTGCAGGCCGTGCTGCCGCAATGGACCGAGCTGTGCGCCAATCCGCGGGCCCTGTTCGTCGGCGGACCGGTGAAGCGGGACTCGGCGCTGTGCCTGGCCACGCTGCGCACCGGGGCAAACATCGACGGCGTGTCCGGGGTGCGCCGGGTGGACGGCCGGGTGGTCATGGTCGACCTCGATTCCGATCCGGACACCGTCGGCCCGCTCATCGAGGGCATGCGGGTCTTTGCCGGGTACTCGGGCTGGACGATGGGTCAGCTGGACTCGGAACTGCAGCGCGACGACTGGACCGTGCTGTCCGCGCTGCCGTCCGACGTGATCGGCCCGCCGCGGGTAGACCTCTGGGCGCACGTGCTGCGCCGCCAGCCGCTGCCCCTGGCGCTGCTCGCGACGCATCCGATCGACGTCGACCGGAACTGATACGCCCACTCCCCCGTGACCTCCCCAATGTCACATTGATTCGACTGAGCCGAACCGATGTGACATTGGGGAGGTCGGGGCGGGGAGGTCACCGGCCCGACGCCGAGCCCTCCAGCTCCTGGTTCTGCCTGCGGTACCGCTGCGCCAGCGCCGCGCACACGATCAGCTGGATCTGGTGGAAGATCATCAGCGGCAACACGATCAGGCCGACCGGCTGCCCGGCGAACAGCACCGCCGCCATCGGCAGCCCCGTGGCCAGGGATTTCTTCGAACCGCAGAACACGATGACGATCCGATCCGCCATCGAGAAGCCCAGCGACCTGCCCGCGAACGCGGTCGCACCCATCACGATCGCGAGGATCAGGCAGCACACCGCGACCAGCGCGACGACGTTCCACGCCGTCAGCCCGTCCCACGCGTGCTCGACCATGCCCGCGCTGAACGCCGAGTACACCACCAGCAGGATCGAACCGCGGTCGACGAGCTTGGTCGGCTCGGCGTACCGCTTCAGGAAGCCCTTGACCCACGGCCGGATCAGCTGCCCGACGGCGAACGGGATCAGCAACTGCACCACGATGTCGACGATCGACGACGCGTCCACCTGCGCCTCGCCGGTGGTGTTCATCAGCAGGATCACCAGCAGCGGGGTGAGGAACACGCCGAGCAGGTTCGACGCGGACGCGCTGACGATGGCGCCCGCGACGTTGCCGCGGGCGATGGAGGTGAACGCGATCGACGACTGCACCGTCGACGGGACCAGGCACAGGTACAGCACGCCGGTGTACAGCTCGTCGGTGAGCACCGACGGCACCAGGATTCGCAACGCGAGTCCGACCAGGGGGAACAGCACGAACGTCGCCGCGAACACCACCGAGTGCAGCCGCCAGTGCTTGAGGCCGTCGAGCGCCTCGCGGGGGTGCAGGCGGGCGCCGTAGAGCAGGAACAGGAACGCGATCGCGATCTTCGTCGCCCAGCCCAGGACGGTGGCGCCGGTGCCGGACGCCGGGAAGATGCTGGCCACGACGGCCACCGCGATGATCGACAGGATGAACCCGTCGATGTAGAACCTGCTCAAGAACTTCACATCGGCAACGGTAATCCGCCCCTTCCCCGAATGGCCCATTCGGTCGGTTCGGATGGGCCATTCGGGAAGAAGGGGCGCGGGGGTCAGAAGCGGATGACCCCGCGCAGGTTCTTGCCCGCGTGCATGTCGTCGAAGCCCTGCGCCACCTCGTCGAGGGTGTATGTGCTGGTGACGAGGCCGTCGAGTTCGAGCTTGCCCGACGTGTACAGGTCGACCAGCCAGGGGATGTCGGCGCTGGGGGCCGAGGCGCCGAACAGCGAGCCCTGCAGCCGCTTCTGGTACAGCGTCAGCTCCATCGGGCTGATCGGGATGCCGACGTCGGTCATCTTGCCGAGGCCGGTGACCACGCATACGCCTGCCTTGCGGATGGCGGCGAAGGCCTGCGCGATGTGCTCGCCGGTGGTGACGCCGACGGTGACGATGGCCGCGTCGGCGCCCTGACCGTTGGTCAGCGAGCGGGCGACGTCGGTGGCCTCCTCCATCGCCGAGAAGGCATGGGTGGCACCGAATTTCAGGGCGCTGTCGCGTTTGAACGCGACCGGGTCGACGGCCAGGACGTGTGCGGCCCCGGCATGCGCGGCGCCCTGCACGGCGTTGATGCCGATGCCGCCGACGCCCATGACGATCACCGTCTGCCCGGGGTACACCTGGGCGGAGTTCACCGCGGCGCCCCAGCCGGTGCCGACGCCGCAGCCGAGCAGGCACAGCGTCTCGAGCGGCAGGCTCTTGTCGGCGACCTTGATCGCCGAATCCGTGCTGACGGTGGTGTATTCGCTGAACGTCGACAGCCCGCAGGTCTGCGCGACCGGGGCGCCGTCGAGGCTGAGCCGAAAGCTGGCCGGATCGTCCGGGCGGCTGCCGGTCATGATCGCCGCGCCGCGGTCGCACAGGTTCTGCAGGCCCTTCGCGCACCAGCGGCAGCGTCCGCAGCCGGCGACGAAGGAGAACAGCACGTGGTCGCCCTCGACGAATCCGGTGGTCTCCGGGCCGACCTCGACCACGACGCCCGCGCCCTCGTGGCCACCGCAGATCGGGTACACGCCGACGGCGTGGTCGCCGAGGGCGACGTGGTCGTCGGAGTGGCACAGCCCCGAGGCCACCATCTTGACGGTGATCTCTCCGCGTCGGGGTGCGTCGAGGTCCAGGTCGACGACCTCGTAGCGGCCGGGCGTGCTGCGGATGACGGCACCGCGTGTCTTCACAGGTGACTCCTAACGGGAAAGATGTTGCGGGACGGATTCTTACGGGGTGACCTGGGCGGCCATCATGGCGCGGAACTGTTCGGTGTACGGCGGCAGCATTCCCCAGTCGCCGCGCAGGTCCGGCCCGGCGGACTCGTAGACGGCGCGGGCGTGGCTGAACTCGAGGAAGCCCTCGCGGCCGTTGTAGTGCCCCATTCCGGACGCGCCGACGCCGCCGAACGGGGCGTCCTGCAGGCCGGGGTGCATCATCACCTCGTTGATGGTGACGCCGCCGGAGCGGGTGCGGTCGACGACCGCGGCCTGCTCGACGGGGTCCGTGCCGAAGTAGTACAGCGCCAATGGCTGTGGACCCGCGTTGATTTCGTCGATCACGTCGTCGATCGCGTCGTAGCCGAGCAGCACGACGGCGGGTCCGAAGATCTCCTCGTGCCGGATGGTGGCGTCGGCGGGCGGTTCGATCACCATCCGCAGCGGCCTACGCCGACCTGACTGCGGCAGCGGCACGTCCGGCGCGGACTCGACGCGGGCACCGCGGGCGGCGGCGTCGGCCACGTACCCGTCGATCCGGGCGGCGTGCCGGTCGTTGACGATCGCGACCGCGTCCGCGTTGTCCTCGATGGTCGGCAACAGCGCGGTGTATGCGTCGCGCAGCGCGGCGACGAAGCCGTCGAGCCGATCGCCTGGCACGTACACGGTGTCCGGGCTGACGCAGATCTGACCGCCGTTGGTGGACTTGCCGACCGCGATGCGGTGCGCGGCATCGGCGAGGTCGGCGCCGCGGCCGATCACCGTCGGCGACTTGCCACCCAGTTCGAGCGTCACCGGCACCAGATTCTGTGCGGCGTTGGCCATCACCAGCTTTCCGACGGCGGTGCTGCCGGTGAAGACCAGGTGGTCGAAGGGCAGCGAGGTCAGCGCGTCGGCGACGTCCGGGCCGCCGACCACGATCGCGACCTCATCGGGATCGAGCAGGGTGGACACCGCGTCGGCGAGCACGTCCGCGGTCCGCGGCACCAGCTCGGACGGCTTGAGTACCGCCCGGTTGCCTGCCGCGAGCACCCCGGCCAGCGGGCTCATCAGGGTGTACACCGGCGCGTTCCAGGTGCCGATGATGCCGACCGACCCCTTGGGCTGGTGCTGCACCCGTGCCGTCGCGCCGAGCTGGTCGTACGGGGCGAAGACGGGCCGCTCGTCGGGCGCCAGCCATGCTTCCAGGTTGTCGCGGGCGTGCTTGAGGGCCGTGATCGAGCCGACCACGTCGTTCATCAGCGAGTAGCCCTCGGGGCGCCCGCCGAAGTCGGCGTCGAGGGCCTTGGCGATGTCGTCGGCGCGGGCGACGAGCAGGTCGATCACCCGCTGGATCCGGGCCCGGCGCTCCTCCGCGGTCGCGGGCGCGGCCGCGACGCGGGCCCGGTGCTGACGGGCGAGGAGCCCTGAGATGCGTTCGTACGCTTCGGTATTGCGTTCCATCGAGCGGACGTTATGGGGTGGGCCAGGTCACGTCGGGTGCGGTCCCGGTCAGTGGGATGCGGCGCGACGGCCGGCCTCTTGGTTTCCTCAGCGGTGGCGTCTAGGCCCTGGACGCGTCGGCGAGCGTGTTGAGCGCGCCCGCCATCTCCTCGGCGCGCGGCGTGGTCACCGTCAGACGCTGCCCGTTCGCCGCGGAGAAGACCACCGCGGGGCCGGTCGTGGTGACCACCCCGTAGTTGCCGCGGCCCTTCAGGCGCAGCCCCCAGCCACCGAAGTCCCTGGACGGGCTCACCTCCTCGACGCTGGCCCCGATCAGTTCCTCTATCCCGTACCCGACCGCGACCATGCCCATGTTGCGGACCCACAGCCCCGTCTCGTCGAGGGTGACCCGGAACCGCAGCAGCCCGACCGCCAGCAGGCACACCGGAACGAAGACCGCCAGCGGCCACCACGACCCCGCCCGCGCGCACAGCCCGGCGGTGATCGCCGCGCCGACGCCGACCAGCACCGCGACGGTGACGGGTCCGAGCCCGAGCCGCAGGGTGATCGGCAGGTCCAGCGGCCCGCGCGGCAGTCGCGGGTCCGGCGCGATGGTCGCCGCGGTGCGTTCGCGGTGATCACGCAGCGACGCGGCCCCGACGAGGCCGACGCAGGCGCCCGCCACGATCCCGAGCCCGATCCACGTCATCGGCAGCTCCACATTCGCGGCCGACGGGAGGTCGAGCTGGGCGGCCAGCAACGCGATCCACAGGGTGAACAGCAGGCCGACGACGGTCAGGCCGACGAGCAGCATGGCGCGGCGCATCATCAGCAGCGCGCCCGCGAGGGCGGCGATCGCGCTGGCGCCGCACCCGACGAGGAGGATGACGATCACCATCGTCGCGGCCAGCGACCACGGCGTGCTGAAGCCGTCGGGGCCGCTCCCGGACCAGTGCGTGGCGACGGTGTCCGGCAGGCGTGGCGACCAGAGCGCGGTCAGCAGCAGTCCGACGGCGGCCGCGAGCACCGGCACGCAGACCCCGAACAGGACGCCTGGCGGATCGAAGGTCCGGGAATTGCTCATGGGCGCCGATTCAACCAGGCGGCAGCGGCGGGGCCGGGCGGGACTGCGGCGGGCGGGCGCGGCTCAGCTGGGCAGGCAGGCGCCGCTCAGCTGGGCAGGCAGGCGCCCTTGAGGGCGCAGGACCCGCAGGAATCCATGCCGCAGTCGGCGGCAGCAGCGGCGTCGGCGGGATCCTCGGCGGCGGGCTCGGCGGGGCTGCCGCAGCCGCAGTCGTGGCCGCAGCCCCCGGTCGGGGCGGCCGCGACGGCGGCGCGGACCCCCATGGATCCGCCGTATCCGGCGGTGGCCAGGGCCGCGACCACCGCGACGGCGACCGCGAGCAGTCCGCCAGCCGTGCCGAAGACGAGGGCGCCGACACCGCCGATGACCAGCAGCAATGCCGCCGCGGCCATGGTGGGACCGGCGATGCGGTTGGCGAGGCGGAAGGCGTCGTCGCTGGCGAGGGTCTCGGGGGTGGTGACCCCGGCCCAGCGGTTGCGCGGCAGCCGGCCGGCGATCCCGGCGACCGCCACCCCGCCGACGGCGAGGGCGACTACGAACAGCACGGTTGCGACGATGACCACGGGTCCAGGGTACGGCGGGTACCGATGACCGGGACTATTCGGGTGACGCTTTAGGCTGGTCGATGGTAATCCCTGCCCGAGAACCAGCCCTGAGACGCCAAGCTCAGCGCAGAGTAGATAGCGAATCACGTGACCGAGCCAGTGCAGCAGCCAGCGGACGACGCCACCCCCCAGCACCGATACACCGCGGAGCTCGCGGGTCGGATCGAGCGGCGGTGGCAGGAGCTGTGGAACGAGCGCGGCACCTTCCATGCGCCGAACCCGGTGGGCGAGCTGGCCGGGGAGTTGCCCGCGGACAAGCTGTTCGTGCTGGACATGTTCCCGTACCCGTCCGGCGCCGGGCTGCACGTGGGACACCCGCTCGGCTTCATCGCCACCGACGTCTACGCCCGCTTCCACCGGATGCAGGGGCACAACGTGCTGCACACGATGGGCTTCGATTCCTTCGGCCTGCCTGCCGAGCAGTACGCGGTGCAGACCGGCACCCACCCGCGGACCACCACGGCGACCAATATCGACCGCTACCTCGAGCAGATCCGCCGGCTGGGCCTCGGCCACGACGAGCGTCGCCGGGTGGCCACCACCGATGTGGACTTCTACCACTGGACCCAGTGGATCTTCCTGCAGATCTACGGTGCCTGGTTCGACACCGACCTGGGACGCGCCCGTCCGATCGCGGAGCTCGAGGCCGAGTTCGACTCCGGCGCCCGCACCGTCCCGGACGGCCGGGACTGGTCCGCGCTGACCGCGGACGAGCGGCGCGCGGTCATCGATTCGTATCGCCTTGTCTACCGATCGGATTCGATGGTCAACTGGTGCCCCGGGCTGGGCACCGTGCTGGCCAACGAGGAGGTCACCGCGGACGGCCGCAGCGATCGCGGCAACTTCCCGGTGTTCCGTAAGCACCTGCAGCAGTGGATGATGCGGATCACCGCGTACTCGGACCGCCTCGTCGACGACCTCGAGTTCCTGGACTGGCCGGACAAGGTCAAGACTATGCAGCGCAACTGGATCGGACGCTCGCACGGCGCTCAGGTCCGGTTCGGCGTCGACCCCGCGGTCGACGACGTGGCGATCGAGGTGTTCACCACCCGCCCCGACACGCTGTTCGGCGCCACCTACGTCACCCTCGCCCCCGAGCACGAGCTGGTCGACCGGCTGGCGACGGGCTCCTACGCCGCCGACGTGGACCCCCGTTGGACCGGCGGCGCCGCAACCCCGGCCGAGGCCGTCGCCGCCTACCGCGCCTCCATCGCCGCGAAGACGGACCTGGAGCGGCAGGAGAACAAGGAGAAGACCGGCGTCTTCCTCGGCGAGTACGCGGTGAATCCCGTTAACGGGCACCGGCTTCCGATCTTCATCGCCGACTACGTGCTCACCGGCTACGGCACCGGCGCGATCATGGCGGTGCCCGGTCACGACCACCGTGACTGGGAGTTCGCCACCACCTTCGGCCTCGATATCGTCGAGGTGATCGCGGGCGGCGACATCACCGAGGATGCCTATGTCGGTGACGGGCCACTGGTCAACAGCGACTACCTGAACGGGCTCGACATCGCGGCCGCGAAGAAGGCCGTCATCGAGCGGCTCGAGGCGGACGGCGACGGCAAGGGCACCATCCAGTACAAGCTCCGGGACTGGCTCTTCGCCCGCCAGCGGTACTGGGGCGAGCCCTTCCCGATCGTCTACGGCGCGGACGGCGTCGCCCACGCGCTGCCGGAATCGATGCTGCCGGTAGAGCTCCCAGAGGTCGAGGACTACGCGCCGGTTTCCTTCGACCCGAACGACGAGAACTCCGAGCCGTCCCCGCCGCTGGCGAAGGCCACCGACTGGGTGAACGTCGAGCTCGACCTCGGTGACGGGCTGCAGAGCTACCACCGCGACACCAACGTGATGCCGCAGTGGGCCGGCAGCTCCTGGTACCAGCTGCGCTACATCGACCCCACCAACCGGGACGCGTTCTGCGCCAAGGAGAACGAGCAGTACTGGATGGGTCCGCGGCCCGAGCTGCACGGCTCGAACGACCCGGGCGGCGTGGACCTGTACGTCGGTGGCGTCGAGCACGCGGTGCTGCACCTGCTGTACTCGCGGTTCTGGCACAAGGTGCTCTTCGACCTCGGCCACGTGAGCTCGAGCGAGCCGTACCGCCGGCTCTACAACCAGGGCTACATCCAGGCCTACGCCTACACCGACTCGCGCGGGGTCTACGTGCCCGCGGAGGAGGTGACCGAACGTGACGGTAAGTACTTCCACGGTGACGAGCCGGTCCACCGCGAGCACGGCAAGATGGGCAAGTCCCTGAAGAATTCCGTTGCGCCGGACGAGATCTGCGAGGAGTACGGCGCCGACACGCTGCGTGTGTACGAGATGTCGATGGGTCCGCTTGACACCTCGCGGCCGTGGGCGACCAAGGACGTCGTCGGGTCGCACCGGTTCCTGCAGCGGGTCTGGCGCACGGTGGTCAACGAGGAGACCGGTGAGCTCCGGGTCACCGACGAGACGCCGTCCGATGCCACACTGCGGGCGGTGAACAAGACGATCGACGGCGTCAACGCGGACTACGCGGCGCTGCGCGACAACACCGCGGCGGCCAAGCTGATCGAGCTGAACAACCACCTGACCAAGGAGTACCCGAACGGGGCGCCCCGGTCGGCGGTCGAGCCGCTGGTGTTGATGGTCGGCCCGCTGGCACCGCACCTGGCCGAGGAGCTGTGGTCGCGGCTCGGACACGAGGCCTCGCTCGCGCACGGCCCGTTCCCGGTCGCCGAGGACAAGTGGCTGGTCGACGACACCGTCGAGTACCCGATCCAGGTCAACGGCAAGCTGCGCAGCAAGATCACCGTGGCTGCGGACGCCGACCCGAAGTCCGTCGAGGTCGCCGCCCTGGCGGACGAGAAGATCGTCGCGATCCTGGAAGGCAACGCGCCCCGCAAGGTCATCGTGGTGCCGGGCAAGATGGTCAACATCGTCAAATAGGCGCTGACGCACCCGTGAGCGGTTAGCGGGTCTGCGGACCCGTCAACCGCGCACGGGCAGCGGAGCTGCCTAGCACTCGGTGGGTGCCGGTTCCCCGCGCAGCCGGGCGTCGACCCAGTCGAAGGCCCCTGGATTCCCGGTGAGATTGGCGAGGATGTGTTCGCCGGGTACCTGCCGGTACACCGCGCGCACGCCGTAACCGCATTGTTCGTCGTACAGGTTGCGCGCGCCGAGCGCCGGGATCCAGAACTCCTGCCCGCCGTTGTAGATGTACAGCGGGGTGCCGGACTTACGGTCCGCCATCTTCATCTTCGCGTAGATGTCATGGGCGACAGGTGAATCCAGTGCACGCTTGACGTTCGCGAGCGCCTCGGCCGGCACCCCGAGGACGCCGGCGAGGGCCAGGGTGTTCGCGCACTGATCCTTGATGGACGAGATGCTCAGCTGCTGCCCGAGAGTGTTGATCAGCGGGAGGATCTCGGTGTTCTCCCGCGCGATCCCGAACACCGCCGCGAGGAACAGTCCCCCGGCGAGATTGCCGTTCATGGTGCGTCCGAGCATCTCGAAGTCGGCGGGTACGCCGCCGAGCGAGGCGCCCACGATGTCGCCGGCCAGCTCGGGCGCATAGCTGTCGATCAGCTTGACCGCACCGTGCGTGGCGATCGCGCCGCCGGAATAGCCCATCATGGCGAGCTTGCTGCCGCCGAACTCGGCGGGGAACACGGCGCGCGTGCCGCGGATGGTGTCGAGGATCGCGTGCCCGGCGACGAAGGGTTCGGCGTACGCCATCCGGGGGCCCTCATGGTCGGGGATCAGTACCGCGTAGCCGCGTTCCTCGGCCTTCGTGGTGACGGGCCGAAGCATCTCGAGGAAGTTCTGCGTCGGCGTGATCCCGTTTCCGAGGGTGTGGCCAGGGGTACAGCTCCGCCCGAGCCCGTTGATCGGCACGTTGTTGACCAGGATCGGCCGCGGGCCGGGACCGGGCCAGGGCGTGGCGGGCACGACGAGCGTCGCGGTCGCGAACGACGGCGCGCCTGCCGAGTCGGTGCTCTTCACCTTGATCTGGCGCACCTCCCGCACCGGCCCGCGCAGGACCGCTCGGGCGGCAGGCGTCACATCACGGGTCTCGATGACCTGGCCGTTGGTCATTCCGGGCAGGCCGGGTGGGTACTCGTCGAAGAACGGGTCCCCGATCGGCTTGGGCAGCATCTCGGCGCGCAGCGTCTCGAGGGGCGGGGGATCCAGATCCGGCCCCGGGATCACCGAGCCGACCACGCCAGGAATCGCGGACCCCAGCGGTGACCCGGCGGCGGAGCCGGTGCCCAGCGAGCCGGTGACCAGCGTCGTTCCGTTGAAGAGGGTGCCGTCGGACCCGGTGCCGTCCGTCAGCGACCCGGTGCCGATCGACCCCTCACCTCCGGCGCTGCCCGAGGATTGGGCGAAGGCCGTGCCGACCGACGTGCCACCCCCGACCACGACGGTGACCGCCAACGCGGCCACACCCGTTCGTACCCAGAAGCCCCCGTGCTGGATCGGCATGCGCGGCACCGTAGCACCGGAAGCGTGCCGCGCGAACGTCTTTCGGAGACCGCGGTTATCACATCGTGCGCTGCGATCCGCCGAATCCGGACGAACCGGGCGCGGCGGGCGAGGCGGGCGCCGTCGGTGTCGGCTCCCGGTTCCATGGAATCCCGTCGGGATCGCCGGTACCCTTCGTTGCTAGAACAGGTTCTAGCAACGAAGGGGTACCGGCATGGCGGCATCACGCGAAGACATTCTGAACACCATCGAGAGCTACGTGAAGTCGGTGGCAGGCGGCACCGTCGACGACGTGCTCCGGCTGTACGCACCCGGCGCGACCGTCGAGGACCCGGTCGGCACCGACCCGCGCACCACCGAGGAATCCATCCGCGAGTTCTACGGCATCATCGAGCCGCTCGAGCAGACCGTCGAACTCGGCATCGTGAAGATCGCGGCGGGCACGGCCGCCTTCAACTTCACCCTCACCACCCACATGGGCGATCAGAAGTTCGAGATCTCCGTCATCGACGTGATGACCTTCGATGACGACGCGAAGATCACCACCATGAAGGCGATCTGGGGCCCGGAGGACATGGTCACCCGCTGACCCGTCGACGACTGCATGCAGGGCCGCAATCCGGATCACGGATTGCGGCCCTTGTCGTAGCGCCCGACCGTCGACTGTGCACCTATCGGGGCATCGCCCGAGTGGCGGGGACTGCAGGTGCGCTCTCGGCGACGTCCGCGCCCGGGATCCGCGCGGACGTCATACCCCCCGCAGGCTCAGCTGGCGCGCGCGAACGTCGCCCAGGCCTTGGCGGCGACCGCGCCGCCGGGCCGGGTCGCCGTGAGGACCACGTCCACCCGCGGCTCGCCGTCCTGGACGTACTCCTGCAGCACCTCGCCGGAGCAGTCCAGGTCCTCCCCCGCCGCGACCTGCTCGAGGAACCGAGTTCGGAACCGTCGCACCGACTCCGGGCCCAACCAGTCGGTGGCGTAATTGGCCAGCAGGCCCGAGGCGATCGCGTCGGTCGCCGAGCCGTGCGTCCAGGAGTCGGCGATCAGCCGGCCCTCGGCATCCCGGAACTCGGTCAGCTGCTCGGACTCGCTGCCGCGGGACTGCACGTTGAGCCGGTCGCCCGCCCGCGGCGGGGGGCCGAAGAATCGGCAGTCCTGCTCGGCGGGCAGAACCTGCTGATCCGGCCGCGACGATCCGGGCACGAAGCCCTCGAAGCAGAGGTAGGTCGGCGGCACCACCGGGCGCTCGGCGTCGCGGTACGCGGCGTGGGTGGAGCGGGTTGCCTCCGCGAACTCGAGGATCTTCCCGCGCTCCAGGTCGACGGTGACGCCGGTGAACGGCGCGCAGGCAGCGTTCGTTGCGGTTGTGGTGATCATCGATCCGCACCTCCTTTGATCAGTTCGGATACCGCGACGGTAGGTCCGCGCGAAGCCCGCCCGGTGCCCGCTTCCCGCTGATCGGGAGGGTCCCCACACGGGCTTACTGGGCGGGGGCGAAATCCTCCCGGTCAGCGGGAAGGCCCCATGAACTCGCACGCTGACGCCCCGAAGTATGAAACGCATCACATCAGTTGGGTGTCTCGGGCGCTTTGTCTCGAGCGTGAGAGAAGAGGTAGCGATGGCGCTGCAATCCAAGTCCGACGCCGACGAGGTCAGGATGATCGAGGCTGCGGCCGCCCCGACCCGGTTTGCCCGCGGTTGGCACTGCCTGGGCCTGCTGAAGACGTTCCAGGACGGCAAGCCGCACGAGATCAAGGCCTTCGGCACCTCGCTCGTGGTCTTCCAGTCCGAGTCCGACGGCAAGATCAACGTGCTCGACGGGTTCTGCCGGCACATGGGTGGCAACCTCGCGCAGGGCACGGTCAAGGGTGACTCCATCGCCTGCCCGTTCCACGACTGGCGCTGGGGCGGCAACGGCAAGTGCACCGGCATCCCCTACGCCCGCCGCGTGCCCCCCCTCGCGCGCACCCGGGGCTGGGCCACGCTCGAGCGGAACGGCCAGCTTTACGTCTGGCACGACCCGCAGGGCAGCAAGCCCACCGACGAGGTGACCATCCCGGAGATCGAGGGCTACGGCACCGACGAGTGGACCGACTGGAGCTGGAACTCCATGTTGATCGAGGGCTCGCACTGCCGCGAGATCATCGACAACGTGGTCGACATGGCGCATTTCTTCTACGTGCACTACTCGATGCCGACCTACTTCAAGAACGTCTTCGAGGGCCACGTCGCCACCCAGTTCATGGTCTCCAAGCCGCGGGCGGACATCGACAACGGCACCAACTACGACGACCCCAACTCGCACCTGAGTTCCGACGCGTCGTACCACGGGCCGTCGTACATGATCGACCGGATCCTGAACGAGGTGAACGGGATGACGATCGAGACAATCCTGATCAACTCCCACTACCCGGTCTCCGACGACTCGTTCCTGCTGCAGTACGGCGCGATGGTGCGGAAGGTGCCGGGCCTCTCCGACGAGGAGAACAACGGCATCGGGTCGCAGTTCATCTCCGGGCTGGAGATCGGGTTCGAGCAGGACATCGAGATCTGGAAGAACAAGGCGCCCATCGACAATCCGCTGCTGTCCGAAGAGGACGGCCCGGTGTACCAGCTGCGCCGTTGGTACAAGCAGTTCTACGTCGATGTCGAGGACGTCACCGAGGACATGACCACGCGGTTCGAGTTCGAGATCGACACCACCAGGGCCCTGGAGAACTGGGACCAGGAGATCGCCGAGAACATCGCCAACGGCGTCGTGCCGCTCCAGGCCGATGCCGACGCCAACGCCTGACCCGCGACCAGCTTCCGGACCCACCGCAACACAAGAAGGAACACCATCATGACCAACAAGGCCCTCGACAATCTCATCGAGATCGCGGATCAGATCCGCGACCAGGCAACCGAGGCCGAGCGGATCGGCCGCCTGCCCGACGACACCGCCAAGAAGCTCAAGGCGGCCGGCCCGATCAAGCTGCTCCAGCCGAAGCAGTACGGCGGATTCGAGGCGCACCCCCGCGCATTCGCGGAGACCGTGATGAAGGCGGCCTCGCTGGACCCGGCGACCGGCTGGGTGTGTGGCATCGTCGGCGTGCACCCGTGGCAGCTGGCCTTCGCGGACCCGAAGGTGCAGGAAGAGGTGTGGGGCCAGGACAACGACACCTGGGTCGCCTCGCCGTACGCGCCCACCGGGATCGCCAAGCCGGTCGACGGCGGCTACATCTTCAACGGTCGCTGGCAGTTCTCCTCCGGCACCGATCACTGTGACTGGATCTTCCTCGGCGCCATGGAAGGCGACAAGGACGGCAACATGGCGCTGCCGCCGCGGATGCTGCACATGATCCTGCCGCGCAAGGACTACGAGATCGTCGAGGACTCGTGGAACGTGGTGGGCCTCAAGGGAACCGGCTCCAAGGACATCATCGTCCGCGATGCCTTCGTCCCCTCCTACCGGGTGATGGACGGCGACGAGGTGATCAACGGCACCGCGCAGAAGAACGCCGGCATGACCGAGACGCTCTACAAGATGCCGTGGTCCACCATGTTCCCGCTCGGCATCTCCTCCGCCGTCGTCGGCATCGCCGAGGGCGCGCTGGCCGCGCACCTGGACTACCAGCGCGATCGCGTCGGTGCGCAGGGCACCGCGGTCAAGGACGACCCGTACGTGCTGTTCGCGATCGGCGAGGCCGCCGCGGACATCAACGCCGCGCGCCAGGAGCTGCTGGCCAACGTCGACAAGATGTGGGACATCGTCGAATCCGGCAAGGAGGTCTCGTTCGAAGATCGCGCCGCCGGCCGTCGCACCCAGGTCCGCGCCGCATGGCGGGCCGTCGGCGCCGTCGATCAGATCTTCGCGCGCTCGGGTGGCAACGCGATGCGGATGGACAAGCCGCTGCAGCGGTACTGGCGTGACGCGCACGTCGGTCTCGCGCACGCCATCCACGTGCCGAGCACCGTGTACCACGCGTCGGCGGTCAGCTCGCTCGGCCTCGACCCGGCGGACAACCTCAAGTCGATGATCTGATCCGCGTCCCGCACCAGCACCGAAAACCGAAGAAGGACAACACATGACTGACATACAGAGCAGCACCGACATACGGGGACTCGGCTACGTCAAGGTCCAGACCAACGAGATGGAGCGCTGGCGCAAGTTCGCGTTCGAGGTGCTCGGCTTCGCCGAGGGCTCGGGACCGGATGAGAACGCGCTGTACCTGCGGATGGACGAGCGCGCCGCCCGCATGGTGATCGTGCCCGGCGACTCCGACGAGGTCATCACCATCGGCTGGGAGGTCCGCGACCACGCGGCCCTGGTCCGCGTGCAGGAGGCCGTCGAGGCCGCGGGCATCGCGGTCAAGCCGCTTTCGGTGGAGGAGGCGGACGCCCGTCGCGTCGAGGAGGTCATCACCTTCCAGGATCCGACCGGCGCCACCCTCGAGATCTTCCACGGCGCGGTCCTCGACCACAGCCCGGTCGTCACCCCGTTCGGCGCCACGTTCGTCACCGGCGCGCAGGGCCTCGGCCACGTCGTGCTGCCGGCGATGGACATCAACGGTGCGTTCGCCTTCTACACCGAGGTCCTCGGCTTCCTCTCGCGCGGCGCCTTCCGCATCCCGGCCCCGCCGGAGTTCGGCCCGATGCGGGTGCGCTTCATGGGCGTGAACGAGCGGCACCACAGCCTGGCGCTGTGCCCCGCCCCGCACGGCGGCGCCCCCGGCCTGGTGCACATCATGGTCGAGGTCGACACCCTGGACGCGGTCGGTCAGGCGCTCGACCGGGTGGTCAAGGACGGGTTCTCCGTCTCCTCGACCCTGGGCAGGCACACCAACGACAAGATGGTCTCGTTCTACGTTCGCGCTCCCGGAGGCTGGGACATCGAGTTCGGAACCGAGGGCATGCGGGTAGACGAGAAGTACTACTCCGCGGAGGAGATCACCGCCGACAGCTACTGGGGCCACGACTGGTCCGGCAGCGAGCCGCTGGCGGCGATGTAGCCACCGGCCACTCACTTCGCGCGCGGTCCCACCGTTCGTGTGCATCACCAGCGCACAGCACCGGGTCCGCGCGCGAGGTGTATCCAGACCCTGATCGAGAGGACCGCAATGACCAGCAGCACCGGGACCGTCCATCCGAGGGCGGCCGCCGAGATCGAAGTGTGGGACCACGAGGCCGACGTCGTGGTGGCCGGGTACGGCGTCGCGGGCGCGGCGGCCGCGGTGGAGGCTGCGGAGGCGGGGGCGGACGTGCTCGTCCTGGAACGGACGGGCGGCTGGGGCGGCGCGGCGGCCATGGCCGGCGGGTTCGTCTATCTCGGCGGCGGCACGCCCATCCAAAAGGCTTGTGGATTCGAGGATTCCGTCGAGGACATGAAGGCGTTCCTCACGGTTGCGCTCGGTCCGGGCACCGACAAGGACAAGATCGACGAGTACTGCGAGGGCAGTCTCGCGCACTTCGACTGGCTGGTCGAGTGCGGCGTGCCGTTCAAGCCGACCTTCTGGGGCCAGCCGGGCTGGGAGCCGCCTGGCGATGACGGGCTGCAGTACACCGGCGGCGAGAACTCGGCGCCCTTCAACGCCGTCGCCAGGCCCGCCCCGCGTGGCCACGTGCCGCAGATGGAGAACAAGCAGACCGGCGAGAAGGGCGGCGGCTACATGCTGATGAAGCCGCTCACCGACAAGGCCACCGCGCTGGGCGTGCGGTCCGAGTACGACATGCGGGTGCAGACCCTCGTCGCCGACGAGTCGGGCCGCGTGGTGGGCGTGATCGCCAAGCGGTACGGCAAGGAGGTCGCGATCCGGGCCCGCCGCGGCGTGGTTCTGGCGACCGGCAGCTTCGCCTACAACGAGCAGATGGTGGCGTCGTACGCGCCGCGCCTGGTGGGCAGGCCCGCCGCGTCCATCGAGGAGCACGACGGGCGCTCGATCCAGATGGCGCAGGCCCTCGGCGCGGACCTGGCGCACATGGACGCCAGCGAGGTGGCGTTCTTCTGCGACCCGCAGCTGTTCATCCGCGGCATCCTGGTCAACGGTCGCGGGCAGCGTTACGTCCCGGAGGACACCTACCCCGGCCGCGTCGGGCAGCTCACCCTGCTGCAGAACGACAACCAGGCCTTCCTGGTCATCGACGAGGCCGCGTACGAGGAGGGTGTGGCCGCGCCGACGGCGACCGAGCAGCTGCGCCGCCCGCCGACCTGGGTCTGCGAGACGGTCGAGGAACTCGAGTCCGAGATGGGTCTGCCCGCAGGCGCCCTGCAGTCCACAGTGGACCTGTACAACCGGCACGCCGCCGAGGGCGCCGATCCCCTGCTGGGCAAGAAGCCCGAGTGGGTCAAGCCGATCGGGACCCCGGTCGCGGCGATCGACCTGCGCGGCGCGACCGGAGGGTTCACCCTCGGCGGGCTGCGCACCTCCGTCGAGTCGGAGGTGTTGCACGTGAGCGGGGACCCGATCCCCGGCCTGTATGCGGCGGGTCGCTGCACCGCCGGCCTGTCCGCGTGGGGCTATGCGAGCGGCATTTCGCTCGGCGACGGAAGCTTCTTCGGCCGCCGCGCGGGCAGGTCCGCCGCCAAGGGGTGATCCCGCTGAACGGGCAATAACCGCAGGTCAAACGTAAGGGCCCCGGGTCGAGTCACTCGATCCGGGGCCCTTCGTCGTCCCGCGACTCGAAACGAACCACCTGGTCGTGTGTGACAGTCGACACAAGGACGTGCTATCAATAGTCATATTCCTAATAGGAATACAGCGGCCCGGAAGCCCGCCGAACCGACGCATCGCCCCCGGAGGACCCCATGACAACTTTGGTCGACGCCAGTACCCCCAGCGCCGTACTCGATCGCGTCTCGCTCGTGCTGGACGCCTTCGACGGGCCCGGCCGGCTGACCCTCGCGCAGGTGGTTCGGCGCACCGGGCTGCCGCGCTCGTCGGCGCACCGGATGCTCGAGCGGCTCGTCCACCTCCGGTGGCTGCGCCGCCAGGGCCGCGACTACGAGCTCGGCATGCGGCTGGTGGAGCTCGGCTCGCTCGCGGTACACCAGGACCGGATGCATCGGGCCGCGCTGCCCTTCCTGCACGAGCTGCACCGGGTGACCGGCCACGTCGTGCACCTGGCGATCCTCGACGGACCCGACGTCGTGTACCTCGAGAAGATCGGCGGCCGGATGGCCGCCGCCATCCCGACCCGCGTCGGTGGCCGCTACCCCGCGCACTGCACCGGCGTCGGGAAGGCCATCCTCGGGTTCGCAGGCGAGGCGCAGCTCGCGGCGCTCGACGGCGACCTGCTCAGCCGCAAGACCAAGTACTCCATCTCGACGGGGGCCCAGCTGCGCGCCGAGCTGGCCAAGGTTCGGGATCAGGGCATCGCCTACGAGCGCGAGGAATCCCTGCCCGGGTTCGGCTGCGTGGCCGCCCCGATCGGGAACATCGGCGAGGCCGTCGCGGCCGTCTCGATCTGTGGGCCGGTGGCACAGATGAAGCTCGACCACCGGCTCGCCGCGCCCGTGCGGATGACCGCGTTGGGCATCTGGCGCAATATCGAGGGCGGCCCGGTCCGCGTGCAGCCGACCCTGCAGCAGCAGCCGCGGCCGCTTCTCGGCGGACCGTCGGCCGTCCGCCCCCGCCCCGCGGCGGCTCCGTCGGACCTGCAGTACGCATGAGGGTCGACGCCGAGGTGGCGGGCCTGCTCGACGCGCTGAACGACGGATTCCCGAAGGTCGAGACCATGACCGGCGCGCAGGCGCGCGCCGCGATCCGGGCCAGGCTGAGGCTGCCCGAGCGGCCGGAACCGGTCGCGGAGGTGTCCGAGCGCACGGTCCCGGGCCCCGGCTCGGATCTCACGGTTCGGATCTACCGGCCCGCAGTCACTTCCGAGGCCGCTGTGCCGATCGTCGTGTTCGCGCACGGTGGCGGCTTCGTGTTCTGCGACCTGGACACCCACGACGGCATCTGCCGCGCCATGGCGAACGGCGTCGGTGCGATCGTGGTGTCGGTCGACTACCGGCTGGCCCCCGAGTCGCCCTGGCCCGCGGCCGCCGAGGACGTCTACGCCGTGGTGGAGTGGGCGGCCGGGCACGCGGAGGAACTCGGTGGTGACGCCCGCAGGCTGGTGGTGGCCGGGGACAGCGCAGGCGGCAACCTGGCGGCGGTCGCCTCGCTGATCGGCCGGGACCGGAGCGGCCCCGCAATCGCGGCGCAACTGCTGATGTACCCCGTGATCGCGGCGGACTTCGAGACCGACTCCTACCGGGAGTTCGCGACCGGACACTTCAACACCCGCGCCGCGATGCGGTGGTACTGGGATCAGTACGCCGCGATCGCGGACCGGGACCACCCCTATGCCTCGCCCATCCGGGCGCGGCTGGCCGGTCTGCCGCCGGCCGTGGTGATCACCGGAGGCTGCGACCCGCTCTGCTCGGAGGGTGATGATTACGCGAATGCCCTTGCGGCTGAGGGTGTTCCGGTCAACCATCGCCGGTACGACGGGGCGATTCACGGGTTCATGACGATGGGCATGCTGGCGCTGGCCCGCACCGCCCAGAAGCAGGCGTGGGTGGATCTCCGGGAACTGCTCGGGCCGGCCGACGGCTAGGGCTCACGCCAGGTCGGGGTTCTCGGCCTCGGTGTCCTCCGCCACCTGGCGCCAGGCGCCGGGTGTTGGCTTCGGGAAGCCGGCGTCGTCGCCGTCCTTGACCTGGGCCAGGACGGCGTCCGCGTGGTCGATGTCGGCGATCAGCTGCTCGGCGAGCTCCCGCTCGGCGGCGTAGTAGCGCTCGGACCATCGCAGCACGATCTGCGAGTAGGCCCAGGCCGGTTCCCTGTCGGCCCCCGCCGCGTCGGCGGCCGCCCGCCGTTCCATCTTCTCCGCGTACTCGATGTGCTCGCGCAGTATCTCCTTGAGGCGCTCCGGCTTGTTCAGGTGGCCGAGCCAGATGCGAAGCATCACACCGTGTTTGAGGATGGGTGGGTCGATCGGCGCCTCGTTGGACCACCGTCGGACCGCGGCGGTGCCGGACTCGGTGATCTTGTAGAGTCGTCGGCCCCGCACGCCGTTGTCGTGTTGCACCCGGGACGTGACGAAGCCGTGCTTCTCGAGCTTCTTCAGTTCCGTGTAGACCTGACTGAACGACGGGCTCCAGTAGAAGAACTTGATGCTCCAGTCGGCCCACTTCTTGAGCTCGTAGCCGGAGAGTTCCTCCTCGAATGCGAGCATGCCGAGTACGGCCCAGCTGGTCGCGGGCAGATTGGGTAGTTCAGACTCGGAGGCCGATTCGGTCGATGCCACGCCGGAAGCCTAACAATCGGTCCGGCGGCGGCGGCAGGGCAAGCTACCACTGACCGGGAACGTGAATGGCGCCGCGCACGGGGCGCGGCGATCCTTGTTGTTGCCCGTTTCATCAGGAGGAACCGCAATGAGCGCAGAGAACATCGCCGTCGTCGAGCAGGACGCTCTCTCGGCGCCCGACGCCGCCACGCTGAGGAAGGTGATGGGTCACTTCTGTACCGGGGTCGCGGTCATCGCCGCACACGACGGCGAACGTCCCCTTGGTTTCGCCTGCCAGTCGGTGGTGTCGGTGTCGCTGGATCCGCCGTACATCTCGTTCTGCCCGGCGAAGACGTCCACCAGCTGGCCGCTGCTGCGGGAGGCGGGCGAGCTGTGCATCAACATCCTCGCGCACGATCAGAAGGACGTGTGCTCGACCTTCGCGGTGAGCGGCGGGGACAAGTTCGCCCAGGTCGACTGGAGTCCGGCGGGCAACGGTGCCCCGGCGCTCGGCGGCGCGCTCGCCAGGATCGAGGCCACGGTCGAACTCGAGCACGAGGCGGGCGATCACACCATCGTGCTGGCCCGCATCACGGACCTGACCGCGGACGCCGACGGCCGCCCGCTGCTGTTCTTCAAGGGCGGGTTCGGCGGCTTCGAGGGCTAGCCAGTTTCGCTGGCCCGCCTGCCACCGGCGCAGGCGAGTTCGCGGAGCACCCGCCGGGACGGTTTGCCGGAGGCGATCCGCGGCATCTCGCTGAGCAGGACCACCTCGGCGGGCACCTTGTAGCCCGCCAGCGCGGCGCGGCAGTGCTCGAGCAGCTGCGGCCCGGTCACCGTGTGGCCGGGCCGCGGGACCACGTACGCGATCCCGCGCTCCCCCAGTCGCTCGTCGGGTGCCCCCACCACCGCGACCTCGCCGACCGACGGATGCCTGCTGAGCACCTGCTCCACCTCCGACGGGTACACGTTGAAGCCGCCGACGATGAACATCTCGCCGATCCGGTCGATGATCCGTAGCTCGCCGTCCTCGAGCACCCCGACGTCGCCGGTGTGCAGCCAGCCGTCCTCGTCGAGGGCGTCGGCGGTGGCGGTCTCGTCCTCGAAATATCCTGACATCACGTTGAACCCACGCACCAGAATCTCACCAGCCGTCCCGTCCGGCACGGTGTTGCCCACAGCGTCGACCACCCGTAGTCCCACCCCGGGCAGTGGCGGCGCGGCGAGCGAAACAGTGTGTGGTTCAGGATATCTCGCCGTCACTGTGCCGCTGGCCTCGGTGAGACCGTAGCCGGTGACGATCAGCGGGATGCCCAGTGCCCGGCGGATCTGGTCGAGCAGTGGGGGCGCCACCGTCGCCGCGCCGGTGACCGCGAGACGCGGGGTGTGCCCGCGCACCTGGTGCCCCGCAGACGTTGCCGCGATGAGGTCCGTGAACATCGTTGGGGGGCCGGACAACACGCTGATTCGCTCGGCCGCGATCCGGGTGAGCGCGGCGGCGGGTTCGAACACGTCCACCGCGACGTAGCAGCCGCCCGCGGCCAGCGCCGCGAGCAGGCCGGCGTTGAGGCCGAACGAATGCGAGAGCGGGGTGACCCCCAGGATCCGGTCACCGCGGCCGATCCCCAGCCGCTCGGCCAGGGACCGGTACACCCGCACGAGCTGCCCGTGCCGGAGCAGCACGCCCTTGGCCCGACCGGTCGACCCCGACGTCGACATGATGTAGGCGATGTCGTCGGGGCCGGGCGGCGTCACCCGGTTGGGGGTGCGCAGGTCGACGGGGCGCGGTGTCGTCACGCACCCGAGGAACTGGGCCCAGCTCGTGATGTGCACGTCCGGTTCGCGGTGGAAGTCGATGATCTGTCGCAGCTCCGGCAGGCCGAGGACGGGACGGTCCGGTCCGGACTCGCCCGCGGCCGCGCGCAGCATCGCCGCGTAGCCGGTACCGAGAAAGCCGTCGTCCACGAAGAGCATCCCGCTCCGGGTCCTGCGCAGCTGGTCCGCGGCCTCGGCACCGCGGGAACGGGTGTTGATCGGCACCACCACCGCACCGATGGAGTGGGCGCCGAGCGCGACCACAGCCCACCGCGCGGAGTTCGGTGCCCACAGGGCGATGCGGTCACCGTGCCGGACCCCGGCGGCGGCCATCGCCATCCCCGACTGGAAGGCCGACGCCGCGAGCTGCTCGTAGGTCAGCCGCTCCCGGCCATCCACGATGGCCTCGCGGTCGCCGTGGCGCCGGGCGGACTCGGCCAGGACGGCCCACACGGTGTCGGGGGTGATGTCGCCGACGGTCATATTCGTGGGACCGTACCGGACATCGCGGCACCCCGACAGGCAGGTCACCGGCTTCCCGCTGGGCGGGAGAGTGGGGGGCCGCGGACGACCCGCTGTGGTTACCGTCACAGCTACATATCACTTTTCGACGTGCACCAGGGAGAACCAGATGGCTTCAGCAGACGACATTCGCGCGACGGTGTCGAAGTACCTCGACGCGGTCGGGGGCGGGACCTCCGCCGACGTCGCCGCGCTGTACGCGGACGACGCCACCCTCGAGGACCCGGTCGGCACCGAACCGAAGGTCGGCCGCGAGGCGATCGAGAAGTTCTACTCCGCCCTCGACGCCGTGCGGAACACCACCGAACTGCTCACGGTCAAGGTGTCGGGCAACAGTGCGGCGTTCCACTTCCGGGTGGTCACCGAGACCGGTACGCAGACCATCACCATCGAACCGATCGACGTCATGACCTTCGATGACCAGGCCCGCATCACCAGCATGCGCGCGTTCTGGTCGCCGTCGGACATGGTCGTCGCCTGATCCGGGAGCGCGAACATGTCTGCTAGCGAACAGTCCTGGGACCACGAGGTCGATTTCGTCGTCGTCGGCAGCGGCTGCGGCGGCCTGACCGGCGCCCTTGCCGCTGCCGACCGGGGCATGGACACCCTGATCATCGAGAAGGCCTCCGTCTACGGCGGCACCACCGCCCTGTCCGGCGGCAACATCTGGATCCCCAACAACCCGACCCTCAAGCGGGAGGGGCTCGAGGATTCGCGCGCCGACGTCCGCCGCTACCTCGATGCCGTCATCGGTGACCGGGCTCCGTCGGCGAACGTCGACGCCTTCATCGACAACGGCCCGGCCACCATGGAGTTCCTGGAGAACTCCAGCAGGCACATGCGCTTCCAGTGGTGCACCGGGTATTCGGACTATCACCCGGAGAAGCCGGGCGGACGCCCCGCGGGCCGCACCATCGAGCCGCTGCCGTTCGACCTCAAGGAGCTCGGCGACGACGAGAAGCTGCTGCGTCCCGGCGCCCTCGCCACCCCCGCGGGGCTGTACATCACTTCCAAGGAGTTCGCGAAGCTCAACATGGTGATGCGCACCTGGGCGGGCCGACGCGCGGCGCTCGGCACCGGCTGGCGGGCGATCAAGAGCATCGTCATGCGCAAGCACATGGACACCCTCGGCCAGGCGCTCATCGGCCGGTTGCGGCTGGCGGTCAAGGACGCGAACGTGCCGCTGTGGCTGAACACGCCGCTGCAGTCGCTGATCACCGACGACGCGGGCGCCGTCACCGGCGTGCTCGCCCAGCGTGGCGGCACGCAGATCAGGATCCGGGCCCGCAAGGGTGTGCTGTTGGCCAGCGGCGGGTTCGAGCAGGGCGAGCAGATGCGTAAGCAGTACCTGCGCGAGGGCGGGAAGGACAACTTCAGCGCCGGCTCGGTCGACAACACAGGTGACGGCATCATCGCGGGTGAAAAGGTCGGCGCCGCACTGGATCTGATGGACGACGCCTGGTGGATGCCCTCGTTCCGGCGGCCCGACGGCATCATGCACGTGCTGGTCTCCGAGCGCTCCATCCCGCGGTCGATCATCGTCGACCAGCAGGGCAAGCGCTTCACCAACGAGGCCGCGCCGTACGTGACCTTCGTGCACGAGCAGATCGCCGGCCGTCACGACCCGATCTGGTTCATCTTCGACGGCAAGGCCAAGAACCGTTACCAGTTCGGCGGCGTGATGCCCGGCCAGAAGTTCCCCAAGTCGTGGTTCGCCACCGGGCTCATGCACCAGGCCGACACCGTCCGGGAACTCGCAGCCGCGATCGGTCTGCCCGCCGGGCAGCTGGCCGAGACGGTGGCCCGGTTCAACGGCTTCGCCCGCAACGGCAAGGACGAGGATTTCGGACGCGGCGAGAGCGAGTACGACAAGTACTACGGCGACCCGACGCTGCCGGATCCCACCATGGACGAGCTGGACAAGGCGCCGTATTACGCGGTCCGCATGCAGGCGGGCGACCTGGGCACCAAGGGTGGCGTCGTCTACAACGAGAACGGTCAGGTGCTGCGCGCCGACGGCGGGGTGATCGGGGGGCTGTACGCCACCGGCAACGCCTCCGCCGCGGTGATGGGCAACGACTACGCGGGCGCGGGCGCCACCATCGGTCCCGCCATGGTGTTCGGCTGGATCGGCGCCCGGCACGCGGCCGGCGCGCACTAGGAGGCGAGGCGACCATGCAGGAACTGAGCTGCACCAGCTGCGGTAACCGGGTGCTGGTGGAGAAATACAGCCCCACCCACACCAGCATCCAGTGGCTGGCCGACGCGCAGGCGTCCTGTCCCGAATTCGCGAAGCAGGCCGCAATCGGCATGGAGAGCAAGTGGATTCCCACCTGCACGGCATTGCGCGACTCCATCGAGGAGGTGGCGATCAGGGGCGTGCTCGAGACAGACGCGCTCCGCAGCTATCCGGTTCCCGGACGCCTGGACTGACCCCGCCCTGACCCCACAGTTCGGCCCCACAGTTCGGCCCCACAGTTCCCCAATGTCACATTGGTTCACCTCGAGTGAATCAGTGTGACATTGGGGAACTTTCGTTTTGGGGTGTGCGGAGCCGACGGTCTTGTGGCGGCCGCCCGACATCGCTCCTCGCGCCGCCGCGAGCACTGTGCTACCCGTCCGATTTGCCTGTTTACCAA
Source organism: Rhodococcus sp. NPDC059179 (assembly GCF_042754885.1). Lineage (NCBI taxonomy): Bacteria > Bacillati > Actinomycetota > Actinomycetes > Mycobacteriales > Nocardiaceae > Rhodococcus > Rhodococcus sp. NPDC059179. The sequence continues at coordinate 456,887 of NZ_JBHZBV010000001.1, read as the reverse complement.
GCCTTTTCGTGGTTCTTGAGGGCCGGCGTGCCGGCTTCTCGTCGCCGACCTCCCGCTGGGCGGAACGATCCATGGCGCGACATGCCGTGTGGGAACTGTGATGTCGATTACACATTGAACCGGCAAGCGTCCGGTGAATGTGAACACCCACCACTCGCCCGGCTCGAAACCACGTCGACCTCCGACATCCGAGTCCCGTGCAGGTACCCGAAAGGACCCGATGATGGTTGCTCAACCCCTACCCGGCGGATCGCCCGCCGATACCGCCGCGCAAAGGTGGACGCCTCGCCTGATCTTCTCGCTCGCCTCGCTCGTGCTTCTCCTCGAGATGCTCGCGGTCAGCTACATGATGATCTCGATGGCCCTCCCGGCGATCGCGGGTCACTACCAGACCACCCAGGGCGCCTGGCTGCTGACGTCATTCCTGCTCGTCGGTGCGGTCACCGCCCCGCTGATCGGCAAGCTCGCCGACATGTACGGCAAGCGCAAGCTGCTGCTGGCGTGCGTGGCGATCGCCGCGTTGGGATCGCTGCTCTCCGCGCTGGCCGGCAGCTACGCGGTGCTGATCGCGGGTCGCGCCCTGTCCGGTCTGCTCGTGCCCTGCCTGTTCCTGAGCTACTCGCTGATCCGGGACGTCTTCCCGGCGAAGACGATCGCGCTCGCGGTGAGCATCGCCACCAGCGGCATGGGCCTGATCGCGATCCCCGCGCCGTTCCTCACCGGCTGGCTGATCGACAACCACGGCTTCCGCAGCATCTTCTGGTTCTTCGTGATCGGGCTCGTGATCCTCGCGGCCATGATCATCGTCTCCACCGACGAATCGCCCGTGCGGCTGCGGTCGAGCATCGACCTGCTCGGTGCGGTACTGCTGGGCGCGGGCATCGCGGGCGTGCTGATCGCCGTTAGCTTCGGTCCCACCTGGGGCTGGAAGAGCGGTTCGACCCTCGCCTACCTCTTCGGTGGCGTGGCGCTCCTGCTGGCGTGGCTCGCCACCGCCAAGTTCGTGCGTGAGCCGCTGATCGACCTGAACGTCCTCGGCAGGCGGCCCGTGCTGCTCACCGCCATCAGCGCCGGGTTCGTCTACGGCTCGAGCGGACTGTTCACGATCCTGCTGCCCATGATGGCCATGACCCCCGCGATCCTGGGCCTGGGCTACGGGTTCGGCGTCAGCGCCGAGGGCTTCGCGATCTTCCAGGCGCCGATCGGACTGATGGTCGTCATCGGCGGCGTCCTCGTCGGCATGCTCGTCGGCCGGAACGTCCGTCCGCGCCCGCTGCTGGTCATCGGACTGCTCGGAATGGCACTCGGATTCGCGCTGACCGCGATGATCCACGACAACAAGGCGCTGCTCATCGTGTTCGCGGGCGTGTTCGGCACCGGCATGGGCATGGCGTACGCGTCGATCCCCAACCTGCTGATCGAGGCCGTTCCGCCGCAGCTGCAGGCCAGCACCGCGAGCATCGTGGGGGTCTTCCAGAGCGTCTTCCCTGCGGTCCTGCCGGTGATCGCGTTCACCGTGATGAACAACTCGCACATCGCGCCGATCCCGCTGGAGATGACGCAGGGCGCGATCCTCTACACCGACAAGGGCTACCAGATCGCGTTCCTGATCGGTGCCGTCGCCGCGGCCCTTGGCGCCGTCGTCGCGCTGCTGCTGCCCCGCAAGATCGAGCAGGTGAAGATCCCGGCGAGCCAGATCGCGGACGAGCCGGCCATGGTCGCCGTCGACTGATCACCTGATTCGACCGATCACCCCGGGGTGAAGGGCGCCTTCGTTCGGTCTGACCGGATGACGGTGCCCTTCACCCTTTTTGGGGCGCCCGATGTGCCCACTGACCGGAACGGCATCTGGGAGGCCGGGCCGCGCGGTGGCAGCGTTGGAAGTGAACAGCGGTCGAACCACCGTCTGTGACATGGAGGTAGGCGATGACATCGGACCTGAGCTACGAGGGCACCCTGCGGGAGATCGCCACGGACGCGGGCGTCCTGCGCTATCACGAGGCAGGCGACGGTCCCCCGCTGCTGCTGCTGCACGGCTCGGGTCCCGGCGTGACCGGCTGGCGTAACTTCCGGGGCAACCTCGGTGTGTTCGCCGAGCACTTCCGCTGTCTCGTCCTCGAGTTCCCCGGCTTCGGGGTCAGCGACGACTTCGGCGGCCATCCGATGGTCACCGCCCTCGATTCGGTGGTGAGGTTCGTCGATGCGCTCGGCCTCGACAGCGTCGACATCATCGGCAACTCGATGGGCGGCGGTGTCGGGATCAACTACGCGATCAGCCATCCGGACAAGGTGCGCAGGCTGGTGACCATCGGCGGCATCGGCAAGAACATCTTCAGCCCCGGCCCGGGCGAGGGCATCAAGCTGCTGCAGGAGTTCACCGAGGAACCGACCCGTGAGCGTCTGATCCAGTGGCTGCACTCGATGGTCTACGACCCGGCGTTGGTGACCGAGGAGCTCATCGAGGAGCGGTGGACCCAGGCCACCGATCCCGAGACCCTCGACAGCGCGCGACGGATGTACGGCAAGGCCGCGTTCACTCAGATGGTGAAGGCGATGGAGGCCTCCGATGCGCCGCCGCCGCCGTGGGCGATGATGCACCGGGTGAAGGCGCCGACCCTGCTGACCTGGGGTCGCGACGACCGCGTCAGCCCGCTGGACATGTCGCTGATCCCGATGCGCACCATCCCCAACGCGGAGCTGCACGTGTTCCCGAACTGTGGGCACTGGGCGATGATCGAGCAGAAGGACGCGTTCGAGTCCGCCGTCCTGGCCTTCCTGCTGCGCAGGGGCTAGCGCAGAGGGGGTCAGCGCGCGGAGCCGGAGCCTGCCGATCCCGACCCCAGCCCGGGCGACTCACCCGTGAGAATCGGAACGAACGTGTCCGCCATCACCTGGTGCCCCGTCTTGTTGGCGTGGATGTCCTTGTAGGACGAGCACATCCACGTCCACAGGCAGATCTGCGCGACGTTCTTCGGTAGCGGCCCGAAACCGGGCACGTCGACGGTGTTGCCGAAGTCGTTGTTGGAGAACGCGGCCGCGATATCGGCGGTCTTCCAGCCGGCGGACGCGTTGGCGCCGGCGATGGTGGCGCTGAGCACGTTGTTGGCGGCCGCGGTCGCGTTCGCCATCAGCCTTCCCGTGCCGCCACCGAGCCAGCCGGCGAGCGCGGGGTTGTAGTAGGTCATACCGACAAAGCTGACGCCCTCGCCTGCCGCCCCGCTCAGCTGCTTGTTCATCGCGGCGATGTTCTTCCCGATCGTCGCCAGCGCGTCCGTGATGCAGCCGAGGTCGGGCAGTCCGGCCGATCCGGAACCACCGCTCAGGCAGCGGTTGACGTCGTTCCCCCCGATCCCCTCGCTGACGTACCGGACTTGTCCCCGGTGAGCGGAGAGGAACTTCGTGGCCGCGTCGAGCTGCGATGTCGCGTCGGGGTAGCTGCACCGACCGCCGTTCATCATCGTCTCCGTGGTTTCGCCCGGGCAGCCGAGGCGGATGTGTTGCAGCGTCGGCTCGGACGCACTGAGGGCGGCGAAGATCCGGTCGGTGTAGGCGAAGTTCTCGTTCGTCTTCGTGTCTGGTTGATAGCCGGTCGCGAGTGAATCGCCGAGCGAGACGTAGTAGGTGGGCTCGGCGGGCAGAGGGTCCGCGATCGCGGGCGCCCCTCCGAGTGCCAATGCGGTCGCGGCGGCCGCCGCGAGTGACAGGAGCCGTAAGCGCATGGGTGCCTCCAGAGGGGCGGGCGCGGGATCGAGATCCGTGGTGCCCTGGGTGAACGGACAGCGAATCGAAGAACCCCGTCCGGGGCCGTTCGACAGGCTAAATGTTCTCGTCCGCCCGCGTGGCGGATTCCGGCCAAATCGTTACCGCCCGGTAGCCGCCGTCCCGGCGGAGCGGTGCGGGCAGGCCCGGCCCCCGTATGTAGAGTGCACATTGCGCGCATGACGCATCGTGCGCAAGGACCGTTGCCCTTCGTGCCCGGTGTCGACTTCCCGCATCTAGTGAGGCCCCGTGACCGATTCGATCGCCAGCCAGCAGTTGTTGTACGTCCAGGACCAGATGTCCGACGACGAGATCGCGCGCCAGGCGGACCTGTACGGACCGCTGACCGACAGCGTCCGGGAACTGATCGAGATCGCCCTGCTGACCGAGGTCGAGGACCTGGGCGACGTCCGCGCCGCGCAGGAGCACCTCGAGGCGGCCAAGCGGATCCTGCGCACGCGCATGAACCCCGGACCGTACGGCGTGCGTTGGGGTGCCTCGGGCCAGAAGCGGGCCTGGGGCAACGCCGCGGCCGGGCTGCGCAACGCGGTCGCGCCGCCGCTGGACGTCCACTGCGACCCCGACGGGCGGGCGTGGGCCGACTTCCACCTCGGGGCTGCCTACGAGGGCCCCGCGGGCCTGACGCACGGGGGCGTGTCCGCGCTGGTGCTCGATCAGGTGCTCGGCTCGGCGGCCGAGGCGGGCGGGGCCCCCGGCATGACCGGGACGCTCACCCTGCGCTACCGCCGTCCCACCCCGCTCGGCGCACTGCATGCGGAGGCTCGTATCGATCGGGTCGAGGGGGTCAAGACCATCGTCACCGGGCACCTCGCCGGACCGGACGGGGTCTGCGTCGAGGCCGAGGGCATCTTCATCCTGCCCCGATGGGCGCGAGGTAAGGACAGCGCAACGGTGTCCGATCCGGCCTGACCGGTTCACCGGGAAGCCGGGGGTGGTAGCGGTTTCCCTCCTGGTGGGGATGTAGATCCGAGCGTCGGCGAACGAGACTGGTAGTCAGCAAGGCGGAGAGTCTCCCGAATCCCGGGAGAGCGTCGCTGGCACAACACCTTCCGTTCCGATGTCCGGGCGGCTCGGCCACCCCGAAAGAGCGTGATCTCAATGAACACTGCCCCACACATTCTCGGGCGTCGCCCCGTGCTCGACGAATCGACGATGCGGGTGCTGCCGGAGCCGCACGAGCGCCGACGCGGCCGCATCGCCGGCATCGCCGGCATCGCACAGTTCCTCGTCCTTCTCGCCCTGCTGGGGGCGTTCGCCTTGTGGGCTGGTCGGGTGGCCTCCGTCGAGGTGTCGGCACCCGCAGGCGGTTCCGGCGTCGAAACCGTCGCGCCCGGCAGCCTCGGATCACAACATCTCGATCCGGAAACCGGTGCACTGCAGCTGGACCTCACCCCCCATACCCCCGCCGAGCTGCCCGGCTTCGGGTCGCTCGAGGCGGGAGGCTTCGAGGTGCAGCACAGCTTCCCGAGTGCCGTCATATAGCCAGGACGCGAATGCATCCCGCGGAGCGGGAGATTTTGCCGCGCCCGCGTAGGCAGCGGGTCTAACCTCGGGCAACACCAACCCGAAGGGACGCGACGTGACCCACCCCGACGTCTTGGCACCGGCAAAGCTCGGACCGCTGACGCTCCGCAACCGGATCATCAAGTCCGCGACCTTCGAGGGCAAGACGCCCCAGGCACTCGTCACCGACGACCTGATCGAGTTCCATCGCCGCCCCAGCCGGGGCGGCGTGGGCATGTCGACGGTCGCCTACTGCGCGGTGGCACCCGAGGGTCGCACCGAGTTCGGCCAGATCTGGATGCGCGAGGAGGCCAAGCCGGGACTGCGTCGTCTGACCGACGCCATCCACGCCGAGGGGGCCGCCGCGTCCGCACAGCTCGGTCATGCCGGTCCGGTCGCCAACGGCAAATCCAACGGTCTCCCGGCGCTGGCGCCGTCGCCGTCGTTCAACCCCATGTCGATGCGGCGCATCCACACCGCGACCGTCGGCGACATCGAGCGAATCGTCGCCGCGCACGCCAACGCGGCCGTGATCGCCGCGGACTCCGGCTTCGACGCCGTCGAGATCCACTTCGGCCACAACTACTTCGCCAGCTCGTTCCTCAGCCCAAAGCTGAACCACCGCAAGGATTCCTACGGCGGATCGCTGGAGAACCGGGCCCGCGTCATGCTCGAGACGGCGCGCGCCGTCCGCGACGCGGTGGGCGATCGTGTCGCGATCCTGGCCAAGCTCAACATGGACGACGGGGTCCCGGGTGGCTTCCGGGTCGACGAGTCGATTCAGGTGGCGCGGTGGCTGGAGGCCGACGGCAGCCTCGACGCGCTGGAGCTGACGATGGGCAGCTCGCTGCTCAACCCGATGTACCTGTTCAGGGGCGACGCACCGGTCAAGGAGTTCGCCGCGGTGATGCCGCAGCCGGCCCGCCTCGGCGTCAAGCTGATCGGCAAGAAGTTCCTGCGCTCGTACCCGTACGAGCCCTTGTTCATGCTCGATCAGGCGCGGCAGGTTCGCGCCGCGGTGAAGATGCCGCTGGTCCTGCTCGGCGGCGTCACCGACCGCGCGGGCATGGACACCGCGATGGCGGAGGGCTTCGAGTTCGTCGCGATGGCGAGGGCCCTGCTGCGGGAGCCGGACCTCGTCAACAAGATTGCGGCCGACCCCGGCACGCGCTCGCTGTGCGACCACAACAACAGGTGCATGCCGACGATCTTCACCGGCGCGCGCTGCGTGCTCGTCGAACGCGGCTAGCAGGACCGGAGGGGGTGCGCTGGGTGAGGTGATTCCACCCCGGTGGGGATGGATCGGTGGGCGGGGATTCGTCAGTGTTGAGGGTGCCCAGGGCATCGCGGCGGATCGAGGTACCGCACCGGTCCCAACGACTCACCAGGAGTTCCCATGACCACGTCCTTCCGCTTCCGACTGCGGTCACTGATATTCGTAGTCGGGGCCGCCGCGACCGTCGCGGTCGGCGGCGTAGCGGCCGCCCAGGCCGACGAGCTGCCACCTCCCCCCGAGTGCATTCCGGGGCCGTCCTACAGTTCTGATGCCAACGGCTGCCTACTCCCCCCGAAGCATCACGGAGCGGTGTTCGCTCCCGAGCGCCTGCAGACCATCGTGCCGGATCGGGCGTTCGCGGCGCCGCCGAGGGAATTGCACGACCGGTCGATCTGGCCGCGGCCGGGCCAGCCGGTCCCGGGTTGCGGCGGGCCGCTGGTGTTCTGCCCATAGTCGCGACGCGGACCCGACCGCTGACTGGGACGATTCCGCGCTGCATGTCGGTGTCAATCCTCCCGGTTGCATTTACGCCCCAATGCGTGCAAAACCAGGCATAGTCGTGATTCATTAGCCGCCACGAGGCCGAAGTCCAGTCTATGCTTGCTAAACAAAGCATAGGAGCCAGGATGCCGGGACCCCGCAGGAGCAATCCCACCCGAGGCTCTTCTATGCCTGAGATTGAACGCATAGGAGAACTCTTTGCGCGTCGTCGCATCGAGCTCCGTCTCACCCAGCAAGTGCTCGCCGACCTCGCGGGTGTCTCCAGATCCAGCGTGCAGGCGCTCGAATACGGCACCGGGTCGGTCAAACTCGCCTCCGTCGTGGAGATCGCCGAGATACTCGGACTGCGCCTTGAACCGATGACGGCCGCCCACGCCGACGCTCAGCAATGACCATGCCGGAGCCCGTGGTTCTACGGGAGGTCACCGCCGCGGACGTCTACCTCGGCGACAGAGTGGTGGCCAGGCTTGCCCGCGCCGCTGACGGCGATGCCATCACTTTCGATTACACAGCGGCGCCGCCCACTGTCGGGCGGCCCGTCCGTCCTGTATCGGTGTCCTGGTCACTTCTCGCCGACGCCGACTATCCGTCGGTCACCACGGGCGGGGCGGTCCCGCCGTTCTTCGCCGGGCTGTTGCCCGAGGGAGTCCGCCTCGGGGCGGCGGTGTCGTCCACGAAGACCTCCGTCGACGATCACCTCACACTGCTGCTTGCCGTCGGCGCCGACACGATCGGCGACGTCCGTGTCGTGCCCGCCGACACGGTCCCGCCCGGCCGATCCCCGATGTTTTCTCCCCATACCGATACGGATTTCCGGCGCTTGTTTGCGCGCCTCGCCGGTTCCGTCGAGGCCGATCCGGTCGGGCTCGCCGGGGTCCAACCGAAGGTGAGTGCCGCCATGTGGTCGGTGCCGACGAGCACGTCCACAGGACCAGCGATCCTCAAGCTCACGCCGCCGACCGGCTTTCCGCGTCTGGCGGAGAATGAACACTTCTTCATGCGCATGGCCGGCGCGACGGGACTCAGAGTGCCCGAGACCCGGCTGCTGCACGACGCGGACGGCAGGAGCGCGCTGCTGGTCGCGCGCTTCGACCGCGATGGGGACACCCGAATCGCCCAGGAGGACGCCTGCCAGGTCGCTGGCCTATACCCTGCGTCGAAGTACCGATTGAAGGCGGAAGTCGCGGTCTCGACTCTCGCGAACGCCTGCGCCCGCGGGGGTGGATCGGCCGCCGTCGCGACGCTCGAGCTGCTGCGGACCGTCGCCTTCTCGTGGCTGATCGGCAACGGCGATCTGCACGGCAAGAACATCTCGATATACGCACCCGACGGTGTGTGGCAGCCGACCCCGGCCTACGACTTACTGACCACCCAGCCCTACACAGGCTGGAAGGATCCGATGGCGATGCACCTCTACGGTCGCAACAACCGTTTGAGCCGAAGGCATTTCGTGGAGGCCGGCGCCCGGCTCGGTCTTCGAGAGCGGGCGCTGACCCGCATGCTCGACACACTCGTCGCGGGGGCGCGGGACTGGCCGGACAGATGTGGCGAGATCGGGTTTGCCGACCGGGAGACCGCACTTCTGACGAATCTGCTGAGGGAGCGCATCGAGACGCTGGCCTGAGCGCCCGCTTCGGTCACCGCGCGATCGGCCGCAGCACGATCTCGGTCGGGTGTGCGTCGCGTGGCGTCTCGACGGCGCCCCGCACCGCGCCCGCGACCGTGGTGGCCTTGAGGAACTGGTCCGGGTCGTACTCGCCACCCTCGGTCGCGACGATGTCGCGCTGCATGTCGGTGTCGATCCGGCCGGGGTGGATCGAGGTCACCCGCAGCGCGGGCTCCTCCAGGCGCAGCGCGTCACCGAAGGCGCGCAGCGCGAACTTGCTCGCCGCGTAGGCTCCCCAGCCCGCGTTCGCCCGCAGCCCGGCACCGGAATTGATCAGCACCACATGCCCGTTCGCCGCCCGCAGCGCCGGCAGCAGCACCCGGGTCAGCTCCGCGACCGCCACCACGTTCGCCTCGAATGCCCGGCGCCACACCTCGGCGGGGGTCTCGGCGACCGTGCCCAGGTCGGCGACGCCGGCGTTGTGCACCAGCACGTCGAGCCGGTCGATGCCCGCCGCTGCGGCGGCGACCGCGTCGTGGTCGGTGAGGTCCGCGGGCCGGCCGACGGCACCGGGCAGTTCCGCGAGTATCGGCTTCAGTGATTCCGCGCTGCGCGCCCCGAGCAGCAGGTCGTGGCTGGGGGCCAGCTCGCGGGCGATGGCGGCGCCGAGGCCGCGGCTCGCCCCCGTGATCAGTGCAGTCCGACGCATGAGTTCGAGGCTAGCCGACCTACGCGTTCTCCTTGGCGAACGTCCGGGCCCCGATCAGCCCCAGCACCAGCGCCAGGCTGACGGTGACCAGGGTGCCGACGTAGACGTCGGAGGAACCGAAGTCGCCGCGGAACAGGGCGCGGGCGGCGTCGACGGTGTGCGAGAGCGGATTGAGCCGCGCCAGCGTCTGCAGCCACCCGGGGCCGAGGGTCATCGGCAACAGGATGCCCGAAAGCAGCAGCAGCGGAACCGAAACCATGTTCAGCACCGAGGCCAGTGAATCCTCGGAGCGGGTCGCCAGCGCCAGGGCGTAGGAGGCGGAGGACATCCCGGCCGCGATGACGGCAACCAGCAGCAGGGTCAGCACGAAGCCGAGCGGGTTGGGCCGCAGGTCGAACAGCAGCACCGCGACCAGGACCAGGATGGTGGCCTGCACCATGAGCACCACCATGTCCTTGAGCACCCGGCCGAGCAGCAGCGCGCCGCGGCTAGCCGGGGTGACCCGTTGCCGCTCGATGATGCCGGCCCGCAGCTCGTACACCATCGCGAAGCCGGCGAACATCGAGCCGAACAGGCCGATCTGCATGATCAGTCCGGGGGTGAACACCAGCCACGGGTCGGTGCCCGCGCCCACCGAGCCGCCGACGCCCTCGAGCAGCGGGCCGAACAGCACCAGGTAGAGGACCGGCTGGGTCAGCCCGATCAGCACCCACAGCGGATTGCGGAGGTTCGCCCGCAGGTGGGCCCAGAAGATCAGGCCGGTCTCGTTGAGAAAGCTCATCCTTGGTCTCCGTCCCGAAGCGAGCGACCGGTGACGGTCAGGAACACGTCGTCGAGGCTGGGGCGCTTCACGGTGAGCGAGCCCGGCACGATGCCCGCCCCCTGCAGCGCGTGCAGGAGCGGGATCACCGCGGCGTCGCCCTGCTCGACGGTCAGGTGCACGTGGTGGCCCTCGGTGAGCTGCGAGCGCAGGTCGAGGGCGTCGTCGGCCACCGCGATCGCGCGGGCCGCCAGCTCCGGCGCGATCTCGAGGCTGATCACGTCGCCGGAGATGCGGCGCTTGAGCTCGTCGGGCGTGCCCTCCGCGACGATCTCCCCGTGGTCCATCACGAGGATCCGGTCGCAGAGGGCGTCGGCCTCGTCGAGGTAGTGGGTGGTGAGCACGATGGTGGTGCCGCGGTCCCGCAGGGAGCGGATGTGGTCCCACAGGTTGGCGCGGCTCTGCGGGTCCAGCCCCGTGGTCGGCTCGTCGAGGTAGATCAGGTTCGGCTGGTGCACGAGGCCGAGCGCGATGTCGACCCGTCGGCGTTGACCGCCCGAGAGCTGCTTGCACTTGCGCCCGCCGAGGCCGTCCAGGTCGAGGGCGGCGAGCAAAGCCTCGGAATTCGCGGTGGCGGCCGCCTTGCTCAGCCCGAAGAGCCGGGCCTGCAGGATCAGCTCGTCGAGGACCAGCTCCTCCTCGTTGGTGGACCCGCCCTGCGCGACGTACCCGATCCGGGACCTGACTCCCCGCGGGTCCCGGCGCAGGTCGGCGCCGGACACCACGGCCTCGCCGGCGGTCGGGTTGATGAGGGTGCTGATCATGCGCAGGGTGGTGGTCTTGCCCGCACCGTTGGGGCCGAGCAGTCCGAGGATCTCGCCCTCGTACACCCGGAAGTCGATGCCCTTGACGGCCTCGACGGGTCCGGTCTTGGTCGAGAAGGTGCGCGCGAGTCCCGAGACGCTGATCATGGCTGGGATGCTCATGGACTCACGATAGGCAGACCCACCGACAATCGGCGACCGGGTTTCAGGGCGCCAGGGCGGGATGGAGCTCCAGCTCCTGCGTCTTGACGACGAAGTAGACGTGCTGGCCGGGCGCCAGGTCGAGGTCCGCGACCGCGGCGGCGGTGACATCGGCGGCAGGCCCGATGCTGCCGTCCGGGTGGTCCGTTCCCCTGATCCGGACGGTGGTCCCGTGCACGTCGAGGTCCGCGATCGTCACCGCTATCACGTTGCGGGGGCTGGCATGCTCCGGTGGTTCGAGGTGCACGGCCACCGCGCCCGGCCGGAACAGGGCGACCGCGTCGGATCCCACGGCGGTCTCGCCGATCCCGGACAGCGTTGTGCCCCAGTCGGTCAGGAGCAGGCCCGGCTCCGCGATCGTCCCCGACACCAGGTTGACGCCCGCCATTCGGGCGGCGAAGGCGCTGCGCGGGGAGGTCAGTACGTCGCGCACGCTCCCCCGCTCGACGATCCGCCCGGACTCGATGACGATCACGTGGTCGGCCAGCGCGAGCGCGTCGAGCACGTCGTGGGTGACGAGCACGGCGGTGCGCTGCTCCTCGCGCAGGATCCGGCGGAGCAGTCGGCGGACCGCGGGCGCCGAGCCGACGTCGAGCGCCGCCATCGGTTCGTCCAGCAGCAGCAGTCGCGGGTCGGCGGCGAGGGCGCGGGCGATCGCGACGCGCTGGGCCTGGCCGCCGGACAGCTGCGACGGTCGCCTGCCCGCGAGCGGTTCGGCATCGACCTCGCGCAGCCATCGGGAGGCGATCGCTCGTGCGGCGGAACGGGTTTCGCCTCGGCTGCGCGGCGCGAACGCGACGTTCTCCGCGACGCTCAGGTGCGGGAAGAGCAACGCCTGCTGCGACAGCATGGCCACGCCGCGCGCGTGCGCGGGCACGAGCTCCCCCGACCCCGTGTCGGTGAGCACCCGCCCGTGGAGTTCGACGCGGCCCCGGTCGGGCCGGACCAGCCCGGCGATCAGCGAGAGCAGCGTCGACTTGCCGGCCCCGTTCGGGCCGAGCACGGCGAGCACCCGGCCGGCGTCGAGGTCGAGGTCGAGGTCGACGCCGCGATGCTCGAGGCGGGCGTGGACCCGAAGCCCCGCCGCACTCACAGCACACCGCCGGCCCGACGCCTGCTGGTCCCGATCACGATCAGCGCGGCGACCAGGACGAGAAGCAGCGACAGCGCCACCGCCGCTTCGGGATCGGTCTCCCGCTGCAGGTAGATCTCCAGCGGCAGGGTCCGGGTGACGCCCTGTAGCGAGCCGGCGAACGTGAGGGTGGCGCCGAACTCGCCGAGCGAGCGCGCGAAGGCGAGCACGGCCCCGGAGACCAGGCCGGGCAGCACCAGCGGGAGGGTGACGCGACGCAGCACGGTGGTCGGCCGGGCGCCGAGGGTCGCGGCCACCGTCTCGTAGCGCCGACCCGCCGTGCGCAGCGCCCCCTCGAGGCTGACGACGAGGAACGGCAGCGCGACGAAGGCCTGCGCGAGGACCACCGCGGTGGTGGTGAAGGCGATCCGGATCCCGAACGCCTCGAGCTGCTGCCCGAGCAGGCCCTGCCTGCCGAAGGTGTAGAGCAACGCGATGCCGCCGACCACGGGCGGCAGCACGAGCGGCAGCAGTACCAGCGACCGCAGCACCGACTGACCGGGAAAGCTGGTGCGGGCCAGGACGAGCGCCATCGGAACACCGACGAGCACGCACAGCACCGTGCTCGCGGTGGCGGTCCGCAGGCTCAGCAGCAATGCGGCCCTGGATGATTCGGAGGTCACGAGCGGCACGAAGTGGGCCCAGTCGATCTCCAGCAGCATCGCCACCAGCGGCAGGATCACGAAGACCGCGCCGAGCAGGGCGGGCAGGTACACCCACCGGGGCAGCCCCACGGCGACCTCGCCCCCGGTGCCCCGGGGGCGCGTCACGGTGCGGAGCACCCCGATGGGGGTCACGGTGCGGCGAACCCCGCCCCGGCCAGCACCTGTCGACCGGTGGGCCCGACGACGAAGTCGACGAACTCGCCTGCGGTGGCGCTGTTCTCGGAGCTCTTCAGCCCGGCGATCGGATAGGTGTTCACCACGCCCGCGGACTCGGGGAACGGAACCGTGGCGACGGCGGCGCCCGCGCCCGCGGCGTCGGTGACGTAGACCAGCCCGGCGTCCGCCTGGCCGGAGGTGATCTTCCCGAGCACGTCGGTCACCGAGGACTCCTCGCTGACCGGGGTGATGTCGGTGCCGCTCGTTTCTTCGATCTTCTGGGTCGCCGCCCCGCACGGCACCTGCGGCGCGCACACGACCACCTGGGTGCCCGGGTTCGCGAGGTCGGCAAACGTCGCGATGTTCTTCGGGTTGCCGGGCGGGGTAACAATCGTGAGCGTATTGGTGGCGAAGTTCACCGGCGCATCGGCGGTGAGCCCGGCGTCGACGGCCTTGGTCATGTTCTTGGTGTCGGCCGAGGCGAACACGTCCGCGGGCGCGCCCTGGGTGAGCTGCGCGACCAGGTCGGACGAGCCGGCGAAGCTGAACTCGACGTTGGTGCCAGGGTGCTCGGCCTCGAACTTCTCACCGAGCTCGGTGAACGTCTTCTTCAGTGAGGCCGCGGCGAAGACGGTGATGTCGCCGCTGACCTGGGAGGCCGCCTCCGTCGTGGTGGCCTGCTCCGCTGTGTCGGAGTCCGAGCTCGAGCAGCCGGCGACCAGGGCGACGGCGGTCAGGGCGGCGAGTGCCGCTCCGAGTGTGCGGGTCAAGACATTCCTCCTGGGGTTTCGACGATGACGGTGGTCGCCTTGACCACCGCCACGGCGACCTTCCCGGGCTCGAGCCCGAGTTCGGCGGCCGACTCACTGCTCATCAGCGAGACGACGGTGAAGGGGCCGCACTGCATCTGCACCTCGGCCATCACCTTGTCGGCGGTCACCTTGGTGACCAGGCCGACGAGACGGTTGCGGGCGGAGCTGCCGACCCCGAGCGGGTCCGGCGGGGGCGTCGCGTGCTCGCGGGCGAAATCGGCGAGGGTCTTGCCGTCGATGACCTTGCGACCCGACTCGTCCTTCGATGCGGCGAGGCTGCCGCCGTCGATCCAGCGGCGGACGGTGTCATCGCTGACCCCGAGCAGCGCGGCTGCTTCCCTGATCCGAATCGGTGCCACTACCGTTCCTCCGGCGTTCGTCATTCTCCAGTAATCGCAAATGCGGTTCATCTACGACTCTAATTCAGCGAACGCGGATCAGCATCTCGAAAGTGACCGTATCTGCAGAGATATCCATCGATGCCGCGAGCGCCCGGCCGCGACCGGACTCGGGTTTCCGCAAAGGCTGTGGCGGTGCCGCGGTGTTCCTAGACTGGATGGCGCGGTGAGACGCCCGTCACATCGCGGCGGCACGACCGAGGTCGAGGAGCGCCCGTGGCCGGACGAACCGCGTCGGAGCAGCCTGGGTCGACGCAGGCTGGATTGAAACAAGACGTGTTCAACTACGTCATCGTCGGGGCGGGTAGCGCCGGGTGCGTGCTCGCGGCCCGGCTGACCGAGGACCCGAGTGTCTCGGTGCTGCTGCTGGAGGCGGGCGGCGAGGACGACGCCGACGAGATCAAGATCCCGGCGGCGTTCGCATCCCTGTTCAAGACCAAGTGGGACTGGAACTACGAGACCACCCCGCAAAAGCACATGGACGGCCGCCAGGCCTTCTGGCCGCGGATGAAGGCGCTCGGCGGATGCTCATCGATGAACGCGATGATCTACATCCGCGGCAACCGCGCCGACTACGACGGCTGGCGCGACGGGCACGGTGCCCAGGGTTGGGGCTATCACGAAGTGCTGCCGTATTTCATTCGGGCGGAACGCAATTCCCGGCTGGCCGGACCGGTCCACGGCACCGACGGCCCGCTGCACGTCGAGGACCGCCGGTACAACCACGAGCTCAGCGACGCATGGATGGCGGCGGCCGTCACGTCGGGACTGAAGCCCACCGACGATTTCAACGGGGGCGAGCAGGAGGGTGCGGGCCGCTACCAGGTGACCTGCCACAAGGGTCGGCGGTGGTCCACCGCCGACGCGTACCTGCGGCCGGCCCTCGACCGGCCGAACCTGACCGTTCGCACGCATGCCCAGGCGACCCGGGTGGTGTTGCGCGGCACCAGGGCGGTCGGGGTCCGGTACCTGCGCGACGGCGTCGAGTCGACGGCACACGCCTCGGTCGAGGTGATCCTGTCGGGCGGTGCGATCAACAGTCCGCAGCTGCTCCTGCTCTCGGGGATCGGTCCCGCCGAGCACCTGCGGGAGCAGGGCATCGACGTCGCGGTCGACCTGCAGGGGGTGGGCGAGAACCTGCACGACCACCCGGCCGCCGGGGTGCTCTGGCACACCCGGGGCACCACCGACCTGTCGGACTTCCAGACCCCGGCCCGGCTCGCCCAGTGGCAGCTCACCCACCGCGGCCCGTTGAGCTCCAACCTGGCCGAGGTGGGTGCGTTCTTCGCCAGCGGCGACGACCTGGCCGCGCCGGACGTGCAGCTGCACGTCGCCCCCGTCGGGTTCTACGACAACGGCCTGCGCGAAACCCCGGGGCGAATGTTCACCGTCGGGGTGACGGTGGTCGACGTGGCCAGCCGCGGCCGGTTGCGACTGCGTTCACGGGACCCGTTGTGGCGCCCGGAGATCGACCCGCGGTACTACGAGGACCCGGCGGACATGGCGGCGATGGTGACGGGTTTCCGGCGCGCCGTGGACATCGCGCGCGAGGCGCCGATCGCCCGGTTCCTCGACCGACCGTTCCTGCCCGCGCGCATCGACAACCTGTCCGACGGGGAGGTGGCCGACCACGTCCGGGCCTGGACCCAGACGCTCTACCACCCGGTCGGCACCTGCGCGATGGGGACGGGTGAGTCGGCGGTCGTGGACCCGCAGTTGCGTGTCCTCGGGGTGGAGGGGCTCCGGGTGGTGGACGCGTCGGTGATGCCCACCGTCACCCGTGGAAACACCAACGCCCCCACGATCATGATCGCCGAGAAGGCCGCGGACCTGATCCTCGGCAAACCCGCGATCGGCGGCATACCGAGACCGCGATGACCACCGCTCCGACAACCAGATTCGAGGACGCGCCATGACCACTCTCGAGACCGGCCCTACGACCAATGCGGGCGCCACCTTCGACTCCCTGGATCCGGGGACGGGTGAGGTCGTCGGTTCTTACCCCGTGCAGGGCGCGGAAGCGGTGGCGGAAACGGTCGAGCGCGCGCGGGCCGCGGCGAAGTGGTGGTCCGGGCTGAGCTTCGCCGAGCGCCGGACGCATCTGGACGCGTGGGCGGGCGTGATCACCCGCCGGATCGGCCAGCTGGCCGAGGTGATGCACGCGGAGACCGGCAAGCCGCACACCGACGCCCAGCTGGAGATCGTGCTGGCGCTCGACCACCTGGCGTGGGCAGCCAAGCATGCGTCGAAGGTGCTGGGCCGCAAGCGGGTTCCGTCCGGCATCAGCATGGTCGACCACGCCGCCACGGTGGAATACTTGCCGCGGGGGGTGATCGGGGTGATCGGGCCGTGGAACTACCCGGTGTTCACCCCGATGGGCTCGATCGCGTACGCGCTGGCGGCGGGCAACGCCGTCGTGTTCAAGCCGAGCGAGTTCACCCCCGGCGTCGGGGCGTGGCTCGTCGATGCCTTCGCGCAGGTGGTGCCGGAACATCCTGTGCTGCAATTGGTCACGGGGTTCGGGCTCACCGGCGAGGCGCTGTGTCGCGCGGGTGTCGACAAGCTCGCCTTCACCGGATCGACCGCCACCGCCAAGTTGGTGATGGCCGCCTGCGCGGACACCCTCACCCCCGTGCTCATCGAGGCGGGCGGCAAGGACGCCTTGCTGGTGGACGCGGACGCCGACCTCGACGCGGCCGCGGACGCGGCGTTGTGGGGCGGGATGGCGAACGCGGGCCAGACCTGCATCGGCACCGAGCGGGTGTACGTGCACGAGCGGGTGTTCGACCAGTTCCTGGCCAAGCTCACCGCGCTGGCCGGTACGGTCCGGGCCGGGACCGACCCCGGCGCCCAGATCGGCCCGATGACGATGCCCACCCAGTCCGCCGTGGTGCGCACGCATGTCCTCGACGCCATCGAGCGCGGCGGACGCGCCGTCGTCGGCGGTCCGGATGTGGTGGGAGACAGGCTGGTTCAGCCCACCATTCTGGTGGATGTGCCGGAGGACTCGCTCGCGGTCACCGAGGAGACGTTCGGCCCGACGCTGACCGTAGCCCGGGTGCGGGACATGGACGAGGCCGTCGAGCTGACCAACGCCTCCCGCTACGGCCTGGGCTCCGCGGTGTTCAGCAAGCGGCGCGGCGTCGAGCTCGCCCGCCGGATCCGGTCGGGGATGACGGCGGTGAACTCGGTGATCGCGTTCGCGGCGATCCCGTCGCTGCCGTTCGGCGGGGTGGGCGAGTCAGGGTTCGGCCGCATCCACGGCCAGGACGGGCTCAAGGAGTTCGCCAACGCGAAGGCCGTCGCCCGCAGGCGGATGCCCGCGTTGATGGCGCTGACCAGCTTCAGCCGCACCGCCAAGACCGACAAGATCATGGCGACGATCGCGACGCTGCGCCACGGCCGGGGGTGAAACGAACCGCCGTTCGTTTCACCCCTGCGGCTACCCCGTCAGGCCCGCTGAGCCGGTACGTCCACAGGCGCGGTGTCCGTGTGGTCTACCGGGTCGGTGGCCTGGTCCACCGCGTCCGCCGGCTTGCGGACGAAGAGGCATGCCGCGATCAGCACGAACGACAAGAGGCCTGCGACGAGGAAAACCATCCGCACACCCTCGACGATGGCCTCGGGTGAATCGGCTGGGGCGCCGGATCGCGAGGCAACAACCGTCATCACCGTGACGAACAACGCCGTACCGGCGGCACCGGCGACCTGCTGGAACGTGCCCACCACCGCGGAACCGTGCGCATAGAGATGCGGGGCAACCGATCCCAATCCCGATGTCATCAGCGGCGTGAAGGTCGCCGACAGACCGAGACAAAGCGCCATGTTCGACAGCAGCAGCCACCACAGCGAGGTCGAGGTGCTCACCGCCGTCAGCATCCACACACCGATGCTGACGAGGATCGATCCGGGGATGACCAGCACGAGCGGTCCCCGCCGGTCGTAGACGCGGCCCACGATCGGTCCGGCGAGACCCATGAGAAGGCCGCCGGGGAGGGTGATGAGACCCGTCTCGAACGGGTCGAGGTGAATCACCGACTGCGCGAAGTACGGGACGATGATGAAGGTGCCCATCATCGTGGCCATGCCGACCAGCATCGCGACCACGGCGATGGTGAACTGGCGGGAGCCGAACACGCGCAGATCCAGCAGGGCGCGATCCTCGCGCTGCAGCCTGGACTGTCGGGCGATGAAGCCGGCCATCGCGGCCGCGCCGATGAGGAACGGCACCCACACCGGGATCGTCGA
The DNA here is from genome assembly GCF_042754885.1 of Rhodococcus sp. NPDC059179. Classification (NCBI taxonomy): domain Bacteria; kingdom Bacillati; phylum Actinomycetota; class Actinomycetes; order Mycobacteriales; family Nocardiaceae; genus Rhodococcus; species Rhodococcus sp. NPDC059179. The sequence continues at coordinate 438,316 of NZ_JBHZBV010000001.1, read as the reverse complement.
GGATCCCTGCGCCGATTCGCCGATGCCGACCAGGCCGTACACGAGTCCACCGAATCCGAGAACCGCGAGTGGGACCGACACGAGGTCGATGCGGGCCGTCGTCGTCTTGGACACCGAAACGAGGAATCGAGCGCCGACGACCAGCGTCACCAACGCGAACGGGGCCACGAATCCGAAGATCCACCGCCACCCGAAGTGGTCGAGAATGAAACCCGAGACGGTGGGACCGAGGGCAGGCGCCACCGCGATCACGATCGAGATGTTGCCCATCATCGCTCCCCGGCGAGCGACCGGTACCAGCGTCATGATCGTCGTCATCAACAGCGGCAGCATGATGGCCGTCCCCGATGCCTGCACGATGCGGGCGATCAGCAGCACGCCGAAGCCGGGTGCGGCGAACGCGATGAGGGTTCCCGCCGTGAACAGCGACATGGCGAGCGTGAACAGGGTGCGGGTGGGGATGCGCTGGATGAGATAGCCGGTGAGCGGGATGATCACCGCCATCGTCAGCATGAACGCGGTCGTGAGCCACTGCCCCACGCTCGGAGGCACGCCCAATTCGACCTGTAGGACCGGGATGGCGATGGTCATCACCGTCTCGTTGAGGATCACAACGAAGGTGGCTACCAGCAGGACACCGATCACCTGGAGGTGGCGCCGTTCGATGCGGTCGCCGGCGACGACCCCATCGGTCTCGAGGCGGGTGGACTCGGTCACGGTGGACCTTTCGGATGGTGGGAACAGGGGTCACGTCGGCGACCGACGGACAGAGCGGGGGGGGTGGGACCGAACCTACTGGTCCTTCACATTGCCTGCCACTCAATTTCGGTGCCTGGTGAGACAGGAGGCGAGGCATCTGCGCACCGTCGAGCGCCACCCGGAGCGAGGACCGGTCGAGCGAATGTCACCCCGACGGGCGCTATCGGTGCCGTCGACGCAAACTAGGACGATGGCCGCCGATCCCGGATTCATCCCGACACAGCTCGCGGCCCGCGCCGCGTACCTGCTGCGCGGCAACGACCTGGGCACCATGACCAGCGCGGCGCCGCGGCTGTACCCGCACATGTGGAGCTGGGACGCCGCGTTCGTCGCGGTGGGGCTCGCGCCGCTCAGCGTCGAACGGGCGGTCGTCGAGCTGGACACGCTGCTGTCCGCGCAGTGGGGCAACGGGATGATCCCGCACATCGTGTTCGCGAACGGGGTGGACGGGTACTTTCCCGGCCCGGCCCGGTGGGCGTGCGGGGAGCTGGCGGCGACGGCGCCCGTGGCCCCGCAGACCTCCGGCATCACCCAGCCGCCGGTGCACGCGATCGCGGTGCAGCGCATCCTCGATCACTCCCGCAGGCACGGCCGTAGTACGAGGGCGGTCGCCGAGGAGTTCCTCGACCGGCGCTGGGGCGACCTGATGCGCTGGCACCGGTGGCTCGCGACCGCCCGCGACCCCAAGGACAACGGGCGGATCAGCCTCTATCACGGCTGGGAATCCGGCATGGACAACTCGCCCCGCTGGGACGCGGCCTACGCGAACGTCGTCCCGGGTTCGGTGCCGCCGTACCTGCGGGAGGACACCGCGGTCATCTCCGACCCCACGCAGCGGCCCACCAACGCCGAGTACGACCGCTACCTGTGGTTGGTCGAGGAGATGAAGCTGGCCCGGTACGACGACGCCGAGCTGGTGTCCACCATGAGCTTCGCCGTCGAGGACGTGTTCGTCAGCGCCGTGTTCTCCCTCGCCTGTGATGTGCTCGCCACCATCGGGGAGGAGCATGCGGCGCCGAAGGCGGACGTCCGGGACCTGCGGTACTGGGCCGACAAGTTCCAGCAGGGGGTCATCGCGACCACCGATCCGCGCTCGGGCGCCGCCCGGGACTTCGACCTGCGGTCGGGGCGATGGATCCCCACCGAGACGATCGCGATGTTCGCCCCGCTGCTGTGCGGCGGGCTGGGCCGCGACGCCGAACGCGCGCTGCTGCGGACCTTCGAGGGCCCGCGGTTCTGCGGGCACCCCGACCTTCGGTACGCCGTGCCGCCGTCGACCTCGCCGGTGTCAGGGGACTTCCGGTCGCGCGAATACTGGCGCGGGCCGGTGTGGCCGGTGATGACCTGGCTGTTCTCCTGGGCGTTCGCCCGCCGCGGATGGGCCGAGCGGTCGCGGCACCTGCGCGCGGAGGGCCTGCGGCAGGCTAGCGACGGCAGCTTCGCCGAGTACTACGAGCCGTTCACCGGCGAGCCGCTGGGCAGCATGCAGCAGTCCTGGACCGCCGCCTCGGTGCTGGACTGGCTCGGTTGAGCGCTCCACAGTTGCGGCGGCCGCGGTGGAAGTTCACCCGCAGTTTCATCGCCATGACTCGCATATCGGTTTAGTCTCGGGCGATGACGTCGCGCCGACACCGTGTCCGAAGCGTCACCCGACTCGCCTCGATCCTCTTTGCCGGGACCGTGGCCTTCGCGGCACCGGGAGTCGCGAGCGCGGAGCCGGTGAATGGCCCCGACGTCGCCTCCTGGCAGCATCCCGGCGGGTCGGGCATCGACTGGTTCGCGGTCCGCGCGTCCGGCCACGAGTTCGCGATGGTGAAGGCGACCGAGGGACTCTGGTACGTCAACCCGTTCTTCGTGCAGGACGGCATCGGCATGCGCGCGGCCGGGGTGGCCCGCGGCGCCTACCACTACGCCGATGTCCGGCAGTCGCCCGAGGCGCAGGCCGCGTACTTCGCGTCGACGGCCTTCCCGGTCATCGGATTCGGCGGACTCCCACCGGTGCTCGACATCGAGGACGCCAAGGGCCTGCCGCCCGCCGCGGTGATCGACTGGACGCGCCGCTACCTCAACTCCGTGCAGGCGCTCACCGGCAAGCAGCCGATCATCTACACGTACCCGAACTTCTGGCGCACAGCGATGGCGAACACCACGGAGTTCTCGAACTATCCGCTGTGGATCGCCGACTACAACGGCAGGGACCAGCCCGGCCCGCTGCCCGGCGGCTGGCGGAACTGGACGTTCTGGCAGTACACCAGCACCGGCCGGATCGCAGGCGTGAACGGCAACGTCGACCTCAACGTGTACGGCGGCGGCCTCGGAGACTTCGGCAGCTATTCCAACCCGTTCGGTTCCTGACGTCCCGGATCAACACCCGGCGAAATTGATGTCCGGGCGTACGATTCGAGGGTGCGCAGGCGCGAGGCAGCCTGGGAGTATCTACGCGGCGCGCTGTGGGTGCTACCCGCCATCGCCGTGGTGCTGGCGCTGGCCCTCGGCTCGATCCTGTCGAGCCTGAACACGCGCCCCGGCACGTGGATGCATCGGCTCGCATTCCAGGGCACCCCGGACGACGCCCGCACGCTGCTGATCGGCACCGCAGGCACGATGATCACCGTCATCGCGCTCACCCTGGGGCTCACCGTTGTGGCGCTGCAACTTTCGTCCACCCAGTTCTCGCCGCGGATCCTGCGCAACTTCCTGCGTGACCGCCCGAACCAGGTGGTGCTCAGCGTCTTCGTCGCCACCTTCGCGTACAGCATCGCCGGGCTCTACACCGTGGGCGTGTCGGCGGGCAGTCGCACCGAGGACTATCCGCGGCTCGCCGTGAGTTGGGCGATGGTGCTGTTGTTCCTCAGCCTCGGCGCGCTCGTCTACGAGATCCATCACCTGACCCATTCGCTGCAGGTCGACGAGATCATGCGCAAGGTGGAACGCAACACCCGCGAGGTGGTGCGGCACGGCCTGCTCCCGGTCTCGGCGCTGCCGCTGCCGCCGGTGCCGGATTCGGCCGCGACAGTGGTGTCCGCCCACACCGGCTATGTGCAGACCGTGCACCCCGAGCGGCTCGTCGACTGCGGGGTCACCGTCCGGATCGCGCCATGCGTGGGTGATCACATCGCGGCGGGCACCACCCCGCTTGCCTGGGTGTGGAGCGGCACCGGCCGCCCGTTCGACGTGCCCGACGTGGGCCGCGAGGTCGAGCAGGCCGTGCGGATCGGCTTCGAGCGGACCTTCGAGCAGGACGCGGCGTTCGGGCTGCGTCAACTCGTCGACGTCGCCTCAAAGGCGTTGTCCGCGGCGATCAACGACCCGTACACCGCGGTGCAGGCGATCGACCACCTCACCGCGATCATGGCGTCGCTGACCCGGCGCGAGCTCGGACCGTTGGTGCTGCCGGCGGGTCCGGCCGACAGCGTCGCGGTGCCCGCCTTCACCTACGACGACTACCTCGACCTGGTGTGCGCGCAGATTCGGCGCTTCGGGGCCCGCGAACCGTCCGTGGTGCTGGCGCTCATCCGGCTGCTGCGCGATTGCGCCGCCGCGACTCGCGACGAGGATCGGCGTGCCGCGATCGGGTTGCAGCTCCGGCTGCTGGAGGAGGACGCAACCCGCTCGATCGCTCAGCCGGCGGACCTGACCGCCGTCGCGGAAGCGTCGGCCGCCCTTCGGGTTCGGCTGACGGGCGCCCGCTGACCGACCTTCTGCTCGACGCCAATCGCGTGGGTGTGCGGTACGCAGTCGGCCGGAAACGGTTGAACCGTTCGGGCATTCGCCCCTGGTGAGCGGCAGATGTCACGTAACCTGCTACCTGCGCACTGGCGCTGGGCCGACAACGTGGAACTTAATCCAAGGGAGTCCAGATATGCAGAACGTGCTCAGTCGAACCGCAAAATCCGGAGTGCTCCTCGCAGCACTCGGTACGAGCATCATCGCCGGGCCCGCGGCAGCGGCGCCACCCACCGAACACAGCTGTCCCAGCAACCTGTTTCCCGGTTCCGACCTGAACGAACGCTACGGCGTCAGCGAACGGATCATCGGCCCGCCGGGTTGCCGAGAGGCCCTCGCGGGTGACCGGTGGGTCCGGGCGGTGCCGCCCTGGATCGCTGCGACATCAGCCGAAATCGATGCCTTCAAACAGAATTTCGTCTCGGCTCGATGGGTTACCGACGCCGGAACGCCGAAGGAGTTCGCGGTGACCGCAGGACCGGAGTCGCTGCGCGGCCCCTTCAACGCACCCGCTGGGGCACCGTTCTTTGGGCGACCGTTCATCGCGCCGGTCTCACCGGCCATCCGTCCGCTCAGCATCGGCGAACACACGAACGTCGTCTTTGTCACCATGAGTGCGGAAACCTGCAACGGGCTCGGCGTCTGCCTGCCTGCCGGTGAGTCGCAGTATGACTCGAGCCTGTCGCCCGTCCACCCGGCACCGCCGGCCGATTTCACGTTTGCCCCACCCAAGAAGTAGACCTCCGGCCCTCGGCAGCAGTGCGACGCGGACCGGAAACGTACGTCAATGCTGTGCTGACGTACGTTTCCGGGACCCTAGGCCGATCCGGTTACGTGCCGACCCGCCCGCCGCCCGACTTCCACGCCGCGACCACCGACGGCCGGGGCTGGCTGGCGCCGCCGTCCGGCCAGTGCGAGGCCGGCTGATCGGCGCTGGCACCGTCGATCTCGCCCGGGTGTTGCACACAGACGACCACGCGGGACTCGTCGATGATCGGCCCGCAGGTCTCGCCGCCCTTCGGCACGGTGAGGAACTGCTTGGTCTCGCCGCGGCGGTCGCCGTCGAGGACGACGCTGAACAGGCCGTCGTTGGACTTGAGCGCGTTGCCGTCGGTGGAGATCCACAGGTTGCCGTGCGGGTCGAACGCCAGGTTGTCGGGGCAGGAGATCGGGCTGACCTGTGCCTTGTCGAACCCACCGAAGTAGGTGTCGGCGGCGGTCGGGTCGCCGCAGACCAGCAGCAGGTTCCACGTGAAACCGGTCCCGGCGTGCTCGTCCTCGAGCTCGAGCACCTGCCCGTTCTTGTTGTTGTTGCGGGGGTTGGGCTCGTCGGCCGCGGCCTTGCCGTCCTCGCCGCGCTTGGAGTTGTTGGTCAGCGCGACGTACACCTTCCCGGTCTTCGGGTTCGGCTCGAAGTCCTCGGGACGGTCCATCTTGGTGGCGCCCACCTTGTCGCCCGCCTCTCGGGTGAACACGGCGACCTCCTCCGCGCTCATCCCGTCGACGAGGGACTCGGCCTTGCCGTCCTCGCCGGTGCGGAGCAGCGGGATCCACTCCCCCTTGCCCGCGAACCGTCCGGACGACGGCAGCGTGCCGGAGCCGTCGATCTGGTCCGGCTCGTCGCCGGTGAGCTTCGCGACGTACAGGGTGCCCGCGTCGAGAATGGTCAGGTTGTGCCGCATGCTGGCCTGGCCGTTGCCGGGCATCATCTTTCGCGCGGAGACGAACTTGTACATGTAGTCGAACCGCTCGTCGTCACCGCTGTAGGAGACCACCGTGCCGTCGTCGGTGACGTAGATGGTCGCGGCCTCGTGCTTGAACCGTCCCATCGCGGTGTGCTTGATCGGGGTGGACGCCGGATCCCACGGGTTCACCTCGACGACGTAACCGAAGCGGTTTGCCTCGTTCGGTTCCTGGGCGAGGTCGAAGCGGGAATCGAAGCGCTCCCACTTGCGCTCGCTCGCGCCACCCTCGATGCCGTACCGCTTCAGCCGGGCCGCGACGGTCGGGTCGGTCACCTGATCGGCGTTCGCGAAGTACTGGTTGAAATTCTCCTCGCCGGAAAGCACAGTGCCCCACGGTGTTACACCGCCCGCGCAGTTGTTGAGGGTGCCGACCACCCGGGTCCCGGTGGGGTCGGCGGTGGTCTTGAGGAGGTCGCTGCCCGCGGCGGGCCCGGTCACCAGGAACTCGGAGTTCGCGGTGATGCGGCGGTTGCTCGGGCCGAATTCCGGTGTGAGCCGACCTGTTCCGGCCTCGCCCTTGACCTGGACAACGGACAGACCGTGCGCGGTCACCGCGATCTGGAACTGTTCGAGGGTCGGGTTCTCGGGGTCGTAGCCGGAGAACATGAACGGCTCGGTGCTGTACTCGTGGTTGACCACCAGCAGGTAGGTGTTGGGCTTCCCCTCCACCGGTAGCAGGCCCGCGAAGTCGTTGTTGAAGCCGAACTGCATCTCCTGCGCCTGCGGGGTCTGGTTGCCGAAGTCGAACGCAGGCGCGCCGGGCAGGACCGGGTCGCCCCACCGGATCACGACGGCCTGCTCGTAGCCCTCAGGGACCACGACGGCGTCCTCGGTGTTCGGCGCGACCGCGGTGAATGCGGTGCCCGCCGGGGGCTCGCCGCCCGCAGTCGCCGTTGGGCCGCCGGTCGAGCCGGAGTCGTCGGAGCACGCCACCAGCGCGCCGCCCGCGCCGACCGCCAGCACCGCGACCGCCCCGGACTTCAGCATTCCGCGCCGCGACATCGCGGTGCGCACGATGTCGCCGAAATACTCGCCGCCGGAGGTGTTGGGCACCTCGTGCGAGCAGGCGTTGCCGCACTTGTACTGGCAGGTGATCGAGGCCCGCGATGACTTGCCGTCATGGTTGACGAACAGCGCGAGGGGCTTGAGCTTCACGTGGGTACTCCCGGTCGAAGGTGTCGAACTGGGGGCACCGTAGAAGTCGTAAGCGAGGGCAAGGGAACGGCCAAGTGAACGACCGGACAACGAGGGTGGCCTAACGTGCCGGAGGCGCTACAACACTTGGGAGAGGAAGGCCTGGAGGCGTTCGGTCTGCGGATCGTCGAACAGCGCCTCGGGCTTGCCGGTCTCCACCACCACCCCGCGGTCCATGAACAGCACGGTGTCGGAAACCGAACGGGCGAAACCCATCTCGTGGGTGACGACCACCATCGACATACCGGCCGACGCGAGGTCCGCCATCAGCGCGAGCACGCCCTTGACCAGCTCCGGGTCCAGCGCGGAGGTGGCCTCGTCGAAGAACATGATCTCGGGCTTCATCGCCAGCGCCCGGGCGATCGCGACCCGCTGCTGCTGGCCGCCGGACAGGTTGCCGGGACGCGACTGCGCCTTCTCCGCCAGGCCGACGAGTTCGAGCTGCTCGAGGGCGACGGTCCGCGCCTGATCCTTGGACAGCCCACGCAGCTTGCGGGGCCCGAGGGCGATGTTGTCGAGCACGGTGCGGTGCGGGAACAGGTTGAAGTGCTGGAACACCATCCCGATTCGCTGCCGCAGCAGGTCCGGGTTGTCGCCGAGCACCGACCGGCCGTCGAGCAGGATGTCGCCCCGCTCGGGCTCGTGCAGCCGGTTGAGCACCCGCAGCAGGGTCGACTTGCCGGAGCCGGACGGGCCGATCACGGAGGTCGTCTTGCCGGCGTCGACGTGGATGTCGACGCCGCGCAGCACCCGGTTGGCGCCGAAGGACAGGTGCAGGTCGGTGCCGGTCAGCGAGACCGAGGCGGTCGCGGTGGTCACGGTTATCCCCTCTCCACGACGATGGCTTGCTCGAGCGGGTCCAGGGTGCCGGAGGTGTCGGCCCGCCCGGTCCGCAGCCGCCGGTCGATGTAGTTGACCAGGTGGGTGAGCGGGATCGTCAGCGCCAGGTAGAACAGCCCGGCGGCCACCAGCGGCGACAGGTTCCCGGTCTGCGCGTTGAGGTCGCGCCCGACGGCGAACAGTTCCCGCTGGGTCGCCAGCAGCCCGAGGAAGTAGATCAGCGAGGAGTCCTTGATCAGCGAGATGAACTGGTTCATCAGCGCGGGCAGCACCCGGCGGATGCCCTGCGGGATCACCACCAGGGTCATCGCCCGGCGGTAGCTGAAGCCGATCGCGCGGGCCGCCTCCAGCTGTCCCGGCTCCACGCTCTGGATGCCGGAGCGGAAGATCTCGCCGATATAGGCGGCGGCGAGCAGGGCCAGCGCGGCGGCGCCGAGCCAGTAGGGGTTGTTGCCGGTCAGGCCCTTGACCACCGGTCCGACGCCGAGCCCGATGATCAGGATGATGACGACGGCGGGCAGCCCGCGGAAGACGTCGGTGTAGACCCGCGCCGGCCAGCGCAGCCAGCGGGTGCGCGAGATGCCTGCGACCGCGAGCAGCATGCCTGCGGCGGTGCCGATCACCCCCGAGGTGAGGGCGAGGATCACCGTGTTGGGCAGGCCGGTCTTGAGCAGGTCCGGGATGGCCTGCCTGTACAGGTCCCAGTCGAAGAAGGTGGCGCCCAGCTGGGCCAGCGTCGACTTCTGGACGGCCTGCGACGGCTCGGATCCCGGTGCCTCCGGCGCGGCGAGCGCGGCGAAGTCCGGCAATTCAGGGGCGGGGGCCGCCTTGCTGCCCGGTTTCCAGCCCTCGGGCAGTTCGCGGGGTACCCAGTCGGAGTACAGCGACGACCAGGTGCCGTCGGCGATGACCGCGTCCAACCCGGAGTTCAGCGCGTCGATCAGAGGCTGGTTGTCCTTGTTGACGGCCCAGCCCACAAAGTTGTTGAGGCTGAAGGTGTTCTGCACGATCGACGTCGGGTCGCCGGGCTTGATCGCGCCCTCCGCCTGCTGGGACGGGGCCACCCATGCGTCGATCTGCCCGGTCTTGAGGTTCGCGTAGGCGGTGTTGTAGTCGGGGAACTTCACCGGGTCGAGCTTCAGCGTGTTCACGACGTAGTCGTCCTGGACGGTGCCCTGCACGACGCCGATCCTGGTGCCCGCGTTCAGGTCCGAGAACCCGCGGATGGCGCTGCCGTTCGGCACCACCAGCGAGAAGTAGCCGAAGTCGTAGCCGTTGGTGAAGCCGACCGTCCGGCGCCGCTCGTCGGTGGTGGTGATCGAGGACGACCCGACGTCGAACCGGTTGGTCGCCACCTGGGAGAGCAGTCCCGCGAATTCCGTTCCTGCGAACTCGATCTGCAGCCCGAGCTTGGCGGCGACGGCCTTGAGCAGCTCGTTGTCGTATCCGGTGAAGGTGCCCGAGGAATCAACGCAGATGCTCGGCGGGGCGTCGGACAGGGTGCCGACGCTGAGCTTGCCGGGGGTGGCCAGGCCGAGCGCGCTCGTGTCGATCTGGTCCAGCGGTGTGGTGTCCGGGGTGGTGTAGCGATCCTCGGCCGCCGCGGCTGCGGCCGCGTCCAGGTTGGTCGGGGCGGCCGCGGAGCTGCCGACGCCCGGCGGGGCGCACAGGTCGGTGGCCGAGGGGGCCTCGCCGCCGCTACCGCATCCGGCCAGCGCCAGCACCAGCATCAGCACCGCCAGCAGAGCGACGGGCACCCGAGTCTTCACGCGTTGCGAGCGGACCATGCAGGGAGCCTAGCCGCGTCGGGGGCCGGGCACCGGGAACCTTTCGGTCCGGTGAGCGCCGGTCAGGCCAGGCCCTCGATCGGCTCGGGCATCAGGTCCGCGCGCCAGCGCAGCGCCTCGTGGACGGTGGACAGGTCGTAGTCGGGTCCGCCGACCCCGACCGTGAAGAGGGTGACGCCCGCGTCCAGGAAGTCCTGCGCGGACCCCGGACCGGGCCAGGCCACCGACCGCTCGATCCGCGCGGGTTCGCGGCCGACGGCCGCGCAGTGGTCGGCCAGCACCCGCGACTTGTGCTGCAGCGCGTCGAGGTCGGCGAAGCTGTGCCACACGTCGGCGTACTCGGCCACCAGGCGCAGCGTCTTGCGTTCGCCGCCGCCCCCGATCAGGATCGGGATGTGCCGGGTCGGGGCCGGGTTCAGCTTGCCCAGGCGCGCCGAGATCCGGGCCAGGTTCTCGCCGAGTAGCGCCAAACGCTTTCCTGCGGTGCCGAACTCGTAGCCGTACTCGTCGTAGTCCTTCTCGAACCAGCCGGCCCCGATGCCGAGGATGAGCCGGCCGCCGCTGATGTGGTCGACGGTGCGGGCCATGTCCGCGAGCAGGTCCGGGTTCCGGTAACCACCGCCGCTGACCAGCGCGCCGATCTGCACCCGCTCGGTCTGCTCGGCCCAGGCGCCGAGCATCGTCCAGCACTCGAAATGGGCGCCGTCGGGGTCGCCGTACAGCGGGAAGAAGTGGTCCCAGTTGAAGACGATGTCGACTCCCGCGTCCTCGGCCCGCAGCACCGCGTCACGGATCAGGCCGTAGTCGGGTGCGAGTTGCGGCTGGAGCTGAACACCGATGCGAAATCCGTGGGTCATCTGCACTCCTTGACTCGTCGAGGAAGGCCGGATCCCACCGTAGTCCGTGAGGGGCCGACCCCGCAGTTCTCCGCGAGGGTCGGGAGATCAGCGCCCTCTGACCGCACAGAGTGTGTACGACGCGGGGAGCCGCTCGGGGTTCTCGGCGAGCCGCCACTCCCCGCGCTCGTCACACACCATCGCGTCGGGCAGGGCATTCCAGGGAACGCTGTCGTGCTCGGTGAGCGCGGTGATCTCCATGCCTGCCCGGAGAAGTGCGGTCACGATCTCGCCGAGGCCGTGGTTCCACTCGTGCGTCGTGCTGGCCTGGAGCCGGATCTCCGTCTCGACGTACGTCTCCTCGTCCGTCCACACCAGCGGTTCGACCTGCTCGAAGTAGGGGTACCGCAGGGCGAGCACATCCGAGCGGGCGTCGTCGAGCGCCCACAGCACGGGATGGGCCTCGCGCAGGAACAGCCGGCCGCCCGGTCGGAGGAGCCCCGCAACCGTCTCGGCCCACCGCTCGATGCTCGGCAGCCAGCACAGCGCCCCGATTCCGGTGAACACGAGATCCTGCGACGCCGGACCGAGGATCGTCACGGCGTCGTATACGTCCGCCTCCACGAAATCGACCGGGTCCGCGGTGCGGTCGACCAGTTTGCGGGCCTCCGCCAGCGAGGCCCCGGAGAAGTCCAGCCCGGTCATCCGCGCTCCGAGCCGGGCCAGCGACACCGTGTCGGTGCCGATGTGGCACTGCAGATGCACGCCCGTCAGCCCCGAGATGTCGCCGAGCATCGGACGGTCGAACTCGACTACCGCGCTGACGAATTCGGGATCACTGACGAATCGCTCCATCGCATAGTCCGACGAGACGGCGTGCGCGGGTGCGCGTTCGTCCCAGTTCGCCTTGTTGATCTCTCGGTACTTTTCGCCCACGAGCAACACCCTAGGCGCCGCATCAGCGCCGCGTCTCGCGCCGCACGATCCGTGGCAGGCGAAGCAGCGGGAGCGGCCGGTGGGTGGTGACGATCCAGGCCTCGTATCCGTTCAGGGCGAGCAGGACCGCGAGGACGAGCGCGGCGGTGGCGAGGGCGGGCAGCAGCGGAGCCGCCACCGCGATCGCGCAGCAGGCCAGCGCGGCGGCGATCCTCTGTACGGTCGCCGACCCGAACATGCGCCACCGCGCGTAGCAGAACCCGAACAGGTACAGCGCCACGCCAGGGGCGAGCAGCAGTTCGGGCAGCGAGTGCGGCACGGACAGGGGGTAGGCGAGCAGCTTCTTCAGGCCGACGGCGATGGCGATGATCGCGGTGACGTAGATGAGGTGGGCGTAGCTGAAGACGTCCGTGACGATGCGAGCCTGCTCGGGACTGTGCTCGAGGCTGTGGCGGGCGGCGGGAGCGCCGTAGTGGAAATAGGTCCACCACAGCGCGACGATGATGACGAACGCGAGCGTGAAGGCGGCGAACGTGGGCCCGTCGAGATCCATCCCGGCGGCCTGGCCGCCGACCGCGACCACCGTCTCGCCCAACGCGATGATCAGGAACAGCCCGAACCGCTCCGGCAGGTGCGCGGTCTCGATTCGGACATGGTTCAGGCCCGCTGGCAGCACTCGCGGAGCGATCAGCTCGATCACCGCGGCCGCGGTCCACGCGGCGATCCGCCACGGCCCCTCGAGGAAGGCGCCGAGCAGGAACAGCGGCGCGGCGACGAACGCCGACACGGCGAAGGGCTCCAGCCGGACCCGAGCGGACCCGCCGGGAAGTCGGCAGGACGCGATCCACAACAGCAGGCGGAGCACGACGTATCCGGTGGCGAAGAGCAGGGCGCGCCCGTCGAACGCCCCTCCCACGGCCACCGACATCAGCAGCCCACAGCCGGCGACGCTGAAGAGCGCCACCCTGCCGAGCGCCTGATCCACAAGGCTGCCCGCCCGGTTGGCCAGCAGCGTGGTGCCGACCCACCCCCACCACAACGGCACGAACAGCAGCATCGTGCGGGCCGCCTCGCCGACGTCGTGAGCGCCCGCCAGCGCCGTGGCGATCTGCGTGACCGCGAAGACCCAGATCAGGTCGAAGAACAGCTCGGCCCATGCGACCCGCTGCTCGGGTGGGGATGCGATCGGAGCGTCGGCCACCGAATCGGCGCCGTCGAGTGCAGGTTGGTCCACGTGGTCTCCCCCATCGCCGACTGGTACGGCGACGAAGTTTAGGGCCACACATCATGGGCGGCAACGGCACTCCGGTCCGGCGAGAATATTCGGACATCGGGAAGAGTGCGCGTTCCGCCGGGGTTGGCATGGGCGATGATCGTCAGCGCGCCCGATGCTCGTGCGGGATCGGACGTGGGTCATTCAGCACGGCGCCGACCAGGCGGCCGGCGAGTGCGGGGAGGTCACGATGGACATCGAGCGTGTCGAGTTTCGGGCGGAGGACGGCACCGGCCTGGTGGGGGTCATGCGCATCCCGGCAGGCGCAACGAGGGCGGTGACCTTCACCGGCCCATTCACCGGGGTGAAGGAGCAGGTTGTCGGCACCTATGCGGAGGGGCTCGCCCGTGCCGGATTCGCCACGCTGGCCTTCGACCATCGAAATCATGGCGAATCGGGTGGCGCGATCCGCCGGCACGAGGATGCCGCCGGCAAGCTGGCCGACCTGCGCGCGGCCGTCGGCTACCTGGGCGCACGGGGATTCGGACGAATCGGGCTGACGGGCGTGTGCCTGGGCGGAGGCTACGCACTCAAGGCAGCAGCCCAGGATTCTCGGGTGGCCGCGCTGGCCTGCGTGGCCGGCGCGTACCCCGGCGCGCCGGGCAGCTTCGCGCAACGCGGCGGCGCCTACCGAGAAGCGTTGCGGGACATCTGGGACAGCGCCTGGACCGAGGACGGCCTGCCGGTGTATCAGAAGGCGGTCACCGACGACGGCGGGCAGGCGGCGATGATGGGCGCGGAGCCGTTCGAGTACTACGGCACGAAACGCTCCTACAGCCCCCACTGGGAGAACAGCGTCACCGTCGCGTCGGGTTTCAGACGATGACGATCGACACCCTCGCCGCCGCCGACCTGATCTCGCCGACGCCGCTGCTCGTGGTGCACGGCGTCACCGACGAGTTCTGCAGTCCCGAGGGCGCCCAGGCCGTGTACGACAGGGCCGGTGAGCCGAAGAAGCTCGTCTGGCTGCCCACCTCGAACCACATCGACCTGTACGACGTCCCCGAATTCGTGCAACCGGCGTTCGGCGAGCTCACCGCCTTCTTCGATGAACACTTGTGACCGGGGCAAGAAGTGTGTGCAGCGGCCCCGGGCCGGGGCTGAGGCCAGCGCCTCACCAGGTCGGCCTGCAGGGCGGCGAGTCCCGCGTGGTCGTGCCCCTATTCTGTGATCGGGTCCGGGGTGTCAGGAACTGCCCGCGTCCCCCACCGCGTCGAAGTCGGGGAACGAGTGGTGCTCGTGGGTGACCACCCAGTTGCCGTTCTCGCGGCGCAGGCCCACCGTCAGGCGCAGCCGGTTCTCGGGACGCGCGGCGAGCTCCGGCGGCAACCCGCACCGCAGCAGCGCGTGGGCGAACGCGACGTCCTCGCCCGCGGTGACGTCGAGGGAGACGATCTCGAAAGCTGCTCCCCTGGACTGCCATTCGAAGAACTGCGGCCACGTCTCCCGATAGGCGGGCAGCCCGCGGACGCCCTCGCACGGCGGTGGCACGTCGAACATCACGATGTCCTCGCTGTGGTCGGCGAGGACCCCGTGCAGATCGCCTTCGTGCACCGCGGTGGCCCACCGTTCGATCAGGCCCCGGATCTGTTCGGTGTCGGTGGTCATGACGGATCCTTTCGGATGAATCGCTGTGCCTGTTCGCCCTGCAGCCGACCCGGCGGCAGCTTCCGTCCGCAGACCGCGAGGAGAATGTCCTGCGCGAGCCCGGTGACCGGCGTGCCCGACCCGAGCACGAAATCCAGGTCGGTGGCGCGGATCTCGACACCGCGGAGGTCGGTGCCGAAGTACTTCAGGTGCTTGGGTGTCACGCCGCCCAGCACGACCCGCAGCCGGTCGGCGGGCACCCGGCGGTCGATCCCGAGCCCGGTGGTGATGTCGAGGCCGTGGATCACGTCGTGCGACAACGCCCCCTCGTAGCCGCCGCCCGGCGGCTTCCACGGATGACTCACGTTGTCGCGGAGCAACGCCGTGAGTTGCGCGGAGGTCAACTCGGCCGCGTCCTTCCTGGCCGCGCGGTCGGCCATCCGGTTGAAGCTGCCGCCCGCCCTGGCGATCCCGCCCAGCACCCGCAGCATCGAGTAGCGGTATGCCATGGTCAGGTGGGACACCACCTCGCGGACCCGCCAGCCCTCGCAGAGCGTCGACGAGTCCCAGGCCTGCTCCGGAAGGCCTGCAAGCAGGTCCGCCAGCTCCGTCCGCTCCGCCGCGATCAGCCGCCGGACCTGCGTCTGAGTCGGCTCGCCGCCGGTCGAGTCACCGCTCGTCATCGCAACCTCCGCATTCCCCCGGTGTCGGGTCGATGTAGGGGTAGACTCGGTCCGGGTCCGAAATTCATCGGTGCGCCCGCGCGCGGTCCAGGTCCGGTCGACCAGTCGGGGTTCAGTGCACCAGGTTCAGGCCCCGCGACAGGCGCACGCCACCGCCGCGATCGCGGCGGCGAGAGCCCTGCGTGCGAGGTTCACGGCACCCAGATCTGGGCCGGGGGCGGCGGCAGGTGCGGCCGGTCCGTGCGAACGGTGACCACCACTCGTCCGGATCCCGTTGCCAGGTCGCGGAATTCGGACGGCGGCGGCTGGTTCCAAGTCGCGTTGTCGGTGATCGGCACGGTGACGGATCCGGCGGCCCCGGTGTCGAGGTTTCGCCAGTTCACGCGCACGGTGGTCGAGCACGGGTGCCCGAAAGTCGGCGTCCACCTGGCGAAGCTGACCCCGAACTGGGGATTGCCCGGGCGATGGTGCCCGGTCGCGATCCCGATCCGGGCCTGTCCGTAGCAGACGTCGCCGAGGGTGTGTACCGGTCCGAGGTCGGTGGACTCGGGATGGTCGGCGGCCGCCACTGCGGCGGAACCGAGCATTCCCCCGATCAGCAGGGGCGCGGCGAGGACTGCGCGGACGAGCCAGACTCTGCCGGTCATGTGGCTTCCCTTCGTCGACGTGATGCGTCCGGGGGGTGTACCGGGTATTTCGTGTGCGACCGCTCGTGACGTTACGAAACGATCGGGTCGGACGCGGCTGGGTGGGTCCTGCGATACTGTGCCGCGCACCACCCTCAACTCGGATCGTCCGGCACGTTCCTGCCGGTGAAGGGATCGATCGACACCCATGGCGACAGTCACCTACGACTCCACCAGCTGCGTGTTCCCCGGCACCACCACGCCGGCCGTGGACAAGCTGAACCTGCACATCGAGGACGGCGAGTTCCTCGTCCTGGTCGGCCCGTCCGGCTGCGGCAAGTCCACCTCGCTGCGCATGCTCGCGGGGCTGGAGGAGGTCGACTCCGGCCGCATCCTGATCGGCAACAAGGACGTCACCGGCGCCGAGCCGAAGGATCGGGACATCGCGATGGTGTTCCAGAACTACGCGCTCTACCCGCACATGTCGGTCGCGGAGAACATGGGCTTCGCGCTGAAGCTGGCGGGCACCCCGAAGGCGGAGATCCGCCAGCGGGTGGAGGAGACCGCGAAGCTGCTCGACCTGTCGCAGTACCTCGACCGCAAGCCGAAGGCGCTCTCCGGCGGCCAGCGTCAGCGCGTCGCGATGGGCCGCGCCATCGTGCGCCAGCCGCAGGTGTTCCTGATGGACGAGCCGCTGTCCAACCTGGACGCGAAGCTGCGCGTGCAGACCCGCACCCAGATCGCGCAGCTGCAGCGTCGACTCGGCACCACCACCGTCTACGTCACGCACGACCAGGTCGAGGCGATGACGATGGGCGACCGGGTGGCGGTGCTCAAGGACGGGCTGCTGCAACAGTGCGCGTCGCCGCGTGAGCTGTACTCCCGGCCCGCCAACATGTTCGTGGCCGGCTTCATGGGCTCGCCGTCGATGAACCTGTTCACCCTCCCCATCGCCGACGGCGGCGTGCTGTTCGGCGACACCGTGATCCCGGTGCCGCGCGACGCCCTCGCCCAGGCGAACGAGCGTGAGGTGGTGCTCGGCATCCGGCCCGAGCACCTGGAGCTGTCCGGCCGGGGCATCCCGATGGAGGTGGACGTTGTCGAGGAGCTCGGCTCGGATGCCTACATCTACGGCCGCACCACCCTGGCTGGCGCCCCGCACGAGGTCGTCGCCCGGGCCGACTGGCGCAACCCGCCGCAGAAGGGCCAGCAGGTCCGGCTGCACGTCGACCCGGCCGAGCTGCACCTGTTCTCCGCTGCGGACGGCCGCAGGCTCGGCTAAGGGCGTGTCTCCCAATCCCCATTTCGGCGCCCCTGGCGTCCAATCGCCGCCCAGCGGCGTTGTCGTCGTCGCCGATACAACAGCGGTATCGGCTCCTCCTCCGCCTTGCCGGACGACGATTGTCTTGCCAGGTGCATCCGAGAGGGATTAAGAGACACGCCCTAGTTCCTGAACGATTCAGGTTCGACGTAATGTCACGTTTCGGCGGTGTTCCGTGCCACAGTAGGCAACGACACGGGCACCGGCGTCGCGCGTTTCGTGCTGCGACGGATTGACCGATCCGATCCACCGACTACCGGGGAGATACTCCATGGTTCTGAATACGAAGGCGGTCCGCCGTGCGGCGGTCGCGGCAACCGCCGCATCGCTGCTCGCGATCACCGGTTGTTCGAGCGACAGCGGCTCCGGCGACGCCTCGGGTGAGAACACCGGCGGCCGTGGCCCGATCTCGTTCGCGATGGGCAAGAACGACACCGACAAGCTGACCCCGGTCATCGCGAGCTGGAACGCCGCGCACCCGGACGAGAAGGTCGAGCTCAAGGAGCTCCCCGGCGAGGCCGACGACCAGCGCGACAAGCTGGTCCAGTCGCTGCAGGCAGGCAACTCCGACTACGACGTGATGGCGCTCGACGTCACCTGGACCGCCGAGTTCGCCGCCAACGGCTGGCTGCAGCCGCTCGAGGGTGACCTGGCGATCGAGACCTCCGGCCTGCTGCCCGCGACCGTCGCCAGCGCGACCTACCACGACAAGCTGTACGCGGCCCCGCAGAACACCAACGCGCAGCTGCTCTACTACCGCACCGACCTGGCGCCGACGGCCCCCGCGAACTGGCAGGCGCTGACCGACAGCTGCGCGGCCGCCACCGCGAAGTCGGTGGACTGCCTGGTCACCCAGCTCAAGCAGTACGAAGGTCTGACCGTCAACACCACCCAGGCGATCAACTCCTGGGGCGGCGCGGTCGTCGGCGCCGACGGCCAGACCCCCGAGGTCGAGTCGCCCGAGGCGAAGGCCGGCCTGAAGTCGCTCGTCGACGCCTACGAGAAGGGCCAGATCGCGAAGCGTTCCACCGGCTTCACCGAGGAGGAGACCAACCTCGCGTTCGTCGGTGGCGAGTCCATGTACGCCTACAACTGGCCGTACATGTACACCAACGCCGAGAAGGACAGCTCCAAGGTGAAGGGCAACGTCGCGGTCGCGCCGATCGTCGGCCCCGCCGGCCCCGGCGCGTCCACCCTGGGCGGCTACAACAACGGCATCAACGTGAACTCGAAGAGCAAGCAGACCGCTCGCGACTTCGTCGAGTTCGTGCAGAACCCGGAGAACCAGCAGGCCTTCGCGGACGCCTCGTTCCCGCCGGTCCTCGCGTCCGTGTACGACGACGCCGCGCTGATCGCCAAGTACCCGTACCTGCCTGCGCTCAAGGCCGCTCTGGAGAACGCGGTGCCGCGTCCGGTCACGCCGTTCTACAACGCCGTCACCAAGGCGATCCAGGACAACGCGTACGCCGCGATCACCGGTAAGAAGAGCGTCGACCAGGCGACCGCGGACATGTCCGCGGCGATCACGGCCGCGTCCAAGTAACGGCCGCGTCCGAGTAAGACCAGAAGGCCCGGACCCGGCTCGGGCCCTGGCAGATCGAATCACGAAGAGAACCAGGTACACCAACGATGGCTGACTCTGCTGAGCCACGGCAGGCAGACGAGGCCCGCGTCGGGGGGGGGGGGGGGCCCGCCGCCCGCCGCCGGCGCGGCGCGCCCGCGGGGGGGGGGAAAGACGCGGGGGGGGGGC
>NZ_JBHZBV010000001.1:22291-419243 GCF_042754885.1 Rhodococcus sp. NPDC059179 | reverse complement strand
GCCCCTGCAATTAAAAAACACTAATAAAACCTGTAACCCAACCGTGGGTTCACTCGGCTGACCCCGGCCCGCCCCCCGGGCCCGGGGCCGGGGCGGGCGACCTCACCGACTCCGGCCGCGACGTCGGCGCCTCCGGGCGTGAGATACCCGAGGGCGGGTATCCGGGTCGCGACGACGTAGCACCCCCACCGCGCAAGCGAGACCTGCGGGCGGTGTGGCTGATCGCGCCGACGATGGTGATCCTGGCGATCGTCATCCTGTATCCGGTGCTGCGGGCCATCTGGCTCTCGTTCCAGGCCGACAAGGGCCTCGACCCGGTGACGGGCACGTTCACCAAGGGCGGCTTCGCCGGCTTCGACCACTACCTGATGTGGCTGACCCAGAACTGCGGTTCGGGGATGGGCTCCTGCCCGCCCGGCACCCTGGGCGCCGACTTCTGGCCGTCGGTCGGGATCACCTTCTTCTTCGCGGTCGTCACCGTCAGCATCGAGGTCCTGCTGGGCCTGTGGATGGCGACGGTCATGGGCCGCACCTTCTTCGGCCGTTCGCTGCTGCGCGCCGCGGTGCTCATCCCGTGGGCCATCCCGACGGCCGTCACCGCCAAGCTGTGGTTTTTCATCTTCGCGGAAAACGGCATCGCCAATCGCCTCCTCGGCACGTCCATCGCGTGGACAACGGACCCGTGGGCGTCGCGGTTCGCGGTGATCGTCGCCGACGTCTGGAAGACCACGCCGTTCATGGCGCTGCTCATCCTGGCCGGGCTGCAGATGATCCCGCAGGACGTCTACGAGGCCGCCAAGGTGGACGGCGCCAGCGCCTGGCAGCGCTTCACCCAGATCACGCTGCCGCTGGTCAAGCCCGCGCTGATGGTCGCGGTCCTGTTCCGCACCCTCGACGTGCTGCGCATGTACGACCTGCCCGCGATCCTCAACGGCGACAGCGGCGCCACCCCGACCACCACGATGTCGATCCTGGTGGTCGCGGACATCCGCAACGGCAACTTCAACAGCGCGTCGGCGCTGTCGACGCTGGTGTTCCTGATGATCTTCGCGGTGGCCTTCATCATGGTGAAGTTCCTCGGCGCCAACGCGGTGCGCACGCAGGACGAACAGCGCAAGGGAGACAAGCAGTGATGGCGGGACGGCACCGCAGCGACGAGCTGGCGAAGTCGCCCTTCGGACGCAGCGACGAGCCGGCCGCGGCGACCGGGCGTCGCAAGCGGTCCCCGTGGCCAAGCGTGCGCACCTATCTGGGCGCGGCCCTGATCCTGATCTGGGGGCTGGCCCCGTTCTACTGGATGGTCATCACCGCCTTCCGGGATGTGGACCACACCTTCGACACCACCCCGTGGCCGACCCATGTCACGCTGGACAACTTCCGGGACGCGCTGGCCACCGACAAGGGCAACGACTTCCTCGGCGCCATCGTCAACAGCCTGATCATCGGCGCCGCGACCACCGCGGTCGCCATGCTGCTCGGCATCTTCACCGCGTACGCGCTGGCGCGGATCGAGTTCCGCGGCAAGTACGTCGTGACCGGCATCATCCTGGCGGCCTCGATGTTCCCCGGTGTCGCGCTGGTGACGCCGCTGTTCCAGCTGTTCGGGGACATCGGCTGGATCGGTCAGTACCAGGCGCTGATCATCCCGAACATCTCGTTCGTGCTGCCGCTGACCATCTACACGCTCACCTCGTTCCTGGGCGACCTGCCGTGGGAGCTCGAGGAGGCGGCCCGGGTCGACGGCGCCTCGCGGGGGCAGGCCTTCCGCAAGGTGATCCTGCCGCTGGCCGCGCCCGCGCTGTTCACCACCGCGATCCTCGCGTTCATCGCGACGTGGAACGAGTACATGCTGGCGAACATGCTCTCCACCCGAGCGACCGAGCCGGTGACGGTGGCGATCGCCCGGTTCGAGGGCCCGGACTCCTTCTCCCAGCCGTACACCGCGGTGATGGCGGCCGGCACGCTGGTCACGATCCCGCTGGTGATCATGGTGCTGCTGTTCCAGCGCCGGATCGTGTCCGGCCTGACCGCGGGCGGCGTCAAGTCGTGAGCTGCGGCTCGTGAAGAACCGGGCGCGGCGACGCCAGCAGGCCGAGATGGTGATCGGGATCCTCGGGTTCTTCACGCTGATGGCGTTCATCGCGGCGGTGGTCGGGATCGTGCGCGGCGACCCAGGCGTCACGGAGTCGCTGGTGTTGGCCGGCTGCGTGGTGCTGCTCGGCCTGTCCGTCGCGGTGTGGCGCAGGGTGCGCTGACCCTCACCTGCTGAGGGTGATTCTGGTGACACGCCGAGGTCCGGGCGGCGAAACTTTGGCGCGTCATTGGCCGTGCGTTCAATTGAAATGTCAGGATGCAGGGAAGACTCGGCACCCGGACAGGAATCCTGCATGTGAGCTCGCCCACCAGCATGGCCCCGCAGTCCCCGCCGCCGCCCGAAGAACCGGGTGGTGGCGATCCGCCGGGCGGTGAGCCGACTCCCCCGAAGCGGGGTCGGCGCCGCCTGATCCTGCGGATCGCGGCCGGACTGGTGGCGCTGCTGCTGATCGTGCCCGCCGCGGTGTTCGCGGTGAGCTATTGGCAGGCGGAGGTGCCGCGCCCCTCGGACATGCGCACCAACCAGGTGGCGACGATCTTCGCCACCGACGGCTCGCCGATCACCAGGGTGGTGGCGCCGGAGGGCAACCGCACCGACGTCGAGCTCGCCGATATCCCCGAGCACGTCCGGCAGGCGGTGCTCTCCGCGGAGGATCGCGACTTCTACACCAACCCGGGGTTCTCGATCTCCGGGTTCGTCCGGGCGGCCCGCGACAACGTCCTCGGCAAGGCCAGCGCGGGTGGCGGTTCCACCATCACCCAGCAGTACGTGAAGAACACCCTGGTCGGCGCGGACCGGAACGTCGTCCGCAAGATGCGCGAGCTGGTCATCTCCTCGAAGATGGCCCGGCAGTGGTCCAAGGACGACATCCTCGCCGCCTACCTGAACACCATCTACTTCGGCCGCGGCGCGTACGGCATCTCCGCCGCGTCGAAGTCCTACTTCAACAAGCCGGTCGGCGAGCTGACGGTCGAGGAGGGCGCGGTGCTGGCATCGGTCATCCAGAGCCCGTCCAGCCTCGACCCCGAGACCAACCGCGCCAGGCTCGAGTCGCGCTGGCGGTACGTGCTGGACGGCATGGCGAGCCAGGGCTCGCTCTCGCAGGCGGACCGGTCGGCCGCGCTGTTCCCGGCGGTGGTGCCGTCGAGTCAGCTGGTGGACGCGAACGCCGCGCGCGGA
The DNA here is from genome assembly GCF_042754885.1 of Rhodococcus sp. NPDC059179. Classification (NCBI taxonomy): domain Bacteria; kingdom Bacillati; phylum Actinomycetota; class Actinomycetes; order Mycobacteriales; family Nocardiaceae; genus Rhodococcus; species Rhodococcus sp. NPDC059179. The sequence continues at coordinate 415,969 of NZ_JBHZBV010000001.1, read as the reverse complement.
CCGGAGGGGCTGATCCGGGCGCAGGTGCTGGCCGAGCTCGCCGCGGCCGGGATCAGCGAGCAGCAGCTGAACACGGAAGGCCTGCAGATCACCACCACCATCGACCCGAGGGCGCAGAACGCGGCGCTGGAGTCGGTGCACGAGACGATGACGGGCGAACCCCCGGAATTGCGCACCGCGGTGGTGTCCATCGATCCGCGCAGCGGCGCGGTCCGGGCGTACTACGGCGGGGCGGACGGCGCCGGTTTCGATTTCGCGCAGTCGCCGCTGCAGACAGGGTCCGCGTTCAAGGTCTTCGGCCTGGCCGCCCTACTGAAGGAGGGCAAGGGCCTGCAGACGATGTTCAACAGCGCCCCGCTGACCGTCGGACAGGTGGAGATCACCAACGTGCAGGGCGACGGCTGCGGCACCTGCACCATCGCGCAGGCGCTCAAGCAGTCACTGAACACCAGCTTCTACCGGCTCACCCTGTCGATGGAGAACGGCTCACAGAAGATCGCCGACGCCGCGCACGAGGCCGGTATCCCGTTGCAGATCCCCGGGGTCGAGGGCGAGAGCCTGACCCAGGACGGCGGCCCGCCGGAGAACGGAATCGTATTGGGGCAGTACCAGTCCCGGCCGATCGACATGGCCTCCGCGTATGCGACGCTGGCGGCGTCCGGGATCTATCATCAGCCGTACTTCGTGCAGCGGGTGGTGACCGCGGACGGTGCGGTGCTGCTGGATCGTCCTGCGCCGCAGGGTGAACGGCGGCTGGACGCGGCGGTGGCCGACAACATCAGCCAGGCGATGCTGCCGATCGCGGCGTACTCGAACGGGCACGCCCTGTACGGCGGCAGGCAGTCGGCGGCCAAGACCGGGACCGCACAGTTCGGCGACACCGGGATGAACAAGGACGCGTGGATGGTCGGCTACACGCCCTCGCTGTCCACCGCGGTCTGGGTCGGTACCGAGCAGTCGCAGGCGATCGTGAACCAGTGGGGCGGATCGATTTACGGCTCCGGGCTGCCGTCGGACATCTGGAAGGGCACGATGGACGGCGCCCTCGAGGGCACCGACTGGGAGTCCTTCCCGTGGCCGGAGCCGATCGGGGGCCAGTCCGGGGTGCCCGCCTATTCGGGGGGCACCAGCAGCGGCGACGGCACCCGCACCACCGTGGGTGGCCCGGCGCAGCAGGCCCCGGCTCCGCAGGCGCCTCCGGTTCCCGATGGCCTGCCGCTGCCGCCCGCCCCGCCGGTGTTCGTGCCGCCCGCACCCCTTCCGCCGCCGCCCCCGCCGCGGAATGTGGAGATCCTGCCGGGCATCGTCATCCCCTTGCCGGGCTGACAGTTCGGTGAGCCCCGATTGATCCGACCCTGATCGTCCCAATGTCACACTCGTTCACTTCAACTGAACGAGTGTGACATTGGGACAGTTAGACGGCGCCAGTTCGAAAAGGCCCCCGCACGCGAATCGCGTGCGGGGGCCTTCGGGCTTCGAATCGACTCTTAGTCGTCGGCGCCGATGATGAACGCCTCGAGCTCGGCGCGGGCCTTGTCGTCGGCCATCTGGACCGGCGGGCTCTTCATCAGGTACGCCGACGCCGGGTAGACCGGTCCGCCGATGCCGCGGTCGAGCGCGATCTTGGCGGCGCGGACGGCGTCGATGATGATGCCCGCGGAGTTCGGCGAGTCCCAGACCTCGAGCTTGTACTCCAGGTTCAGCGGGGCGTCGCCGAAGGCGCGGCCCTCGAGGCGGACGTACGCCCACTTGCGATCGTCGAGCCACTCGACGTAGTCCGAGGGACCGATGTGGACGTTGCGGTCGTGGACCTTGCCGGACAGCGGGCCGGTGAGGTTCGAGGTGACGGCCTGCGTCTTCGACACCTTCTTGGACTCAAGGCGCTCGCGCTCGAGCATGTTCTTGAAGTCCATGTTGCCGCCGACGTTGAGCTGGTAGGTGCGGTCGAGCACCACGCCGCGGTCCTCGAACAGCTTCGCCATCACGCGGTGGGTGATGGTGGCGCCGACCTGGCTCTTGATGTCGTCGCCGACGATCGGGATGCCGGCGTCCTTGAACTTGGCGGCCCACTCCGGGTCGGACGCGATGAACACGGGCAGCGCGTTGACGAACGCGGCGCCGGCGTCGATCGCGCACTGCGCGTAGAACTTGTCGGCGTCCTCGGAGCCCACCGGCAGGTAGGACACGACGACGTCGACCTTGGCGGCCTTGAGCGCCGCGACGACGTCGACGGCCTCGAGGTCGGAGACCTCGATGGTCTGGGCGTAGTACTTGCCGATGCCGTCGAGGGTCGGGCCGCGCTGGACGGCGACGTCGAGCGGCGGGACGTCGGTGATCTTGATGGTGTTGTTCTCGCTGGCGTTGATCGCCTCGGAGAGGTCGAAGCCGACCTTCTTGGCGTCCACGTCGAACGCGGCAACGAACTGGACGTCGCGGACGTGGTACGGGCCGAACTTCACATGCATCAGGCCGGGCACGGTGGCCGTCTCGTCGGCGTCCTTGTAGTACTGGACTCCCTGGACCAAGGACGAGGCACAGTTCCCCACGCCCACAATGGCCACGCGCACCGAGGTGCTGTTCTCACCCATGGTCGGGTTCTCCTTCTTTCTTGGGTACTGCTGTTGATGTTTGTTCGGCCACGATCAGCTCGTTGAGCCAGCGCACCTCGCGCTCGCTCGATTCGAGGCCGAGCTGATGGAGCTGCCGGGTGTAGCGGTCGAGAGATCCGGTGGTTCGACCGACGGCCTCGCGGAGCCCCTCACGGCGCTCCTCGACCTGACGTCGCCTGCCCTCGAGGATCCGCATCCGCGCCTCGGCGGGGGTGCGGCTGAAGAAGGCCAGGTGAACGCCGAAACCGTCGTCCGTGTAGTTCTGCGGACCGGTGTCGGCGACCAGTTCGGCAAACCGCTGCCGACCGGCGGGTGTCAGCTCGTACACGCGGCGGGCCCGTCGCTTGGCGGCGCCCGTCGGGCCGGCGTCCTCGGCGATCAACCCGTCGGTCTGCATGCGGCGCAGTGTCGGGTAGAGCGAACCGTAGGAGAAGGCGCGGAATGCGCCCAAGAGCCCGGTCAGCCGCTTGCGCAGCTCGTATCCGTGCATGGGTGACTCGAGAAGCAGCCCGAGGATCGCGAGTTCGAGCATCACGCCACCTCCTGAGTCATGACCGATTGATGCGACGGCAAACTATATCGCGCCGATATATAGAAGCGTACGGGAATGCGCATTTGTGGAACAAGGTGTCACGGCTGGCCGGGTGCGGGTGGGGTCTGGACGCCGGGTTAGTCCGCCGCGGGATGGATCGCGAAGACCTCTCCGTCGAACCCCGCGGTCAAGTGGCCGGACCTGCCCGCCCGCCCATCGGACAGGTACATCGACACCTCGGGGCCCTGGTCCCCCGACTCGACGGACACGTGGACCGAATCCGGTTCCGCCACGCCGAGCGTCTGCGGGGCGCCCAGCAGCAGCCCGACCACCCCCGGCACGTCCAGCCGGTCCAGATCCACGGGAACGGTCTTGGGATCGCGGCCGGTCCGGGAATCGGGTGCCTCGAGCCCGTCCCGGTAGCGGATGTCCTGGTACATGCCCGGTGCCCCCGGCTCGGCGCGCTCGATCAGCGCGTACTCCGGATAGATCGTCGCCTCGTCCACCACCGCGTCGCCGTACTCCGCGCGCAGGTCCGCGATCATCCGGGCGAGGCCGGCAGCGGACAGCACGTTCTCGGGTCGGTCGGTGGCGGTCGCGTCGCCACCCCCGAGCCGGGAGAGGACGACGAGGCCCAGCGCGACGACGGCACCAATCGCGACGACGGCGGCGATCCAGCCGCGGCCGCGATCGGCGGGCGGGACGGGCAGCGAACCCGCCAGCTCGGCCGGGATCTGGAGGTCCGCCACCAGGGAGTCGAGCTCGGAGAGCGTGCGCGCGGCCATCGCCGCCTTGGTGCGGTCGCGGTGCTCGAAGTCCGAGAGCTGGCCGTCGCCGTGGGCGGAATCGAGGAGCCCACAGACGTCGACCCGGTCGGTGTCACGCGCGCGCAGGCGCAGCGAGGGTTTGCTCGGCACCCGCCGAGCATAGGAGCGCCGACTATCCGGTGGGCGAGTATGGGTACACGGCGGCGACCTCCCCGTTGGGTCGCAGATACATGTGGCCGCTCGCGCCGGTCGCCTCGTTGTTCACGTAGACGGACACCTGCGGGCCGTACCGACCGACCTCCATGCTGATGTGGCTGATCTCCCCGCCGGGCACCCGGAGCGAGTCCGCAGCGCCGAGGAGATGGCCGGCCAGGGCGCCGACGTCGACGCCTGCCAGGTCGAACGGCGGTTCGTCGCCGGAGTGGTTCGTCACCTCACCGGCATCGAAGCCGCCGCGGAAGGCGTACGGCTGCTCGCGGCCCGGCGCGTCGGGCACCACCCGGGCGAGCCCGACGTAGTCGCCGTAGAAGGTCGCGTCGTAGACGAGGGTGTCGCCGAACTTGTCCCGATACTTCTTGACGAACTGCTCGATGCCGCCCGCGGTGACGGTGTCGATCGGCGCGATGACGGTGGGCGCGACGTCGGCGTACTTGTCGGGCGCCGCCGGATTCGGCACCTGCCCGAGCTGCGCGACGGCCGGTGCCACCACACCCGTCACCACGGCGACGGCGGCCCCGCAGACGATCAGCGCCGGGCGGGGTGACCGTGCGGGCCGGGCAGGCGCGGCAAGCGTGTCGGTGAGGGCAGTCGGCAGCTGCAGGTCGGTGACCAGGGACTCCAGCTCGCCGAGGGTCCTGGCGGACATGGCCGCGGCCGTGCGTGACTTGTGTTCCTCGAAGGCCAGCTGGCCCTCGCCGTACCCGGCGTCGAGCAGCGTGCAGGCGTTCGAGCGGTCGATGTCTCGCGCCCGGGTCGTGTTGCGGCTGGTCACGGTCGAAATGATAGGAGAAGGTGCGCGCGGAGGGCCAAAAGTCGGAAAGTGGCGCGATCGACAGTGCGGACCGGCAATCCGCCGCGGCCGCGGCGCAGTCACTGGTGGGGCGGGGTACGCCGCGGGTGTCGGTCCGGCGTGTCGCAGCTCGCGGCGCCGCCAACCCGAGACCACGCAGGATTGCCCACGTACTCTGGTCACGTGCGATTGCAGCGGCAGGTGGTGGACTACGCGCTCCAGCGGCGATCCCTGCTGGCCGAGGTCTACTCCGGCCGGACGGGTGTCGCCGAGGTGTGCGACGCCGGTCCCTACCTGCTGCGCGCGGCGAAGTTCCACGGCAGGGGCTCCGACGCGACCTGTCCGATCTGCAGGAAAGAACAGCTCACCCTCGTTTCGTGGGTGTTCGGCGACAAGCTGGGCCCGGTCTCGGGTTCGGCTCGTACGTCGGAGGAGCTGGTTCGGCTGGCGACGACACAGGAGGAGTTCTCCGTCCACGTCGTCGAGGTGTGCCGCACCTGCAGTTGGAACCACCTGGTGCAGTCGTACGTGCTCGGAGCGGTGCCCGCCCCGAAACGGGCGCGCCGCCCCTCTGGTGCGCGCGCGCCGAGCCGCCGCATTGCGAGTGAGTGAGCACCACCCCGCCGAAACGATGTAACTGACACAGCCGTGTCTACGTGAGCACTGGAGATTCCTACGTGAGTTCCCCCTACGACAACATGCAGGGTGGTCGACCCGCCGGACCGTCGCGGCCGGGTGGTCCGCCGCCTGGCGGCCGTCAGCCCGGGTACTCACAGCAGAACCCCCATCCCGGATACCCGCAGGCCCGGCCCAATCAGGCGCCCGGGTATCCGCAGGCCGGTGCGCCGCGCCCCAATCAGGCACCCGGAGCCCCCCAGCCGAACTACGCGCAGCCGAATTACGCCGCGCGCGGCCAGGCGCCCCGCCCCGCCCAGCCCCGCCCCGCCCCGCCGCGCCCCGCCGCGCCGCGGACCGCCCCGGGCGGCGGCAACGGACCCGGCGGCAGGCCCCCGGCCGGTCCGCCGCCGAAGGCCCGTGGTGGTGCGTCCGGTGGGCAGCCGCCGAAGCCGCCTGCCAAGGCAAAGTCGAACCGCTGGAAGATCGTCCGCCGCACGGTGATCAGCCTCGTCGCCGTCGGTCTGGTGGTTCCCCTGCTGGCGTTCATGGTCGCCTACACGGCCGCGGACGTGCCCAAGCCCGGCGACATCAAGACCAACCAGGTCGCGACGATCTACGCCAGCGACGGCACCTCCGTGCTGAGCACGATCGTGCCGCCGGAGGGCAACCGCACCGACGTCACCATCGGCCAGATCCCGCCGCACGTGCGCAACGCCGTGCTCTCCGCCGAGGACCGCGACTTCTACACCAACCCGGGGTTCTCGGTCTCCGGCTTCGTGCGGGCGGCGCGTAACAACCTGCTCGGCAAGGAGGACGCGGGCGGCGGCTCGACGATCACCCAGCAGTACGTCAAGAACGCGCTGGTCGGTAACGAGCGCGCGCTCAGCCGCAAGATGCGCGAGCTGGTCATCTCCTCGAAGATGGCCCGACAGTGGTCCAAGGACGACATCCTTGCCGCCTACCTGAACACCATCTACTTCGGTCGCGGCGCGTACGGCATCGCGGCCGCCTCCAAGTCCTACTTCAACAAGCCGGTTGAGGAACTGACCGTCGAGGAGGGCGCCGTGCTCGCGGCGACCATCCAGCTGCCCTCGCTGCTCGACCCGGAGACGAACCCGACCGGCGCCGAGACCCGCTGGAACTACGTCCTCGACGGCATGGTCACCGCCGACACCCTCAGCTCCGCCGAGCGCGCCGGCGCCACGTACCCGCGGGTGATCCCGCAGTCCGAGGTCGACAACGGCAGCTCGGCGAAGGGGCCCGAGGGGCTGGTCCGCAGCCAGGTGATCAAGGAGCTGGCCGAGAACGGCATCAACGAGCAGGTCCTGAACACCGAGGGCCTGCAGATCACCACCACCATCGACCAGCAGGCCCAGCAGGCCGCGGTCGACGCGGTCACCACCAACATGGAGGGTGAGGACAAGGACCTGCGTACCGCGGTCGTGTCCGTCGACCCGAAGACCGGCGGTGTCAAGGCGTACTACGGCGGCGCGGACGGCGCCGGCTTCGACTTCGCGCAGTCCGGGTTGCAGACGGGGTCGTCGTTCAAGGTGTTCGGCCTCGCGGCGGCCCTCGACCAGGGCATCCCGCTGTCGAAGATGTACGACAGCAGCCCCCTCAAGCTCGGCGGCGTCACCATCAACAACGCCGAGGGTATGTCCTGCGGCACCTGCACCATCGCCGAGGCGACCAAGCGCTCCCTGAACACCAGCTTCTACCGGCAGATGATGTCCATCGAGAACGGCCCGGAGAAGATCGCGGACATCGCGCACAAGGCCGGCATCCCCGAGGAGATCCCCGGCGTCCCCGGCATCAGCCTGCAGGAGCCGAGCGGATCCTCCGAGTACGGAATCGTGTTGGGCCAGTACCAGTCCCGGGTGATCGACATGGCGTCCTCGTACGCCACCCTGGCGGCCTCGGGCGTCTTCCGCGCGCCGCACTTCGTGCAGAAGGTCGTCACCGGCGACGGCACCGTGCTGCTCGATCGCGGACCCGCGACGGCGGGCGAGGCCCGGCTCCGGCCCGCGGTCGCCGACAATGTCACCTCCGCCCTCCAGCCGATCGCGGCCTACTCCCGCAACCACGGCCTGGCAGGCGGACGTCCGTCCGCCGCGAAGACCGGCACCGCGCAGCTCGGCGACACCGGCGAGAACAAGGACGCCTGGATGGTCGGCTACACGCCGTCGCTGTCCACCGCCGTGTGGGTCGGCACCGAGCAGGGTCTGCCGCTGCAGAACAGCTACGGCGGACTGATGTACGGCTCGGGCCTCCCGTCTGACATCTGGAAGGACACCATGGACGGCGCCCTGGAGGGCACCGACGTCGAGTCCTTCCCGAAGCCCGAGGCGATCGGCGGCCAGGCGGGCGTGCCCGCCTACACCGCGCCGTACGTGCCGCCGAAGACCAGCGCCGCGCCGACGCCGACGCCCGCCCCCGGGCTGTCGCTGCCGCCGGTCGTGATCACCCCGCGCCAGGTGGAGGTCCTGCCCGGCGTGACGATCCCGCTGCCCGGTCTGGCACCGCGGCCGACGACGCCGCCCGCCACGGTCGATCCGGGTCCGTCGCCCGGCCAGCCGACCGAGGAGGAGGTCGAGGCCGAGGAGCAGGGCCTGAACCCGGCAGGCAATGCGCAGGGGGCGCCGATCCGGCCGAACCGATAGCCGGTCGGTAACGTCACACCGGTGGCCGAGCAACCTGACGACAGCACCGCAACGGTCGTTCCGCAGGAGGTCGCGGGCGCCGCGGTTCTCGCCTCGCCGGGCCCGCTCGCGGGCGACTGCCGGTCCGCGGTCGACCGGGATCTGCCCGGGCGCACCGATCCGATGGTGGCCGAGCTGTCCGGCGTCATCGGCGGGCCGGTCGGGCGGCACGCGCTGATCGGGCGGGCCCGCTTCCTGACCCCGCTGCGGGTGATCCTGCTGCTGGCGGTGGTGTTCCTCGCCCTCGGCTGGTCCACCAAGGCCGCGTGTATCCAGCAGGCCCCGAACGGGCCCGACGGAGCGTTGGGGCTGGACTGGAGCGGCAGCCGCCAGTACACCGCGCTGTGCTATTCGGACACGGTCCCGCTGTACGGGGCGGAGCGCCTCGACGAGGGCGCCTTCCCGTACAAGAAGTCGTGGCAGGAGGAGGCCGGCGACGGGTCGATGCAGCAGCGGTACATGGAGTATCCGGTGCTCGCGGGGCTCTACCAGTACGGCTCGATGAATGTGGCCAAGGCCTGGGACGCGGTCGCCTGGCTGCCGGGGGCGCTGCAGGTGGTCCTCTACTTCAACGTGGTCGCGTTGGGGCTGTCGCTGGCGTGGCTGGTCACCATCTGGGCGACAGTGCTGCTGGCAGGCCGCCGCGTCTGGGACGCCGCACTGGTCGCGGTGTCGCCGCTGGTCGTCGTGCACGCGTTCACCAATTTCGACCCGCTGGCAACGGCTTTCGCGGCGGGCGGGTTGCTCGGGTGGGCGCGCAGGCGGCCGGTGCTGGCGGGCGTGCTGCTCGGCCTCGGCGGCGCCGCCAAGATGTACCCGCTGTTGCTGCTCGGTCCGCTGCTGGTGCTGTGCCTGCGGGCCGGCCGGATGCGGGCGTGGTGGCAGGCCGTCGCAGGCGCGGCCGCGGCCTGGCTGGTGGTGAATCTTCCCATTGCGCTGCTGTTTCCGGACGGCTGGCGGGAGTTCTTCCGGCTCAATTCCGAGCGCGGGGCCGACCCTGACTCGATCTACAACGTGATCACCTCGTTCACCGGTTGGCGCGGTTTCGACGGCCCGCTTGGCGCGGGCGAGAGTCCGACGAACCTGAATGCGGTGTCGCTGGTGCTGTTCGCGGCCGCCTGCGTGGGCATCGGGTACCTGGCGCTGACCGCCGCCCGCAGGCCCCGGGTCGCGCAGCTGTGCTTCCTGGTGGTCGCGGCGTTCCTGCTCACCAACAAGGTGTGGAGCCCGCAGTACTCGCTGTGGCTGGTCCCGCTGGCGGTGCTCGCGCTGCCGCACCGCCGAATTCTGTTGGCGTGGATGACGATCGACGCCCTGGTATGGGTGCCGAGGATGTACTACTACCTGGGTGCGGCGAACAAGGGCCTGCCCGAGCAGTGGTTCACCGCGACGGTGGTCGTCCGGGACGTCGCGGTCGTCGTGCTGTGCGCGCTGGTGATCCGGCAGATCCGTCGTCCGGAGCTGGACCTGGTGCGCGGGGGCGGCGTGGACGATCCGGTGGGCGGGGTGCTCGACGGCGCCCCAGACCGGCAGCCGGGGTGGCTGCCGTCCTGGCTGCGCCCGCGCGCCGGTCGCGGCGCACGGGCGTGGTCCGAGGCGCCCGCTACTCCCTGACCCGGCACGGATCCGGTGGATTCGACATCGAAGTCGTGCCCCCACAGGCTCAGTGCGGGCGATTTCCGGCGACGCAATCCGAGTGGAAGGGATCAGACGTTCTGCAGTTGGCCTTCCAGATAGGCCGTGCGCACCTCTGTCAGCCGGCGGCCATCCGGCAACTGCCAGAACCACCACCCGTTGGCGCTTCGCCGCTGGATGACGCGAGCAGGCCCTGAAGGGGAGGTGAAGCGCGCTCCCTCAAGAAGCAGTTCACCGGTATCCAGCACCTCGCAAGTCCGATCACTGTGCTGAGCGGGGGCGGCGTGCAGGATGGTCCCGACCGCGAGATATCCGGAAGCCACGAGTCGACGAAGAGAGACGTCCTCCGAACCCTTAGTCGGAGGAACCGGACGCACGTGACTCTCCGGGACCGGCCATGTGGCCAGAAAGCTTTCGATGATCTCGTCCGTGCGGGCGTCAATGGCCTGCTCGTCCCAGCCGGCCTCACTCGCGTCGATCACCCGCTTATTCAGCAGGTAGACCTCGTGGTTCCTGATGCTCTCGCGCTTGCCGTGCGATCCGAGCCACGGCCCGTTCGATACCGAGGCATTCAACGAGCCGGTCAACAGGGTGAGGTTGCCGAGGCGATGGATGTGCGCATCACGGTCCACTGCAGCCTGGAGACCTTCGACGCCCCAGTGCGTCTTCCACTTAACGGGCATGAGGTGCTCAATCTGGCGCGGGACGCGTGGCGCCCTCACCCCGGTCTTCGACGGCGCTGTGCCTGTGTAGCCACGAAGGTGGTCTTCGGCCGCCTCTAGGAGCATCCGCAGGCGCGCCCGCTTCATCCGGCGGTAAGCGTTCTCCGTGCGAAGGTGCGCTCGCAACTCATCGTCATCGGGCCAGTAGGTCGTGTCGGCAGTCAGACGGGTCAAGTGGTTGCGCACGCGCGCAGCCAGGTCTGAGTCGGGTACACCGAGATGCGTTCCGATCAACTCGGACACGACGCGGCCGGACGAGCTCATGCTCAGCCGGAGCAGCATGCGCCGTACAAACCAGCTCTCCACATCCTTGGTCACTGCTTTGACTGTTTCGAGCGCGTATCCGTGCCCCGGGTCGAGCAACCATAGGAGCACCGGTTTGATTGCCTCCACGTCCGACAACTGCATTCTGTAGACGCTCATCGCGACGGTGTCGAGCGGCTTGTGATCGTCCTCGATCTCGCTAGTCCAGCCCTTGTAGATAGCGGCCATCGCGTTGATCTCACCGATGAGTTGCGACATAGGGCCGCCGTATTCGTGGTCGGCAAAGTGTTTGAACCGCCCGAAAGTGGAGCTCGGGCCAACGAGCTCACCTACCCGTGACACCAACCACTGGTTGAGGAAGTGCGAACTCCGCGACATCGGGAAACGGCCCACGCTGATCTCCCGTTCCCACCACTTGGTGTCGAAGATCCAGTCGGCCTTATAGAACGCGGCCGTGTCGACACCCTCGGCCGTGAGGCGTTGGAACACGTGGTTCTTGATCAGATCCGCCGACGTGAGCGGGGTGCCGCGGGCATTGAGGGTCTCAAAGATCGCCTGAGAATCTTCGTCCGCCTTCAGGTCGATCACTACCAGATTCAGTGCGCTAGTCAGCACCACGACTAGGGCCTGCGCACGTGCCGCCGCTTCGTCGCCGTCACCGATCCACGCGCCAACCTCCTCTGAGAAGTACTTATGTGCCAGCGGGATCCGGGCGTCTGCATACTCGAGCTCTGCGTGCTCGACGGGAGGCTCGGCGGTCATGACTTCGTCGAATCCAAGGCCGTCATCGTTGCTATGGCGCAGCTTTAGCGCAGAATCGCCGGTGGCATTGAAGAATGCCGGATTGTGCGTCAGCCCCTCAAGTTGTTGCGACAGCGCCGCGAAACCCTTCTCGCTAAGAATCGCCCCAACTGAGTCAAAAACGATCTGCAGAGTCGTCAGCCGCTGCTGTCCATCGATGATGGCCCGCTGCTGCATTTGACCCATCTGGTTGTCGATCGCCTGTACCACGATGGCGCCGAGGAAGTGAGTGCTGCTCCCGCCTGACAGCCGGTGCTCCGCGAGGCGACGCAGATCGAGCCACAGCGGCTCCCATTGATGCTCTTCCTCCCACACGTAGCGACGCTGATAGATCGGCACGACCAGGTGCTGCGGGATGGTGAAGACCTCGAGAGGCGTTCGGACGGCGGTTTCCATGTGTTCATCATGCAGGGGACGATGGATACAGACCGGCCACTGCTCGGGAGTGTCGACATCGAGACCAACGGCAACGAATCGCGCCGATGATGTCGGTTTGCCTCGGTACGTTGGTCGGACATCAGGCGGCCGGTGGACAAGCGTCGGGCTTTGCCGTTTCCGCCCCTCCAAGGCCCTTACGAGGACGCGCCACGTGATCTGTCAGTCAGTCGGGCAGGCGCAGCCTTGAGCGTGCCGAGAGGCTCTTGGCCGGGCCGCGAGCGACGCTTTCGTCGTGCTGGGCGCGCGAACCGACCGGCGTTCGCGCGCGTCGCTGATCGGGAAGCTGTTAGGGCCGCCCGCGTCTATCCCCTAACCCGTGCCTCCAGCTGGGTGCGGGCCTGCGGCCAGTCGTCGTCGGTCATCGAGAAAAGGGCTGTGTTGCGCCAACTTCCGTCCACCCGACGGCGGTGCTTGCGGAGCAGTCCCTCGAACTCGGCGCCGAGCTTGGCGATCGCGCCGCGCGAGTGCGCGTTGAGCTCGTCGGTGTGCCACTCGACTCGGACCGCGCCGAGATCCTCGAAGGCCCGGCGGAGCAACAGCAGCTTCGCCTCCGGGTTGATCCGGCCGCCCTGGGCCGCGCGGGAGAGCCAGGTGTAGCCGATCGCGAGCGACTGGTGCAACGGGTCGATCTGATAGTACGAGGTGGTGCCGACCACCGCACCGGCCCCGACGTCGACCTGGGCGTACGCCAACCGTTGCGGGTCGTCCAGGGCATGCCGGATGTATTCGGTTGCGTCCGAGACGTTTTCGATCGGACGCCAGGTCCAGCGGAACAGCGTGGGGTCGTCGGCGGCCCGGTACAGGTCCTCGGCGTGTGCGAGGGTCAGCGGCTCGAGCCGGACGTGCCTGCCCGCGAGCGTGGGCTGGTCGAACCAGGGCGCGGTCATGACGCCGCCGTGCTGAGCGACGGATCCTGTCGTCCGACGGCGGGTCGGGAATCCTCCGCGGCCGGAGTCCCCTCCCAGCGCGGGCGGGCCCGGAGGAAGACGAAGAACAGCACCACCAGCAACGCGGCGCGGCCCCAGACGCCGAACTGCACGGCGAACTCCATCGCGGAAGCGTCCGATCCGATCGAGAGTTCGTAGAAGTATCGGAACACCCCGATCCCGATCGCGAGGTCGGCGACCAGGTAGCCCGCGATCAGCGCCCACGGCACCCGCAACAGCACCAGGAACGGGATGAGCCACAGCGTGTACTGCGGCGAATGCACCTTGTGCAGCAGCAGGAAGCCGCACAGCATCGCCGCGCTCACCGCGATCCACGGGTAGCTGCCCTCGCGCCGGTACCGGGCGTAGCCGAGCCAGAGCGCCAGCGCGAACGACGCCGCGATCAGCAGCGGCGAGGCCACGCTGACGAACGTCGCGTAGTCGCTGCCCGGGCCCTCGACGCCGCCGAACAGGTGCCGCACCCCCCAGTACCAGACCGAGTTGGTGGTGATGTCGGCCTGGCGGTCGGACTGGAAGGTGAACGAGGCCAGCCAGCCGGGGTAGCCGGCGACCGCGAACGGCAGGTTGATCGCGATCACCGTGCCCGCCGCGGAGGCCGCCACCAGCAGCGCGCCCTTCGGGTCGAACCGACCCCGTACCGAGGTGGGCAGCTCCGCGCCGCCCACGCCCCCGGTGAACACGAAGGCCATCAGCGGCAGCACGAAGGCGCCCGGGTAGATCTTCAGGCACAGGCCGATCGCGAGCAGCACCGCGGCGCCGATCGCCCTGGTGCGCAGCGGGATCCGCTGGTAGTACACGACCACGAAGGTCGCCGCGGTGGCGGCCGCGACGACCGGCAGCTCCCAGTTGTGGAACGCGTAGAGGACCAGCGGCGGGGCGGCCGCCCACAGCAGCGCGGGCCAGCCGGCGAGCCGGCCGAGCATCCACGCGGTGGCCAGCCCGAACGGCACCAGGATCAGCGCCGAGTTCAGCAGGAACTGGGCGTCGGTGTGCGCGCCTATGCCGCCGAGCCACATCAGCAGCCCGCTGAGCACCGGGTACTCGACGGTGCCACCGGTGAGTAGGCCGTCGGCGGTGATGCCGCCGGTGAGGTACGGGAAGACGTGGTTGTCGATGTCGCGGCCGAGCCAGAGGAACTGGATGTCGGAGTAGCAGAAGTTGCTGTCCTTGAGCCGGTCGAAGACGAGGCTGCGACCGTTCTCGGCGAACGGGGCGCCCGCGCACCTGGCCTTGTTCAGGTAGCCGAGGGCGAGGGTGAGGCCACACAGCAGGACCACGGTGACCGCCACCGCCGGGGTCCCTGCTCGGGCGCGCGTCCGCATGGGTGTCAGCCTAGGTGCTCGCGGCCGCGGGAGGGATCCGACCGCCCCCACGGCCGCCGCCGTGACGGGCGCGATTTCGCAGGTCAGGGGCCGCTCGTGTAACCTGCATGGGTTGCTGACGCAACGACCCTCCTGTCACGGATAGTCCGTGGCCGTTTCACTAGTCCATAGGAGGTGATGAGGTCTTATGCGTCATTACGAATTGATGGTCATCCTTGACCCCAGCCTGGACGAGCGCACCGTCGCTCCGTCGCTGGATACGTTCCTCAATGTTGTTCGCCAGGACGGCGGCAGTGTCGACAAGGTCGATGTTTGGGGTAAGCGTCGTCTCGCCTACGAGATCGCCAAGCACAGCGAAGGCATCTACGCGGTGATCGACATCAACGCGACCCCTGCCACCGTGAACGAGCTGGATCGTCAGCTCGGCCTGAACGAGTCGGTGCTCCGCACCAAGGTTCTGCGCCACAACAAGTGATTTCTGTCTGTGCTGGGCCCTAGGCTCGGCGCAACAGGATTCCACACACTGCAGGAGGAACCCACATGGCAGGCGACACCGTGATCACCGTCATCGGAAACTTGACGGCCGATCCCGAGCTTCGATTCACCCCCGCGGGGGCCGCCGTTGCGAACTTCACGGTCGCATCGACGCCCCGCACCTTCGACCGTCAGTCCAATGAATGGAAAGACGGCGAGGCGCTCTTCATGCGCTGCAACATCTGGCGTGAGGCCGCGGAGAACGTTGCCGAGTCCCTGACTCGCGGTTCTCGGGTGATCGTGAGCGGACGGCTCAAGCAGCGGTCCTACGAGACTCGCGAGGGTGAGAAGCGCACTGTCATGGAACTCGAGGTCGACGAGATCGGCCCCTCGCTCAAGTACGCCACGGCCAAGGTCAACAAGGCCAACCGCGGTGGCGGCGGAGGCGGCGGAGGGTTCGGTTCCTCGGGCGGCTCGGGCGGCGGACGCCCGGCGGCCAGCTCCGGCGGCGGCGAAGACCCGTGGGGCAGCGCCCCGCAGGCGGCCGGCTCGTTCGGTGGCTCCGGTGGTGGAAACGACGAACCCCCGTTCTGATCCCCGCACTGGCGACAGCGCCGGGATCTGATGCGAACGAACATTGAAAGTACGGAGAAAGACAATGCCGAAGCCGCCGCTGCGCGACAAGGTGATGAAGAAGAAGGTCTGCTCCTTCTGTAAAGAGAAGAACACGCAGATCAACTACAAGGACACGACGCTGCTGCGTAAGTACGTCAGCGACCGCGGCAAGATCCGCGCGCGTCGTGTCACCGGCAACTGCGTCCAGCACCAGCGGGACGTGGCCGTTGCCGTGAAGAACTCGCGTGAGGTTGCTCTGCTTCCTTACGTCTCGACGGCTCGCTAAGGAAAGGGAAGACATGAAGCTGATCCTCACTGCAGACGTGGACAACCTCGGTGCGCCCGGCGACACCGTTGAGGTCAAGGACGGTTACGGCCGCAACTACCTGCTGCCCCGCGGTCTCGCGATCGTCGCCACCCGTGGCGCCGAGAAGCAGGTCGACGGCATCCGCCGTGCGCAGGAAGCCCGCGCCGTGCGCGGACTCGACCACGCCAAGGAGATCAAGGCCGCGATCGAGGGCCTCGAGAGCGTCTCGCTGACCGTCAAGACGGCCGGCGACTCGGGCAAGCTGTTCGGCTCGGTCACCGCCGCCGACGTTGCCGGCGCCATCAAGGCCGCCGGTGGTCCGGTTGTCGACAAGCGCAGCCTCGAGCTGCCGAAGTCGCACATCAAGGCGACCGGCAAGCACGCCGTGGTTGTGAACCTGCACCCCGACGTCGTTGCCAAGTTCCACCTGAACGTGGTCGCCGGCTAGTCCGACCCACGTTCGCCCTCGGGGCCCCGCGGACCTATGGTCTGCGGGGCCCCGAGTCGTCTGTGGGATAAGTTGCGTGCCGTTGTGATCCTGTCCCAAGCCAAGCGTCCAGTTAGTGTGAAGCATCACTGTGATGCAGCTCATATTGCGAGGTCAGCGCGCTTCGGCAACACGCCCGAATGCCCAACCCGTGGGACACGCCGAAAGTATTTTCATCCACAGGACTGTGAACAACAAAAGGTACGATTACCTGCGCGGATGGGAAACAGCTACCTAGTTATCCTCAGGTTGTCCCCAGGGCACTAACATCGGCCAACTGACGTTTCCACAATTCATCCACAGTTGTGTACACAGTCCGTGTTGAACGAGCCGGTCCGGATGCCTAACGTCGTGCGCGCGCGTCCTGCGACGGCTGTGCCGGACCCGGATTCTCGGGGTCGGGATCAACCTGTCGGTCCGGGCGCGTATGTATTGCGTGTGGACGCACCGGACGGCGTGGCCGACCGGGCGTCGAGGTTTGCGGGAGAGGACGGTTATCGCGTGGCGGTTGTCGACGATCGTGGTCACTCGGACTACTCGGAGCAGGCTGAGCCGCCCCGCGAGGATTTCGGGCGCCAGCCCCCGCAGGACATGGCGGCCGAGCAGTCGGTGCTCGGCGGCATGCTGCTGAGCAAGGACGCGATCGCGGACGTGCTCGAGCGGCTGCGGCCCGGTGACTTCTACCGGCCCGCGCACCAGAACGTCTACGACGCGATCCTGGACCTGTACGCCCGCGGCGAGCCCGCCGACCCGGTCACCGTGGCGGCGGAACTGGACCGTCGTGGCGACCTGCGCCGGGTGGGCGGGGCGCCGTACCTGGTGACGCTCACCCAGACGGTGCCGACCGCCGCCAACGCCGGCTACTACGCCGAGATCGTCGCGGAGAAGTCGATCCTGCGCCGCCTGGTCGAGGCAGGCACCCGGATCGTGCAGTACGGCTACGCCGGGTCGGAGGGCCAGGACGTGGCCGAGGTGGTCGACCGCGCGCAGGCCGAGGTGTATGACGTCACCGAGCGCCGCACCAACGACGACTTCGTGCCGCTCGAGGAGCTGCTGCAGCCGACGATGGACGAGATCGACTCCATCGCCAGCCGCGGCGGCCTCTCCCTCGGCGTGCCCACCGGATTCTCCGAGCTCGACGAGGTCACCAACGGCCTGCACCCGGGGCAGATGATCATCGTGGCGGCGCGCCCCGGTGTGGGCAAGGCGCTCGCGCTCGACACTCCCCTGCCGACCCCCACCGGGTGGACCACCATGGGCGAGGTCCGCGTCGGCGACCGGCTGATCGACGCGCAGGGCAACCCGACCACGGTGGTCGCCGCCACCGAGGTGATGGTGGACCGGCCCTGCTACGAGGTGGAGTTCTCCGACGGCACCGTGCTGGTGGCCGACGAGCAGCACCAGTGGCTGACTGAGCTGTCCGGTATCTCGGCCGTCAGGAATACTGCGGACATCGCGACGACCGTCGATGCCGAGCACGCTGTCGTCAATGCGCGGGCGCTCCAGCTGCCCGCGGCGACCCTGCCGGTGCCGTCCTACACCCTGGGCGCCTGGCTCGGCGATGGGACGACCGCCGCGACCGCGTGGTCGGTCGATCCCGAGATCGCGATGCGAATCGAAGCTGAGGACGACGCGGACCTCCCCGCCGCCGGCGAAGTCGGTGACCGCCGGATTCCCACCGTGTATCAGCGCGGGTCGGAGTCGCAGCGGCGTTTGCTGCTTGCGGGCCTGCTGGACACGGCGGCCGAGGTCGCCGACGACGGCACGGTGCGCCTCATGGCTCTGAGCGACGGGTTGGTTCGCGACGCCGCGGAGCTGCTGGCCGGCCTGGGCTACGAGAGCCGCGTCGAGCCGACTGCCAACGGATGCGGGTTGACCTTCGCGACCGAGGACGACGTGTTCGGAGGTCCGCGAAAGGGACTGTTGCACAAGGAACGTCGCACCCATGGGGCGGGTGTGTCCGGCGTTCGTCGCATCGTCGGCGTCCGGAAGGTCGACAGCGTGCCGGTGCGCTGCGTCGAGGTCGACAACGCCGAGCATCTGTACCTGGCCGGTCGGTCGATGGTGCCGACCCACAACTCCACGATCGGCATGGATTTCATGCGGTCGTGCTCGATCAAGCACGGCATGGCCAGCGTCATCTTCTCCCTCGAAATGGGAAAGACCGAGATCGTCATGCGCCTGCTGTCGGCGGAGGCGAAGATCAAACTCTCCGACATGAAGTCGGGCAAGATGAACGACGACGACTGGACCAAGCTGGCCCGGCGGATGAGCGAGATCAGCGAGGCACCGCTGTTCATCGACGACTCCCCCAACCTGACCATGATGGAGATCCGGGCGAAGGCCCGCCGGCTCAAGCAGAAGCACGACATCAAGCTGATCGTGATCGACTACCTGCAGCTGATGTCGTCCGGCAAGAAGGTCGAGTCCCGCCAGCAGGAGGTCTCCGAGTTCTCCCGAAGCCTCAAGCTGCTGGCCAAGGAGCTCGAGGTCCCGGTGGTCGCGATCTGTCAGCTCAACCGTGGTCCGGAACAGCGAACGGACAAGCGCCCCATGGTGTCCGACCTCCGCGAGTCCGGCTCGCTCGAGCAGGACGCCGACATGGTCATGCTGCTGCACCGGCCCGACGCCTTCGAGCGGGACGACCCGCGCGGCGGCGAGGCGGACATCATCCTGGGTAAGCACCGTGGTGGTCCGACCGCGACAATCACTGTGGCGCACCAGCTTCACCTGTCCCGGTTCGTGGACATGGCGCGGGGGTAGTCAGGTCAGATCAGCAGATGTGGGCGGCATCGCACCCGCTCCTCCCGCCCCGCGGTCGCGGCCCACGCCGGCATGCTGTCGGTCCTTTGGTAGGACGGCGGACTCGAAGGCCATAGCCAGCCTCATCGGCGCGCTGCGAGGATGGGACGGTGCTCCGCCGGTGACGCGGAAGATCGTCCTCGTGGGCCCGGAGGAAGCGGGGGCGATAGCAGGTCGTGGCTGCTGTGTATCTGGATCGCTCCGGCCTGGCGCTGTCGGCGAGTAGCCACTCGCGAAACTGGTGGAGGTGACCCAGTCCCGATTCGAGCTGGGGTCATCCTCCTGTCTGGACGTTCGTCCTGCTTGCGACACAAGTCATTTCGACTCTGAGGTTGAACGGTAGGGCGGCGACTCCGATGGCGGTCCTCGTCGGTGGGGTGGGTTGTCCGGCGAAGAACTCGGCGTACTCGATGTTCATCTCGCCCCATTCCTCGATGTCGGCGAGGTAGCAGGTGATCTGGATGAGGTCGGACACCGACCATCCACAGGCATCGATGATCTGTCGGACGTTGTCGAGTGTCGCCTTGGTTTGGGCGCGGACTCCGGGGGGGATTGTTCCGTCGGGCGCGAAGCCGCCCTGACCGGAGATGTACAAGGTGTTGTTCGACTCGATAGCCGTCATGAAGGGGCCCTTCGCGTCACCGCCGGTGAGGTAGCGGCGGCCGGAGGGGGCGGTGACCATTTTCGACATTGTCTGTGTTCCTTGTCTTGCGAGGCTGGATCGTTTACTGCTGGAGGCGGGCGGTGAAGGGTGGCAGGTTTAGGTGTGGGCGCCCGCGGTGAGGGCCTCGCGGTCGCGGGCCAGCATTTCCTCGGTCAAGCCCAGCTCGACCAGATCGGGCGGGATGGGTCCACCGGAGGTCACTGCGGCACCCATTCGGGCGAGTGCGGGTGCCATTTGGATGCCGTAGCCGCCTTGCCCGACAAACCAGAACAGGCCTTCGAGGTCTGGGTCGGGGCCGACGGCCGGAGTGCGGTCGGCGGTGAAACTGCGAAGACCTGCCCAGGAGGAGCTCACCCGGCGAATGTCGAGCGTGGTTGCTTCGTTGAGCATCTCGATTGCGCGCGCGATCTCCAGTTCGTCGGGGCGTGCGTCTCCCGGTTCCTGAAAGGTCTCGTCGGCCGGCGAGCACAGGAATTGCGCACCGTCGGGTTTGAAGTAGAAATTCTCGGATGCCTGCATGGTGATGGGGATCTGGCCTGCGCACTCGTGTTGGGTGGGCACCATGAACGCAGTTCGTCGAAGAGGCTGGATGCCCACCGGCCGGGCGCCGAGCGCTAAGGCCAACTCGTCGCCCCAGGCCCCGGCTGCGTTGACAACGGTAGGGGCGCGGAAGGTACCACCATCTGAGGCCTGCAGTACCCAGGTCTGCTTCTCACGCCGACCGCTCACGATCCGCGATGACTTGACGATGGTGCCGCCACGTCGGCGGAAGCCACGTACGTATCCCTGATGAATCGCGTGGACGTCGAGTTCGAGGGCGCCGGAATCGATCACAGCCAGCTGTGTGTAGCCAGGTCGGAGCACTGGGTTGAGCGCCTCCGCTGTGGGCCCGTCGACGAGCTCGATGTGCTGACCCCGTTCGGACACATCCCGATGCAGGGCACGCAGCGTGTCGGTCTCGTGTTCGTCGGCAATGATCAGTAGCGACAACGGTGTCGTGAGCGGCCCGTCGAAATTCCCGACGGGGTCAACGAAGAAGTCGCGACTGGCCGCCGTCAACATTCGGATAGCCTTGTTCCCGTAGCTCTCGAGAAATGCTGCGGCAGAGCGTCCGGTCGTGTGATACGCGAGAGCGGATTCCTGCTCAATCAGTGCTACGGATTGCTGTTCTGCCAGTTCGTGTGCAATCGAGATCCCTGCCATTCCGCCGCCGATCACAATGGTGTCGAAAGTGGCTTCGCTCATGTGCGGCGAGTTATTCACGCGACCCCTCGCTGGAATCTCTTGGAATGTAACCTGTCTCAACGTTGAGGCTAGGCTGGCCGCAGGCTCGCGTGTTGGTGCAGAGTTACGAAATCACGGTTCAGAGGTTGTGCTCTAGAACGAAAGCGATCCCTGCCTGATAAGACGCAACTGGAGGAGCGCGTAGAAGCGATCGTCGGCATCGCCGAGATCGATTTCACCGATCTCCGAGACGCGCTTGAGGCGATATCTGAAGGTGTTGGGGTGGATGAAGGCGGCCGCGGCCGCCTTCTGCAGATCGCAGCCAGCATCCAGCCACAGCTCGAGTGTCTTGAGCAGTTGGTTGTGATGGGCAGCGTCATAGCGCTGCAGGCGTGCGATGGCTCCCGTTGGCTTGTCGCCCCGGGCGGCGACAAGGTCGCCGAGGTCATGGAGTAGGGCGTGCGAGGCGAGGTCCTCCCAGTTGGCCACTTCTCCGTACATTTTCGTCGACATCATCGCGCGCAGCGTCCGGTCGGCTTCGTGCCTCGACAGGCTCAACTCGGAGACGTTGTGGGCTACCGGGCCGATTCCGATCACCATGGGAATGCGGCCACTCATCCGTTTGAGGAAGTCGCGGGTCACGCGCTCTGCCGAATCCGAGGTCGGCTTGGTGGCCGACACCGGAATGATCGCGTACATGCTGCTGGCCACGATCGACGAGACGGCTCCCGCGCTCGACGCGGCCAAGTGGGGGATGAAGGTGTCGGAAAGGCGGTAGAGCGCAATTCTGTTCCCGTCCAACAAATCACCGGCCGGGGACCCGGACTCGGCCGCATTGATAGCGACGACCACCGCAGGAAATCTGATGTGTAGCCGTGCGAGCGCTTCAGCCGCGGAGCTGCCTCCGCTCAAGGCGGCAGACACGTTCTCGGTCAGATAGCTGCGATTGAGGTCGGATCCCGCGCGCAGTGCGAGCAGGTGTAGTGCGGCCAACCGTGCCGCATCCTTGAGGAACTGGCTTTGTTCATCGTCGAGCGGATCGTCGACTGCAGCCCAGATCGCACCCAGCACTTCGCTTCCGGCACGGACCGCTGCGACTATGCGGCCCTTGGTGATGAGGCTGCCGCCGGCGGTGTCGGCTGGTAGGTATAGCGGCTCGTTGCTCTCGTAGATGGTGTCGAGAAGGCCGGTTTCCTGGAGCTGTTTGATCAGGGGGAGGGGAACTTGCTGCCGCAGAATGGTGGAGATTCTCGACTGGTCGGCTTCATCCTGACGTCCGGAGAAGGCCAGGACGTGGAACTCTCGGTCCTCGATCGTGACCGGTGCGTCGAGGGAGGTGCTGATGACATTGGCGAGAGCGAACAGATCACCGGAGGTCACACCGCCAACGGTGTGACTCGGGTCGATCCCAGCGCGAGGCCCGGCCAAGAGCGTCCGGACCATCCACATCAGTTGTTCCCAGGTTGCGCCTGGTCGTAGCGACAGCACGGCGAGTCCTGATGCGTCTGCCGCGGCGATGATCTGCGGGGTGATCGCGACCGTGGATCGCAACACCAGTGCTGCTGCTCCGTGCTGTGCGAGGGTGGTCAGAAGCTCGGGTACGCGCGCGGAGTCGGGGCCGACTGCGAGCACGAGCGACCCTGCAACCTCTTTGGGGTCGTCACCATCCTCGAATATCACCGACTTGTGTACCCGCGCCGCAGAATCGATCTCTCCGAGACGCAACTCGATCAGGGTGGCTCCTAGGTCGTCGACGATCCGTTGCATGCTGATCCCACCACCGACCTGCACGGCACCATCACCTCGGTATCCCGAACTAGCGTTGAGTTCCCTACTTTTCGGGTCGATTCTGCCCTCCTCGGCCGGGGTGCGGGTCACTCTTGTGTCCGCACCCTCGATTTTCGCGGCCGGCTCACGATCGGACGGGGCGCCCCGGGAGCTCGCTGGCATTCAACTCCCCGCCGCTGACGACCTCGACGCCGTTGACGATGACGTAGTCGAACCCGGTCGACGGGGCCGCTGTGTCGGTAAAGGTTGCTCGATCTGAGATGGAGTCGCCGTCGAAGACGACGATGTCGGCGTCGGCTCCTTCCTGGATGCGCCCCTTACGGGACATGGAGGGTACCGACGCAGCCAGGATCTGGGCCGGGACCAGACTGCATCGTCGAATCACCTCGGACAGGCTCAGGGCCCTCGATTCGCGCCACAGGGTACGAATCGAGCGGCTGTAGGTCCCCGCCGTGCGTGGGTGGGTGACGACGTCGGGAGGCAGGGGCCACAGGAGATTGTCACGGGGAGTGGTTCTCCAGACCGGTTCGAAACCGTCACTCGCGATGGCGGTATCGGGGAAGACGAGTGCGCGGGTCAGCAGATCGCGCGCTGTGGGATCGTCTTCCTCGAGGAAGTGCACGGCGACAAGATCGCCGGGGTTGGTTCTGCGCATCTCGTTGAGCTCCTCGGCGTTGCCGAACCGCCGCCCGGTCGGCATGTGCTGAATCGCGTAGGGCGTGAGCCCGCGTCGGTGAAGCAGGCTCGGGTCGAGGAAGGCAGCGCCGATCCCGGTCATGCCGGTGCCGTACGGGTAGGCCTCGGTGGAGACCTGGGCACCGTTGGAGCGTGCCTGCTCGACGAGGCTGTGCACACGGTCGAGGTGGCGCAGCGAGGTGCTGTTGATGTGGCAGTAGTGCATGTGAGCGCCGGTTTCTCCGGCCGCTCGAATGATTTCCTCGGCACCGTCGACCGGGGTGTCCGGATCCTGATCGACCAGGTCACGGGCATGGGTGTAGGTCGGAACGTCGCGCTCGGCGGCGAGCTGCGCGACCGCGATGTACTCGGAAGGCGAAACCCGTGGTGCGTAGCCGAGCAGGATGCCCACGCCGAGAGCCCCGCTGCTGAGGTCCTTCTCGAGCAACGAGAGGATCTGGACCACTTCCTCCGGGCTCGCCTCGGCCTGCCATCCCGGCAGTCCCAGGTTCATCAGAATGTCCTCGGGGACGCCCGTGGTGGCGATCCCAGCCTTGACATGCAGTCGTGCTGCCGCCCAGCTGGTGGAGAAGCCGTAGTTGATGGGCCGTCCTTCACGTGCAGCGCGTTCGTAGGCGCGCGCAATGGGGTGCACGCCGGCCTCGAGTTCGAGAGCCGTGGTGACGCCGTCGAGTGCCTGAAGTCGCATGCCCGGGATCTCGGTGCAGTGACTGTGCAGGTCGATGAATCCGGGAGCGACAATCCGCCCTGAGACATCGAGGGTACGACGCCCTTCGAGGGGAGCCTCGCTGACGATGGTGACCGTGGCCCGGTCGATACCGACATCGAGAATTGCATCAGTTCCGGATTCGGGGTCGATCACTCGACCGCCATGGAGAACCAGATCATGCACGGGCATTGACATCACTTTCTTTCTCGGTGCTCTTGCTGGAGGATTCGACCCTTTCCCCGGGTTGCCACTGCGGGATGGTCGACGGCGTGATGATGGCGATCAGGGCAGCGCACAAGGTTGCGCCGGCGAGGAATCCGAACGCGGCGGTGTAGCTGACATGCTGCGCCAGGAAGCCCATGACCAAGGGCGCGACGACACCGGCGAATTGGCCGCCGGTGTTCACGATGCCCATGCCAGCGCCGACGTACTCCCGTGGCAGGGCTCGAAGCGGCATTCCGAGGATGCCCATGATCGCGAGACCGCTGCACGCCATGGCGCAGGCCTGCAGGATCGTGAAGGTCGTGGCCGACGTCGTCTGGAGCATCAACACGAGCAGCACGCTTGCCGCCACCAGCACGGGCACCACGAACCACTTGGCGCGGCCGTCGAAGTAGCGCCCGACCAGCCAGCCGCCGAGGACCGCGGTACCGGCGTTGATCAAAAGCGGAACCGCGGACGACACTCCAGCAGCGACGAGCGAGAGCCCTCGAACCTCGAGCAGGTAGCTCGGCACCCAGGTGATCATGCCGTAGGACAACATGTTGAAACAGCAGAACAGAAGCGCGTATCGCCAGACCACAGAATTCCGCAGAACCTGCTTCCATCCTACGATCTCCTCTTCGACCGGCTGATGATCATCGGTGAATTCGCGGGGAAGTGGAGAGGGGAGGAACCGCCACATCAACACTCCGACGATGGCCCCGACCAGGGCGATGAGCCAGAAGCTGTGCCGCCACCCGACCGAGGCGATCAAGGGCGCCATGAGCAGGGTCCCGGCACCGGCGCCGAGCGCATTCGAGGCCAGAATGAAACCGGCACTGCGAGTGCGGGTTTGCGGCGTGGTTCGCTCGGCGAGCGCCTTGAACGATGCGGGCGGGAAGAGTGCTTGCGCCACACCGAACAGGGCACGGACTACCAGAAGCAGGACCAGGCCATGAACCAGGCCGGTGGCGGCGGTGAAGACCGACCACCCGAGTAGCGATATGACGAGCAGGGGCCGGGCCCCGAACCGGTCGGCCAGCACGCCTCCGGGCAATTGGGAGAGCATGTAGGCAATCGCGAAGGCCGAGACGACGAAGCCCTGCTGTGTCTTGTCCAGGTGGAGGTCAGAGCCTATGAACGGCAGCGCCACCGAGATAGCGACTCTGTCGATGTAGTCAATGACGTACACGCCGGCGAGCAGTGCGATCGTTGTCGTCGATGTCCGCCGAATGTTGAGGGAAGAGCCTTCTTGCGTCAACAACCGATTTACCCTTCCGAAGTAACGTCGAGGTGGTCTGGCCCAGTATGTGACCGTCAGCACACTCACGTTTCGTACGGAAGTCAGAAGAATTCCGGCAGCGTTCGTAGGTTCCCACCAATTCGAGGCCGCGGTGCCGACCCGGTGTGCGCGCCGGTACCGCGGTGTCGAGATGCGGCGAAGATCGGCGAAACGCGCCACCAGATTGCCTGACCGCGCTTGCACGTCCATTTGGAGAAGGCACGACGCGTCCTAGGGCTGCACGAGCCGCTCGAGCAGCCATGACTGGACACCCTTGAGCGCCGTCTTTGCCATTGCGGTGGGGTGACCTGTGAAGCCGTGGGGTGACTCGGGATAGATCCGAAGCTCGACGTCATTGCCGGCGGCGGAAAGTCGACCTGCCATCGCGAGGTTGTCTTCCAGCAACACGTCTCCTGCCCCGACAACCAGCAGCGCCGGGGGGAGGCCGTGGAGGTCGCCGTAGACAGGCGAGATGTCCGGTGCAGTGCGGTCTTCCACGTGGCCGACGTATGCCCGGATGAAGTACTCATCTGCGATCCGACGTCCGGCGGGTGTCTGCGCGCTCATGTCGTAGGTGCCGAATTGGAGTGCGGCGCCGGTAAACCCGTCGACGGCGCCGCGATCTCTCAGTCGGAGCAGGGTTGCCAGCGCGAGTGTCGCTCCCGCCGACCTTCCGCCGATCGACAGGCGGGATGTTCCGAAGCGGGCACCGGCGTGTTCGACGAGCCAGAGCGCCGCCGCTTCACAGTCATCGGGCGCGGCCGGCCACGGGTGTTCGGGGGCCAGCCGGTAGTCGACACTGACGACGGCGATGTGGAGGGCGTCCGCGAGCGCCCGGTTACGCACGTCTTCTCCCGCCGCGGAGCCCATGTAGAAGCCGCCGCCGTGAATGTCCAGATGGACGCCTCGCGCTCGACCGTCGGCGGGGGTGAAGATCCTCACCGGCACACGCGCTCCCGCGACTTCGAGCACCTCTTCGATCGCCGGTGGGTCGGCCGGAGACGGAGACGTCCTCGCCCGCACTTCCTTCAGCTCGTCGAATGTGCTGGGGCCACGTCCCGCTGCCCGCGAGCTGTAGAAGCTCCGCGCCTCATCGACCTGCTCCGCGGGCACATCGGCCAACAGAGCCTCCAGCTCAAACCGCACGCGTTCTCCTCATGCTCTGGGGTCTCGACACGACACTGTCTACCGCGTCCGTCAATGTAGGCGCGTCACCGTGAGTCGATCCCGCACCGGGTGCCCTGCCGCCGTGCGGTGATTGCGCCGTGAGGCCGGTAGCCGCTCCCCGTCCGCGTATGTGTCTCGATCACCTCGAAGCCGGCCGTGACCAACTCCCGGCTGAGTTCAGCCATCGGCCACCGATAGGCGGTGGTGACGGCATGGTCGAAAGTCCCTGCGGTTGCTCCTTCGAAGAAGCCCACGAGCAGCCCGCCGCCCGGCCGAATCACGCGCGCGAACTCGGCGAGCGGAGTCTGGATGTCCTGCGGACGGTGGTGAATGAGCGAGTACCAGGCAAGGACACCACCCAGGGACTCTGGCGCGGCGTCCAATGCCTCGAAGCTGCCGACGTCGAAGGAGCGGTTTGGATACTGCATCCGAGCTCGTCCAACGAACTCTGGAACGAGGTCAATCCCGCTCGCCGCTGGTCCGCACTCGGCCAAGAAGTCTGTCCACTGCCCCGGGCCGCACCCCGCGTCGAGTACGGGACCTGTCAGGGCGGCGGCCCAGCTGCTCACCAGGGCTCGATCTGACGGGTGTGTCGAAGTCATGGAACCAAGGAGATCCGTGTACTCCTGGGATCTCGCCGAATAGGACTCTCGGACGATGTCGCCCGGTTGGGTGCTCGTGCTCTCCATGCGGTCAATGATCGTCGATGGGAGGCCCCGTCTTCCGGAGCACGACGGGTGCATCCTGATAACCGGCGAATCAATTCAGCTGGTGTCGCGGCTATCGCACCGCGTTCGATGTCGCGACGACCGCGAACTGGGGCGCAGTCGGGTCATACGGGGAGCCCGCGACGTCGCCGAGGATCTCGACAACGCCGAGTCCGACTTCGCCGAACTCGGCGGTCAGCTCCTCGGGCGTGAAGAACTTGGCCCAGTTGAAGTACCTCTTGGTCGCCGACTCCTCGAAGATCTCGTACTTGTCCAGAGACACCCGCTGGTCCTCGTAGCGGAAGGTGTTGACGAACCCGAAGTACGGTCGGGCCGACCAGAATCCGTCCATCAGCTCCGGGCCGTAGGCGGACTTCTCCTCGACGGCGTCAAACGCGGGTGCCGCGTCGACATCGAGGAAGAATGATCCGCCGTCGGCGAGGTGATGACGGACGACCCGAAGCAATGCTCGTCGCGCATCGGGGAGCAGGGCGCAGTAGTCGCGCATGATCATGATGATGACGTCGTACCGCTCGCTGCTGCGGTAGGTGAGGTAGTCCTGACGCAGGTACGTCGCCGTGTTGCTCGTTTCGACTGCGGTCGTCTGTGCGTGTTCGATGGATCGAGATGAGAAGTCGAGGCCTGTGACAGCGGCACCGGTCTGTGTCAGCCTGTTCGCGTACAGACCCGGCCCGCAGCCGAAATCCGCGAGGCGTTTGCCCGGGCCGAGCGCGAAGCGGCCGGTGATGAATCCGACTGCGCGCTCGATGAACTCTGCTCGGTAGGACGACATGTCGAGGTTCGGATCGAGATGTGCGGCCAGCATCTTCTCGGAGATGTAGGGGTCGGTCCACAGTTCCGGCGTAGTCGTGGCCGAATAAATCCCCGGGCGGGTATTGATCTCGGATAGTTCGTTGAACATTGAGTGCTCCAGAGCATCGGATCCGTTCGGGACCAACACTACGCATCCAAGTCTTCCCATTCACAGGCACCGAGTCCGACGCGTGAGAAGGTCGTTCAATGAAGGGTGACGTGCCGGCCGACGATCATCGGCCACAACCGGAAGACGGCCCGTTCACTCTCGCGGTCGACGGTGAACTCTTCACGGTCGTACTCCGCTCGCGGACCGAATACGACTACGCATGGGACTCCGGCCCGAACGACGGGTACGGATTCAGCACGACCGTCCACGTGGCAGGCGATCCGACCGCCGAGCCGGCACTGATGACCATCGGCCAACACCGGGAATCGATCAGGGACTTCCTCGGCTCGATCAACCCGGACACCGGATACCTCGACTGAGGGTCCTCGATCAGGCGACCAGCGCGTGCTCCCGCACTCCCTGCGCCGGCCAGCGCCGGTGCTCGGCGTCGATGACGAACACGTGGGTGTGCCGGTAGAGGCGATCGCCCACCCGGTCGGCGTCCACCAGCCGGGCGGGGTCGATGGTGCCGGCCTCGTGCAGGTGCGTGATCTCTGCCGGGTCGTTGCGTGGCCACACCCGCACCGCCACAGCGATTCCGGTGCCGGCGATCACGGCCAGCGTCACCCAGGTGGTGGTGAGTCCGGCGCCGGACAGCCACCCGGCGATCGGGTAGGTGAGCAGCCAGGCCAGGTGCGAGAGCGAGAACTGGGCGGCGAAGAGCGCAGGCCGGTCGGCGGGCTGCGACGAGCGCCGCAGCACCTGGCCGGTCGGGGTGAGCACCGCCGCGGTGCCCGCGCCGACCACGGCCCACACCGCGATCGCCGCGCCCCAGCGCCAGTCGCCGGCGTCGGCGGTCGACAGTGCGACCGCCGACCCGAGCCCGGCGATCAGGGTGGCGCCGCCCGCCAGCATCACCGGCCGGGCGCCGAGCCGGTCGAGGACCCGCGGCACCGACAGTGCGACGAGCATCGTGCCGAACCCGTTGGCGGCCAACAGCAGTGCCACGCCCGACTGGGTGCCGCCGAGAACGTCACGGACGTAGTTGACGGTGTTGACCATGATCACCGAGCCCGCGGCAGCGACGACCAGGTTCAGGCCGAGCAGTCCGCGCAGCCGCGGCGTGGCGGCGAAGATCCGCATGCCCACCGCGATCCGGTCCCGGAACGTGCCCTCGGTGGCGGCGCCGGCGTCGGGAATGCGGGTCGCGATCACCAGCACGGCCGAGACCGCGAATCCGATCGCGGTACCGACGAACAGCCAGTGGAAACTGATCAGGGTCAGCGCCACCGCCGCCAGCATCGGGCTCAGCAGGGTCTCCATCGTCGCGGCGAGCTGCGCGGCCGACAGCGCCCTGGTGTACTCGCGCTCGTCGGGGAGGATGTCGGGAATGACCGCCTGGTAGGTCGGCGTGTACGCCGCCGAGGCGGTTTGCAGCACCGCGATCAGCACGTAGATCTGCCAGATCTGGTCGATGAACGGCAGGGCCAGCACGATGGCGGCCCGAATCAGGTTGAGTCCGACCAGGAACAGTCGGCGCGGGAACCGGTCGGCGTAGGCGGCGACGACGGGAGCGACCGTGACGTAGACGATCATCTTGATGGTCAGGGCGGTGCCGAGCACCGCTGCTGCTGAGGCTCCGGCGAGTTCATAGGCGAGCAGTCCCAGCGCGACGGTGGTCAGGCCGGTGCCGAACAGGGCCGCCACCTGGGCGGTGAACAGTCGTAGGTAGTCGGGGTGGGCGAACAGGGACGGGATCGACGGCTTTCGCATCGCGAACACTTTCTCTGAGGGTGCGGAATCGGGCGGGGCGCGGGATCGCGGACAGCGGCAGGGGCACATGGGATTTCCCTTCGGGAGTGGCGGTGTCAGTGCCGGTGGGCGGCGGCGGTGAGGGTGAACGCCGCGGTGCGGACGGTGTCGCCGTGCTTGAAATCGAGGAAGAGCCGGTAGGTTCCGGCGCCGGGCACCGCGGTGTGGAAGGTGACGTCCGGTCCGGGAGCGGTGACCCCATCACCGGGCTCGCCGTTCGGGTGGACGTGGATGTAGGCCAGGTCGCCGGCCCGGAGCACCACCAGGTGGCCGAAGGCGGCCAGGTAGGGCTGCAGATCGGTGATCGGGCGGCCGTCCTTGCGGACGGTGAGCGTCAGCAGATCTCCCTCTCCGGCAACGAGATTCCCGTCGAGGGTGACCTCGTATCCGTCGACGACCGCGGTACGAGCCGGGCTCGGCGTCGGCTGCGGGTCGTAGGCACCCGCGACGGCGAGGTCGGCGCCGAGGGTGATCGTTCGCCCGAGGCTCGTCGGCGCGATGTCGGTGAACACGCGGTAGGCGCCCGCCTCGGGCAGGTTCAGCCGAACCGACCAGGTGCCGTCGGCCGCGAGTTCGGGGTGCACGTGCCAGAAGCCGGTCAGCTCGCGCCGCACCACGATCAGGTGCAGGGCGCGGTCGTGGATCGGGGTGTAGTCGGTGACCGGCTCGCCGTCCGGGCCGAGGATGCGGAACCGGAAGTCGATGTCGCCCGGGCCGACGATGGTCTCGGCGAGCTCCAGCGTGTAGCCGTCCTGGGTGATCTGGAGACCTCCCGGTGCGCTCGCGCCGTGGCCGTGGTGGTCGGCCGGGGCGTGTCCGGCATGTCCGGCGTGGTTGGCGTGGCCGGTGTGATCGGCGTGCGCCGCGGAATGTCCGTGCTGGTGGGCGGCGTGATCGGCGTGGGCGGCTGCATGGTGGGCGTGCGCGTTGGTGCTCATTTCTCGGCCTCTCCTCGGGTGGCTGTTCCGGTCATGAAGATAGTACCCCCCCGGGGTATGCGCAACCCCTATTCCGCTACCTTCGAGAGATGGATACTGCGTCGCTCATTCTCGGCTCGCCGCGCGGACGGTTCTTCTGCGCGAACGTCGGCTACCTGTGCAGCGACGACGAGCGGGCGCAGCTTTCCTATCGTCGCCGATGGTCCGGCGACGCCCTCGAAGTCCTCGCTGCCGTCGACGTTCCCGCGATAGCCCGGCTGTCGGAGCTCGAGCTGCTCGGCGCGATGGCCTACGCCGCCGACAACGCGTACTACTGGCAGCCGCCGGACGAGCAGGACCTGATGTTCGCCCGTCCGGAGATCGTCGAGGCGCTGCGGCCGATCGCCAGGGCGGTCGTGGCCTCACCCCACGCCCGGTGGTGGTCGGAGTCGGCCGACCTCGCGAATCAGCGACTGGTGGAGAAGTCCGATTCCCGCCGGGACCGGTCGGAGTTGCCCCCGCGGATCCGGCCCGCCGACGACCGCCTGGAACGGTGGAACATGAACGTCGGCGGCGAATGGTGGTCCACCCCGATGACGGTCAGGGGCGGGGTACCGGCCACGACGCGGGCGCGCACCGGCCTCGGGGCGCTGGAGCTGCTGCTCGAAGAGGATTCGATGGGTTGGGAGCGGGCGCGCGTCTGGCCGCTGCGGATCCACGGCGCACCCCGCGTTTACGAGATCACCGATCCGGCGGCCTGGGTGCGCCTGGTCGATGCCTATCCGTTCGCCGTGCCGTCCCGCCGCTCCGAGTGGCACCACACCACCGGGGTACACCACGACTGGTTCATTCCGGACTGGGCCGCGGTGGCCGTCGACTACGACGCCGTGCACCTGACCATGACCGGCTACCTCGGCACCCCCGGGATCGCGATCCCCCTGGCCGCCCAGTCCGGTGCCACCGTCCTCGCGGGCTGGGATCCCGATGCCACCTTCTGGTTGCGCAGCGGCATCATCGCCGTCGACGACGGCCCCACCGAATGGAATCGCTCGGCGGACGGGGAATGGTCCCCCGCCTGAATTCGTGACCCCCGCAACGACGCCGAGACGGGAACCGTCAGACCAACGGTTCCCGTCTCGGTGTTCAATAGGCGCGGCTCTCGGGTCCGCCTATGTCGCGCCCGCCGCCGCGGGTTCTCCCGCGGACGCGGTGCTATCCACCTCTGCTTTCGCTTGCGGCACAGTGAATGTGGCGACCACGGAGAGGATCGCGACGGCGAAGCAGGCGATCGTGTACCAGAGGTTGCCGATCGGATCGCCGTTATCGGTGACACCGTCGACGGCGCCGAAGAATTCCGGCAGCGCGGTGGCCCACAGCAGACCCATGACGGCGAGGTACACGAGGGCGTAGACCTGGACGAACCGGTTCGTGTACGGCGGCACGTCGGAGGCGCCCGCCCGCACCGCCGACCACCGGCGCACCATCACCACGACCGCGACCGCCGACAGCGCGAGGAGTTCGGCGCCGTACAGGAACCCGCGGACGGTGTCGCTGCCCATGCCGAAGACGGTCGCCGGGAGCGGCAGCATGAATACCCCGACCGACGCGGTCAGGCCGATAACCACTGTGCGCCACACCAGTTCGAGCCCGGAAAAGCGTCGGCCCGCGTCGACGTGCCTGCCGACGAAGAACTGCATGCACAGCGCCAACGACATCGGCCACAGCGCGGCGAACACCACGACGCTCGGCAGCGGGACCGAATCGAAGAAGGGCAGATTGACCTTGTTGTCGAGCGTCCACTCCCACCAGCGCAGCTGCGGCCCGAGCTGGTCGAAGATCTCGTAGAACGCGTGGTGCACGAAGCCGACGCACACCGCGCCGAGGAGCACCCCGTACCGGCGGAAGATCCCCAGCATGCGGACGATCTCGAACGCCAGCGTCGCCATGAAGGGATAGATCGCGACGATGTACAGCGGCAGGCGACCCCACAGGAACTCCACGCTGAACACGTTGTGCGCGAACATCGTGCCCAAATATTCCTCGGTGCCGAAGGTGGCCGGGAAGTAGATCGGCGGCTCGATCACGAACAGGAACGCGGTGGCGCCGAACCACAGCACCAGGTTGGTGGGATCACCGTGCCTGCGCAGCCGCACGATCGCGTAGATCAGCGCGAGCACCGAGCCGAGCACGATGGTCCACTCGAGCACCGGCAGCGTCCAGTTCTCCAGCGCGGCGGGGTTGCGGAACTCGACGAGCCCGCCTGCCTCCGCGCAGGAGAAGCCGAGCCGCGTGGCGAGGTCCTCGAAGGTGGGAGTGCACGTGGCCGACATCAGTTGGCTCCCGACGACACCGGCTCGGCGGCAGGCTGGGCGTCCGCGGAGTACCAGCGGGTGCAGTCGTAGCCGTCGTCGTAGCGGGTGAACCAGTCGTCGGCGAGGGCGGGCAGCTTCTCGTGGGCCGGGTTGTGGCCGGGCATCTGACTGCGGACGGCGCCCTTGAGCGCGGTCAGCTGCTGGCCGATCGGCAGGCCGTCGAACGCCCGCGGCATCGGCCCCTTGGTCAGGTACGGCGCGAAGGCGGTGAGCACCCTCTGCTTGGCCCGGTGCCGGGCGAACATCGACATCGAGTCGACCTTCCGATCGGCGAGCGGCACGTGCTGGTTGAAGCCGGCGCAGGCGATCCGGATCGACTTCATCACGTGCGCGAAGATCGAGGCCGCCATCCGCGCCCGGTACATCTCGTTGCCGACGATGGAGTTGTAGATGATCAGGGCCGAACTGCGGTGCTCGACCTCCTCGACGAAGTGCCACAGGAACAGCGAGGCGACCCGGT
Source organism: Rhodococcus sp. NPDC059179 (assembly GCF_042754885.1). NCBI lineage: Bacteria > Bacillati > Actinomycetota > Actinomycetes > Mycobacteriales > Nocardiaceae > Rhodococcus > Rhodococcus sp. NPDC059179. The sequence goes on along the minus strand of NZ_JBHZBV010000001.1, from coordinate 382,000 downwards.
CGTCGCCGGGGGCGAACAGGGTGGCCTCGTTGTCGAGCATCAGCTTGAACACCGGGGTGAAGGTGGCCTCGAGGTCGGCGGTGTACGCGAGCCGGTAGTTGATCGAGGTGCGCTCGGTGAGCAGGTCGAACTCGCCGGTCACCGCGTCGAGGGTGTTCTGCAGGCCGGGGTAGGCCCGGATCAGGCCGGCGACGTGCTGGCGGTGCGCGGTCGAGTGGTGGCCCTCCTGACGCATGAACGCCACCGCCTCCGCGGCCACCTCGGGGTCGGTGATCAGCGGCTTGGCCTGCAGGATCAGCTTCACGATCATCTTCTCGAAGCCGATGGCCAGGAACGAGACCGCGTTCGACATCGACGACCACGCCGGATTCTCCGGGTTCCAGCAGAACGGAACGTCCTGGTCGTCGAACCCGAAGTCCATCTTCCGGGGTTTCAGATCGGTCATGCGGCGATTCCTCGTTTCCGTCGGTGCGGGCGGGCCCCGGTCTCCGGGTAGGGCGGGGCCACGATGTGGCGATCATACGACTGATCGTCGCTGTGTATGATGACTTTGGTCGAATCGGCGCCGGTTCAGCCGGTGACGGAACCGGTGCCTGGTACCGTCCGGCCGGTGGCGCGCAGACGTGGGTGGGGTGGCAGTCCGCCGGACAATGATGACGAGGCATCGCGTCGAATCGTCGCCGCCGCAGTCGATCTGATCGGACAGACCGGTTCCGCGATCAACATCGCCGACGTCGCGGAGTCGCTTGGCGTCATCCGTCAGACGGTGTACCGGTATTTCCCCAGCGCGGATGCCTTGATGAAGGCGGCGGCGATCGCGTCGGTCGACGGATTCCTCGATCGGCTGGCGCGCCACGTGAGCGGCCTGGAAGATCCCGTCGACGCGATGACCGAGGGCGTCGTCTACACGCTGGCCGAGGTGCGCCGAACCCCCCATCTGGGCATCCTGCTCACCGGCACCTACCCGAACGTCCACCCCGACGGCATCACCTCCCGCGAGGCGCAGGATTTCGGGATCACGATGATCAGACGCTTCGACGTCGAGTGGGAGCGACACGGGTACGACGACGCCTCCCTGCGCGAGCTCGTCGAGTACGTCCTGCGGACGATGCAGTCGTTCTTCGTTTCCCCGGGCAATCCGCCGCGGAACGACGATGACCTGCGGCGATACCTGCGACGCTGGATGGGATCGGCGATCGCGGCCCAGAGGGCCGTCTGATCAGACCGCTGCCTCCCGGCGGTGCCTGCGGATACAATCGACGTTCCGCGCTGGCATGGGGGGCTCGGATAGGAGCTGATCTCGGATGGCCGATCAGGCGAGACTCCTTGACTATCTGAAGCGGGTCACCGCAGAGCTCTACCAGGCGCGGGAGCAGCTCCGCGAGGCCGAGACGGTCCGCCACGAACCGATCGCCGTCATCGGGATGGGCTGCCGGTTCCCCGGCGGGGTGCGGTCGCCGCTGGACCTGTGGTGCCTGGTGGAATCGGGGTCGGAGACGGTCGCCGGGTTCCCCGAGGACCGGGGCTGGGGGCTGGCGGGACTCTACGATCCGAGGTCCGAGCAGCCCGGCACGACGTACACGGCGGCGGGCAGCTTTCTCGATGACCCGGCGGGATTCGATCCCGAGGTCTTCGGCATCTCGCCCCGCGAAGCGCTGGCCATGGACCCACAGCAGCGGCTGCTCCTCGAAACGAGCTGGGAGACCTTCGAGCACGCCGGCATCGACCCGCGGTCGGTGCACGGGCGTCAGGTCGGGGTCTTCACGGGACTGTCCGGCATCGACTACGCGGCGCGCGCGGGCGGCACGCCGCCCGAGGACCTCGCGGGCTACTTCATCACCGGCAACGCGATGAGCGTCGCCTCCGGCCGGGTGGCGTACAGCTTCGGCCTGTGCGGGCCCGCGATCACCGTCGACACCGCGTGCTCGTCGTCGCTGGTGTCCATCCACCTCGCCATGCAGGCGCTGCACAGCGGCGAGTGCGACCTGGCGCTGGCGGGCGGGGCGACCGTCATGGCGACCCCCGCGGTGTTCGTCGAGTTCAGCCGCCAGCGCGGACTGGCCCGGGACGGGCGGTGCAAGGCCTTCTCCGCCGCCGCGGACGGCACGGCGTGGGGCGAGGGCGCGGGGATGATCGCGTTGGAACGCCTGTCCGACGCACAGCGCAACGGTCGTCGGGTGCTGGCCGTGATCCGAGGCAGTGCGGTGAACCAGGATGGCGCCAGCAACGGCCTGACCGCTCCGAACAGGCAGGCCCAGGAGCGCGTGATCCGGCAGGCGCTGGTCAGCGCCGGACTCGGCCCGGCCGACGTCGACGCGGTGGAGGCGCACGGCACAGGCACGAAACTGGGCGATCCGATCGAGGCGTCCGCCCTGCTGGCCGCCTACGGGCAGGATCGGCAGGACCGGCCGCTGTGGCTCGGCTCGGTGAAGTCGAACCTCGGGCACACCCAGGCGGCCGCGGGCGTCGCCGGGGTGATCAAGATGATCATGGCGATGCGGCACGGCGTGCTGCCGAAGACGCTGCACGTCGACCGGCCGACCCCGCACGTCGACTGGTCCGCCGGATCGGTATCGCTGCTCACCGAGAATCGGGAGTGGCCGGGGACCGGTCGGCCCCGCCGGGCGGCGGTGTCGTCGTTCGGGATCAGTGGCACCAACGCCCACGTCGTCCTGGAACAGGCCCCGACGATCGAGCAGCCGACGCACGAATCAGGCACTGCAGCAGGCGAAGCCGTGGCCTGGTTCGTCTCGGGTCAGACCGGCCCCGCGCTGCGCGCCCAGGCCGAGCGGCTACGCGAGTATGCCGCCGAGCACCCCGAACTGACGCCCGCCGCGGTGGCCGGGGCGCTGCTCGGTTCGCGCGCCACCTTCGACCACCGCGCCGCCGTGATCGGCACGGAGTCCGCGAGCCTGGTGGCAGGCCTCGACGCGCTCGGCCGGGGCCTGCCCGGCCCCGACGTGGTCACCGGCGTCGCGTTGGAAGCAGGCGACCGGCCGGTGTTCGTCTTCCCCGGCCAGGGCGCGCAGTGGGTGGGCATGGCCGCGGAGCTACTGGATGCGTCGCCGGTGTTCGCCGACAGCGTGCGCGAGTGTGCCGACGCCCTGGCTCCGTACACGACGTTCTCACTGTTCGACGTTCTGCGCGACCGCGATCCGGCCTCGCTGGACCGGGTCGACGTCGTGCAGCCGGCGCTGTTCGCGGTGATGGTCGGCCTCGCGCAGTTGTGGCGCGCACACGGCGTCGAACCGGCCGCCGTGGTCGGACACTCGCAGGGCGAGATCGCCGCCGCCTATGTCGCAGGCGCGCTGAGTCTTTCCGATGCCGCGCTGGTCGTCGCGGAACGCAGCAAGGTGATCGCCGCCTCGGCGCGGCGTGGCGGCGGGATGGCCTCGGTGGCGCTGCCGGCGGACGTCGTCCGGGCGAAGATCGAACCCTGGGCAGGCGCCGTCGAGGTGGCGGCGGTCAACGGGCCGTCCGCGACGGTGCTGTCCGGCCCCGGCGATGCCCTCGATCTCCTGGTCGGCCAGTTGCAGGGCGACGGCGTCCAGGCCAGACGGATCGCGGTGGAGTACGCCTCGCACTGCGCGGACGTCGCGGTCCTGCGCGAGCCGATTCTTGACGCCCTCGCCTCGATTACGCCCCGCCGGCCCCGGATTCCGTTCTATTCGTCGGTGACGGGCGGCGCGTTGGACGGCGCCGCACTCGACGCGGACTACTGGTTCCGAAATCTGCGCCGACCGGTTCGGTTCGAGCAGGCGACTAGATCGCTTGCCGCGGACGGGTATCGATTGTTCATCGAGTCGTGCAGCCACCCCGTCCTGACCGTGCCGCTACAGGACACCCTCGATGCGGCGGGCATCGCGGGCCGGGCCATCGGCACCCTGCGGCGCGACCACGCGGGCCTTCGTCAGTTCACCGCCGCACTCGCCGAGGCGCAGGTGAACGGAGTGCACATCGAGTGGGACCGGGTGAGCTGGGCTCGACGCGACGAGCGGCAGCAGTGGGTGGACCTGCCTACGTACGCCTTTGCGCACCGCCGTTACTGGCTGGACGGCCCCGCGCCGCAGGGTGATGTCGCGTCGGCGGGCATGGAAACGGGCGGGCACCCGATGCTCGCCGCGTCGGTCGAACTCGGCGACGGCCGGGGCGCGGTGTTCACGGGCGTGCTGTCGCCGGGGCGCCTTCCCTGGCTGAGCGACCACGCCGTGGGCGGCACCGTCATTCTGCCCGGCACGGCTTTCGTGGAGCTCGCCCTGCACGCGGGAAACCGCGTCGGGTGCAGCGGGCTCGAGGACCTCACCATCGAGGCGCCCCTGATGATTCCCGCCGACGGCGACGTCGCCATCCAGGTGAGCGTGTTCTCCGACGGCGACCTCGGCCAATCGACGGTGTCGGTGCACTCCCGGCCGGCGGATGCCCCGGCGGAGACGCCGTGGACCCGGCACGCCGCAGGCACACTCACGGCGGCGCCGGACATCGCAGCTACTACCGACTCCCCAGAATCGCAGTGGCCGCCTGCCGATGCCACGCCGATAGACGTCAGGGGCCTGTACGGACTCCTCGACGAGACCGGGTACGGCTACGGCCCGACCTTCCGGGGCCTCCGGGCAGCGTGGCGCCGCAATGGCGAGTTGTACGGCGAGGTCCGGCTGGACGGCGAGGACCCGAGCGCGGCGGTCGCGGGATACGGGATCCATCCGGCGGTGCTCGACGCGGCGCTGCACGTGATCGCGCTGCGCCATTTGGATGATGGCCCCGCGGAGGCAGGCGCCAACGGCATCCGACTTCCCTTCGACTGGGGTGCAGTGCAACTGCACGCCGTGGGCGCCACCGCGTTGCGCGTGCACATCACCACCACCGGGCCCGAGCGATACCGGGTATCCGCGTACGACGTGGCAGGCAAGCCGGTGCTGACCGCGGACTCGTTGGCGCTGCGACCAATGGGAGATGCAGGGCCGCTAGGGGCTACAGCTCAGCCGACCGCCGGGGTCGGCGCAGGCCTGTACCGCATGGAGTGGATGCCGATCGGTGCCTCCAGCGCGGCCACGGCTGACCTGATGCCGCTCGAGGAGGCGCTCGCCGGGGGTGATCCCGCGGGTCGCGTGCTGTGGCTGGCCCGCGAACAGGGCGAGGAGCCGGACATCCCGACTCGGGCGCACGCCGCCGCCGAGTCGATGCTGCGGACGGTCCAGGCCTGGCTCCGCGAGGATCGCCTGGCCGAGACCCGCCTGCTGGTCACGACCAGGCTCGCGGTGGCGGTCCGCGACGACGAACCGATCGACGACGTGTCCGCCGCCCCCGCGTGGGGACTGATCGGTGCTGTGCAACACGAGCATCCAGACCGCATCACCCTGGTGGACCTGGACCCGGCGGCCGGTGAACTCGCCGACCCGGCGCTCCTGTCAATGGCCTTGGCCTGCAACGAACCTCAGCTGGCGGTCCGCGAGGGTGTACTGCTGGCGCCCCTGCTCGGCGCGGCGGCGCCATCCGCACCCGAGGCGGGCCCGGCCCCCTCCGGCTCCGCGACATTCGGCCCGAGCGGCACCGTTGTGATCACCGGTGGCACGGGAACCATCGGCCGACTGATCGCCCGGCACCTCGTGGCGCGGTACGGGGTGCGCCGGCTGGTCCTGACCGGCCGACACGAGCTCGATCCCGAGCGTGCGGCCGAACTGCGAACCGATTTCGCCGATTCGGGGGTCGAGGTCAGCGCCGTCGCCTGTGACGTGGCCGACCGCGGCGCGGTGGCGGACCTGCTCGCCGACATTCCCGACCTGTCCGGGGTGATCCACGCGGCGGGGGTGCTCGACGATGCCACCGCCACCGCCCTGAGCCCGGACCGGCTGCACGCCGTCATGCGCCCCAAGGTGGACGGTGCCTGGCATCTGCACGAGCTCACCCGCGACCGCGACCTGTCGGCGTTCGTGCTGTTCTCCTCCGCGGCCGGGGTGCTCGGCGGAGCAGGCCAGGCAAACTACGCGGCGGCGAACGTCTTCCTCGATGCGCTCGCGCAGCACCGCCGCGTCCGCGGTCTGCCTGCGATCTCGATGGCCTGGGGGTTGTGGGATCGACCCAGCGGGATGACGTCCCATCTGAATGCCGCCGACCTCGATCGCTTGCAGCGCAACGGCATCGACACCATCAGCCAGGAGTCCGGGCTGGCCCTCTTCGACGCGGCGCTTGCCGTGAACCGCCCGTTGATCGTGCCGATACGGCTCTCGGCCCCTCGATCCGACGGTGAGTCGGTACCCCGCATCCTGCGGCGGGTCCTCGGCCTCCGTCGTCGTCGCGCCGCAGCCGATGCACCCGCCGGCCTGGCCGACGAGGTGCGCGCGCTCGATCCCGGAGAGCGCCACAACCGAGTGCTGGACATCGTCACCACCCACGTCGCCGCGGTACTCGGCCACGACGGGAAAGAGGCGATCGATCCGGAACGTGCTTTCAAGCAACTCGGTTTCGACTCGCTGACAGCTGTGCAACTGCGCAACCAGTTGGCCACCGCCACCGGCGTAAAACTCGCCGCGACAGTGGTTTTCGACTATCCCACCGCGGACGCGCTCGCCAGGGAGATCGAGGCCCGCCTGCTCGGCGGCGCGGCGGCTCCGCAGCGGACCCAACCGGCTCGTGCGCGCCGGGACGACGACCCGATCGTGATCGTCGGGATGGCGTGCAGGTACCCGGGCGAGGTGACCTGTCCGGACGACCTGTGGCGACTCGTCCGCGATGGCCGCAACACCGCGGGCGCGTATCCCGACAACCGGGGCTGGAATCTCGACGAGGTGTATGACCCCGACCCGAGCCGGAGCGGAACCACGTACATGAGGGAAGGCGGGTTCCTCTACGACGCTGACGAATTCGACGCCGCGTTCTTCGGCATCAGCCCGCGCGAAGCGGTCGCGATGGACCCGCAGCACCGGCTGCTGCTGGAGTGCGCCTGGGAAGCCCTGGAACAGGCGGGGATCCGGCCGGATTCGCCCGACCTCACCGACACCGGTGTCTACGTGGGGATGATGGGCGGCGACTACGGATTCCATCTGATGAGTCAGCGAAACGTCGACGCCGAGGGTTATCTGATGACCGGGACCAGCAACAGCGTGGCCTCCGGCCGGATCTCCTACTCCCTCGGCTTCACCGGTCCCGCCGTCACCGTCGACACGGCCTGCTCGTCGTCGCTGGTGGCCATGCACCTCGCCGCGCGGGCGCTGCGGGACGGCGAATGCACGCTCGCCCTGGCGGGTGGGGCGACGGTGATGGCCACCCCGGGAGTGCTGGTCGAGTTCAGCCGCCAGCGCGGGCTCGCCGCGGACGGACGATGCAAGCCGTTCTCCGACCGGGCGGACGGCACCGGGCTCAGCGAGGGCTCGGGCATGGTGGTGCTGGAGCGGCGCAGCGACGCGGAACGCAACGGACACCGGGTGCTGGCGATCGTCCGCGGCTCGGCGGTCAACCAGGACGGCGCCTCGAACGGGATCACCGCGCCGAACGGTCCTTCCCAGGAACGGGTGATCCGCCAGGCGCTGGCCGACGCGGCGCTCGGCCCCGCCGACATCGACGCCGTCGAGGCGCACGGCACCGGCACGACGCTCGGCGACCCGATCGAGGCGCAGGCGCTGCTGGCCGCCTATGGGCAGGATCGACGGGGCGCGCCGCTCTGGCTCGGTTCGGTCAAGTCGAACATCGGGCATGCCCAGGCGGCGGCGGGGGTGGCAGGGGTGATCAAGATGGTGATGGCGATGCGGCACGGGGTGCTGCCGCCGAGCCTGCACGGCGACGCACCCACCCGCCACGTCGACTGGACCGCGGGCGAGGTCTCCCTGCTCGCCGAGCCGGTTGCGTGGCCGGACACCGGACAGCCCCGCCGGGTGGGGGTCTCGTCGTTCGGCATCAGCGGCACCAACGCGCACATGATCCTCGAGCAGCCACCCGACGTCGCGCCACCGCTGTCGGCGCCGTCGGCGTCGCCGCTGGCCTGGGTGATCTCCGGTAAGACCGGTGACGCGCTGCGTGCGCAGGCGGCGCGACTGGTGGAGTTCCTCGAGCAGAGCGAGACCGACCTTCCTGATCCGGCCGACCTCGCCTACTCGTTGGCCACCACCCGATCCGGGTTCCCCCATCGCGCCGCGGTGATCGGGGAGTCGTCGGCCGACCTGCGCGACGGCCTGGCCCGCATCGCCGAGGGGCGACCGGGCGGCAACGTCATCGCCGGGAGCAACTCGCGCGGCAAGACGGCCTTCATGTTCACCGGCCAGGGGGCGCAGCGGATCGGGATGGGCCGCGGCCTCTACGATGCCTACCCGGTGTTCGCGGAGGCCCTCGACGAGGTCTGCGCGGTGCTCGACGAGCACGTGGAAATGCCGGTGCGGCAGGTGATCTGGGACGACGCCGAGGGTGGCGACGCGCGACTCGACAGCACCGAGTACACCCAACCGGCGCTGTTCGCGGTCGAGGTCGCGCTCTGTCGGCTGTTGCGGGACTGGGGCATCAGCCCGGACTACCTGATCGGCCATTCGATCGGAGAGATCACCGCCGCACACGTCGCGGGGGTGTTCAGCTTGCCCGACGCAGCCGCCCTGGTGGGTGCGCGCGGGCGGCTGATGCAGTCGACGAAACCGGGTCTGATGATCGCCGTTCGGGCCGCCGCGGAGGACGTCGCGGCGCGGATCGACGGCCGGGTCGATCTCGCGGCCGTCAACGGCGCCGGATCGGTGGTCCTCGCGGGCGCCGAACGCGACGTGCAGGCCGTCGCGGCCGAGCTGTCCGCCGCAGGCATGAAGACCACGAGCCTGCGGGTCGAGCGGGCCTTCCATTCCGCCCTGATGGAACCCATCCTCGACCAGTTCACCGCCGTGGTGTCGGGGCTGACGCCGCAGCCGCCGAAGGTTCAGGTCGTCTCCAACGTCACGGGGCGCGTCGCCACCGCCGATGAACTGATGTCCCCGGACTATTGGACGCGGCACATCCGGCAACCGGTGCGCTTCCACGATGGCGTTCGCGCCCTCGACGGGCTCGGCGTCACCCGCCTCATCGAGGTCGGCCCCGGCGCCACCCTGACCGCCCTCGCCGCCGAGGTCGTCTCGGACGCGATCGCCACCCTGCCAGGCCGCGGGGACGAGGCGCGCGGGATCATCGCAGCGGTCGCGGCCGCCTACGTGCAGGGTGCCGCGATCGACTGGGATCGGGTGCTACCCGGTCGTCGCCGGGTTGACCTGCCCACCTATGCATTCCAGCATCGCTCGTTCTGGCCAGCGGCGCCCGCGAGGATGACCGGCGATCCGGCGGAGCTGGGGCTGAGCCCGGCGGAGCATCCGCTGCTCGGCGCGGCAGTGACACTCGACGGCGACGCGACATTGTTCACCGGACAGCTGTCGCTGCAACGGGATTCCTGGCTGGCGCCGACGCCGGTCGATGACGGCGACCCTTCGCAGGCCGATGAGGCGCCGACGGTGTCGCCCGCCGTGCTGGTCGAACTGACGTTGCATGCGGCCCATCACGTCGGCCTCGACCGCGTCGACGGACTCACCCTGCACCATCCGCTGGTGCTCCCGCCGTCGGGGCTGGCATCGATTCGGGTGCTCGTGTCGCCGTCCGGCGACGGCGGCGCGCACACCGTCACCATCTCGTCGAGCCAGGGCGAGTCCGACAGCGCGGACACCTGGGTTCGGAACGCGTCGGCCACGATCGACGCTGTCGTCAGCCCTGCCGTCGCTGCACCGCAACAGGTCTCGGGCGACACCGAGGCCGAGGTGCGGCTCGCTGACGGCATCGATCCGACCGGATACGGCATCCATCCGGAGCTGCTACGGGCGGCGCTCGAGCCCATTCTCGGGTGGGACGGCTGGCCGCAGACCTGGCTGGGAATCCGTCTGCACACCGTCGGTGCGGCCGCTCTGTCGGTGCGGTTCGCCGCGGGCGAGGATGGGCGGTATCGCGTTGAGGCCGCCGACCCCGAGGGCGAGCCGGTGCTGACCATCGATGCGCTGCGGGTGGTGCCGAGGGTGGCGGACGGGGAAGGCGCAGGCCGTTCGGCGGCTCGGCGACTGCACAAGCTCGCCTGGATTCGGGTCGAGGGTGCATCGGCGCCGCGGTCCCCCGGTCCGGTTGTCGTCCTCGGCGCCTCGGCCGTCGGCTCCTTCCCGAGCTACCCCGACCTCACCGCGGTGCGAAACGCGATGGAATCCACCATGAATGACAGCGACCGGCAGCCGTGGACGGTGCTGATCGGGTGCGCCGCCGAGGGTGAGAGCGGCCCGGGAGCGACCCACGAGCTGTGCGCCCGGGTGCTGCGACTGCTGCAGGAGTGGCAGGGCGACGCCGCGATCGCGGACTGCCAGCTGGTGATCGTGACCCGCAACGCGAGGGTCACCGACGACGACGGGGGCGGGCGTGTCGACCTTGCGGGTGCGGCGGTGTGGGGCCTGGTGGGCTCAGCCCAGAACGAGGATCCGGACCGGTTCGTCCTGATCGACCTCGACGACGCTTCGGACGCCGATGCGGCGATCGCGTTGGCACTGGCGAGCGGGGAACCGCAGACGGCGGTCAGGAACGGCACCCTGCTCGCGCCGCGGTTGCGGCGGATGTCGGCCGTCGACGAGTCCGGCTCGCCCCTCGATCCGCGCGGCACCGTCCTGATCACCGGGGGCACCGGCACGGTGGGATCGCTGGTGGCTCGGCACCTGGTGGCCGAGCACGGGGCACGGCACGTGGTGTTGACCAGCAGGCGCGGACCCGACGCCGTCGGGTGCGACGGGCTGTGCCGGGAACTGGGCGATCTGGGCGCCGAGGTGAGCGTCGTCGCCTGCGACACCTCCGACGAATCGGCGGTCGCCGGCCTGCTGGCCGGGATCCCGTCGGAGCATCCGCTGACGGCGGTGATCCACGCGGCGGGCGTGATTGACGACGCCACCCTGCCCTCACTCACCCCCGAGCGGCTCGACGCGGTGCTGCGGCCGAAGGTCGACGCGGCCTGGCACCTGCACCGGCTGACCGCGAACCGCGACCTACGGGCCTTCGTCATGTTCTCGTCGCTCGCGGGGGTCCTGGGGGCGCCAGGGCAGGCGAACTACGCGGCCGCCAACATGTTTCTCGACGCTCTGGCCCATCACCGCCACGCCCTCGGTCGGCCCGCGCTCGCGATCGCGTGGGGCATGTGGGCTACGCCGAGCGCGATGACCGACAACCTCGGTGCGATCGATCTCGCCCGCGCGCGCCGCGGCGGAATGGTTCCGATGACCGCCGGCGACGGTCTGGCCCTCCTCGACAGCGCGATGACCGCCGGTGCGCCGACCGTGGCGGCCGCCCGGTTCGACCACTCCGGTTCGGCCGCCCCCTACGTTCCCGCCCCGCTGCGGGGCCTGATCCGGGAATCGCGCCCGCGGGCCGCGGGGTCGGTCGCGACCGGATCCAACGGGTCCGGGCCGTCGGATTGGGCTCAGCGCCTTGCCGATCGGTCGATTCCCGAACAGCGGCATCTGATGCTCGATCTGGTCCGGGGCGGGGCCGCCGCGGTGCTCGGCCACGACGCTTCGGACGCGGTCGACCCCGACCAGGCCTTCAAGGAACTGGGCTTCGATTCGCTGGCAGCCGTTGCGCTCCGCAACCATCTCGGCGCCGCGACGGGGCTCCGGTTACCGCCGACGATGGTGTTCGATCACCCGAGCCCGCGTGCGGTCGCCGAGTTCCTGCGCGCGGAGCTCGTTCCGGATCCGGTGTCGGTGGCCTGCGCCGACGTCGACCGGCTGCGCGAGATCATCGTCGAGATCGGCGACGACAGCGAGGCGCGGTCCGCGATCGTGAAGCGGTTGGAGAACCTGGTGGCCGAGGTGGGGACCGGCGACAGCGGGGGGTCCGACGCGGTCGACAGGATTCACGCCGCGACCAGCGAGGAGATCCTCGACCTGATCGATCGCGGTCTGTGAGCCGACGAACGCCGGTCACGCTGGACGGAGCATGCCCGGAACCCTGGGTGGGGTTCCGGGCATGTCACACAGGCTGTTTCAGGTGAGCTTGGTGATCAGGTCGGCGCGCTGCCGGGCGCCGAGCCCGGCAACCCGACGCGTCTCGGCGATCCCGACCGATTCGGCGATGTCGCGGGCCTTGGTCTTCCCGATCTTGGGCAGCGACTCGAGGAGGTAGAGCACCTTCGTCTTCCCGACGAGTTCGTCGGTTTCCGCCTTGTCGAGGACGTCGACGAAGGTCAGTTTGCCCGACTTGAGGTCCTCCCTCAGTTCGGACCTGGCCTTGCGGGATGCCGCAGCTTTCGCGAGCGCCGCGGCGCGTTGTTCGGGGGTCAAGGTGGGCAATGCCATGAGGGGCCTCTTCTCTCGCTGTTCCCGGACAGGGCTTCAGGCTAGGACCGCGGGGCCCGCGAATCGAGGACCATCGCCCCCACGTGTCGGAGTGTCGCGAACGGGCGCGACCCCGTTCGGCGTCGGCCATGCCCTGCACCGTCGGTTACGGTCGGCCGATGCGACCACGCCTGAGGGAACACTGGAAGCTCGTCGTCCTGGCCATCGCCATGATCGTGGGCGCCGTGACGATGGTGACTCTTGCCCTCACGGACCGGCCTGCCGTCGTGGACACGGAGACCGAGCAGTTCGTGGTCGACACGTCGCTCGGTGACCGGCCCGAGCAGGCGTGGAGCCTCGCTGTTCGACGGCTCACCGACAACTCCGGCGATGTGCTGCTCTCGATGCCGTACTCCCTCGACACCTATCACGGCTACGGCGGCGTCCTCGACGCCGGCCAGATGCTGATCGCGGCCGTCGCAAACCCGCTCGCGGACAACGGCGATCAGGCGTCCGGGCGACCCGTCGGCGCCGTCACACTCGTGGGGGTCAACCCGGCCGACGGGTCCGCCGCGTGGAAGACCCGGATCGGGAACGTCAGCCAGTGCAGCCAGCAGGTGGAGGCCGTGGTCCTCTCCTGCTGGGCCGGCCGCCGCGTGTTGTTCGTCGACACCGCATCGGGAAAACTGTTGTCCGAGATGGGAACCGACTTCGACGTCAACGGAGCGCAGGTCGTCGACGACACGGTGTACGTCTCGGGGACCGAGGTCGACCGTGACGCGGGAAGGCCCGTGCTGACCAGCGGAACCGTCACCGATATCAGCGCGAACTTCCGGCGCACGTTCGAGGCCGAGGGCGAGTACCCGTCGGTGTACGCGGTCCCCGCCACCGACAGCGTCATCGCCACCGCCAGGGGCAACGGCGACCCGCAGTACGTCTACACGGTCTACGACCTCGCAACCGGGACCAAACGGTTCACCTTCGGCGGCGATTCGTTGCAGCCGGTCGGGGACGGCATGTTCCTCGCCAGTCGTGGCGGACGATCGGGAACCGTCGGCACACAGGATCTGCTGGCCGCCGACGGCGCGCTGATCCGCGCCGTGCCCATCCCGGCCTACAGCGCGGCGTCGTATCCGAGCAAGCCGTCCGTGCCTGCACCGCTGTTCCTCGGTGACGGCGCCTATGACCCGGCGACCGGTGCCGAGCGGTGGCGGAGTCCGGCCCTGGTGAAGGACGAGTCGGCAGGCAGGGACACCGCCCTCGCCGCTGTGGTCGGGCGGGCGGCGCTGGTCACCTCGCCGCAGACGCGGACGATCACGGGCCTCGACCTCGAATCGGGCCGCGAGCTCTGGCAGACGCCATGGCAGGACGCGTACTGGATCCGCGACGGGCTCACCGACGGTGAGCATTTCGTCTTCGGCGACTACACGGGCATCCACTCGATCCGGGCCCGCGATGGGAAGATCATGTGGTCGCTGCCGCTCCCGGATGGCGCCGATCCGCGCCATGTTCGGGTCTCGAGCGCGGGCGGCAGCCTGATGGTCTCCGTGCGCGACCAGTTCACCTTCTGGCGGTAGGTGCCTCGATCGACTACGCCTGCCCGGGGTTGAGCACGATGAACAGGCCGTGTGCCTCGGCGCAGAGCCGGTCGCCGTCGTGCAGGGTGGCGCGCACGAAAACCTTGCGGCCTTCTTGGCGTTCGGCCCAGGCGCGGACCTTCAACTCGGTGTTGAGCGGGGTGACGGATCGGTAGTCCACGGTGAGGGAGGCGGTTCGGGTGATCGAACCGGCGTGCATCGCGGCGGCCATGCCGAGCAGATCGTCGAACCCGACGGCCACCTGGCCGCCGTGCGCGGCGTTGTTGCCGCCGAGGTGGTAGGTGCGGAAGGTGAGACGGGCGTCGACACCGCTGGAGTCGGCGTGGTCGATCATGAAGGGCGGGAGCGTGATGTTCCCGCGGGCGGGTAGGTCGAACCGGGTCCACGTCGGCGTGGACCACTCGCTCACGACGGCCGCGTCCAGTTTGTCGTTGAGCTGCTTGAGGATGCCGATGGCGTCCAGCGCCAGCTCGTCGGTGGGGCTGGCCAGCCGCGCGCGATCCATCAGGCCGCGCACCTGCTCGATGAATTCGCCGTAGTGCGGCCCGCCCCGAGTGATGTCGGCGCCCCGTTCCTCGCGGGCATTGATCAGCTCGGACATCGGCCGGAACCCGCCCTCGTGATGCTCTTGATCGGGAAGCGAGCCGCCGGCCTGTCGTTCGTTCATGAGGACACGCTATCGATGGCGACCGGGGTGGGTGCCCGGTGGGGTTCGCGGCGGTCGGTCCTCGCGCGTCAGCGTCGATGCGAGGTCAGCAGGGTGCGCGCCGCGGTCGCGAGGTCGGCGTCCAGCCAATCCGGCAGCTCGCGTGCGTGGGCGTGGCGGCGCAGCGCGGCGTACGGGAGATCGATGACGGCGCGGCTGACGGCGTCCATCTCCCGGTCGCCGTCCGCCCCGAGGAGCTCGCGCGCCAGGCGCCGCAGGCGCTCAAACAAAAGCGCGTTCATCCGGTCGAGGCGGCCGCGGAACTCCGCGTCGGGGCCGCCGTCGAGCAGATCGCTCGGCCGCAGGTTGAGCAGGAGCTTCGCGTCGTCGGGCCATTCCCGACCGAATCGCACGGCCGCCACCGCCATCGCCACGCCAGCCTCGACCGGGTCCCGGTCGCCCGCGACCTCCATGACGCGTTCCTGGAAGCGGCCGAGCGCGCGCAGCCACACCTCGGTGAGGACGCCGTTGCGGCTGCCGAAGCGGTGGTACAGCGTGCCGACGGGCGCACCACTGGCCGCGGCGATCGCCGCGACGCCTGCCGCGCGGGGGCCGTCGGCGAGGACGAGCGCGCGGGCCGCGTCGAGGATCGCATCGGTGTCGTGCTTGCGGGGTGGCGCCATCTACTAGTACGTTCCTTCTATATGGAGCGATTGCCCTATATTGACGAGCATGCCAGATCGATCGATGCGAATCGGGCTCGGGTGTGGACGGGGTTGCTGAAGGTGGTCTGCACGGACCCGGACGACCCGTCCGCGCCGAGGGGGTTCGCGCTCGACTCGGCGGACGCGCCGGCCCGGTTGGCGCTCTCGGGCCGGCACTGGTTCTCGCGCTACGCGCTGATCTTCGAACTCGACGACGAGGGTCCGGACCGCACCCGGATCCGGGCGCAGTCGTGGGGCGAGTTCCCCGGCCTGCACGGCAGGCTCTACCGGGCGCTGGTGATCGGTAGCGGCGGTCACCGTGTGGTCGTGCGCCGCCTGCTGCGCCAGATAGCGGACGCGGCATGATCCCCAGGTAGCACGCGCGGTTCGCAGCAGGCGGGCTACAACGAGGCGTCGGTGACCGGAGTGCCCATCGCAGCGGGTCCTACGGAGCGTCCGTGCGTGTGGCGGCGTACAGGATGGTGGAGAGTCGGATGAGGTCATCGCGGTCCTCCTTGTTCAGCGTCGAGAAGGTGTTTTCCTCGACGTGATCGAGGACTCGGTCGCTCTTGGCCAGTAGTTCTCGTCCGGCATCGGTGATCGTCACGATCTGGCGCCGTCTGTCTTTGGGATCCCGTTCACGGACGACGAATCCGCCGTTCTGGAGGCCGTCGAGATAAGCGACGATGTCTCCCTGATCGAGGACGACGCGTTTCGCGAGAATCTTCTGGTGGGATGGGCCGAGTTCCTCGAGCGTGCTCAGGATCGCGTGCTGGTTGGGGAGGAGTCCGACTTGAGCGAGCGCGTCCGCGTACACCTGCTTGACCCGCAGCGCGGCACGGATGAAGGCAAATCCGGGTCGGCGTGCCAGTCGGAGGGCGTACTCGGGCGAACTCATGTCCCAACTATAGGGTCCCCTAATCTTTTAGGTATCCAACGATTTGCCGGTTCGGCCGATTCGGTGGCGCTCAGTGCCGGGCGCAGTCGAATCTGGGTTTCGGCGGCTGGCCTATGCGCCGAGGTTGATCGTGCGCGCTCGTTGGCGTTGGCGATGGCGATGGCGCTGACGGTGCAGGTGCCGATGGGGCCTTCTCTGTCGAACAGGACCGCGGACCCGGCAGCAATTCCGTTCGCGCTGACGTGGTTGTGGGCTTCGACGCCCATCTCTCAACTGACAGCTGTCGGGCTGGCGCCAGGGTGGGGTCGGCGTTGATGTAGCTCAGACCCTGGCTGCCCCCAGTTCGACGCCGGGCCCGTCACTTCGCCGACGATCGCCGCGGCCATCGTCGGCGACGGTGTCTCACCTCGAACCATGGCGATATGCCGTAACCAACCCCCGCCGAGATTAACTAGGTATTCCAAACGTTGGCAAGCCAAAGAGTTAACTCATGGGATTGCCAATGATTGGCGTACGTATGTAATGTCCCGTCGTGTCAGTCCAGGGCGACAGCCGGGGATCCGCCGAGAGGCAGGACCCCGATCGTCCCGATCGAAAGAGAGAGCGATGATTCAGGAACTGTCGTACATCGGCATCGGCTCGCCGCGTGCCGAAGAGTGGCGCAACTACGGCACCGGACTCCTCGGGGCGATGCTCGCCCCGGACGGCCCGGACGGTGCCGTCCGACTCGCCGTCGACGACATCAACTACCGCATCGCCGTCCACCCCGCCGTAGAGGACGACTTCCTCTACGCCGGTTGGGGTGTGGCCAACGAGACGGATCTGCACGCCTTCGCCGCACACCTCGAATCCCACGGCGTGACGGTGCACTGGGGAGACCCACAGTTGCTGCGT
The DNA here is from genome assembly GCF_042754885.1 of Rhodococcus sp. NPDC059179. Classification (NCBI taxonomy): domain Bacteria; kingdom Bacillati; phylum Actinomycetota; class Actinomycetes; order Mycobacteriales; family Nocardiaceae; genus Rhodococcus; species Rhodococcus sp. NPDC059179. The sequence goes on along the minus strand of NZ_JBHZBV010000001.1, from coordinate 364,973 downwards.
GAACGCCAGGTGGCCGAGCTGGCGTGGTTCGAGGACCCGTGGGGGATCCGCCACGAGCTGAGCTGGGGCAAGGCGGCGACGCCGTTGTCATTCTCGACCGGGCGCACCATGCGAGGCGGGTTCGTCACCGGCGACCAGGGCCTCGGCCACATCGTCTTTCAGGTCCCAGACATTGAGAAGGCCAACGAATTCTACGTCGACATCCTCGGATTCCGCCTGTCTGACCGCATCACCAACAAGTACTTCAACGTCCGCTTCTATCACATCAACGGACGCCACCACTCGCTCGCTTTGTCCGAGTTCCCGAGCCACGTCGGGTTCAACCACCTCATGCTCGAGGTCGAGCACATGGACGACCTTGGCCGGATGATTGACCTGCTCGATGAGCACAACGTCGACGTCATGCAGTCTCTCGGCCGGCACACCAACGACTTGATGACCTCGGTGTACATCGGCAGCCCGTCCGGTCTGCAGATCGAGTACGGGTACGGCGGACTGACCGTCGATGACCTCAGCTGGATCGCCCGGACCTACACCCGACCCAGCTACTGGGGCCACAAGCACTCTGAGATCGCGAAGACCCAACTGCCGGGCATCGTCAAACCACTTGTCGCCGCCGAGCTCTGACGCCGACTCGACACCGTTGCCTGCTGACGCGCAGCGGGACGTCCGCTCGTCAGCAGGCGACGGTGTCCAGGTTCAGGCGCCCTGATGGCAGGCGACCATCTCGACCGTGACGGAAACCCTGCAAGTCGCCAGACGGCCCTCGCCTCAGCCCTTGAAATAGACCAGCTGGTGGGTCGTCGCCAGCAGCGCGCCGTCGCGGCCCCACAGTTCCGCGGTCTGGTCGAAATAGCCCCTGCCGAACCGCTGGGCGCGCGCCGAGCCGAGCACGGCGTCGTCGGACTGTGCGGCGAGCACCTCCGCGTCAGCGTGGAAGTACACCGTCATCGAGACGGTTCCCGCGGGCATGTACTGGCCGCGGCGCAGGAACACACGCGGAAAGAACACGTCGCTCATGGCGGTCAGGGCGGGGAAGTCGAGCGGCCGAGCCGGTGCGTCGCGCACCCACAGCGTCGTCGTCGAGTTCGGGTGTTCGACCGCCTCGGTCGTGGGGATCCCGCCCTCGATGAACCGCATCTCGTAGTTGCGCCCCCACGCGATGAACTCGGGGAAGGCGCCTGCCTCGACGTCGCCCGCCGCCGGGACGTCCGGGATGGTGATCTCGGTAGCGGACCACGTCTCGCGGCGGGTGCCGAACACCGCGGTCGCGGTCGTCGCGACGACGCCGTCCTGGGTCAGTTCGAGTGCCCAGTGCTGGGTGCTCCGGTTCGTCCGGACCGGTCGCGCGGTGATCTCGAACGCGCCCTCGGCGATGGGTCCGGCGAAGTTGACGGTCAGCGAGAGCGGATCGCCGAGCCGGTCCGGGTGCTGCTGGACCGCCCGAAGCAGGGTCGCGGCAGTGATGCCGCCGAACGGGCCGACCATGTTGGCATAGGCCGCGGAGGTGTGCCCGTGCAGCAGTCCGTCGCCTGCGGGGGTGAGCTCGACGGCGGCGTCGAAGGGGTGCGTCGGGGCGATGGTCCGGGTCACGGTGGCTCCTCGTTGATGCTGACGGATCAGGTTCGAGTATGACGCTTGGCATAAACGGTCCGGTCATCGCCCTCGTACGTCGAGCTCCCTAAGGGGAACGGTTGCCGGCCCTGGTGCCCCTGCGTACAATTTTCTGTACGTGGGAGAAGGGGCTGAACCATGCGAACCATGACGTACTCGGAATCGCGAGCACGCTACGCGGAGGTGCTCAACTCGGTCGTCAACGACCGCGAAGAGGTGATCATCACCCGCGCGGGCCACGAGCCCGTCGTCATGGTGTCCCTCGACGACTACGAGTCGCTGAAGGAGGCGGCGTACCTCCTGAGGAGCCCGGAGAATGCCCGTCGGCTCCTCGCCGCGATCGATCGGCTGGAGTCCGGCGAAGGGGTCGTGCGGGACCTCCAGGAATGAAGCTGGTCTGGGACGAGCACGCGTGGGCGGACTACCTGTGGTGGCGGACCCAGGACCGCAAGGTTCTCAGACGGATCAACACGCTGATCGCCGACATCGCGCGAAACGGCAACGAAGGCATCGGCAAGCCGGAACCGCTCAAGCACGGCTTCCGGGGCTACTGGTCGCGACGAATCACCGACGAGCATCGGCTCGTCTGCAAACTCGTCGACGACGAGGTCCGGATCGCAGCCTGCCGCTACCACTAGAGACTGAGGACGATGAGCATCGCGAACCTGACCCGCACCGAGACCGCCGCGCGCTCGGCCGCGGTCACCGCCCGCAGGTATCGCGTCGAACTCGACGTGCTGGCCGCCCCGGACCACTCCCGGTCCGGCTTCGCGTCCACCACGACCCTCGAGTTCGATGCCACCGTCGACGAGACGTGGATCGACTTCATCGGGCTCTCGGTCGAGTCGGTGACGGTCAACGGGGAGTCCGCGGACGTCGAGTACGACGGCGCCCGCATCACCGTCCGGAACCTGGGTCCGTCGAACGTCGTGGTCGTCGAGGCGACCGGCGAGTACAGCCGTTCCGGCGAGGGGCTGCACCGGTTCCTCGACCCGGTCGACGGCCAGACCTACCTCTACACCCAGTACGAGCCGTCCGACGCGCGCCGGGTATTCGCCTGCTTCGAGCAGCCGGACATGAAGGCGCCGTACATCTTTGCCGTCACCGCGCCTGCGGGCTGGGAGCTGGTGTCCAACCGCCCGACCGCGACGCGCGAGGCCGACGACGTCCGCCAGGCGGTGGAGTTCTCCCCCACCCTGCCCATCTCGACCTACCTCACCGCGCTGGTCGCCGGCCCGTACGCCCGCGTCGAGTCCTCCTGGAGCCGAGGCGATCTCACGGTTCCGCTCGGGGTCCTCTGCCGCGCCTCGCTCGCGCGGTACCTGGATGCCGACACCATCTTCGAGGTGACCAAGCAGGGCCTCGACTTCTTCGCCGAGCACTTCGAGTACCCCTATCCGTGGGGCAAGTACGACCAGGTCTTCGTGCCGGAATACAACCTCGGCGCGATGGAGAACCCGGGCTGTGTCACGTTCACCGAGGCATACGTCTTCCGCGGCGCGGCCACGGCCGCGCAGTACGAGGGCCGCGCCAACACGATCCTGCACGAGATGGCGCACATGTGGTTCGGGGATCTCGTCACGATGGTGTGGTGGGACGACCTGTGGCTCAAGGAATCCTTCGCGGACTTCATGGGCGCGCTCGCCAGCGCCGAGGCCACGCAGTGGTCCGATGCCTGGGTGGCGTTTGCGAACCGCCGCAAGGCCTGGGCGTACTCGCAGGACCAGCTGCCGACGACGCACCCGATCGTCGCGGACATCGTCGACCTGGAGGCGGCCAAGCTCAACTTCGACGGCATCACCTACGCCAAGGGTGCGAGCGTGCTCAAGCAGCTGGTCGCGTACGTCGGGCGGGACGCGTTCTTCGAGGGATCGCGGCGCTACTTTCGGGCGCACGCCTTCGGGAACACCACCCTCGCCGACCTTTTGGCGGAACTCTCGGCCGCGTCCGGCCGCGACCTGACGGCGTGGGCGCGGGCCTGGCTGCAGACGTCGGGGGTGTCGACGCTGACGCTCGAGCGACGCCGCGGCAGGTACGAGATAGTCCAGACCGACCCCCGCCCGCACACCCTCGGTATCGGCCTCTACGACTTCGACTCCGGCGGCGACCTGGTGCTCGCGCAGCGGCTGGACGTGGACATCGCCGCGGCCCGCACGCCGGTCGAGCTGACCGAGACTCCGCTGGTGCTGCTCAACGACGGCGACCTCACCTACGCCAAGGTGCGCCTCGGTGGCCGCTCGATCCGCACCGTCGAGGACTCCCTGGACCGGGTCACCGATCCGCTGGCCCGCGGGCTGATCTGGTCGGCGCTGTGGAACGCGACCCGCGACGGCGAGTTGGACGCCGAGCGCTACCTGACGATGGCCCGCGCGTTCGCGCCTGCCGAGTCGAACATGGCGCTGCTGGCCGCCGTGCTGGCGAACGCGTCCCACGCCATCGGGCACTACCTGCCCGCCGCGGAGCGGGACCGGTGGCGCGGCGACTGGCTCGATGCGAGCTGGGCGGCAATGCAATCCGCCGCTCCGGGTTCGGGAGCCCAGCTCGCCTGGGCACGCGCGGCGGCGTCCGCGGCCACGGTCGCCGCAGGCCGGGCGAGCGAGACCAGGGCGGTCCTGGACGGCCGCGCGCCCACGCCTGCCGGTCTGGCCCTGGACCCCGACCTGCGCTGGGCGCTGTGGACGGCGCTTGCCGCCACCGGCCACGCCGAAGCGGCGGACCTGGATGCCGAGCTCGCCTGCGACGACACCGCCTCGGGGCGGACGGCCCACCTGCGGGCGCTGGCGGCGCGGCCGGACGCGGAGGTCAAGGCGTGGGCCTGGGCTTCGGCGCTGGGAGATGAACGGCAGGGGGACACCACGCTGACCAACGACCACCTCGACGCCGTGATCGCCGGCTTCCGGGCGGGCGAACGTCGCGACCTCACCGCCCCGTACGACGAGGAGTACTTCGCCGCGATCGGCGCCGTCTGGGAGCGGCGGAGCATCGAGATCGCCAGACGCATCGTGCTCGGGCTCTTCCCCGCGGCCGAGTCGCTCGGCCGGGTCGACGCCTGGCTCGCGGCCAACAACGCCGCGCCGAATGCGTTGCGCCGACTCGTGATCGAGCAGCGTGACCACCTGGCGCGGGACCTGCGGGTGCGTTCGAGGCGCTGAAGGGCGGGGAGCGGGCACAATGAATCCCGTGTCCACCGATCACGCAACACCGTTCGACGAGGCGCAGCGCCGCGCCCGACTGGCCCGACGTCACCGACTCGCGCCCGAGGTCCGCGCCGAGAGCGTGACGGAGGCGGCGACGAGCATGGTGTGCCTGCACGGCACGGACCCCGCGACGATCTTCCTGTCCGCAAGGGCAAGGGTCGACGGAATGGTGGTGGCCGACCTGGAGCGCGCCCTGTACGAGGAGCGTTCGCTGGTCAAGCACCTCGCGATGCGGCGCACGCTGTTCGTGTTCCCGAGCGAGTCGCTGCCGTTCGTCCAGGCCGGTGCCAGCAATCGGGTCGCCGACACGGAGCGGCGCCGCCTGATCCGGGAGGTGGAGAAGGCCGGTCTGTTCGACGACGGGGCTGGCTGGCTCGGGGCGGCCGGGGACGCGGTGCTCGATGCTCTGGCAGGCAGTGAACCGACGTCGTATACGGCACTGCGCGAGCGGATCCCGCTGTTGCAGGGCTCGATGGCCTACGGCGAGGGCCGGAGCTGGGGTGGGCAGGTGTCGGTCGGACCGCGGGTGCTGACCGTGCTGTCGGCCGAGGGCCGGATCATGCGCGCGACCAATGACGGACCCTGGCGGGCGTCGCGGAACCGCTGGGCGACGAGCGAATCCTGGCTGGGCACGCCGATCGATCACCGCACGGAGGCGGCAGGCGCGGCCTGGCTGATCGGGTCGTGGCTGCGTGCGTTCGGTCCCGGCACCGAGGCCGACCTCAAGTGGTGGCTCGGGTCGACGGTGTCGACCGTGCGGAAGGCGTTGTCCGCGTTGGACGTCGTCACCGTCGACCTGGACGGCAGGACCGGCTACCTGCTGGCCGACGACCAGGAACACGATGACCCCGTCGAGCCATGGGCGGCACTGCTACCCGCCCTCGACCCCACCACGATGGGCTGGCGGGACAGGGACTGGTACCTCGGGCCGCACAAGGACCTGCTCTTCGATACCAGCGGCAACGCCGGTCCGACGGCGTGGTGGGACGGCCGGATCGTCGGGGGGTGGTGGCAGGACGAGGCCGGTCGGGTGGTGGTGCACCTGCTCGAGGACGTCGGTGCCGAGGCGCGGTGCGCGTTCGACGACGAGGCGGCGAAGCTGTCGGCCTGGCTCGAGGGCGACAAGGTGCTCCCCCGCTTTCCCTCACCATTGGCGAAGCTGCACGCCTGACCCCGAACGGGCGGATATCGGACCATCTGTCGAGTGGCGTGCCCGATAACCGCGCGTTCGCGTGGACGCGTGAACCCGTCCCCGGGGCCATCGCGCGGGTCTACGCTGGTCACCTGTACCTGCCCCGACCGGATGTGCCAGCGGAATGAGGACCAGATGAGCCCAGCCATCCGCCGTGTCGCGCGGCTCGCCGCGACCGCGACCCTCGCCGCAGGCGCGGTCCTCGGATCGGCGGGCGCCGCGGCCGCGGACGAGTGGCCGCCGATTCCGCCGTATCCCAGCCCGTCCGTCCCGTTCGACACCAAGGATTTTCTGACCCCGACCGACCCCGACTACTGGAACCCGTTCGTCAGCAAGAACCGGCTCACCTCGCCGTTCGGTACCAGCACCCGCATCGTGTGCACGGCCTTCCACGGCGTAATGACCGGCTGCTGGCAGGCCGACGAGAACGGGGCGCCGCACAAGCTGGTCCCGCTGCCGCTGAACTTCCCCGGGTCCACCGAGTGGTTTCTGCCGGGCGGCGGACCAGCCCATTTCGTCTACCCGATCGCTCCAGGAAGCTAGTACCGCGCCACGGCCGCGCCACCGATGTGTCACAGGGCGCGGCTACGGTTGCCCCGTGACCGCCAAGGCCCGCCGAAAGACCGCCCGCCCCGCGAAGAAGGCCGCGACGAAGAAGGCCGCGGCGAAGAAGCCCGACGCGCCGGTCGCCGCCGCCGGGGAACGCGTCTGGGTGCTGGAGGTGCCGTTCCGGGCACCCGCTCCTGGCGCAAAGTACTACGGCGCCATCAAGAGTCACGCCTACGTCGGGTCGAGCCTGCCCGACGCGCTGCGCCCCTACGCGGCGAAGCCGTACTCGTACCAGCAGTGGGTCGAGGACGAGCTCAACGGCACCAGGGGACCCTCCGCCCAGGCCGCCGCGAAGGAGCTACGGCCCGAGCAGGTCGAGGGTGCCGCCGCGATCGCTCAGGCCGCGAAGGCCGACTTCCGGGGGTTCTGCCTCTCCGACGACCCGGGCCTGGGTAAGACGCTCAGCGCGATCGCGGGCGCGAAAGCAGTGGCCGAACAACGCGGTGGTACAACAATTCTCGTCACCGTCGACCGTCCCGTCTCGATCACCATCCCGCACTGGCGCGCGTCGATCGCGGCCGTCGGCGACGGCGGCTACCGGTGGCTGATCATCTCCCCGGATCAGCTGAAGAAGCTGATCGCCCGTAACGGCAGGCCGAGGTACCGCTTCGACGTCGTCGTCAACGACGAGGCGCACAACTTCCGGCACGACTCGCAGCGCACCGACTACCAGCGGCGGGTCACCCGGCACCTCGACCCGCCCGAGAAGGCGCCGTTCGTGATCTCGCTGACCGCGACCCTCGGGCATCACCCCGGGGAGTGGCGGTACCTGTCGTCGCTGCTGGCGCAGGTCCACCGGGAGCCGCCGGAGCGCTGGGACGATCTCGGCGCCCGCCTGCTCGAGCTGGGGGTACCGCTGGAGCGGTACATGGGTCGCTGGCAGTGGACGGCAGAGGCGAAGGCATCCGGACGCGCCCAGGTCGACGCCGTCGCCCTGGTGCGGGACACGATGACCGCGGCCGTCCCGCCGGTGATGCTGCACAGGGACGCGCCCTGGGGGCAGGCCCCGATCGACGGCCTTGGCGTCGACCTGACCGTCGCCGAGCGGCAGCAGTACGAGATGGAGTGGGGCGACTACCGCCGGGAGATGCAGATCGCCAGGACCGGTTCCGACACCGCGCGCGGCCGGGCTGCGCTGATCCGGTTCCGGCAGAAGGCGGGCATGATCCGGGCGCCGCACACGGCGGACCTGGTCGCGGCGACCGTGGACCGCGGCTACCAGTGCCTGGTCGCGACGGAGATGGTGAGCACGGGCGCGGAGCCGGTCGCGGACCTGCTCGAGGCCCGCGGCATCGCGGTGTCCCGGATCTTCGGCGGCCGCCCCGACGCCGAGAACGAGCGGCTGCGGTTCCAGCGCGGCGAGACCCGGGTCGTCGTGTTCAACACGACCTCCGCGATCAGCCTGCACGCCGCCGAGCACCTCGCCGACGGCACCAGGGCCACCGCGACCCCGCGACTGGGGTTCTTTCACCAGCCCCGCTACTCCGGGATCGCGGCCAGGCAGACGATCGGCCGAGGTCACCGCGACTACCAGGTGTGCCCGTGGTCGTTGCTCTACGCCACCGACACCGTCGAGGAGTCCGCGGCCACCACGATGGTCGACCGGCTGATGGTCACCTCCGCCAGCGTCGACGGCGACACCAGCGCGCTGGCGTCGATCGCCCGGCTGTTCAACGCGGACTGGATCGACGAGCGGGCGTTCGATTGACGGGGAGTCTCGAATCACCCGCTGGATGGGACGAACCGGCGTGACGGATGGACGGCGACGGTTAGCCTGCACCGGTCCGATTCGCCGCTCGAGAGGAACCTCATGGCCACCTACGTCATCACCGGCGCCGCGTCCGGCCTCGGTGCGGCAACCAAGGCTCGTCTCGAGTCCGACGGCCACCGCGTCATCGGCGTCGACCTGCACAACACCGACGTCAACGTCGACCTGAGCACCGCCGAGGGTCGCGCGGAGGCGATCGCGAAGGTCACCGAGCTGGCCGACGGCAAGCTCGACGGATTCGCCCCGTTTGCCGGCCTGGCCGCCGCCGCGGGCCGCCCCGCGAGTCTGCTGATCGCGGTCAACTACTTCGGCGCCATCGAACTGCTCGAGGGCCTGCGCCCGCTGCTGGCCGCGGGCGAGAATCCGTCCGTGGTGCTGATCAGCTCCAATTCCACTACCAGCCAACCGAACTGGCCGACCGATCTCGCCGACGCCTGCCTGGCAGGCGACGAGTCGGGCGCGAACGCGGTCGCCGCGACGTTCGGCGACTTCGCCGCCATCCAGGCCTACCCGGCCACGAAGGCCGCGCTGGCCTACTACGCACGGACGAAATCCGCCGAGTACATCGCGGAGGGCATCCGCCTCAACGCGATCGCGCCGGGCCTGATCGACACGCCGATGACGCAGGAGGGCCGCAAGGATCCGCTGGTCGGGGCGGGCATGGAGCAGTTCCTGGCCACCATCCCCGCCGGCCGCGGCGGCAAGCCCGAGGAGGTGGCCGCGCTGGTCGCGTTCCTGCTCGGCCCCGAGGCCAGCTACTTCGTCGGGTCGGTCATCTTCATCGACGGCGGCACCGACGCCGCGTTCCGCGGCAAGGACTGGCCGAAGGTCTGGGACCCGAGCTAGCCGACACTCCCCTGCCTCAACGCCCCGGACGCGCGTGCGTCAGGTGGGACACCGATCCGTTCGTCGGCCATTTCTTCAGCCCCACGCGATCCGGCGTGATCCGCTTCCGCACGAACTGGGCCTCGAGCTCCTGGTCGGCAGCGCCCGTGAACCGCCACAACGCGGTGTCATCCGTGCGCGACACCATCGCCCACGACTCCGCACGGTACGCGGCCCGAACGATGTTGTCCGCGACCACGATCACCGGGATCTTTGCCGAGTTGCGCACGGCGGTCCCGGCCGCCCACGACTGCCGTGCCATCTCGTAGATCTCCTCCGGGGTGACTCCGCGCTTCGCTGCGCCCTTCACCTCGATCAGGAAGCACGGCGTCGGCAGTTCCGGCACGGGTTCGGCCGAGTACTGGATCACCAGATCCTCGACCGGCGCCGCCCTGAGTTCGGGTGCGCCGCCTGCGAGGTTCGTGAGGCCGGGAGTCTCGGTGTCCGGCTCGATCAGGCCGAGCACGCCGACGAGCGCCCTGCCGACCGCGTCCGCGGTCTGATCGTCGTCGGCGGCCGTGATCCGATGCGCCGCAATGTAGTGCTCCACTTCGTGGCCGGAATCGTAGATGTCGCGAATGCGCCTGATGTTCGCGTCCGTGACCTCGGCGCGGTCGGTCTCCGGGCCATCGAGCAACCGACTACTCTCGGTTTCCTCCAGCGCAGTCCACACGTGGCCGTACACGCGGTTGCCGCGACCACTCCCCACGTAGAAGACCGTCCGGTTGCGCGGATCCAGCAGCGCGTACACGTACAAACCCAACTGCTCGGACACCCGCGCGGGTAGCGGCTTCGGAGCGGGACGGGTCTGATGCACCGTCGTGACGATCAGGCGCAGCGCGGCGAGCCTCAGGGCCACCGGAACGCCGTGGCCGTCACCGTCGATCCGATCGAACAGCGCCGCCGACGCCGCCTGCACCGACGTGAACGTCCGGCCCACATGTCGCCCGAGGGCCGAGGTCACCTCGGCGAACTGCGCGAGCCGCACCCGCGGATCCGGGGAGGCGTCGGCCAGGTCGTTCGATGCGAGGAAGGTCTGGACCTCGGGCGAGTCAAGCCAGCGCGGTGTGATGTCGATCGGAACTGTCCAGACGGTAGCCATGCCCCGACTCTAGTGAAGTTCCTGTGAATGAAGCTGGTGGCGCGAGCACTATGCGGTGTGGGGCGCCTGGCTCCCCCTGGTCAGAGTGAGTGCGCCCAAGGCGATGATGAGTGGGCCCCCGATCGGCCAGCCTCTGAAGCTGTGCCGGCCCGACCGGGGCGCCCGTGCGCGGGTACTACGAGCCCGCCCGGATCCACTCCTCGAGGTGCGGAGACTCGGTGCCGATCGTGGTGCCGTCGCCGTGCCCGGTGTTCACCCGGGTCTCCGCGGGCAACGCGAACAGCGCGTCGCGGATCGACCCGATGATCGTCGGGAAGTCGGAGTACGAGCGGCCCGTCGCCCCTGGTCCACCGGAGAACAGGGTGTCGCCGCTGAACAGCTCGCCGGCCTCGGGCAGGTACAGGCAGGTCGAGCCCGGTGAGTGGCCGGGGGTGTGGATCGCCTGGATGTCGGTGCCCGCCACCGCGATCCGCTGACCGTCCTCCAGCGAGCCGTGCGCGACACCGGGGTGCGTCATCTCCCACAGCACGTCATCGGCCGGGTTGAGCAGGATCGGCGCATCCAGCCGCTCCGAGAGTTCCGGTGCGACGGTCACGTGGTCGTTGTGCCCGTGCGTGCAGACGATCGCGACGACCTTCCGGCCGCCGACCGCGTCGATGATGGGCTGTGCGGTGTGCGCGGCGTCGACGATCACCACCTCGGAGTCGTCGCCGATCAGCCAGATGTTGTTGTCGACGTCCCAGGTGCCGCCGTCGAGGCTGAAGGTGCCGGAGGTGACGACCCGGTCCACCCGCAGGCTCACAGCACGACCACCGAACGCAGCACCTCGCCGCGGTGCATGGACTCGAACGCCTGCTCCACCTGATCCAGCGCGATCCGCTCGGTGACGAACTTCTCCAGCGGCAGCCGTCCCTGCTGGTACAGGTCGACGAGCAGCGGGAAGTCGCGTTCGGGCAGGCAGTCGCCGTACCAGGAGGACTTCAGCGATCCGCCGCGGGAGAAGAAGTCCACCAGCGGCATCTCCAGCGTCATGTCGGGGGTCGGCACCCCGACCAGCACCACGGTGCCGGCCAGATCGCGCGCGTAGAACGCCTGCTTCCAGGTCTCCGGCCGCCCGACCGCGTCGACCACCACGTCGGCGCCGAAGCCGCCGGTCAGTTCCTGCACGGCCTCGACCACGTCGTCGACCTCGGCGGCGTTGACGGTGTGGGTGGCGCCCAGCTCGACGGCCCACTCGAGCTTGCGGGGGTCGCGGTCGATCGCGATGATCGTGCCCGCGCCTGCCAGCCGGGAGCCCATGATCGCCGCGTCGCCGACGCCGCCGCAGCCGATCACCGCGACGGAGTCGCCGCGGCCCACGTTGCCGGTGTTCATCGCCGCGCCCATGCCTGCCATGACGCCGCAGCCGAGCAGGCCGACGACCGCGGGGTCCGCGGACGGGTCCACCTTCGTGCACTGTCCCGCGTGTACCAGGGTCTTGTCCGCGAACGCGCCGATGCCGAGCGCAGGCGTCAGCTCGGTGCCGTCCTCGAGCGTCATCTTCTGCGTCGCGTTGAAGGTGTCGAAGCAGTACTGCGGGCGTCCGCGCTTACACGCCCGGCACTGCCCGCACACGGCCCGCCAGTTCAGCACCACGAAATCGCCGACCGCGACCGAATCGACGCCCGCGCCGACGCTCTCGACGATCCCGGCCGCCTCGTGTCCAAGCAGGAACGGGTACTCGTCGTTGATGCCACCGTCGCGGTAGGTCAGGTCGGTGTGGCACACCCCGCAGGTCGAAACGGCGACGACGACCTCGCCGGGGCCGGGGTCGGGGACCGTGATCGTCGCGATCTCGACCGGTGCTCCCTTCGACCGGGCGATTACTCCCCGAACCTGCTGCGGCATGGCGTTGTCTCCTTCGGGCTGCTGTGGACTGATGGCTGTATGAGCGCCGGGTTCGACGGTAGTCCAACCGCCGTCCGCCGTGCCCCGACCGCGTCGATCGGACATAGTTGTCGGGCACCGATGAGTTTGGCGATCGGCGATGGTCTACCTCTTCGACGACCTCACAGGCCGAGGACGCGACGACACGCGACACCCGACGACAGGAGCAGACAATGTCCCGAATGCTTTTCGTGAACATTTCGGTCAAGGACATCAAGGCGACCCGGAAGTTCTTCGACGGACTCGGTTTCGGGTTCAATGAGACCTTCAGCGACGAGAACTGTGCGTCGATGGTGGTCAACGACCTGACCACCGTCATGCTGCTGGAGGAGGCGCGCTTCCGCGACTTCATCTCCGACGACATCTGCGACACCTCGAAGGCCCGCGAGACCCTGCTGTGCATCTCCGCGGACAGCCGCGAGGAGGTCGACTCACTGGTCGACACCGCCATCGGTGCGGGCGGGTCGGCCTGGATGGAGCCGCAGGACCAGGGCTTCATGTACGGCCGCGCGTTCCGCGACCTGGACGGGCACGTCTGGGAGGTCATGTGGATGGATCCGGCCGCCGTGTAGCGCCTCCGGCGCCCGTGCGCGTGTTTCACCCCAATCGGGGTGAAACACGCGCACAGTTGTCAATATGGCCGAAGCGATCGACGAGCTGTTCGTCGAGGCCGTCGCGGCGATGGCGAGCCCGACCCCCCGGCGCCCGCCCGACCCGACGGAGCCCGTTCGTGAGGGTTCGCCGCTCACGGTGGCCCGCTGCCTCGAGCTCTTCGACGCCCAGCTCGGCAGCCGTCACCTCGACCTCGCGGCGCGATGGCTGCGGGCGCGGGGTGCCGGTTTCTACACGATCGGCTCGTCGGGCCACGAGGGCAACGCGGCGGTGGCCGGAGCCCTGCGTGCCACCGATCCGGCGCTGCTGCACTACCGGTCCGGCGGATTCTTCCTCGAACGCGCGCGCCAGGTCGGCGGCGGCGATCCGCTGCGCGACGTGCTGCTCGGGGTGGTCGCCGCCGCGGACGACCCGATCTCCGGCGGGCGGCACAAGGTGTTCGGTCGCCACGACCTCGCGGTGATCCCGCAGACCTCCACCATCGCCTCGCACCTGCCCCGCGCGCTCGGCGTCGCGTTCTCGATCGCCCGCACCCGCAGGCTGGGCGTCGACACGCCCTGGCCAGCGGACGCGGTTGCCGTGTGCAGCTTCGGCGATGCCTCCGTGAACCACTCGACGGCGGTCGGGGCGATCAACGCGGCGACGCTTGGCGCGTACGAGGGACTGCCGCTGCCGCTGCTGCTGGTCTGCGAGGACAACGGCATCGGCGTCAGCGTGCCCACCCCCGACGGCTGGATCGAGGCCGCATACTCGGGGCGGGTGGGCCTGGAGTACCTCTCGGCGGACGGCTGCGACCTCGCCGACGCCTTCGACGCGGCGACGCGCGCCTCGGATTGGGTTCGCGCGCACCGACGACCGGCGTTCCTGCACCTGCGCACGGTCCGGCTGATGGGGCACGCGGGCTCGGACGTGGAATCGGCCTACCGGTCGCCCGGAGTCATCGCCGCCGAGCAGCGCCGGGACCCGCTGCTGGGCACCGCCCGGCTGCTGGTCGGGTCGGGCGCCCTGACCCCGGCCGAGGTGCTCGCCCGGTACGAACGCAAGCGGGACGTCGTGTTCGCCCTCGCAGGCGAGGTGGCCGAGCTCCCCCGACTGACGACGACCGCCGCGGTGATGACGCCGCTGCGCGAACCGAACCCCGAGTCGGTGGCCGACGCGGCGGGCCAGCCGGCCGATCTGCCCTGTCGAGCAGCGTTTTTCGACAATGGACTGCCGGAGGCCGCGGGGCCGCTCACCCTGGCGCAGGCGATCAAACGGGCCCTGCTCGACGCCCTCGCGGCCTACCCGGAGGTGCTGGTCTTCGGCGAGGACGTCGCGCGTAAGGGCGGGGTCTACGGCGTCACCCGCGGGCTCGCGGCGCGGGCCGGGCAGGCCCGGGTGTTCGACACCCCGCTCGACGAACAGACCGTGCTGGGACTGGCACTCGGCGCCGCCGTCTCCGGGCTGCTGCCCATCGCGGAAGTCCAGTACCTCGCCTACCTGCACAACGCGGAGGACCAGATCCGTGGCGAGGCTGCGACATTGGGGTTCTTCTCGTCCGGCAGGTACCGCAACCCGATGGTGGTGCGGGTCGCCGGCTACGGCTACCAGAAGGGTTTCGGCGGGCACTTCCACAACGACGACTCGGTCGCGGTGCTGCGCGACGTCCCGGGCCTGGTGGTGGCCTCGCCTGCCCGGCCCGACGACGCCGCCGCGATGCTGCGGACCTGCGTCGCCGCCGCGAAAACCGCAGGGGCGGTGTGTGTTTTCCTCGAACCGATCGCGCTGTACCACGAGCGGGACCTGCATGAGTCCGGAGACGGGGGCTGGTTGGCGCCGTACGCGGGTGCCGACAGCTGGGCGGCGACGCACGTGCCGATCGGGAGCGGGCGCACCTACGGTGACGGACCGGACCTGACCATCGTGACGTTCGGCAACGGGCTTCGGATGAGCCTGCGGGTCGTCGAGAGGCTGCGGTCCCGGGGCATCGGCGCGCGGGTGTTCGACCTGCGCTGGCTGGCGCCACTGCCGGCGGCGGACCTGCTCCGCGAGGCGGGCGCGACCGGCCGGGTCCTGGTGGTCGACGAGACGCGGCGGTCGGGCGGCGTCTCGGAGGGGGTGATCGCGGCGCTCGTCGATGCGGGTTTCGAGGGCCGGATCGCGCGGGTCACGAGCGAGGACAGCTTCGTCCCGCTCGGCGAGGCCGCGCGCCTGGTGCTCGTCTCCGAGGAGCAGATCGAGGAGGCGGCGGTCGGGCTGGTCGGCCTGCGCCGGTGACGGTCAGGGCCGGTCGAGCTCCATCGCGACCGCCCGCACCGGCGCACCGTCGCCGCCCACGAGTTTCAGCGGCAGGAGGCTGATCAGCGGGTCCGGGAAGTCGACGAGCTCGAGGTTGCAGAGGTTCTCGGCGATCACGCCGCCCGCGTTCGCGACCAGGTGGTGCGCCGGATAGTCCGTGTCCTCGTCGCCGGACGGGTCGATGCTCGGCGCGTCGAGGCAGAACGCCCGCACCCCGCGATCGAGCAGCAGCTCGCAGGCGTCGGGGCTGAGGAAGGGGTGGTCGTAGTAGGCGTCGGTGCCGTAGTGCCGGGCCCACCCGGTGTGGATCAGCGCGATGTCGCCGGGCCGCACCGATTCGGCGGGCCCGGCGATCATCGCCTCGGTGATCGACTGCCCAGGGGCCAGTCCGCGCAGGTCGAAGACGACGCCGCGGCCGACGAAGAGCGACAGGTCCATCCGGTCGACCGGGGTGTCGCCGTCCCGAAGGTGCACCGGCGCGTCGACGTGGGTGCCGGACTGGGATCCCATCTCCACGCGCAGGACGTTGTAGCCGTCGCGGGCCACGGTGCAGTGCGGGGTCAGCCTCGGTACCGGGTCGCCCGGGTACACCGGCATGCCGGTGTCGATCGGATGTGACAGGTCCACGATCCTGCGCACCGTGCTCATCGGCCCCACCTCCGTCGCGTGTCGACCAGTATCACCCGCGCAGCGGGTACTCGAAGCCGGGCACGATCCGCCCGGCCACCGACCCGACCGCGATCACGATCGCCACGGCAGGCACCAACGTACCCACCAGGTAGCCGAAGCCCGGATCGGTGAGCCCGATGACGCCGGCGCACAACGCCGCCGGTACGTGCGGCGCCCGCAACAGGACCATCACGACGACGGCCGACACCACCGAGACGGCAGCGGCGGCCTGTGACGGGCCCGCCACGGCGGTGATGAGCAGCGCGGCCACCGCGGCCGCCGGATAGGCGCGGACGATGGCGCCCGGTCTGGCCAGCGGCGCGGTCGGTGCCATCGCGATCACGGCGGCGGACGCCAGGTATGGCAGCCCGAACACCGTCCACCCGAGCGCCTCCTGCGCGGCCCCCAGTGCCGCGGCGATCATCAGCGCGGCCGCTCCGGCGGTCAGTGCGGGAAATGCGGTGGAACGCCAGGGTGCGGCGACGGAATCGGTGGTGATAGCGGACATTGCTGTTCCCTCTCGAAGAGTGTTGCGGGATCAGAGGTTTCGGCGGAGGAAGTCCCGGATCAGGTCGGCGATCTCCTGCCCGTGGGTTTCCAGCGCGAAGTGGCCGGCGTCGAGCAGGTGGATCTCCGCGTCGGGAAGGTCGGTCGCGAACGCCTCCGCGCCCGCGGGGCCGAAGATCTCGTCGCCGCGGCCCCAGGCGACCAGCGTCGGCGGCCGGTGGGTCCGGAAGTACTCCTGGAAGGCGGGGTATCCGTCGAGGTTGAACTGGTAGTCCCAGAACAACTGAAGCTGAATCTCCTTGTTGCCCGGTCGGTCCAGGCCCGCCTGGTCCGTCAGCCAGGTCTCGGGCGCGATCCGGTCGAGCCGGTCGGTGGGGACGCCGTGGGTGTACTGCCATCGCGTCGCGTCGAGCTCGAGGAGTTCGCGGACCGCGGGCTCGTGCTCCGCGCGGTTCTGCGCATGCGCGAACAGCACGTCCCAGAACGCGGTGAATCCCTCCCGGTAGGCGTTGCCGCTCTGGGTGATCAGTGCGGTGACGCGCTCCGGGTGCTTGGCGGCGATCCGCAGCCCGATCGGGGCGCCGTAGTCCTGGATGTACAGGGCGAAGCGGTCCAGGCCGAGGCGATCGAGGAGGCCTTCGGTGATCTCGGCGAGGCGGTCGAAGCTGTAGTCGAACTCGTCGACCGCGGGCATGGCGGAGCGGCCGAAGCCGATGTGATCGGGCGCGACCACGTGGAACTCGTCCGCGAGTTCGGCGACCAGGTTCCGAAACATGTGTGAGCTGCTCGGAAACCCGTGCAGGAGAACGAGGGTCGGGCTGTCCGGACTGCCGGACTCCCGGTAGGAGACCTCCAGTCCATCGATGGTCGCGGTGCGGTGGCGGGTGTCGAAACTGGACATCGGTGACTCCTGACTCGCTTGGGAGAACGATCGTTCTCCGCCGTGACGTGTACAGTAGAGAACGATGGTTCTCCGCGCAAGTACCGAGGTGAGAGATGGATCCAGATACCGCAGACAGCCAGCTGCTCGATGCGGCCGAGGCGCTGTTCAACGAGCGCGGCGTGCAGGCCGTCGGGATGGACGCGATCCGCGAGCGGTCCGGGGTCTCGCTCAAGCGCCTCTACAAGCTGTATCCGGCCAAGGACCGGCTGGTCGAGGCGGTGCTGCGCAGGCGCGACCTCATGGTGCGGGAGCAGCTGGCCCGGTTCCTCGAGCCGATCGACGACCCCCGTGATCGAGTCCTTGCTGTGTTCGACTACCTGGACGCCTGGTTTCGGCAGGACGACTTTCGGGGCTGCACGTTCATCAACACATTCGGTGAGCTGGGCGGCGGAAACCAGGCCGTCGCCGACATCGCGAAGGCGAACAAGGCGGCGCTGCTCGGGACCCTGCGCGAGCTGGTCTCCGACGCGGATCTGCCTGCGCCGCTGGCCGACCAGTTCGTGATCCTCGCGAACGGGGCGATGGCGACCGCCGCGATCGCCGGCTCGCCCCTGCCGGCCCGGCAGGCCCGGGATGCCGCCCGCGTCCTGCTCGACGCGGTGACCTGACGCCGACCTCCCCAATGTCACATTGGTTCGCCTGAGGTGAACCAATGTGACATTGGGGAAGTCGGGAGGTCGGGAAGTCGGGAAGTCGGGAGGTCGGGAGGTCGGGAGGTCGTCCGGACGGTCAGCGTCCGGGTGGGCGGTAGTCCGCCGGCCGCTTCGCCGCCTGGTCGATCTGTTCGGGGGTCAACAGTGCGACGGTCACCGTCCGGGCCGCGCCGCTCGCCGCGGTGTGGATGCTCAGGGACGCCGCGGCGACCTCGTCGGGCACCTCCCCGATGACGTAGAGGTCGTGGCCGCCGAACGCGAAATGGCAGCTCTCCACGGTCCCGCCGACGCTCTCGACCGCGCGGACTATCGCGTCGCGGCGTCCCGATCCGCCTTCGGTGAGTAGGCCATTGGCACCATCGGGCGTGTAGCCGACCTGCCACAGGTACTTCGGCATGATCATGTCCCTCGGCTCGACTGCTGGGTCCAACCAATCGTCCTCCCTCCGGCCGGGAATCGGTGCGCTATCGGGGAAACCGCGGTGCGGATCTACGCTCGGTCCATGGCGGAAGTCCGTGTCGGGATCTCCGGATGGGCGTATCCCGGCTGGCGAGGCGATTTCTATCCGGCCGGCCTGGTGCATCGGCGGGAGTTGGAGTACGCAGCGTCCCGGATGACGTCGATCGAGATCAACGGATCCTTCTACGCTCTCAAGACCCCCGATTCCTTCGCCCGGTGGCGGGATGAGACCCCCGACGACTTCGTGTTCGCGGTCAAGGGTGGCCGCTACATCACCCATATGAAGCGGCTGCGCGACGTGGGCACCGCGCTGGCCAACTTCTTCGCGTCCGGCCCGCTCGCGCTGCACGCCAAGCTCGGCCCGATCCTGTGGCAGCTGCCGCCCACCCTGGCGTTCGACGCGAGCCGGGTGGCCGAGTTCCTGGCGGCTCTGCCGCGTACCACCACCGCGGCGGCCGCGCTCGCGGAACACCACGACGACAAGGTTCCCGCGGACAGTGCGCTCACCTTCGCCGATGCGCCGCGCCCGGTCCGGCACGCCCTCGAGGTGCGGCACACCAGCTTCGCCGACCCGGCGGCGGTGGCGCTGATCGAGCAGCACGACGTGGCCCTCGTCGTCGCGGATACGGCGGGCCGATATCCGATGTTCGACAGGTGCACAAGCGATTTCATGTATGTGCGGCTGCACGGCGATACCGAGCTCTATGCGAGCGGCTACGGCGACCGTGCCCTCGACGCGTGGGCGACCAGGATCGGCGGGTGGTCTGCGGACGGACTCGACGTGTTCGTCTATTTCGACAACGACGAGTTCGGCCGCGCCCCGTTCGACGCGATGGCGCTCCGGAGCCGGCTGGGCGGGGGTTAGGGCGTGGCGACCGCCGCGTGCTCAGTCCTCGGGCAGCGTGACGCCGAGCGTGGCCGCCCGCAGGGCCACCGCCTCCGGAAAGACGTTCTTGAACAGGTACGGGTCCTGGCCGAGCACCCATCCGGGGGCGAGGCGGGTGGCGTACCGCTCGAAGTAGCCGAGCTGTTTGCCGAACAGGACCAGCTCCTCCGGGCTGGCGACGCCCCACTGTTTGCCGACCTGGACCAGACCCATGATGAGGGCGCCCAGGTTCAGCTCCGCCAGGTCGTTGGCGAACACCGGCGCCAGGACGGCGGCGACCTGCATGCCGACCTCGGAGTCGTCGGCCTCGAGTTCCGCGGCGTAGCCGAGATCACGGATACCGCGCGCCACGCGGGTGAAGTCGCCGTCGATGAGGTTGGCGTAGAACATGTCCCGCAGGATCGACCGCCACACCTCGGGTAGCTCACCGACGATGCCGAAGTCGAGGAAGGCGATGCGTCCGTCGTCGAGCGCCCACAGGTTCCCCGCGTGCACGTCGCCGTGGAACGGGCCGTGCACGGTGATCGATTCGATCCACGCCTTGACGCCGCGCCGGATCAGCATCGTGGTGTCGTGGTCCTCGTCGGGGACGAACCGGTCAAGGGGCACGCCGTGCAGCCGCTCCATGCAGATCACGTGCGGGCCGCAGTAGTCCCAGTACACCTCGGGCGCGGTGACGCCCTTGTTGTCGCGGAACGCCCAGATCGAGTCGCGGAAGCGGGTCTGCCGGTCGGCCTCGACGGCGCTGTTGAGCTCCGTGATCGTGGCGACGTGCAGATCCCGGATGATCGCCGTCGCGTTCGCGATCCGGAAGAACTCGAAGAGCCGCTCGAGCAGCTTGGCGCCGCCGTACGCGGTGCGTAGGTCGACCAGCATCCGGTGGTAGATGCCCGGTCGCTGCACCTTGATCACGGCCTGCCTGCCGTCGCGGAGCACGCAGGCGTGAACCTGAGCGACGGAGGCCGCCGCCAGGGGCACGTCGTCGAAGCTCGCGAAGATCTCGTCGACGGGCCCGCCCAGGTCACCCTCGATGACCCCCCTGGCCTTCTGCGCGGACACCGGCGGCACGTCGTCGAGACAGCGTAGGCAGGCGTTGGCGAGCGGGGCCGGGAACACGCCGGAGGATGACGCCATCAGCTGCCCGAGCTTGACGAAGGTCGGTCCGAGCACCTCGAAGGCATTGACCACGCCCTCCGAGGCGGCGTCCGCCCAGGTCTCGCCGCGCCGCAGGAACGGCTTGGTGACCACCGCGTACCCCGCGCAGGCGAGGATGACCACCCCGACCACCAGGGCCCGCCAGATCTGGGCCAGGCCGAACCGGTCGAGTTCTGGCATGTGGACCGACAGGGCGGCCACGGGCGGTCCCGACGCGTACGGACCGACGGGATGCGGATGGTTGGACTGTGACACCGTTCACCTCGATTCGGGTCCAGCCAGCGTAGGGGTGGCGGCGGGTTCCGTCGACACCAGGCCCGGGAGGCGGGGGATTGCCCCACGTCGATGCTAGATTCCAACAGCAACGTGGTAAGCCCGGTGGCGGGTCTGCGGGCCCCCAGTAGAGCTCGACGCGGAGGTGCCATTGACGCGCAGGCTTGCCGTCGCAGTCGCGGCCGTGGTGATCGGTTCCTGCGCTGTGGTCTACGCGGACAATCCGGATGCCGCAGCCGCCCCACCGAATTCGGGACGACCCGGTGCGCAGGGGAGCGGATTGTGCGCCACCGACCTGGTGACCACCACGGCGCCGTTGCTGCCGGAGAAACTCGAGATCCCGATCCCGGTCCCGATGGTGACCGCGGTGCCGTTCCCGGCGCCGACCACCACCCCGACCCGGATCCCGGCGCAGGTGCTGCCGCCGGACACCTGCGCCGACCCCTGCCCGGAGCTGACCGACGAGGGTCCTGCCGGGCCGGACACCCTGTTGAAGGCTCTCCGGATCCCCGAGATCGGTCTCAAGTTCCAGCCGTTCCACCTGGGGATCCCGGTGCCCGGGCCGGATCCCGGGCAGCAGGCGGCCGCCCCAGACCCGGTGTTCCCGCCGACGGAGGCGGCCGGGCATTCGGCCGCCCGCGCCACACCTCGGGTCGGTGCGGTCACCCGGGTCGCAAAGGAGACGGGGGCCGGCTCGATCAACCGCACCGACAAGCGCTGGCAGGTGAACGGCACCGATCTGGGCATCATGTGGGAGAGCGCGCCCGGCGAGGTCGCGGTGGCATTCGGTGACACGATCGGCCGGGGCTTCCATCCGCCGGGGGGTCAGGGCGACGACTGGCGGAGCAACGTCCTGGCCTTCAGTACCGACGAAAACCTCTCGGACGGTATGAGTTTCGACTCCATGGTGCAGGACGGGCGGTGTCACGCGGCGGAGCTGCTCGGCAGCAGGAAACTGGACAACGTGGAGATCACCACCATCCCCACCTCGGGTTTCGCGATCGGTGATCGGCAGTACATGAGCTACATGTCGATCCGCACGTGGAACAGCATCCCCGGCACCTGGTTCACCAATCACGGCGGCATCGCCTATTCCGACGATCACGGTCAGACCTGGGTGAAGGATCCGTATGCCGTGTGGGACAACATTTTCGGGCTGTCCAACTTCCAGGTGAGCGCCATGGTCCCGCAGGGCGAGCACGTCTACATGTTCGGCACCCCCAATACCCGGCTCGGGGACCTGGGCCTGGCGCGGGTCCCGATCGGGGACGTGCTCAACAAGTCCGCCTACCAGTACTGGCAGAACGGGGTGTGGACCCCGGTCGGTGGGCAGGCGGCCGCGGCCCCGGTCGTCGGTGGCCCGGTCGCCGAGGTGTCCGTCCGGTACGACGAGGCCAGGCGGGTGTGGCAGATGGTCTACCTGGATACCGCCAGGACCGCGATCGTGCTGCGTGAATCGGACTCGCCGCAGGGGGCGTGGTCGGAACCGGCGCCGCTGGTCAGCGTCACCGAGTATCCCGAGCTGTACGGTGGCTTCATCCACCCCTGGTCGACCGGTGAGGACCTCTACTTCACCATCTCGACGTGGTCCGACTACAACGTCTTCCTCATGCGCGCCGAGCTGAACTGAACCCAAGGATCCAAGGAGCAGTACCACCCGATGTGGCCCACCGAATGGCCGTCCGCCGCCCGTGAGATCGCCGACGCGACCGACGCCGCCGTCGCCGCGGCACGCGCCGCCGAGCCGGAGTCCTACGCGGAGGCGGCCGCCCGGCTCGCCGCCCTCGACCAGGAGCAGGTCACCGTGGTGCACGCATCGATCGTGCGTGAGCTGCTCGAGGAGCTGCACCCCGACGGGCTGACTGGCGACGACGTACAGGCCGTGCTCGCACGCTGTGCGCGGTCCGCCGCGGTGTGGGTGCCGGACCTGGACGTGTCGATGCTCGTGGTGGTGCTGACCGGCGCGCTCGGCCTGACCGATCCCGACGAGGATCCGCGCCCCCTCGCGCGGGCCGACCTGCCCCGGTACGCGGCCCTGATCATCGCCGACCTGCTCGCGACCGCGGACGCGGCGGGCTCGGGCTACATCCGGCGGGCGATCGGTGAGATCGCCCGCGCGGAGACCGTCGAGATGCCCTGAGCCTCGCCGTCGACCCGGTCGAGGCGGCTCAGCCGTGCAGGATGTTCGCGCCCGCGATCATCGCCTCGATCGACGATTCGGTCGCGGTGTCCGCGAGGCCGACCGACCAGTGCCTGCGCCCGTCGTGCTCGCACAGCAGGAACGTCGCGGTGCGGCCGCCCGCGTCCTGCTGGTGGAAGGACAGGATCTCCAGTTGCACGCCTGCGTCGTAGAGCATCGAGGTGAGTGCGGCGATGGGGCCGGCCGCCGTGGCCTTGGCCTGGTGAATGGTGTCACCGAGGGCGAGGGTGGCCCGGAACTCGGAGCGGCCGGCGCCGAGGGCGTGCGCGGACCA
This sequence comes from Rhodococcus sp. NPDC059179, assembly GCF_042754885.1. Taxonomy (NCBI): domain Bacteria; kingdom Bacillati; phylum Actinomycetota; class Actinomycetes; order Mycobacteriales; family Nocardiaceae; genus Rhodococcus; species Rhodococcus sp. NPDC059179. The sequence goes on along the minus strand of NZ_JBHZBV010000001.1, from coordinate 341,772 downwards.
GCGGCCGAATCGGATCGGGCCGCGCGGCGGCGAGTAGGTGGCGAGGAAGGTGCGCCAGTTCATGCCCGCGGCCTCGGTGCGCAGCGCGCGGGGGAGCGGGGTGCCGAAGCGCAGCGCGAAGGGGTCGGACGGCGTGGTGGCGGTGTGCGAGGCGAATGCCTGGAGAGGGTTCATTGAAGCGGTCTTCCTGAATCAAAGGAAGGACCAACAGAGAGCTCGACGACCCGCAGCGAGGGGTCGGTCCGAATCAGACCCCGCTACGGGCGGAATACGAGCTGCATGCGCTTCATGGGCGTCGAATGTAGTGGCGAAACCTCGATCGCGCAACCGGGGCGCGGCCACCGGCTCCGCGGGGATGTGACTCGGACCCCGACGCGCCCTTGCTTTGCCTAACGATTCATCAAGTGCGGCAGGAATATCCGAATTCACATCCGGGCCTGAACGCCCGTCCATACGATGGCGCGACGCACGTTCGGGGGGCGCGTGCACACACCTATCGATCGGAGAACATGCATGTCACATCCCATGATGCGCCGTGTCGCATCCACCCTCGCCGCCGCGACCCTGCTCGCCGCAGGCGGCGGCCTCGCCCTGGGTGCCAGTGCCGCGTCCGCTGGACCGCTCGACTTCGGTTCCTCAGCAGGCGGACCGGCCGGGCTTGATTTCGGATCCAGTGCGAATGGCCAGGAGTTGCCCGCATCGGCCACCGTGACCGCCGACAATCTCGCGATCACCAAGGTCATCGTCGGCAACAACACGATCGCCCCCACTGGCACGGTCACCTACCGGACGACCATCGCCGCCACCGGCGCGCCGGACCGGATCATCACCAAGATCGTCGACATCGCCCCGCCCTCCCTGCGCTATGTCGAGGGGAGTGCGAAGGTAACCTCCTGGGTGGACGGCCAGGTCAAGACGGAGGGTGTTGTCCCAACGGAGTCCGGCGGCCGACTCATCGCGGCCAACGATGTCGGCTGGGTGGTCTCGGTGAACGACAACAAGACCGTCAGCTTCGAGGTCACGTACCAGGTGCGTCCCGATATCACCTTCGACACCGACACCTTCGACAGCGGCGCCGCGATCGAGGTCAGTGGGCAGGCGCCGCGTGAGTGGCCCGAGATGGGTGTGAAGTTCCGGATCCTCAGCTCGGGCGGCTCGTCCTTCGTCGGCAGCTGACGACGCTCGAGCCTCTGTGGGGCCGTTCGGGATTCTCCCCCGGGCGGCCTCCGGCGCTCAGGCCATGTCCTCCTCGCCGCCGGGGGCGACCCGCCGCAGCCCGCGGTAGGCGTCCTCGGCGGTGCGCCGCCCGGCGACCACCGCCTCCACCTCCGCGGCGATCGGCATCTCGACGTCGAAGTCGCGGGCCAGCTCCATCACCGTCGGCGCTGTCTTGACGCCCTCGGCCACCTGACCCAGCTCGGCGACGGCCTGCTCGACCGTGAGCCCGCGCGCGAGCGCCTCGCCGACCCGGCGATTGCGGGAGGCCGGGCTGATGCACGTCGCGATCAGGTCGCCGACGCCGGTGAGCCCGGCGAAGGTTCGCGGGTTGGCCCCCATCGCCTCGCCGAGCCGGGTCATCTCGGCCAGCCCCCGGGCGAGCACCATCGCCCGGGTGTTGTCGCCGACGCCGAGGCCGTCGGCCATGCCCGCGGCGATCGCGACGATGTTCTTGAGGATGCCGCCGAGCTCACAGCCGAGCACGTCGGTGTTGCGGTAGACGCGGAACACCGGGGAGGCGAACAGCGGCTGCAGCGCCGTCGCCACCCGGTCGTCCTGGGTGGCCACCACCGACGCGGCGGCCAGGCCGTCGACGATCTCCCTGGCAATGTTCGGTCCGGCGAGCAGCCCGACCGGGTGGCCCGGCAGGCATTCGGCGATCACCTCGGTGGGACGCTGCCTGGTGCCGGGCTCGAGGCCCTTTGCCAGGGACAACACCGGCACCCATGCGCGGACCCCGTTGGAGATCTCGCTCAACGTGGAGCGAACCGCGTGCGAGGGCACCCCGACTACCAGGACGTCGGCCTCGTTGGCGGCCTCGGCGAGATCGGAGGTCGCGCGAAGGTCCGGCGGCAGGGCGCGGTCGCCGAGGTAGCGGGAGTTACGGTGCTCGGAGTTGACCTCGTCGGCCGTATCCGGGTCCCGGGCCCACAGCAGCGTCGGGGTGTTGCGCGCGGCGAGGCCGGCCACCGTGGTCCCCCAGGAGCCGGCCCCCAGCACTACCACCCGTACCGGCCGCGCCATCACCGATCACCCAGTCCGCCACCGACGATTGCGATCATCAGCTCAGATTCCCACCTCGCCGATGGTGCGGTGCGGAAATCTTGAAACTCGTCGCAGCCCTACTGGGGTGCGACGACGCCCGCGATGGGGATGCGGCCGCCGACGGCGACGCGGAAGTCGACCATCGCGCGCTGCAGGTGGTCCGGCGAGGTGACCACGACGGCGCTGGTGGCGCCCCGCTGGGCCAGGAGCCAGTTGGTGTTCCGCGCGTTCTCGACCGTGGAACGCGAGGTGAACTCCTCGGTGATCCGGAACGCGGGGATGCCGTGGGCGATCAGCCAGTCGCGCATCGCCCGGGACTCGGTGATCCCGTTCTGCGGCACGCCGCCGCTGACGATGATCGGGGACAGCGGGTACCGGTGGGCGACCTGCAGGGTCGCCCGCATCCGGGACTCGAGCACCGGCCGCATCGTGCCGTTCGGGTACAGACCCGCGCCCAGCGCCACGATGTTGGTGCCGAACGGATTCAGGTCGAGGACCACCGGGAACTGGGTGGTCAGGGTCTCGAATCGGGTGCAGGCGAGGATCGCGTCGCGGGAGGGTGTCTGGCAGCCGCCGACGGTCGAGAGAACGCCGTTCACGAGCGTGGTCGGTGTCACGTCGGCGTTCGCCGTCGCGGGCAGCGCCGCGCCGGCTGCGGCCGCGGCGAGGACGGCGGCGGCGAGGAACCGGCGAGAGAGCTGTGACCGTGAACGAAACGACATGGCACTCCTTTTCGAGCGGACGGCTCCTCCCCCGCAGGAGGTGGCGATCGGGGATCAGTCTGCCGCAGGACAGCTGGATTGTGGGGACCTTCCGGGAAACTGTTCCCACGGAGCACTATTCGAACGACGCGACACGCCCGGTCATCGGGGTGCGCCGCGCTCGGGGGTTCAGTCCCCGGCCTTCGCCAGCGCCGACGGCCACCAGATCCGTTTACCGATGTCGTACGACAGGGCGGGCACCAGCACACTGCGCACGATGATGGTGTCGAGCAGCACGCCGAACGCCACCGCGAACCCGATCTCCGCGAGGAACACCAGGGGCAGCACGCCCAGCACCGCGAACGTCGCGGCGAGAACCACACCCGCAGAGGTGATCACGCCGCCGGTGACGGCCAGCCCGCGCAGCACGCCGGACCGGGTGCCGTGCGCGAGCGACTCCTCGCGCACCCGGGTCATCAGGAAGATGTTGTAGTCGATGCCGAGCGCGACCAGGAACACGAAGGCGAAGAGCGGGAAGGCCTGGTCGGCGCCCGCGAAATGGAACACGTGGGTGAAGAAGAATCCGCAGACGCCGAGGGTGGCGGCGAACGAGAGCACCACGGTCCCGATCAGGATCAGCGGGGCGAGCAGCGCCCGGAGCAGGATCGCGAGCACCAGGAAGATCACCACCAGCACGATCGGGATGATCAGGTTCCGGTCGTGCACCGAGGCGGTCTGCACGTCGAGGGTGGCCGCGGAGTTCCCGCCCACCAGGGCGTCGCCGCCGGGAACGGCGTGCACCGCGGTGCGCAGCCTCTCGATGGTCTCCAGCGCCTCCGGCGAGTCGTAGGAGTCGGCGAGGGTGGCGGTGACGACGGTGCGGCCGTCGATCGGCTGCACGGTCAGCTGCGGCGGTGGGCAGCCAGTCGGGGCGCCCGCGGGGGCGCCGCCGCCCAGGTTCAGCCCCGCCAGCTTGGCGTAGTCGATCTGCAGGCACACCGATCCGGGCGCCGTCGACACCCCGTCGACGCCGGTTGCGGCGGCGATCACCTGGTCGGCGGCGTCGGCGTTGGTCATGATGACGGCTGGCGCGCCGGTGCCCTGCGGGAACTTGGCGTCGTAGATCGCCTGGCCCTGCGCGGCGTCGGGGTTGTTGGTGAAGTTCTCGGTGGCGGTGAGCCCGTCCGTCTGCAGGCTGCCGATCCCGATGGCGCACAGCGCGATCAGCAGCACCGTCGTGCCGATCCAGGCGGGCCGGGCCCGGTTGCCGACGGCGGTGGCGATCCTGCCCCACATGCCGTGCGACGCGAGGTCGGCGGCGTGGTCGACCTGCGGGACGCGCGGCCAGAACACCCATCGGCCCGCGGCGGCGAGCGCGACCGGCAGGAAGGTCATCATCACCAGGTAGGTGCAGCCGATGCCGATCGCGGTGACCGGACCGAGGCTCTTGTTCGAGTTCAGCTCGGAGAAGGTCAGGCACAGCAGCCCGAGGATCACGGTGACGGCGGAGGCGGTGATCGCCGGGGCGGATTCGCGCCAGGCCCGGATCATCGCGTCGAAGCGGTTCGGGTAGGCGTGCAGTTCCTCCCGGTACCGCGCGATCAGCAGGAGGGCGTAGTCGGTGCCCGCGCCGAGCACGAGAACCATCAGGATGCCCTGACTCTGGCCGGTGAGCGTCAGGATGTCCTGCTTGGCAAGGAAATAGATCACCATCGAGGACAGCCCGAGCGCGAGCATCGCGGACAGCAGCGGGAAGACCCAGAGGACGGGGGAGCGGTAGACGACCAGCAGGATCAGGATCACCACCAGCAGGGCCGCGACGAGGAGTGTGCCGTCGAGGCCGGCGAAGGCATCGATGAACGCGACGAGCAGCCCGCCGGGTCCCGCGGGCAGCACCTCGAGTTCGGTGGCGGCGGCGGACTTGGCCGCGTCCATCACGTGCTGCTCGGTCTCGGCGAGGACGTCCCCCTGGACCTGTGCGCCGTCGGTCTTGGCCACCAACGGCACGAACAGGGAGGCGGTGGTGCCGTCCTCGGAGTACTGCACCGGGGCCATCCCGGCCCTGTCGACGCCGGGGACCTGCGCCACCGCCGTCGCGGCGCGGGCGATCGATTCCCTGTCCTGATCGGTGAGCGGGCCGTCGCGATGGAAGACGACGAATCCCGGGATGGTCTCCACCGTGACGAACTTCGCGGATTCGTTGGCCACGATGGTGGATTCGGCGGAGGCGGACAGATAGCTGGCGTTGTCATTCTTCTGGACCTCGGCGAGCTTGCTCTGGAACGAGCCGCCGACGCCGCCTGCCAGGAAGGCGATCAGCGCGATCGCGATGATGGTGAAGACCGGCCAGCCGCGCAGGGGCTTGCGGGGTGCCACCGTCGAAGGCTCGTCGCTGACGTCGAGTTCTGCCATCGGTTCTCCTCGGAAATGCCCGTTACCGCAGGTCTCCAACGGGCTCAAGTAGACCACGGGGCGGCATCGGGTAACCCGGATTCCCTGGACCCAGATACGCGTTTCCCGACACGGAGACGGGAACATGTTCTATTTTTGTCCTCGCTCCGGCACGTCCGTTGTGCCACCACTGAGAGAGGGACACCATCGATGGCCGCAGGGCGCTCGGACCAGCACTCAGGCTTCTCTCGCAGAAGCTTCCTGACCGCGGCCGCGGGGGCCGCCGCCCTCACCGGGCTCGGTTGGACGCCCGCGCAGGCGATCCCGTTCGGTGACGCCAGGGCAACCCTGCCCGCCCCGCCCGCGTTCCCCGACGGCATCCCGCTTTCCCAGCAGGGCTACGAGAACTGGGTGCAGGAGATCGTCTTCGACCAGGTCTGGACGTGCACGCCCCGCGACGCGCAGGACGTGGTGCGGCTGGCGAACTGGGCGCACGCGAACGGCTACCGCCTGCGGCCACGCGGAACCATGCACGGCTGGAGCCCGCTGACCCTGGTCCCCGGCCAGAACGTCGAACGGCTGATCCTGGTGGACACCCTCACCAGGCTCAACGCGGTCACGGTGCACAAGTCCGCGGAGCCGGGTCGGTCCACCGTCACCGCCGACGCCGGCGCGCTGCTGATAGATGTGCTGAGCGAGCTGCAGGACCATGGGCTGGGCTGGGCCAACTCCCCCGCGATCGGCGAGCTCTCCATCGCAGGCGTGCTGGCGATCAACGCGCACGGTGCGACACTGCCCGCCGACGGCGAAAAAGTCCTCCCCGGAGCGTCGTTCGGATCCCTGAGCAACCTGATCACCGCGATGACGGCGGTGGTCTGGGACCAGGCGGCCGGCGCGTACGCGCTGCGCGAGTTCACCCGCGCCGACGCGGAGATCCGTCCGCTGCTCACCCACCTCGGACGCGCCTTCATCACCTCGGTGACGCTGCAGGCAGGCGCCAACTACCGGCTGCGCTGCGAGAGCTCCACCAACATCCCGTGGCGCGAACTGTTCGCCCCCGCGGGCTCACCCGGCCGCACATTCGAAAGCTACGTGGCCCGCTCCGGCCGGGTCGAGGCCATCTGGTTCCCCTTCACCGACACGCCGTACCTCAAGGTGTGGACCCCGACCCCCACCAAGCCGCCGCAGTCACGGGAGGTGACAGGGCCCTACAACTACCCGTACTCCGACTCGATCCCGAAGCCGGTCACCGACCTGCTCGGACAGATCGTCGACGGCTCCGGCGTGGTGACCCCGCTGTTCGGCCAGACCCAGTTGGCCACCTTCAAGGCCGGTCTGGCCGCCACCAACGGCGCCGACCTGTGGGGCTGGTCCAAGGACGTCCAGTTCTACCTGAAGGCGACCACCCTGCGGATGACCGCGGGTGGCGGCGTGGTGATCACCAAGCGCGCGAACATCGCCCGGGTCATCAACGAATTCACCACCTGGCACCACGAGCGCCAGCGGCATTACCAGTGGAGGGGTCAGTACCCGATCAACGGACCGTTCGAGGTGCGGCTGTGCGGGCTCGACGACCCGTCCGAGATGACCGTGGAAACCTCTGGGCCGCCAACTATTTCGGCGCTGCGGCCGCGTCCGGACCATCCCGAGTGGGACACCGCGATCTGGATGAACGTGGTTGGGGTGCCCGGCACCCCGGGTCAGGCCGCCTACTTCCGTGAGATGGAGCGGTTCATGCGGCAGAACTACAGCGGCGACTACGCCACCTTCCGGCCGGAATGGGCCAAGGGCTGGGCGTACACCGGCGAGTCGGCATTCGCAGACGGCGAGACGATCGAGACCGCGATCCCGGCGACCTTCCGCGCGGGCGTCCCGGCGGGGGACAACTGGGACTCTGCCCGGGCCGCCTTCAACGCCCACGACCCGCACCGGGTGTTCTCGAACCCATTGCTGGACAGGCTTTTGCCGTGAGGCCGGTCGGGTCGCTGTCTCAGCGACCCGACCTGGGCCGGATGTGCTCGAACACGAGGATCGTCTCGGTCGCTGCGACCTCGGGCCGCGCGGACAGGTGGTCGAGCACGAAGTCGCGCAGGGCTCCGGTGTCGCGCATGGCGACGTGCAGCAGGTAGTCGTCGGCGCCCGCGATGAAGTAGACGTCGAGCACCTCGGGGGCGGCGGACATCCGATCCGCGAACCTGGCCATGTGCGGGCGCGCGTCGGCGCGCAGTCGGACCGAGATCATCGCCTCGAGGTCCCGGCCGAGCGCCGCCGGGTCGATGTCGGCGTGGAACCCCCGGATCACGCCCCGTTCGATCAGCGAGCGCACCCGGGCAAGGCAGGTGGACGGCGCGATGCCCGCCATCGCGGCGAGCGCGTTGTTCGGGGTGCGGGCGTCGCGGGTGAGCTGGGCGAGTAGGACATGGTCGATCTCGTCGAGTCCGACCCCCCGAACATCGTTCGGACGGACGGTCCTCGACGGCCTCGAATCCGAAGATCCGGTACCCATAGAGCGATTCTAGAGAATCTTCGGCGCATATCTAGGTATCGATTCGCCGAAAATTCATACTGGGCGCAGCTTCACCGTTCACCTCCGCAACCCGAGGAGCCGTCATGAGGATCGGTGTCCCGCGCGAGATCAAGAATCACGAGTACCGGGTCGCCATGACCCCCGCGGGTGTCCGCGAGCTCGTCGGCCGCGGCCACCAGGTGGTCGTCGAGACCCAGGCAGGCGCCGGGTCGTCGTTCGCCGATGCGGACTATCGGGCCGCAGGTGCCCGGATCCTCGCCGAGCCGTCCGACGTGTGGGGGGAGGCCGAGCTGCTGCTGAAGGTGAAAGAGCCTATCGCGGAGGAGTATTCGCGCTTGCGCGGCGACCTGGTGCTGTTCACCTACCTGCACCTGGCGGCCTCGAGGGAGTGCACGGACGCGCTGATCGCGGCGAGGACGACCGCGATCGCCTACGAGACGGTGCAGGCCGCCGACGGCTCCCTGCCGCTGCTCGCGCCGATGAGCGAGGTCGCCGGCAGGCTCGCGCCGCAGGCAGGCGCCTACCACCTGATGGCCAGCGCAGGCGGCCGCGGTGTCCTGATGGGCGGCGTGCCGGGGGTGCGCCCGGCCAATGTGGTGATCCTCGGCGGCGGGGTGGCCGGCCAGAACGCGGCGGCGATGGCGGTCGGCATGCGCGCCGACGTCACGGTCCTGGACCTGAACGTCGCACGCCTGCGCGAGCTCGACGACCGATACCGCGGCCGGCTGCGGACCGTCGTGTCCAACGGGTTCGAGGTGGAGCAGGCGGTTCTGGGGGCGGACCTGGTCATCGGTGCGGTGCTGGTCCCGGGGGCCAGGGCGCCGCAGCTGGTCTCGAACGAGCTGGTCTCCCGGATGCGGCCGGGGTCGGTGCTGGTCGACATCGCGATCGACCAGGGCGGCTGCTTCGAGGGGTCGCATCCGACCACGCACACCGAGCCCACCTACCGGGTGCACGACTCGGTCTTCTACTGCGTGGCGAACATGCCGGGCGCGGTGCCCCGCACGTCCACCTTCGGCCTGACCAACGCCACCCTCCCGTACGTCATCGAGATCGCCGACCTGGGCTGGCGACGTGCCACCGCAGCGGACCGGGCGCTGGCCGCCGGCCTCAGCACCCACGACGGCGCCGTGCTCTCGACCGCGGTCGCGGACGCGCACGGCTATCGCGGCTTCGCCGCCCGTGCGTGATCGGTACCCCGATTGGGGTGAAAATCGCGCACAGGCGCGGAGCGCATAGCCTTGGCGCGACCGAAGGGAGAGCGCAGTGACCGAGGCAATCGTGGTGGAGCGCGACGGGGACGTCGTCACCTGGACGCTGAATCGTCCGGAGACCCGCAACGTCATCTCCGAGCCCGACGTGATCGAGGCGTTCGAGGCCGCGATCGCGGACGTCAACCGGGACGTGACGGTGCGTGCGGCGGTGTTGACCGCTGCCGGACCGTCGTTCTCCTCGGGCGGCAACGTCAAGCACATGCGCGACCAGGAGGGCATGTTCGGCGGTTCGCCCGCCGAGCTCCGCGGCGGCTACCGGCACGGCATCCAGCGGATCCCGCGGGCGCTCTACCACTGCGAGGTCCCGGTGATCGCCGCGGTGAACGGACCGGCCATCGGCGCGGGGTGTGACCTTGCGCTCATGTGCGACATGCGGATCGCGGCGACCACCGCCACCTTTGCGGAGAGCTTCGTCAAGCTGGGCATCATCCCCGGCGACGGCGGCGCCTGGTTCCTGCCCCGCGCGGTCGGTGCGGCGCGGGCCGCCGAGATGGCCTTCACCGGCGATGCGATCGACGCCGCGACCGCGCTCGAGTGGGGCCTGGTCTCCCGGGTGGTGGAGCCCGATCAGCTGCTGCCCACCGCCCGTGCGCTGGCCGAACGGGTCGCCGCCAACCCGCCGCAGGCCCTGCGGATGACCAAGAAGCTGCTCCGTGAGGGACAGCATCAGAGCCTGGAGAGCCTGCTCGAGCTGTCGGCCGCGATGCAGGCGCTGGCGCACCACACGCAGGACCACCAGGAGGCGGTGGCGGCGATGCTCGAGCGCAGGCCGCCGCGGTTCACAGGGGCGTAGCCGGCGCCGGGCCGGGCTGTCCGCTTTCGGGCTCGGCGCGGGCCCTTCGCAATGTCGGGGGGCCACCGTAAGGTGTCGGTCGTGATCATCGTCAGCACGGACGGCTCCTGCCTTCGCAACCCCGGCGGCGCGATCGGCTGGGCGTGGGTCAACCACATGGGGCCGAGCCGCTCCGGCGGTGAACGGTCGGGCACCAACCAAATAGCCGAGCTGCGTGCACTTTTGGAGGCCATCAGGGCGCACCCGGGTGACGAGCCGATGTTGATCGAGTCCGATTCGCAGTACGCCATCAAGTGCGCCTCCGAGTGGGTGTCCGGCTGGAAGCGCAAGGGCTGGCGTACGGCCTCGGGCGAACCGGTGAAGAACCTGGACCTGGTGCGCTCGATCGACGAGGCGATCGCCGAGCGCACCGGTCCGGTGCGCTTCCGTTGGGTGCGCGGCCACGTCGGCAATCACTACAACGAGGAGGCGGACAAGCTGGCGGGCGAGGCCGCTCGCGCCGTCGCCTCCGCTGCCGCGCCCGCGCCCGCCCCGCGGGCCAACGCCGCGACGCACTCCGCGCCGCTGTCCCCGGCGAAGAAGGTCTCGCGGGCCAAGTCGGTCGCGGCCAACGCCGTCGTCCCGACGGAGATGGAGCCGACACTGTTCGAGGTCGTCCCCGAACCGGACGATTCCCTCACCCTGTTCTGATCAGAGGTCGAACAGGCGCGTGCCGTTGCCGTGGCACACCGCGCGGACCCAGTCCTCGCCCAGGTCGAGTCGGGAGACCGCCTCCAGCGCATGGGCGTACTGGTAGGGGATGTTCGGGAAGTCGCTGCCGAACAGGATCCGGTCCTGGAGGTCGAGTAGGCGCGGCAGGTCGGACGGGAGCAGCGGCGCGGCCTCGCTGATGAAGTCGGTGAAGGCCATCGTGGTGTCGAGAAGCACCCGATCATGGCGTTCGGCGATCGCGAGGAAGTCCGCGTACTCGGGCATACCCATGTGCGCGATGATCAGCCGAAGCCGGGGGTATCGGGCCAACAGTTCCGCGATCGGTCCCGGTCCGGTGAAGCGCCCGGGGGCGGGCCCGGACCCGCAGTGGATGACGATCGGGGTGCCGGCGTCCTCGAGGGCTCCCCAGACGCCGTCGAGAAGCGGATCGTTCGGGGCGTAGTCGCCAACCTGGATGTGCGACTTGAATACCCGGGTGCCTGCGTCGAGTGCGTCGGTGACGTACTCGAGCGCGCCGGGCTCGGGATAGAAGGTCGAGGTGTGCAGGCAGTCGGGGTTGCGGGCGGCGAACTCGACCGCCCACTGGTTGAGCCAGGCCGCCATGTTCGGTTTGTGCGGATAGATCATCGAGGTGAACGCCTTGACCCCGTAGGAGCGCAGCCGGTCGAGTCGGACGTCCTCCTCGAGCCGGTAGGCGATCGGCCAGGTCATCCCGGTCAGTGGTCCGACGGAGTCGAAGTACGTCCAGACCTTGTCCATCACGCTCTTGGGCATGAAATGCGTGTGCACGTCGATGATTCCGGGCAGGTTCCACTGCTCGCGAAACGCGGTCACCGCGTCGATGTCGGCCTGCCGGGATTCGGGTTCGTCGATCACGGCCCCACACTGTCACGTCCGGTATCGGTTCGGCCAGAGTGGTCGACACGGTCCGCATCAATCGTTACCGTAGCTGCGGATCGCGGGCCCCGTGATCCTCATCGGACTGTTCTCGAGGAGAAGTTCAAGCATGCTGACCAACGTGATCAACGGGTTCCTTGGCGCCGTCGGCGGAAGCTCCGCCGGCAGCAGTGGCTACCAGATCGCCCCGGGCACACTGCCTTTCGGTAGCTGATTCCAGTGTTCGGCTGATCGAGTGGACGGGAGCGTTCACTCGATCAGCCCGTTCGATTGATCAGCCCGGGCGTCAGAACCCGCCGTCGACCCGGACCACGGCGCGGCCGGTGTAGGTCCCGGACCGCACCCGGTCCAGCACCGGGGCGATGTCCCGGATCGGCACCTCGTGCGCGATCGAGGACAGGTGCCGCGGCCGCAGATCGCCCGCGAGCCGCGCCCACAGCGCGCGCCTCTTGTCGATCGGCAGCTGCACGGAGTCGACGCCCAGCAGGGCGACGCCGCGCAGGATGAACGGGAGCACCGTGGTCGGCAGCGACGATCCGCCCGTCAGCCCGCTCGCCGCGACCGCGCCGCCGTACCTGATGGTGCTGAGCACGTGGGCCAGCGTCTTGCCGCCGACACAATCGACCGCCGCCGCCCACTCCGCCCTGCCGAGCGGGCGGGGCTTCGCGTCCGGGTCCTCGGGCAGCCGACCGATCACGGACGCCGCGCCGAGCGAGGTCAGCAGATCCGCGGCCGCAGGCTTGCCGGTCGACGCGACCACCTCGAACCCGGCCGCGGCGAGCAGGTCGACGCTGACGCTGCCGACGCCGCCGCTGGCACCGGTGACCAGGACCGGCCCGTCCGAGGGGGTGAGGCCGCGCTCGAGGAGGGCCTGCACGCTCATCGCCGCGGTGAAACCGGCGGTGCCGATGGTCGCCGCGTCCCGAGGGGACAGGTCCGAGAGCCGGACAACCCAGTCCGCCGGGACCCTGGCGAGCTCGGCGTAGCCGCCGTGACGTCCGGTGCCGATCTCGTACCCATGGGCCAGCACCAGGTCGCCGGGGCGAAACGATTCGTCCTCGGAGGCGACGACCTCGCCTGCGAGGTCGATGCCCGGGACGATCGGGTATTCGCGCACAACGCCGCCCCTGGGCGTGACGGCGAGGGCGTCCTTGTAGTTCACGCTCGAGAAGTGCACCTTGATGGTGACCTCGCCGGGCGGCAGCGCGGCGTCGTCGAGGGTGTCGGGGGCGAGTGCGATCTCCCCGTCCTGGTCGCGTGCGATGTAAGCCGAGAAGGTCGTGGTCACGCTGCCGAGCCTAGGGCGTCCGCAACCGCGGGGCCAGGCCTCTACTTGCGCTCGGCGAGGAATCCCACCGCCTCGGCCACCAGGACCGGTTTGGCCGAGCCCTCGCGCTCGATGGTCAGCTTGTTGGTGAGCTGCGCACCCCCGGCGATCTCGTGCACCGCGATAATGGTGGCGTGCATTCGAATTCGTGATCCGACCGGCAACGGCGCGGTGAACCGCACCTTGTTGTAGCCGTAGTTGAGTGCGTGTGCGAATCCGTCGAAGGCGATCAGCTGCGCGGTGAAGAACGGGCCGAGCGAGAGGCTGTAGTTGCCGTGCGCGATGGTCGTGCCGAACGGGCCTGAGGCCGCGCGCTCGGGGTCGACGTGGATCCACTGGTGGTCGCCGGTGGCGTCGGCGAAGGCGTCGATGCGCTGCTGCGTCACGTCGTGCCAGTCGGTGGGCCCGAGCACGGTCCCGACCAGCGCGGTGAGCTGGGCGAGGGTGCTCGGTCGGATCGGGTCGGCGCTGGTCTCGGTCATGTCTGCCCCTCGATGCAGCGACTGTGGTGTGCAACACCGTCATATTACGGTCCGCGAGTGTGCCCTGCGGCGACGCCGGGTGGTCCGCGCGTCGATGCGCACGGGACGCGGAAATCGCATGCCACGGTGTCAGATCATGCCGTCTACCGGCGGTGACGTATAACTACTGCATGCCATCTGTCCCCGAGGACGACCGCGACGACGCGCCGCCGTCGATGGCCCGCTCCTCTCTGTTGCGGGAACTGCCCGCGACCGAGCGCGGGCTGCGGACGCGGTCGTCACTGATCGCGGCGGCACGAAAGGTGTTCGAGCGCGCCGGCTATCTCGACACCCGGCTGATCGACATCACAAAGGCCGCCAAGTGTTCGGCGGGGACCTTCTACACCTACTTCGCGAGCAAGGAAGAGGTCTTCGCCGCGGTCCTGGAGCTGGCGCAAGAGGACATGATGCATCCGGGGATGCCGCACGTCGCCGCCGACGACGAGCCGGCCGCCATCATCGAGGCGAGCAACCGGGCGTACTTCCAGGCCTACAAGCGGAACGCGAAGCTGATGGGCCTGCTCGAACAGGTCGCCAGCATCGACCCCGAGTTCCGCGCCCTCCGGCAGTCCCGCGCGAACGCGTTCATTCGGCGTAACGCGCGCAGCATCGAGAGCCTGCAGCAGCGCGGCCTGGCGGATCCCGAGATCGATCCGCTGCTGGCCTCGAGGGCGCTGTCCGGCATGATCAGCCGTCTCGCCTTCGGGTACTTCGTCACCGGAGACGGCACCGAGGACGGCAAGACCATGCCCCTCGACGACCTCGTCGGTGCAGCCACCCGGCTCTGGGTGAACGCGCTCCGCATCGCCCCCCGCGCCTGACCCTTCTGGCGCGAGGCGGTTGTCCCGACGTTCAGGGAACCCACCTGGCTCACCGTGACCTGAATGCCGCCACCGACCTCGTCGGCGGAAATGATGTTGGTGCACATGCGGATTCGCGAGCCAGCCGGGACCGGCGTGGGGACGCCGGCCTCGACCCTGGCCTCAAATCTTGAATATGACGCCGGATTCAACTATACATTGTCGGGAGACCTGGAGCACGGGTCGTGGGGTCCGGACCGAGAGCAGTGCCACACGAAATGAGGGACTCGGAGTGAAGGTTGCAAGCAAGGTTGCCGTCGTCACCGGCGGCGGTGGTGGTATCGGCGGCGCGCTCGCGGAGGCGCTGACCGCGGCCGGCGCGCGGGTCGTGGTGGCGGACCTGGACGCGACCGCCGCGCAGGCCGTCGCCGACAAGATCAACGCCGACCGCCCCGGAACCGCGGTCGCGGCGGGCGGGGACGTCGCGGACACCGAACAGATCCGCGGCCTGATCGCCCTGGCGGAGAGCGAGTTCGGTCCGGTCGACATGTACTTCGCCAACGCCGGCATCGCCGGCAGGCCCGGACTCGAGGCCGACGAGGCCGACTGGGACCTCTCGATCGATGTGAACCTGCGCGCGCACATCAGGGCGGCGCAGCTGCTGGTGCCGGGATGGGTCGAGCGCGGCGAGGGCTACTTCGTCAGCACGGCCTCCGCCGCGGGCCTGCTCACCCAGATAGGGTCCGCCACCTATTCGGTGACCAAGCATGCCGCGGTCGGCTTCGCGGAGTGGCTCAATGTCACGTATGGCGACCGCGGGGTCCGGGTCAGCTGCCTGTGCCCGATGGGCGTGAACACCAAGCTGCTCTACGCCGGTGAGGATTCCGGTGACGGACTCGGCCTCGCGGCGACCCGGGCCGTCACAGCCGCGGGCAACGTGCTCGAGCCCGCCCAGGTGGCCGCCGACGTGCTGGCCGCCGTGGACGAGGAGCGGTTCCTCATCCTTCCGCACGCCAACGTGCTGGAGATGTACCGGCAGAAGGGCTCGGACTACGACCGCTGGCTGCGCGGCATGCGCCGGTACCAGGCCTCGCTGCTGGGCGAGGCGTAATGAGCACCGACCGGCGATCCCCGACTTTTCCCTCCCTATCCGTCAGGAGTTCACATGTCCCTGTTTGAGACCTCGGACCGCGGCAAGAAGTATCAGGAAGACCTGCTCGACTTCATGGACACGCACGTCTACCCGGCCGAGGCCGTGTACGACGAGCAGATGCGCGAGTCCGGCGACCCGCACTTCCAGCCGCCGATCCTCGAGGAACTCAAGGCCGAGGCCAAGAAGCGGGGCCTGTGGAACCTCTTCCACCCGCACCCCGGCCGCGGCCCGGGGCTGACCAACCTCGAGTATGCCCCGCTCGCGGAGATCATGGGCCGCAGCCACATTGCCTCCGAGGCGTGCAACTGCAACGCCCCCGACACCGGCAACATGGAGGTGTTCGAGCTCTTCGGCACCGACGAGCACAAGAAGAAGTACCTCGAGCCGCTGCTCGACGGCACCATGGCCTCCGCGTTCGCGATGACCGAGCCCGGCGTCGCCAGCTCCGACGCCACGAACGTCGAGCTGTCGATGGTCAAGGACGGCGACGAGTACGTCCTCAACGGCCGGAAGTGGTTCGCCTCCAACGCCTTGCACCAGAACTGCAAGGTGATGATCGTGATGGGCAAGACCGACCCGACCGCCCCGACACACCGTCAGCAGTCGATGATGGTCGTCCCGATCGACGCCGCAGGCGTCACCGTGATGCGCGGACTGCCGGTCTTCGGCTACCAGGACCGCGAGGGCCACGCCGAGATCGACTTCAAGGATGTCCGGGTGCCCGCGAAGGACGTCCTCAAGGGCGAGGGAGAGGGCTTCGCGATCAGCCAGGCCCGCCTGGGCCCCGGCCGGATCCACCACTGCATGCGCGCCATCGGCATGGCCGAGCGCGCCCTGGAACTGATGTGTAAGCGCGCGCAGTCCCGCGTCACCTTCGGCAAGCCGGTCGCCGACAACGCCAACATCCAGGACTGGATCGCCGAGGCGCGCATCGACATCGAGATGATTCGGCTGCTCACCCTCAAGGCCGCCTATCTGATGGACACGGTCGGCAACAAGCAGGCGCAGACGGAGATCGCCGCGATCAAGGTGGCCGCGCCGAACATCGCGCTCAAGATCGTCGATCGCGCCATCCAGGTGCACGGCGGCGCCGGCGTCACCGACGACTTCCCGCTCGCGATGGCCTACGCGCACCTGCGCACCCTGCGCCTCGCCGACGGCCCGGACGAGGTGCACAAGCGCGCCATCGCCCGCCGTGAGCTGCGCCCGTACCGCGACCTGCGACCGGAAGGACTGTGACAATGACGAATCTGGACCTGACCGGCAAGACCGCGATCGTCACCGGTGCCTCCCGCGGCATCGGGCTGGCCACCGCACAGGCGCTGGCGACCGCGGGCGCAAACGTGGTGCTGACCTCGCGTAAGCAGGAGTCGGCCGACGCGGCGGCCGCGCAGATTACCGGAAACGCGATCGGCGTCGGCGCCCACGCGGTCGAGGAGGACCAGGCGCGCCGCTGCATCGAGATCACCCTCGAGCGATTCGGCAGCCTCGACATCCTCGTCAACAACGCGGGCACCAATCCCGCGTTCGGGCCGCTGATCAACCAGGACCACGGGCGTTTCGTGAAGACCTTCGACGTGAACCTGTGGGCACCGCTGCTGTGGACCGGCCTGGCCGCCGAGGCGTGGATGGGCGAGCACGGCGGCTCGGTGATCAACACCGCCTCCATCGGTGGGCTCGGCCACGAGGCAGGCATCGGCATGTACAACGCGTCCAAGGCGGCGCTGATATACGTGACCAAGCAACTGGCACTGGAACTTTCGCCACGGATCAGGGTGAACGCGGTGGCGCCGGGCGTGGTGCGCACCAAGCTGGCCGAGGCGCTGTGGAAGGAACACGAGGAGCAGGTCTCGGCGTCAACCGCGTTGAACCGGATCGGCGAGCCCGACGATGTCGCGACGGCAATTGCGTTCCTGGCATCGGACGCGGCGAGCTGGATCACCGGCGAGACCATGGTGATCGACGGCGGCCAGCGTCTCGGCGACGCCAAGGCCTACCGGAGCGGAGCGGGTGTCGGTGTCTGACGTGCAGGAAGTGGTCGGGATCGACCCGGTCGCGGTGACGCGGTGGTTCGGGACCCTCGGAATCGAGGCAACCGGCCCACTGAGCTTCGACCGGATCGGCCTCGGCCAGTCCAACCTCACCTACCTCGTCCGCGACGAGGGTGGCGGGCGCTGGGTGCTGCGCAGGCCGCCGCTCGGCCACCTGCTGGCATCGGCGCACGACGTGGCCCGAGAGGCGCGGATCATGACCGCGCTCGAGCACACCGATGTACCCGCCCCGCGGATCTACGGCGTCGCACAGGATCCGGCGATCTCCGAGGTGCCGCTGGTGCTGATGGAATTCATCGACGGCCAGGTCGTGGACACGATGGAGATCGCGCAGTCGCTCACCCCGCTGCGGCGTCACGAGATGGCGGTCTCGCTGCCGCGCACCCTCGCGAAGATCCACGCGGTGAATCTCGACGAGGTCGGTCTGTCCGACCTCGCGAGCCACAAACCGTACGCGGCACGTCAGCTCAAGCGCTGGGCCGGGCAGTGGGAGCAGTCGAAGACCCGGGAACTCCCCGAGCTCGACGACCTGACCCGCCGGCTGGTGGCCGCAGTCCCGGAGCAGCGCGAGCTGGCACTGGTGCACGGCGACTTCCACCTGCGCAACGTCATCACCTCCAGGGAGAACGGCGAGGTGATCGGGGCACTGGATTGGGAGCTGTCGACGCTCGGGGATCCGTTGGCGGACATGGGTTCCATGCTCGCGTACTGGCCGGAGCCGGGCGAGGACACCGGAGGCGACTTCCCCGCCTCGACGCTGGCGGGTTTCCCGAACCGGGCCGAGATCGCCCAGATATACCTGGACGAGACCGGACGGGACGCCGAGGCGCTCAAGTTCTGGCACGTGCTGGGGCTGTGGAAGGTGTCGGTGATCGCCGAGGGCGTCATGCGCCGCGCCATGGACACCCCGCAGAACAAGGCCGCGGCTGGCACGCCGACCGTCGAGCGAATCGACGCGCTGGTGCGCAAGGCCCGCGAAATCGCCGATGCGGCAGGCATTTAGCACCTTCGCATCCACACCCGTCAGGAGAACAACATGAAGGCATGGCGCGTCAACGAACTTGGCCAACCCCGCGACGTACTGAAACTGGAGGACGTCGACGACCCGACCGCCGGTGACGGCCAGCTGCTCGTCAAGGTGCTCGCCGCCCCGGCGAACTTCCCCGACGTGTTGCTGTGCCGCGGCGAGTACCAGATCAAGCCGCAGCTGCCCTTCACGCCTGGCGTCGAGCTCTGCGGTGAGGTCGTCGCGGTCGGCGTCGGCGTCACCGAGTTCGCGGTCGGCGACCGGGTGGTCGGCAACCCGAACCTGCCTGATGGAGGGTTTGCCGAGCTCGCGGTCATGGAGGAGGCCAATGCCTTGCCAGCGCCCGCCGCGCTCGACGATGCCGAGGCGTCGGCGCTGAGCATCGGGTATCAGACGGCCTGGTTCGCGCTGCACCGCCGCACCCAGCTGCTGGCGGGGGAGACCCTGCTGGTGCACGCCGCCGCCGGTGGGGTCGGCAGCGCCGCCGTCCAGCTCGGCAAGGCAGCGGGAGCCACGGTGATCGGCGTCGTCGGTGGTCCGGAGAAGGCGGAGTACAGCCGCCAGCTCGGTGCCGACCTGGTGATCGACCGGCGAACCGAGGACTTCGTGTCGATCGTCAAGGAGTTCACCGGCGGCCGCGGCGCGGACGTGGTGTTCGACCCGGTCGGCGGCGACGCCTATGCCGGCTCGACCAAGTGCATCGCGTTCGAGGGCCGGATCGTGGTGATCGGGTTCGCGGGCGGCACCATTCCGCAGCCCGCACTCAATCACGCACTGATCAAGAACTATTCGATCATCGGCCTGCACTGGGGTTTGTACAAGGCATACAACCAGCAGGCCATCGATGACTGCCATGCCGAGCTGACCAAGCTCGCCGCCGCGGGCGCGATCAAGCCGCTGATCAGTGAGCGGCTCTCGTTCGCCGATCTGGCCGACGGCGTCGGCAGGCTCGGTGATGGCACCACCGTCGGCCGCGTCGTGTTTCAGCCCTGAACCGGATGTCCGGCTCCGGCTTCGAGAACTGAAACGTGTTCTAGTATCGCCAGATGGACGTGACCTACGAGGGGACCAAGAGGGAAATCGCCACCGAAAAGGGTGTGCTGCGCTACCACGAGGCGGGGGAGGGGCCACCACTCCTGCTGCTGCACGGCTCCGGGATCGGGGTGAGCGGTTGGCGGAACTACCGAGGAAACCTGGATGTCTTCGCCGAGCACTTCCACTGCTACGTCCTCGAATTCCCTGGTTTCGGGGTGAGCGATCCCATCGACGGACATCCGGTGCTCACGGCAGGGTCGTCGGTGATTCGCTTCATGGACGCGCTCGGCATCGAATCGGCCGCGATGATCGGAAACTCGATGGGCGGGGTCGTCGGCGTCAACGTGGCCATGAAGTATCCCGAACGGGTGAGCAAGCTCGTCACCATCGGCGGTGTGGGTCCGAACATCTTCAGCCAGAATCCAAGTGAGGGCACTCGGCTGCTGCAGGACTTCGCCGACGAGCCCAGCCGTGACAAGTTGGTTCGCTGGCTCGAATGCATGGTCTATGACCGCGACGTGGTCACCGAGGAACGGATCGAGGAGCGCTGGGAGACGGCCAACGATCCGGAGTCGCACAAGTCGCTCACCGCCATGTACGGCTCCGCCGCGTTCGAGGCACAGCAGCAGGCGATGACCAATGCCGGTCTGCCGCCGTACTGGGCGATGATGGGCAAGGTGCAGTGCCCGACGCTGCTGACGTGGGGTCGAGACGACCGGCAGTGCCCGCCGGACATGCCGATGATCCCGATGCGACTGATTCCCAATGCCGAGCTGCACATCTTTCCGAACTGCGGGCACTGGGTGATGATCGAGGCGAAGGAAGCATTCGAGCGGATCACCCTCGAGTTTCTGCTCCGGTGACCTGGCAGCCACCGCTCGGGTGACTGTCTGTTCGCTGCGTCAAGCACTGGGGTAGTGAGGGATTGACCTCAGAACGGTGGCGGTTCGTCGAGATCGATGACGAGGATCGGCCTGGCGGGTTTGCGGGGTTTGGGGTGTCGCCAGTCGGGTGACAGCGTGTCGAGGAGGTAGGCGAGGTCGTCCTCGACGGTGCGGCCGCTGTTACGGTCGGCGAGGTCGCGGAGGATGCGGTCGGTGTCGGTGTCGGTGTCGGTGTCGGTGTCGGCGGTGTCGTGTTCGTGTTCGTTCATGCGCGGAGCGCTACCGGTATCGGCCCGTGCGGTGTCGCCGCTGTTGATGTTGTGTGTGTCGACAGCGTGCTCGTCCGGGCCGTGCCCGCTGCTGTGATCGTCGTCGGGGTCGGTGAAGGGTCCGGTGGGTTCGGTGATGGTGGTGGTGCCGTGTCGGTCGGTCCATTGGAGGCGGCCGGAGCCGATCTGTTGGACGGTCCAGTAGCCCTCGGTCTTGAGGCGGTGATGTTTTCGGCAGAGGCAGGCCAGGTTCTGTTCGATGGTCAGCCCACCGAGTGCGGGGTTGGCGTGGTTGAACGGGATCGTGTGGTCGAGGTCGCAATCCTGTGCCCGCGCGGTGCAATTGGGGAATCGGCAGGTGCCGTCTCGGGTGCGGATGATCTCGGCGAGCCGGGCGCTGGGCTTGTAGGTGAGGGCTTCCCGCGAGGCCTTGGTGCGGTTGGCGATGTCGGACGGGGTGATACCCGCGGCCTTGAGGGCTTTGCCGACACCGAGGATCGGTCCGTGCGGATTCGTGTCGATGCGGCGGCCGGAGACCCAGGGCTCCCCGTCGTCGGCATCAGCGCCGGTGTCGTCGTTCGATTCCTGTGTGCCGGTGAACAGTTCGGGTGAGGCGCCGCCGAGTTCGCCCAGGAGGGTATCGATGAGGCGTTGCCGGTCCTTCTCGGGAAGCAGCAGGATTTGTTTCCAGGTGCCGTCGGCGGCGAGGTCGCGGGCGAGGGCGGCGTCTATGGCGCCGTAGCCGTCGAGGTAGCCGGGGAGATCGTCGAGGCCGAGGAGGGTGCTGGCGGAGATGCCGACCAGGACCGTTGCGGTCGGCTTCGGTGGTTGTCCTGAACTGTTTGCGGCAGGGCAGTGTTGTTGTCCGCACTGGCAGGGGAGGTGGTCGGCGCCGTCGGTCAGGGCGATGAGGGCGTCGGCTCGGCGTTGGGCGAGGGTGCGGGGGTCGTCGGCACAGACCTGTAGCGACATTTGGCGTAGTCGCATGGACAGTCGTTGGGCGCCGACGGTGGGGAGCAACCCTTCCAGGGTCGACATGCCGTCGTCGGAGGCGTGGGTGCGGACGTCGCGGTCGGCTTCGGCGCGTTCGCGTCGCTTGCGTGCTCCGTCGGGGTCGTGGCGGGCGATCAGGCGGCGGGCGCGTTGTTTGAGTTTGGTGGAGCAGTGGTGGTCGGCGCCGTCGAGGAGGCGTTGTTCGATGGCGTCGAGTTTGTCGTCGGAGACGTTCGCCAGGGCGTCGGCGATGGCGCGGGTTTGGGTGAGGTCGATGGTTCCTGCGGCGAACGCGGCGCAGGTGCGGTGCAGCCGCCAGCGTAGGTCGCAGCCGAGGTCGATCATCGCGGCGGCGGCACGTTCGGTGATGTGCAGGATCGCGGCTATCTCGACGTGCGCGAATTCGCCCTGGCGGGCCTCGTTCTTGCCGCGCCGGGCGTCTTGCTCGCAGTCGGCGAGGTAGAGGGCGGTGACGGCATGGATTTCGCGGAATTGTTCGCGGGCGATGTGGGCGTGGTGCTGTTGCAGCGTTGCCGGTTGTTCAAGATCCGGCACGTTGTCGAGCAGTCCCGATGTCGACCCGTTATCGAACATACATTCGAGCATATCGGAAACTGAGGATGGAATCCAGAGGTGAACCCAACCGAATTTCCTCGAACTGAGGGGATCTGCTGCGGCCTGTCCGAGATGCACTGCGAAGGGCGCGAGCGCCGACCTGCGTGAAGTGCGCAGACTACACTGGCGACCTGGCGTTGACGAACTGGTGATACCAAAGAGGGCATCCGGTGGTCGGCCGGGGAAGATTGACCACCGAATGCCCTCTGCGCGAGCGGAACTCCCCTCGCTACCGCTCGATCCCCAGCTCGCGCAGCTGCTCCCAGTAGAGCTCCACGTTGCCGAGCTTGACGTCCTCGTAGCCGCGGACCATGTCGGGCAGCCCGGCCACCTGGACCGCGGTCGCGTAGCTGCCCGTGTCCAGTTCGTCCGCCAGCCGCAGCACCATCGCGGTGTAGTGCGCCAGCAGCTCGCGCTCGACCTTGCGGACGTGGGCGTAGCCGAACGGGTCGAGCTTGGTGCCGCGCAGCACCTTGCCCTTGGCCAACACCTTCAGCGCCACATGCGACTTCGGCCGGAGCCCGATCTTCTTCTTGCGGCCCATGGCGCGCAAGGCGGGCGGGTGCAGCTTGTAGGTGAGGTTCTCGCCTTCGGGCACCTGGGACGCGACGTCCTCGAGGAAGGCGGGATCGACCAGCATCCGGGCCACCTCGTATTCGTCCTTGTACGCGGTGAACTTGAACAGCCCGCGGGCCACCGCCTCGCTGAACTCCGTCCGTTCGGTGACCGAACGCTCCGCCGACCAGACGGACTGCACGGCGTCGATGTACCGGCGCGCGACCTTCGCGTTCTGGAACTCGACCAGCTGGCCTGCCCGAAGCTCCACCAGCCGCCGAACCTCACCGTCAAAGGTACAGTCGGCGAACAGGTGTGCAGGCGCGACGGCGGGTGCGCGCTTGGGACGCGAGGTGACCGCGGCGAACGCGTCCGGGTCGGCGACGGCGATGCGTCCCCAGCGGAACGCGTCGACGTTCGCGGCGACCGCGATCCCGTTGATGCCGATGGCCTCCTCGATCGACTCGGCGGGCAGCCGCAGCCCCCCGCTCTGGAAGGCCGCGCCGATCAGCAGGAAGTTCGCTGCGGCGGTGTTGCCGAACAACTCCTGCGCGGCGGCCAAGGCGTCGAATGCGTTGAGCGACTTCGACGCCGAGCCGAGGCGGTCGAGCAGCGACTGCTCGTCCGGGTAGCGCACCGACTTGTCGTAGACCATGTCGCCGGTGGGGGTCTGGCTGGTCGACGCGACCGCTACGGTGCCTGCGCCGCCGTAGCCCAGGTTCTTGTTGTCGGTCGCGGTGAGCAGGTCGAACGCGACGATGCAGTCGGCGCTGCCCGGCGTCAGCCGGTTCGACGGCTCGAGCGCGCCGGGGGAGAAGCGCAGGTGCGAGACCACCGGCCCGGCCTTCTGGCTCAGCCCGATCTGGTCAAGGGATTCCACCTCGTAGCCGGCCCGCAGCGCCGCGGTGGCGAGCACCTGGTTGACCGTGACGATGCCGGTACCGCCGATGCCCGCGAGGAAGACGTTCTGCGTCGCGGTCAGCTCGCCGAGGTCCGGATCGGCCACGAGCGGAGGCGCCGGACGCTCACTACGGGCGGCCTTCTTCTTGCCCGGCACCACCTCGACCGTGACGAACGACGGGCAGTCGCCGTCGAGGCAGGAATAGTCTGTGTTGCAAGAGGTCTGGTCGATGCGGGTCTTGCGGCCGAACTCCGTGTCCACCGGCTGGACCGACAGGCAGTTGCTCTTGGTCCCGCAGTCGCCGCAACCTTCGCAGACGGACTCGTTGATGATCACCCGGGTGTTGCGGGTGGGCAGGGTGCCGCGCTTGCGCTGACGACGCGCGTCGGCGGCGCAATGCTGGTCGTAGATCAGCACAGTGACGCCCTCGACCTCGCGCAGCACCTTCTGGGCCTCGTCGAGGCGGTCGCGGTGCCACAGCGTGACGCCCTTGGCGAGTTGTCTCTTGTTGTGCCGCTTGGGATCGTCGGCGCAGATGATGATCCGCTTGACGCCCTCGGTCGTGAGCTTGTGGGTGAGCTTCGCGACCGACAGGGCGCCCTCGGCGTCCTGCGCGCCGGTCATCGCGACGACATCGTTGTAGAGCAGCTTGTAGGTGATGTTCACGCCTGCCGCGACGCAGGCCTGCACGGCGAGCTGGCCGGAGTGGAAGAAGGTGCCGTCGCCGACGTTCTGGAACATGTGCTTGACGTCGGTGAACGGCGCCTGGCCGATCCACTGGCTGCCCTCGCCGCCCATCTGGGTCAGCCCGGTGACGGCGCTGTCCTCCCGGTTCGAGATGGTGACCATGGTGTGGCAGCCGATGCCGCCGCCGCCGATCGAGCCCTCGGGCAGCGCGGTGGACCGGTTGTGCGGGCAGCCGCTGCAGAAGTACGGGGTTCGGGTGGCGGAGAGCACTTCGAGTGAAAGCTGCGGGGGCAGAGCCTTCTTCAGCTCCACCCGGTCCCGGAGCACGCGCCGGAGCGGGCCGAGCAGGCGCCCGGCGGTCAGCTCGCCGTCGACGGGCATCAGCGGGCGACCGGATCCGTCGCGCTTGCCGAGGATCTGCGGGGTGTGTTCGCTGCCGTAGAGGATCTCGCGGATCTGGGTTTCGATGAAGGCCGTCTTGTCCTCGACCACGATCAGCTGCTCGAGGCCCGCGGCGAACTCCCGGACCTTCTGCGCGCCGAGCGGGGTGGGCATGCCGATGCGCAGCAGGCGGATCCCCGCGTGGTGCAGTGCGGCCTCGTCGACACCGAGGTCGAGCAGGCCCTGGCGCAGCGAGTCGAAGGTGGTGCCGGTGGCGGCGAATCCGATCTTCGCGCCGGAGGGGTCGACCTCGATCACGTCGAGATCGTTCGCGGCGCCGTAGGCGCGCACGACCTCCCAGCGGGGTCCGTACAGGTCCGCCTCGGCGATGACGCTGTCCGTCGGCACCGCCATCGGGCGTTGCTTGTAGACGAACGGCTTTCCCTCCCATTCGATCTCGGGGACGGTGATGTCGATGCTCGACACGCCCCCGTCGACCGTCCAGGCGCCGTCGGCGACGTCTGCGACGACCTTCAGCGCGACCAGGCAGCCCGAGGCGCGGGACAGTGCGACGCCGTGCATGCCCATCGTGATCATCTCTTCGGCGTTGCGCGGGAACAACACCGGGATACCCAGCGCCGCGAGGGACCGTTCGCTGACCGCGGGGACGGTGGAGGACTTCGAGGCGGGGTCGTCGCCGACGAGCAGCAGCACCCCGCCCTTGGGGTTGACGCCGTACATGTTCGCGTGGCGAAGCGCGTCGGTGGCCCGGTCGACGCCGGGGCCCTTGCCGTACCAGACACCGATGACGCCGTCATGCGTCGCGGCTCCTGCCGGCAGGTTCGCCTGGCTGCCCCAGACCGCGGTGGCGGCGAGCTCCTCGTTGAACCCCGGCACGAAGGTGATGTCGTGCTCGGCGAGCACCTGCGGCATCCCGTGCAGCATCTTGTCGACGCCGCCGAGCGGGCTGCCCTGGTAGCCCGAGACGAACGTCGCGACCCGTCGGCCCGCGCGGATGTCGTGGACGTGCTGCTCGACGAGCTGGCGGGCGATCGCCTGGACCCCGGTCAGCAGGACCGGGCCCGCCCCGGACCGGTAGCGGTCGTCGAGGTCGTACGGGGCGGGCAGTGTCGCCGTCGGGGTGACGGGACGATCGGCCAGTTCAGTCATCGCGGTCCACCGTTTCTTCGCCGCATCGGAACACGTTGCGCGCAATCAATCGGGCATCAGGTGTAGCAATGATTTGCCCAGGTGGTGTGACCGTCAACACCCGCCGATTGGGCTGACCGATATGATCAGTAGTGACGCACGACACTGGAACGAGGTCGCCATTGTGATCAGCATCGACCGGCTCGACGCCTCGCTGCTCAAACTGCTCACCGACGATCCGCGGGCCGGGGTGATGGAACTCGCCGCGCGACTCGGCGTCGCGCGGAACACGATCCAGTCCCGGATGCGGCGGCTGGAGGAGACAGGGGTGGTCACCGGCTACCGGCCGGAGGTCGATCTGCCGACTCTCGGGCTGCCGGTCCAGGCCTTCGTCGGAGCCGAGCTCGAACAGGGCCGCATCCAGGACGTGATCGAGGATCTACGTGGGGTTCCGGAGGTGCTGGAGGTGCACACCACGACCGGTCGGGAGGACCTGCTGATCCGGATCGCGGCGCCCTCGCACGAGGAGCTCCTGCACGTGCTCGAGAGCATTCTCGGGCTCGACGGCGTCGCGCACACCACGACCACGCTCGCGCTGACGACGCCGGTGAAGTATCGGACGCAGCCGCTGGTGGACCACATCACCCGCGAGGCGGGTCACGGGCGCTCCGCGGCGTCCTATCGGGGCGGGGGCGACGGGGGTTCCCCAGGTCGCGACACGCCCTAGACTGTTCCAATGGAGCCGCCGGGGGTCCGGTACATCGAACGTGACGGTCACGCGCTGGCCTACCAGGTCGTGGACGGCGGGCCGCACAACGCCGTGGCGTTCCTCGAAATCGGGATGCATCTCGATCTGATGTGGACGGATCCCCACATCCTCGCCCTTTTCGAACGAGTCGCCTCCTATGCGCGCACCGTCTACGTGCAGCGCAGGGGTTTCGGTCTCTCGGACCAGGTCGATCACGTCCCGACCATCGAGCAGCAGGCCGACGACATCGCCGCCGTGATGGATGCGGCGGGCATGCGGCGGGCGACCCTGATCGGGTACGTCACCACCTGCGGCCCGCTGGCGCTGCTGGCGGCACGGTCCCCCGCAAGTGTCGCGGGCCTCGTGCTCGTCAACCCTGTCGCCCAGGGGCCGCTGTGCGGCGCAGCCGAGCTGCACGGGTGGGAGGCCGAGGAGGCCGACCACTTCGTGGCCGGTTATCGGGAGGCGTATCGAAACTGGGGAACCGGGCAGTCGCTGGAGATGTGGGATCCGGCGTTGATGTCGCCGCACAACAGGCGGCTGATGGCGATGATCGAACGCTGTTCGGCCACCCCGGCGGCCGCCAGCGCCTTTCTGGAATGGGCGTTATGTCTTGATATCTGCGAGGTGCTGCGCTCGGTCCAGGCGCCCACCAGGGTGCTCTGCAACCCGGCCAACGCGGCCTCCGAGGGGGCCGTCCGGTATGTCGCCGAGCTGATACCCGGTGCGAGCTATCGCGTGCTGCCCAGGACGCGGCCGGGCGCCTCGATCGGGGAAGGTTCGATACCCATATTCGATCAGATGGAGGAGATGGTCACGGGGGCAAGCCATCCCGCCGACGTCGACCGGTTTCTTGGCTCGGTCGTCTTTACCGACATCGTGGGTTCGACCGAGTTGCTGTCCGGGCTCGGGGACGTGAGCTACCGAGAACTCCTCGCGGCACACGAGCGACAGGTCCGGCTGGAGGTGGCGAACTCGGGCGGTCGCGTCGTCGGCATCATGGGGGACGGCACCTTCAGCCTCTTTGACGGCCCGAGTTCCGCGGTCCGCTGCGCGCAGGCGATCAGCCTGGCCGCAGCGGAACTGGGCATCGAGGTTCGCGCCGGTGTGCACACGGGCGAGATCGAACACATCGGCACCGACCTGGCCGGGATGACGGTGCACATCGGTGCCCGAGTCGGCGCCGCCGCCGGGCCGGGCGAGGTGCTGGTGTCGAGGACGGTTCGGGATCTGGTCGTCGGATCGGGCCTGATGTTCGAGGACCGGGGTGAACGTGAACTCAAGGGCGTACCCGGCCGCTGGACGCTGTATGCGCTCACCGCAGGCGACCACAGTCCTATTTCGGTTCGCCAGGAATCGCGACTGCTCAACCCGATCGACCGCGCCGCACTCCAGGTGGCACGGCGCGCCCCGCGACTGGCGCGGGCCGCTGTGAGCCTGGCCAACGCCAGGCAGCGCCGACGGATGCGATCAGGCTAGAGCGTGTCTGGGTGGATCGTCGCCCCGACGAATCGGTGGACGACCTGTACATGCATTGAGCCCGCTGATTGACTTGTTCTGTCGCTCTCGTCTGAGAACGACAGACACGGGAGGTGTCTCATGTCAGCTGAGCAGAACATCGAGATCGCGAAGCAGGGGTACGCGGCGTTCTCGGCCGGGGACGCGGAGGCGGCGATGGCCAACCTCGCGGACGACCTCGAGTGGATAGTGCCGGGCAACAGCGCGGTCTCCGGCAGCTTTCACGGCAAGGCCGAGGTCGGCGGGTTGTGGATGAAGATGGCCGAGAAGTCCCTGACCACCACGCCCGAGCACTTTCTCGGCGACGGCGAGAGGGTCGTGGTGCTGACCCGGGTGAGCGCAGGCGGGGAGAGCTGGGACGCCGCCGACGTCCTCACCTACCGGGACGGGAAGGTCGTCAAGATCCAGTCCGTGGCCGACACGGCGAAGGCCGAGAAGGTGTTCGGCACCGCCTAGCGGACAAGGTGCGACGGCGGGGGCCTATCGTCGAATCGTGACCGTGCCCGCCCCCGCAGCCCCCGGCGACGCGGTGGAGACCGAACTGGTCAGCCGCCGCCCGCTGTCGATGGCGCTCACCCTCGCCCCTCTCGGCCGCGGCCCGTACGACCCCTGTCACCGGGTGGCCGCGGACGGCGCGATCTGGCGGACGTCACTGCTGCCGACCGGGGCGGTGACCTATCGGCTGACCCAGGCCGACGCGTCGACGGTGTCCTGCCGGGCCTGGGGGCCGGGCGCGCGGGAGTTCGAGACCACCCTCGCCGACCTGCTCGGCGAGCGCGACGACACCGCAGGCTTCGCCCCCGAGCACCCGAAGGTGGCCGAGGCGAACCGCCGCTTCCCGGGCCTCCGGATCCCACGCACCGGACGGGTCTTCGAGGCCCTGGTGCCCGCGATCCTCGAGCAGCGGGTGCACACCGTCGCGGCCCAGGCGTCCTGGCGGCGGCTGGTCCTCCGGTACGGCGAACCGGCGCCCGGGCCAGCCCCGGACGGGATGCGGGTGCCGCCGCCTGCGGAGGTCTGGCGCCGGATCCCGTCCTGGGAGTTCCACCGGGCCGGGGTCGACCCACGCCGCTCCCGCGTGATCGT
This sequence comes from Rhodococcus sp. NPDC059179, assembly GCF_042754885.1. NCBI lineage: Bacteria > Bacillati > Actinomycetota > Actinomycetes > Mycobacteriales > Nocardiaceae > Rhodococcus > Rhodococcus sp. NPDC059179. Next base: position 312,516 of record NZ_JBHZBV010000001.1, on the reverse strand, counting down.
CACGGCGGCGGCCGTCGCGAGCCGACTGGAGGAGGCCGCCGCGATGACGGCGCCCGAGGCATCGGCCCGGCTACGGGTGGTCCCCGGGATCGGCCAGTGGACGGCGGCGGAGGTCGCCCAGCGGGCCCTCGGCGATGCCGACGCCCTCTCGGTGGGGGACTTCCACCTGTCCGCGACGGTCGGATGGTCGCTGCTCGGCCGCCCGTTGGACGACGCGGAGATGGTCGAGTACCTCGAATCGGTTCGGCCGCACCGGCATCGGGTTGTCCGGCTGCTCCAGGTCAGCGGGCAGGCGGTCAAGCCGAAGTTCGGGCCGCGTACCCCGATCACGGATCACCGGCGACGCTGACGCCCGCCGCCACGGAGGTTGTCTCCATGAGGGTGGGGCTTCAGTGGACGCTTCCTCCATAGCGCCCGGACCCCCGGGTTCATAGTGTGGCGGGCATCACCTTTGAACGCTGATGTACTTCGCTGCTAGGAGTTGCCCCGAATGACAACCGCACACGCCGGCGCCGCAGCCGGTGGCCCCGCAGCCGGGGACATCGCAGGAGCGGAGCTCGAAGCCCGGGTGGTGAAGAAGGTCGCCAGGCGCCTGATCCCGTTCCTGGCGGTCCTCTATTTCGTCAACTACCTGGACCGGACCAACATCGGGTTCGCGAAGCTCACCATGAGCGAGGAACTCGGGATGACCGAGGCCATGTACGGCCTCGCCGCCGGTCTGTTCTTCGTCGGTTACCTGATCTTCGAGATCCCGAGCAACCTGGCGCTGCACCGCTTCGGCGCGCGCAAGTGGATCGCCCGGATCATGCTGACCTGGGGCGTCCTCGCGGCCGCGCTGGCGTTCGTGCCCAACGTCGGCAGCCTGTACTTTCTGCGGATCCTGCTCGGCGTCGCCGAGGCCGGCTTCTTTCCCGGCGTGATGCTGTACCTGACGTTCTGGTTCCCGAAGAAGTACCGGGTGCGCCTGATCGGTCTGTTCCTGCTGACCCTGCCGGCGTCGTCGGCGATCGGCGCACCGCTGTCGGCCGCGATCATGCAGTACGGCGACGGCCTGTTCGGCCTGTCCGGCTGGCGGGTGATGTACCTGCTCGAGGGCCTGCCCGCGGTCGCCCTCGCGTTCGTGGTCTGGTTCTACCTGACCGACAAGCCCCATCAGGCGAAGTGGCTCGACGACCGCGAGCGGGCGTGGCTGGTGGAGTCCATGGACGCCGAGGCGCGCGAGCTCGAGGCCAAGCACCACACCCCCGTGCGCAAGACCCTCCGCAACCCGCGGGTGATCGCGTTCGGCTTCGTGTACTTCGGTATCACCTACGGCCTGTACGCGCTCAGCTTCTTCCTGCCGAGCATCGTCGCCGGGTTCTCCAAGACCTTCGGCACCAAGTTCTCCTTCCTCGAGACCGGGCTGATCGTCGCCGTGCCGTTCGTGATCGGCGGCATCGCGATGGTGCTGTGGAGCAGGCATTCGGACAGGACCGAGGAGCGGGTGTGGCACGTCGCCGCCCCGACCCTGCTCGGCGCGGTATCGATTCCCGTTGCGATGTACCTCGATTCACCGTTCGCCGTGATGGCGGCCGTGACGTTGACCGCGATCGGTGTGCTGTGCGCACTGCCGGTGTTCTGGTACCTCCCGACGACCTTCCTGGCGGGCGCGGGCGCCGCGGCGGGCATCGCCATGATCAACTCCATCGGCAACCTCTCCGGCTTCGGCGCCCCCTACGTGACGGGCTGGCTCACCGACCTGACCGGCAGCGTCAAGGCCGGGCTGTGGGTCGTCGGCGCCGTCATGCTGATCGCGGCGATCCTCGTGGTCATCCTGAATGCCAAGGGTGCCCAGGATGATTCGACCGAAGCCTCCGACGTCGAGGATGTGGAGCCCGTCCCGGTGCGCTGACCGGGCCATTTGGGCCGGCAGTGCTCAGCAGGCACGTAATGTGGCAACGGAGGGCGAGTTGCCTGCTATAGGTCTGGAGTAGTCGGATTGCCATGGAACTAGTGACATCGCTACCTGCCGACACTCCGCTGCGGCAGGTAGCGGAACGTGTGCGGCGCATAGAGGAACTCGGTTTCGACACGGTGCACATCTCGGAGACCGTTCGAGATCCATTTGCCGTTGCGGCGCTGGCCGTAGAGCACAGTTCCACCCTCACCGTGCGCACGTCCATGGTGGTGGCGTTTGCGCGTAGCCCGATGCTGACCGCATTGGCGGCCTGGGATCTGGCGGACTTCTCCGGCGGTCGATTCCAGTTGGGGTTGGCGACCCAGGTACGCGGAAATATCGTCGGACGCTATTCGATGCCGTGGACAGATCCCGTTGCGCAACTGCGCGATTACGTCGGTGCTGTGCGGGCGATATTCGAGGCCTTCCGATCCGGCAGTGCTCTCGACTACGAGGGCACGCACTACACATTCACCCGGCTGCAGCCGTACTTCAATCCGGGGCCGATTGACGTTTCGGCGCCTGAGATCTGGACCGGTGGGGTAAACGCGCGGATGTGCGCACTTGCAGGCGAGGTTGCCGACGGTTTTGTTGCACATCCGACGAGCTCGCATCCGAAGGTGCTCGCGGAGAGGATAATTCCGGCGCTCGAGTCCGGTGGCCACAAACCCCGGATTGTCGCGGTTCCGAAGGTGATCACCGGGCGCGGCGCCACCGCAGTCGCTTCCGCCCGAGAGCCGGTGCGCAAGGAGCTTGCGTTTCTGTACTCCACGCCCGCATACCGAGTTGCGTTGGATGTGTTGGGGTTCTCCGAAGTAGGGGAGAAGCTGACCGCCATGGCGCGCTCTGGCGACTGGGCTGATCTGGCCACCGTACTCACCGACGACGTACTGGATGTCCTTGTCACACAATGCACGTATTCGGAGTTGCCCACTGTGTTGACTGCAAAGTACGCAAACCTATGTGACGGAATTGCGTTGGCGGCACCGGCAGACGCTGCCGACGACGAGGAGTTTCGGGAGATGTGCGCGGACCTTCGGTCGTCGCAGTAGCGCTGCGGCCGAGGCTAGAGCTGTCCGAGCCGGACGGCGCCCCCGCGGAGCCGGAGCAGGAGCTGGAGATCCAGCGACTGGTCTGGCTCGCGCCATGCGGTGCCGATGAGACGGTCGACGGCGTCGAGCCGCTGATACAGGGTGTTGACGTGGATCGCGAGGTCCGCGGCGGTGGCCGAGTGCTTGCGGTTGTGGTTCAGGTATGACGCGAGGGTGTCGAGCAGCGGCACACCACGCCGCTCCTGCTCGCGCACGAGCGGCCCGAGCTCCTGCTCCATGACGGCATCAAGTTGTTCCCTGCCGGTGCGGCTCAACAGGATTCGATAGATCCCGAGCCTGCTCGCGGCCATCACCTGAGACTTGCGGCCGAGGGTCTCGAGCACGTCGACCGTCTGCTGTGCCTCGGTGTAGGCCCGGGCCAGGCCCTCGCCCCCGCGCGCCGGTTCGGCCAGCCCGACGGTGGGCGCGGTGTCGGGCTGCACCCAGGCCGCCGCGACCTCGGCAGGGTCCATCCCCGGGACCAGCACGATGACGCGGGACCCGTGCTCGGCCACCACGGTGCCGGACGGGAAGCCGATCCGCTCGATAGCCGACCGGGTCCTGTTGGTATCCCGGGGCGGGCGGGCGACCGCCACCGTGTACGTCCGCTCCGGGTTCAGCCCGGCGAGCTGGAACTGCTGCCGAGCCTCCGGTGCGGTCGGGGCGGGCCGGGTGATGAGGTCGACGAGGAAGGCGTCCCGCGCGCGCCGGGTTGCCTCGTGGGTGGCTCGTTCGCCGATGAGCGCCAGCGCGATCGCGGGGGCCGAGCGGTCAAGGATCAGCAGCCGTGCCGGGTCGACCTGCCCGGTCGCGTCGGCGAGGGGGCACAGCATCAGAAGCACGCCGAGCCGGTCCCCGCCCGCCCGTACCTCCCGGCCAACGAGCACGCGATCACCGGCCGGGCCCCGCAGGCCGATCGACACGGTCTCCTCCGCTGCGCCCCTGTCGAGCACCTCGAACAGCCCGGCGACCGCCTCCTCCGACCCCTCTAGCCCGGCGGGGAGCTCGGCCGGTTGGGCCACGAAGAACACCGGGCAGCCAGCCGAGGAGGACGCCTCGCCGATCAGGTCCCGGACCCCGCCGCCCTGCAACACCACCTGGGTCAGCGCTCGGTCCCACCGCAGGCTCTGCTCCAATACGTCCGCGCGCCTGGCGAGTTCGGCGTTGGCCGCGTTCACCTCGGCCACGGTTGCCCGGTACCGCTCCATCGAGCGCGCGTTGTCGATCGCGACGGCGGCGTGGGCGGCGAGCGACGACAGCAGCGAGATCTCGTCGTTGCTGAAGCTGCGTTCCTGTCGCTTGCATGCACAGAGGGCGCCGAACATGGTGCCGCCGAGCTGCAACGGCACCGCGAGCAGACCGCGCATGTTCTCGGACCGGGCCGCGAGGTCGGCGGGCCCCGTGTGCGGGAAGGACGGGTCGTCGCGGTAGTCGGGCGTCCACAGCGGTTCGGAGCGGGCGATGACCCGACCCATCAGGCCCTCGGCCCTTGGCACCTCGAGCCCCAGCAGATTTGAGGTGAGCGCCCCGCTCGCGACCTCGATGACCAGGTGGTCGTCGTGCAGCAGGCCGAGGTAGGCGAGGTCCACCCCGAGGAGGCGTTTGGCCTGGTTGACGATCTCGGTCAGCAGTGCGCGGTGGTCGTGCATCGTCGTCAACTGGGTGGAGATGTCGTTCAGCGCGGCGAGCTCGGTGGCCCGCTGGCGCCGCTGCTCGAGAGTCGCGCGCAGGGCGACGGCGGCGTGTGCGGCCTGCTCGACGCCTGCGCGGTCGGCGCCCGGCTCGGCGAGCAGCCCGTCACGATGCGCGATCAGCTCCTCCGTGGTGGCATCGCCCAGCAGCAACGCCAGCCAGCTCGCCTGCATGCCATCTCCTCCGGAGTCCGCGGATCCGTATGGAGACATCATCCACCGTTTGGCCTGTTTTACGGAGTCCGGCCACATGGTCGCGAGGCGGCGCCGGATCTACCGTGGGCAGCATGAGTGCGAATGCCCCGCTTGCCCCCGCACACGCTCTGGTGGACCGGTTGCGGTCCTCGATCCCCGAGGATCGACTGGTGCTCGATCCGGACGTGATCGAGCGGTACGTGCACGACGAGGCCGAGTGGGCGCCGTACGAGACGCCGCTGGTCGTCGTGCGGCCGCGCACCGCGCAGGAGGTACAGGTTGTCGTCCGGCTGTGCATCGAGCACCGGGTTCCTGTGGTCTCGCGCGGGGCGGGCACCGGGCTGTCGGGCGGAGCCAACGCGGTCCGCGGGTGCGTGATCATCGCGTTCGACAACATGAACGCGATCAAGGAGATCGACCCGCTTGAGCGGCTCGCGGTGGTCGAGCCCGGAGTGGTGAACGACGACCTGCGCGCGGCGTGCGCTGAGCACGGCCTCTGGTATCCGCCGGACCCGTCCAGCGCTGCGTGGTCAACCATCGGCGGCAACGTCGCGACGAACGCGGGCGGGCTGTGCTGCGTCAAGTACGGCGTGACCCGCGACTACGTGCTCGGCCTGCAGGTCGTCACCGGCACCGGCGAACTGGTCCGACTCGGCCGCCGGACCGCCAAGGGCGTCGCGGGGTTCGACCTGGCCGGCCTCATGGTCGGCTCGGAGGGCACCCTCGGCGTCATCACCGAGATCACCGTCAAGCTGCGCCCGCTGCAGGACCCGCAGCGCACCATCGTCGGCTACTTCGACTCGATCGTCGACGCGGGACTCGCGGTCCGGGCGGTCGCCGAGGCGGGCCTGACGCCGTCGGCGCTCGAGCTGATCGACCGGCAGTGCCTGCTAGCGGTGGACGGGTGGAAGAACATGGGCCTGTCCGCGGACGCGAACGTCGTGCTGCTCGGCCGGATCGACACCCCGGGCTCGGTCGGCGATGCCGAGGCCGAGAAGATGCTGGCCTGCTTCGACGGGTCCGGGGCCACCTGGAGCGCGCAGTCCAGCGACCAGCAGGAGGCCGACGCCCTGTTCCTGGCCCGCCGACTGGCCTACCCGGCGATGGAGCGGCTGGGGCCGGTGCTCACCGAGGACATCTGCGTCCCGAAGGCGGCGGTGCCGGAGATGCTCGAGCGGATCGAGAAGATCGGCGAGCGACACAAGATCACCATCGCGAGCATCGCACACGCCGGGGACGGGAACCTGCACCCGCTGCTGATCACCCCGCGCGACGACGATGACGCTCGGTTGCGCGCGCAGGCGGCATTCGCCGAGATCATCGACCACGCAATCCAACTCGGCGGAACGGTGACCGGCGAGCACGGCGTCGGCCTGCTCAAGATGGACGGCTTGGCCAAGGAGCTGGACCCGACGGTCCTCGACATGCACCGCAGCGTCAAGAACGCCCTCGACCCGCACGGCATCCTCAATCCGGGCAAGGTCATCAGCTCGTCGGACGGCTGACCGAGAAGGGAACGTCTCCTACGGGTTTCGGTTTGGCGCTGACGCAAGATCGTTCGCTGCCAGCGCGAGAATGTCGTTCGCGTGGCTGAGCGCAATGAAATGACCACCACCGTCGACCGGGTGCCAGATGGCTCCAGGGGTCCTGTCCGCCACCGTCTTGTTGATCACCTCGGGCACCAGGGCGTCGGCGTTGCCCTGCCAGAAGTGCACCGGGCGAGTCACTTTGGTCATATCGAACGGCCACGCCTCGTAGAGCATGGTGGCGTCCACGATGAGCCCGTCTGCGCCCTGCCGGAAGCACTCTCGCCCCGCCTCGAGGAACGACTTCATCACCGTCTCGTCAGCGAGCACCTCCCGATCCGCCGCGCTGACCGACTTGTTGATCGCCTTCGCGTAGCTCTCCGAAAAGTGCTTGGCGCTCAACCCGAGCAGCTCGTACATGAGCTTGAAGCCAGGGTGAAAATGAAGCGCCAGGCGACCGCCGAGAGCGTCCTGGCTGCTGAGATACTTCGCGGCCCAGTTCGCCCCGAACGTTCCGTAGTTGCCCCCGGCGATGCACGTGACATGGACGAGGCGCGCGGCGTCCAGGTACGCGGCCGCCGCAAGGGCCCAAGGTCCACCCTCGGACCAGCCGGTTACCGCGAATCGGTGTGCGCCCAAGGAATCAGCCAGCAGTAGGAGGTCATCGGCCCAGCGCTCGAAGGTGCGTCCCGGCTGCATGTCGGACCCGCCGATGCCGGGCCGGTCCGCGCAGACAAACCTCACTCCAGCGGCTTTCGCCGACGAGTCGAACAGCTCAGCCTCCAGGCGGCTCGAGGGTCCACCATGGTTGTGCAATACGAGTGGTCCGTCCGGGTCGCCGGCTTCGAGATAGGTGACAGTCCGGCTACCGACCCGGATACTTCCCTCTCTTGTCACGTGGACTCCTCACAGTGTTGGTCCGGCGTCGAAACTGGAGGTACTGCGATCTCCTCCATATTAGGCTCGACCGATCGTTCGCCCCGGAGAGTTGAGGTAGGTCATGGGTCAGGTCCTGGATCGGATTGAGCAGTACGCGGACGAGATCCGCGCCGAGGGCGCCGAGGGCGACAAGCTCATGCGGCTTTCGGACACGTCCGCGAAGCGGCTACGCGACTCGGGTGCGATCCGCATGCTGCAGCCGAAGGAGCACGGTGGCCTCGAGGTGCACCCGCGGGAGTTCGCGGAGACCGTGATGGGCATCGCCGCGATGGACGGCGCGGCCGGATGGGTGACAGGCATCGTCGGCGTGCACCCGTGGGAGCTGGCGTTCGCCGATCCCACGGTGCAGGAGGAGATCTGGGGCGCCGACCAGGACACCTGGGTCGCGTCGCCGTACGCGCCGATGGGTGTCGCCAAGCAGGTAGACGGCGGCTATGTCCTCAACGGCCGCTGGTCGTTCTCCTCGGGCACCGACCACTGCCAGTGGGCGTTCCTGGGCGCCTTGCTCGGCAACGCCGACGGCGCGCCGGTGATGCCGCCGGTCATCCTGCACGTGATCCTGCCGCGGTCGGACTACGAGATCGTCGCGGATTCCTGGGACGTCATCGGCCTGCGTGGCACCGGCTCGAAGGACCTGATCGTCAAGGACGCGTTCATCCCGACGCACCGCACCATGCTGGCGTCCGAGGTCATGGACGGCACCGCGGTGAAGGCGGCAGGCCGCACCGAGACGCTCTACAACATGCCGTTCTCCTGCATGTTCCCGCTGGGCATCACCTCCGCGGTCGTCGGCATCGCCGAGGGCGCGTTGGCCTGCCACATCGCCGCGCAGAAGGACCGGGTCGCGATCACCGGAACGAAGATCAAGGAAGACCCGTACGTGCTCTACGCGATCGGCGAGGCGGCCGCGGAGATCGCCGCGTCCCGGGCCGCGCTGCTCGAGAACGTGGACCGGTTCTGGGACATGACCGAGAAGGGTCAGGAGATCGACTTCGAGGCCCGGGCCATCGGCCGTCGCACCCAGACCGCCGCCGCCTGGCGCGCCGTGCGTGCGGTGGACGAGATCTTCGCGCGGTCCGGCGGCGGCGCGCTGCACTACAAGTTCCCGATGCAGCGCTTCTTCCGGGACGCGCACGCCGGCATCGCGCACGCGATCCACGTGCCGGGCTCGATCTTCCACTCCTCGGCGCTCACCCAGCTCGGTGGCGAGCCGCAGGGGATCCACCGCGCCATGATCTAGGCGGCTTCGCCGCCCGTGCGCGGATAACGGGTCCCTGGACCCCTCAACCGCGCACGGGCGCGAAGCGCCTCATTCGGCCGTGAGCAGCGCGACCGCCATTCGGATCAGCTCGGGCTCGAGCGCGTCGAGGTCCTGTCCGGTGGCGGTCGCGGGTTCGCGTTCCCAGGCCGCGAGCGCCCCGATCACGAATCGCGCCATCAGCGCGACACGCCGGGCCCGCGTGGACTCCGGTATCTGGGTGAGTTCGCCCGCGATGTCCGTGAACAGGCCGTGCACCACCATGATCGCGTCGGTGTTGGGTTGGCGTGCGACCTCCGCGTCGTCGAGCGCGAAAAAATCGAGCCGGATGCCCGCAAGCCACTGCTCGCTGAAGCGCGCCCAGTAGCTGGGCTGGTGCCTGCGCAGCTCGGCGACCAGCGGGCTGACGTAGGCCTCGACCATCCTGGCCAGAGTGAATGTGCCGTCCGCTCGTGCCGACGCCATGAACGCCGCCCGGTCCTCGTTGACCGGCCCGGTGTGCAGCTGCCACACCGCCTCGAGCAGGCCCTCCCAGGATCCGAAGTGATAGGCGATCGCCGAATTGTTCTTGTGCCCGGCGGCCTTGACCACCTCGCTCGCGCGGACGCCGTGCAGACCCCGGTCGGCCACGAGCTGTTCCGCGGCCCGCACCAGGGTGAGACTGGTGGTTGACAGTGTGGTCTGCGTCACGGTACTAAGAAGCCCTTCTTAATGTCCCCGGTCGAGGCTACCGCCTCGGCACCCTGCCCGAGAGGCTGTCATGCGTCCATCCCGCATTTCCGTTCAGATCATAGGCGCGCTTGCGGTCACCGCAGCCGCCGTGACCAGCTGTTCCACTGGAGGCGACGACTCCGCAGCCGCGGCGCCGAAGAGTGGCGACGTGCTCTCGTCGGCGCCCCTCGCCAACGCCGCGGTGCTGCCAAGCGCCGCCCGCAGTGAGTTGATCACCTACGCGTCGGAGAACGGGAACGGCGACCCGATCGTGGTCTCGGGCACGGTGGCGATCCCTGCGGGAACCGCGCCGGAGGGCGGTTGGCCGGTGATCAGCTGGGCGCACGGCACGACCGGCATCGCCGACACCTGCGCGCCGTCGGGGGACACCGTCGACGGGGCCGTGCACGACTACGTCGGTGGCGTCACCGCCACCCTCGACGAGTGGATCAAGAAGGGCTACGCGGTGGTCCAGACCGACTACGAGGGCATGGGTACGCCCGGTGACCACACCTACCTCAACGCGACGTCGGAGTCGAATGCGGTGACCGACATCGTCAGGGCTGCACGGCATCTCGATCCCGCGGTGGGCACCAAGTGGTTCGTCGGCGGCCATAGTCAGGGTGGCGCTGCGGCGATCAGCGCGTCCGACCAGGCGGTGGACCGGGCGCCCGAGCTCACCCTGCTCGGCGCGATCGCCGTGGCGCCCGGTAGTGGCCTGAGCCAGACCCCGCAGTACATCGCGAGCGGAAGCCAGGCCGTGGCCCCGGTGCTGTCGTTCCTGCCGATCACCCTGCTCGGTGCTGCGGCGGCCGACCCCGCGGTGGTGCCGGAGGAGATCGTGACCCCCGCCGCGGAACCGCTGATGCGGGCCGCCCGCACGGGGTGCATCGCCGACGTTCGCGCCGCGATCGGTGACATCCAGGTCAATTCGGTGATCCGTCCGGGCGCGGACCTCGGGCCGTGGACGGACTACCTGGCCAAGCAGGAGCCCTCGAACGCCAACCCCAAGGTGCCGGTGCTGTTTGCGCAGGGCACCGCCGACGCCCTCGTCACGCCTGCCGCGTCGCAGGTCCTGGTGAAGCAGCTGTGCGACAAGGGCGCCAAGCTCGACTACCGGACCTATGACGGCGCAGATCACCGGGCCGCGGTCGGATCGTCGCTGGCCGACGCCCAGGCGTTCACCGGCGCGCTGCTCGCGGGGGAGGAGACCCCGACGACCTGCTAAGGCGGCTGCGCCGCCTGTGAGTCCTTTTGGCCCGCATAGGGGCCAAAAGGACTCACAGGCACGGAGTGCCTATCGCAGTTTGATGCTGCCGCCGTCGACCATCAGGGTCTGGCCGGTCATGTAGCTCGCATCGTCGCTGGCGAGGAACACCGCGACCCGGCCGATGTCCGATTCGGGATCGCCGAACCGGTGCAGCGGCGTCTTGGCGAGGAGCACGTCCTCGATGCCGGGGTTCGCCTTGATGTACGCCTCGACGCCCTCGGTCAGGGCGAGCGGCGAGATGATGTTGACATTGACGTTGTCCACGGCCCATTCGTTGGCCGCGACCCGGCTGATCGCGCGGATGGCCTCCTTCGCGGCCGCGTACGAACCCTGGGTCACCTGCCCCTCGAGGCCCGCGCCGGAGGCGAAGTTGATCACCGAGCCCTCGTTGGCGGCGAGCTGCGGGTGGCAGGCCTTCATCAACCAGAAGGTCGGGTAGAACCCGGTGCCGAACGACAGGTCGAGCATGTCCTGGGTGGTCTCGAGCAGCGGTGCCTGTCGCGACGCGTGCGCGTTGTTGACGAGCACGTGCACCGAGCCGAACGCCTCGACCGCCGCGGCGCAGATCCGTTCCGCGGAAGACTCTTTCGAGATATCGGCGTTGAGGTACTTCACCGCATCGCCGAGCTCGGTCTCGAGCGCCTGGCCGAGTTCGTCGTTGATGTCGACGATCAGGACCTTGGCGCCCTCCTTGACGAACGCCCGGACGATGCCGCGCCCGATGCCGCCGGCGCCGCCGGTGACGATCGCGACCTTTTCTGCAAGCCTCATATCGAGCTCCTTCGAGTTCAGCTGATCAGTCGACAGCGAGTGCGGGCTTCTCCAGCTCGGCCACGCTGTATGCAGCGTAGGTCTCGTACGGCCCACGGCCGACGAAGTACGACGAGAGCTGCTGGTCGAGCTCGTCGACGGTGAACGCGGAACCCGCTGCGTCGAACCGGTTCTCGACCTTCGGTGCGGCCATGAGCGCGACCATCTTGCCGTAGACGACGAAGACCTGGCCGGTGATCTCGTGCGAGGCGGGGGAGGCGAGGTAGCTCACGAGCGTGCCGACGCGCTCGGGGGCGAGCGCGTCCAGGCCGGTGGCTGCGCCGTCGGCCTCGCCGAACGCCTCGGCGGTCATGGCGGTGCGGGCGCGCGGGCAGATGGCATTGGCGGTGACGCCGTAACGGGCCAGGCCCTGCGCGGAGGACAGCGTCAGCGCGGTGATGCCTGCCTTCGCGGCCGAGTAGTTCGGCTGTCCGGCCGAGCCGAACAGGAACGCCTCGGAGGAGGTGTTGATGATGCGTCCGTAGACGGGACCGCCCGCGGCCTTGCTGGCGTTTCGCCAGTACACGGCCGCCGCGTGTGAGGTGGCGGCGTGGCCCTTGAGGTGGACCCGGATCACGTCGTCCCAGTCGGACTCGGACAGGTTGAAGATCATCTTGTCGCGGATGATGCCCGCGTTGTTGACGAGGATGTCGAAGGAACCGAAGTTGTCGACGGCGGCGGCGATCAGGCGCTCGCCCAGGGTCCAGTCGGAGACGTCGCCGAGCACGGCGACCGCACGTCCGCCCGCGGCCCGGATCTCCTCGGCCACGGCCTCCGCGGCCGGTCCCATGTCGTTGACCACAACGGCGGCACCCGCGGCGGCGAGGGCGAGGGCCTCCGACCGGCCGAGTCCGGCACCCGCACCGGTGATGACGGCCGTCCGGCCCTCCAAGCTCACTGTTTCACCCATCAGGGCCTCCTTGTATTGGTAATGCTGGGACGAAAACTAGTATCAATTCTAGTTCTGTGGCAAGCGTCGATCCCAGTGCGCACAGGCCCACGTGATCCGCGTTCCGACCCACTGCCTACTCGGCGGACTATGCTTTGGGTGCGTCGTCCCGCTGACTGAGAGTGACGCCCGCCACGTCTCGGATCCATGGAACCTTCTTCCGTCAAGGTGCCGAACGCAGGAGTCGGTGCCGGCGACCCACGAGCACGTCGGAGTTCTCTTTCATGAATCAGATGCCACTCTCGAGCGGCGAGGCCGAGCGCGCCCCCCTTTCCCGACGCCGGTCATTCGTTCTGCTGGCTGTGATCATCCTTCTGATCGAGGTCATCCCGCTGGCCTACAACTTCGTCACGCCCGCCCTGGCCGAGATCGCGAAGGATTTCGAGACCACCGCCGTCGGCTGGGTGATCACGATCGTCACCCTCGTGCTCGCGGCGACCACGCCGATCGTCGGCAAGCTCGGCGACATCTACGGCAAGAAGCGGGTCATGCTCGCCGCCTCAGGGGTGTTCGCGGCAGGCTCGATCATCGCGGCGCTCGCCCCGACCTTCGGGCTGTTCCTGCTCGGACGCGGCCTGCAGGGCGCGGGCATGGGCATCCTGGTGCTCGCCTACGGCCTGATCCGCGACGTGCTGCCCCGCGAGATGGTGCCGGTGGCCCTCGGCTTCATCGCGACAGGGATGGGCGCGAGCACGATCCTCGGTCCGATCCTCGGTGGCTTCCTGATCGACAACTTCGGCTACTCCAGCGTCTTCTGGGCGCAGCTGGCCCATGTCGCGGTCGCCGGTGTGCTCGTCGCCGCGCTCGTCCCGGAGTCCACGCTGCGCACCCCTTCGCGCCTCGACGTGGCGGGCGCGCTCATCCTCGGAGTGGGCGCCTTCATCCTGCTCTTCGGTATCGGCCAGGCCATGACCTGGGGTGTCACCGACGTGAAGACCGTGATCACGGTGCTCGGCGGCCTCGCGATCCTGGTGGGTTGGCTGTTCTACGAGCGCATGCCTGCGGAGCCCCTGATCGACCTGACGCTGCTCCTCGACCGCCCGGTGGCCAAGACCCTCGCGGCGAGCGCGCTCATTCAGTTCGTGCTGGTCAGCCATTCGATGCTGATCCCGATGTTCGCGATGACCGACGACAAGCTCGGGCTCGGTTACGGTTTCGGGCGGACCGCGCTCGGGGTCGCGCTGTTCACCGTCCCGACCGGCATCGCCTCGATGATCGCCGGACCCGTCGGCGGCTACGTCTCGAAGCGGTTCGGCCCCGCCGTCGTGCTGGTCTTCGGCGGTGTCACCCTCGGGATCGGCTCGACATTGCTGGCCACCATGCACGACACCGTCCCGCAACTCATCGTTGCCCAGCTCGTGATGGGCCTCGGGCTCGGCTCGGCCTCCGCGGCGCTGCCGAACCTCATCATGCGGAACGCGCCCGCGCGGTCGCAGGGCATCGCGGGCGGCATGCTCAACCTGTCCGGTTCGATGGGTAGTGCGATCGGCAGCCAGCTGATGATCGCGATCCTCATGGTCCCCGGGGTCATGGTCGCCGCCGGACATGCCTCTCTGTACCAGGAGGCCGGGTTCGTCTACGCATTCGCGGCGCTCGCCGTCGCAGGCCTGCTCGCAGCGGCCGTCGGGCTGAGTTTGCGGAAGCATGTCGCGACCGACGGGCAGCAGTCAGGCGGGCAGTCGCAGGAGGACGCCGTCACCGAGCAGAGCCTCGCCGGCCGCCACTAGACCTCAAGACGTCGGTGGGCTCGCGGACCCCTCAGCGCGGGCTCACCGACAATCTCGCCATCTCAGCCCCAGCCCAGTCTGCCCAGGCAAAGGAACTCTGATGTCGCTCAATCTTGCCGATCTGTTCGAGGCCGTGGCCGACGCGATCCCCGATCGAACCGCGATCGTCTGCGGAGCCGAGCGCCGCAGCTTCGCCGAGCTCGAGGACCGGGCGAACATGCTCGCCCACCACCTGGCAGAGGCGGGGGTTGGTGCGGGCGATCACGTCGGCATGTTCATGCGCAACAGCGTCGAGTTCGTCGAAAGCCTGTTGGCCTGCCTGAAGATTCGGGCCGTACCGATCAACATCAACTACCGCTACGTCGACGCGGAACTGGCCTACCTGTTCACCAACGCGGAGCTGGTCGCGCTGATCGCCGACGGCGAGTTCGCGCCGACGATCGCGGCGGTGCTGCCGACGGCGACCCGCATCGGGCACGTGGTGACCGTCGGTCCCGCGGACGAGGTGGACTGGGGCACCGCGACGGCCGTCGACTACCACGAAGCCGCCGACGAGTGCAGCGCCGAGCGTGACTTCGCCGCCCGCAGCGGCGACGACCTGTTCATCATCTACACCGGCGGCACGACCGGGATGCCGAAGGGCGTGATGTGGCGGCAGGAGGACTTCTTCTTCGCCGCGCTGACCGGGGGGAACCCGTTCGGTGACCCGCGCGGCAGTGTCGACGAGGTGGCGGTGGCGGTGCCGCACATCCCGCCGATGACGTGGATGCTGACCGCGCCGCTGATCCACGGCGCCGCCCTCTACTCGTTGTTCACCGCGTTCTTCGTCGGTGCCACCCACGTGCTGATGCCGAGGTTCGACGCGCACGATTGCCTGGCGCTGATCGAGCGCGAGCGGGTGATGACCATGACGGTGGTCGGCGACGCGATGGCCCGGCCGCTGGCCGACGCCGTCGAGTCGCACGGCCAGGACCACGACCTGAGCTCGCTGCTCGTCGTCGGCTCCGGCGGCGCACTGTTCTCCAAGAGTGTGCGCGACCAGCTCACCCGGCTGCTGCCGGCGCTGATGGTGCGCGACGGGTTCGGTGCGTCGGAGTCCGGGGTGGACGGCAACCTCGAGATCGGCGCCGACGGCACGCTGCGGATCTCCGCGAAGCCGTCGGTGCGGGTGGTCGACGAGCGGATGCGCCCGATCGCCCCCGGCTCCGACGAGGTCGGCTACATCGCCCGGTCGGGGAACGTGCCGCTCGGCTACTGGGGCGACCCCGAGAAGACCGCAGCCACCTTCCCGGTGGTGGAGGGCGTCCGGATGTCGATCCTCGGCGACGTCGCGAGGGTCGATGCGGACGGCTCGATCGTCCTACTCGGCCGCGGCTCGATGTGCATCAACACTGGCGGGGAGAAGGTCTACCCGGAAGAGGTGGAGATGGCACTCAAGAGCCATCCCGCCGTGATGGACGCACTGGTCGCGGGCGTCGCCGACGAACGGTACGGGCAGCGGGTTGGTGCCGTGATCGAGGCGAGGGACGGCTTCGAGGCACCCGGCGTGGACGAACTCGTCGAGCACTGCCGCACCCAGGTCGCCGGCTACAAGGTGCCGCGGGTGGTGGTCGGGGTTCCGTCGATCGTCCGATCGCCCAGCGGCAAGGCCGACTACCGATGGGCGGCCGCCACCCTCGAGGAGCACGCCTAGCTCATTCGACGATCAGGATGCTCGCCATCTCGGGGTGATAGACGCAGTGGAACGTGTACGCGCCCGGGGTCGTCGGCGCCGTGAAGGTGGCGGACTCGCCTCCGTCCACGTGCGTGTCGAACAATCCCTCGGTGTCCGAGGTGACGGAGTGCTCTGGCCCTGCGCCGTTCTTCACGACGATCTGTTCACCGGCGCGCACCGACGGCGGGGTCGTGAAGGTGAATTCTTCGATGGCGATCACCGGTGCATTGGCGTCGGGCGCGGCGGTCATGGTCATCGAGTGGTGCTCGGATCCGTCGTCCGACGAGCAGCCTGCCGCGAGGCCGGCCGTGACGGCGAAGGCGGCGATGCTCGCACACCGAATTGCGGACCGCCTGCGGGTGGAACGGGGCGTGGATCCGGGCATGTCGGCCTCCGTCGGTCGTCGCCTGACTGTGCACTGCCGAACGTCGCTGGGACGATTCCAGCGTAGGCCCGAGGCGCGGACCGCGATACCCGCTGCCGCTCGCGGCCGCCGGTCCGACGGCGGCCGCGAGGGTGGAGCGAATTTCAGTTCTTGACGCCCGCGGCGAGGATCTCGCGCGCCGACTCGCGGCCGTCGAGCACCCGGCTGGTGCGCACGGTGCACTTCCACTGGCCGTCGATCTTCTTCATTTCCCAGCGGTTCGCGGTCACCCGAAGCACGGTGAAGCCGCCGGCGTCCGGGTTGTTGATGATCAGCTGCGACTTGCAGGTGGCGACGGCGGTGTCGCCGTCGATCGTCACGTATCCGGGCTCGAGGATGTGTCCGCAGCCGCCCATGATCCAGCTCTGGTGCGCCTGCGAGCGGACCATCGCCGAGATCTCGGCGTGTCCGCGCATGATGCCGGTGTCGACGTCGTAGATGCCGTCCTCGGTCCACACCCGGGTGACGGCTTCGACGGAACCGCTGTCGATGGCGGGGCCGTAGGAGGCCATCAGCTCGAGGATCGCGATCCGATCCTCGAGCGTGGTGATCCGGTCGGCCAGGGCCTGCAATGTCAGGTCGGGCATGAGCGCTCCTTGTGAAAATGGTTGGGGATCAGTCGAAGTCGATGCCGAGCGGAACGGCAAGTGACCTGAGGGCCTCGAGCTGGTCGGCGTAGTTCTCGGGGCCGGTCGCGGCGATGCTCACGCTGGCGATGGTGGCGCCTGCGTCGCGCAGCCGGGTCAGTGCGCGGGCGGCGGCGTCGGGGGAGGCCGCCGGATCGAGGGCGCGGCCCGCGCTGAGCACGATCTCCATCCCCTCGGGTATCGGCGCCTTGGCGAGCATCGCCGCCAGGTCGTCGAGGCGGAGGCCGAACGGGACCCAGCCGTCGCCGAGCTCGACGGCGCGGCGCAGGGAGCGGGGCGTCCGCCCGCCGATCCACAGCGGCAGGTGCTGCTGAACCGCGTGCGGCTCGACCACGAAGTCCTCGAAGTCGTAGAACTCGCCGTGGTACTCGGGGGTGGGTTTGCCGAGCGCCGCACGGAGCGCGCGCAGCGCGTCGTCCGCACGGGCGCCCCGACCTTCAAAGGGGGCGCCGAGCAGGTCGAACTCCTCGTGCAGGCTGCCAACGCCGAGGCCGAGGGTGAGCCGTCCGCCGCTGACCCGGTCGAGGGTGCCGTAGCGCTTGGCGATCTCGAGTGGGTGGTGATACCCGAGGACCAGCACCTGGGTGACCAGGCGGATCCGCGTGGTGCGCGCGGCAAGGAAGCCCAGGGTGGCCAGCGGGTCCCAGTAGGTGCCGCCGCGCTCGGCCGCGATCGGGACCGGGACCGCGACGTGTTCGCTGCAGGTGACGTGGTGGTAGCCGAGCCGGTCAGCCGTCGCGGCGATCGCGGCGACCTCGTCGATGCCCGCGCCGACCTCCCAGTCGGCGCGCAACGCGGGGTGCTGGATCAGCACCGGGGTCACGATCCCTATCTGCATGGTTCACGGCTCCGGATTCATGATAAGAGTTTCCCAACCTTTTTATCTCAGTGTCGGTGGTCACGTCAGCGGTCTCCCGGTGGCCGGGATCGCACAAATTCCGCCCCGCCACTCCCGCCCAGCGGGATAAGTTGCTACAGTTTCAGAATTGATTTCAGTTTTGCGGTCGGGCAGCCCCCCGACCTGGAGCGGAGGAGTACGCATATGACGGTCATCACCGAGGACGCCGTGCGGAACGACAAGCGCGAGGTGCCGCCCTCCATGGTCGAGCGCATGACCCTGATCCTCGACGCGTTCGACGGCCGGGCGGCCCGCCTGACGCTCGAGGAGGTCGCCTGCCGCTCGCGGCTGCCCAGGTCGACGGTGCACCGGATCCTCGATTCGCTGGTGAAGCTGAACTGGGTCGAGCATGCCTCGTTCGGATACCGGCTCGGCCGCCGCGCGCTCGGGATCGGCGGCGGCGACGGCGGCAACGCCGAGATTCGCGAGGCCGCCGCACCGCTCCTGCACGAACTGCACCTGCAGACCGGCATGGTCGTGCACCTGGCGGTCCTGGACGGACACGAGGCGGTGTACCTCGACAAGGTCGGCGGCCGGATCGCCGCGTCCATGCCGTCCCGGGTCGGTGGCCGGGTTCCCGCGCATTCCACCGCGAGCGGCAAGGCGATGCTGGCGTGGCTCGTCCCCGAGCGGGTGGACGTGCTGTTCGGCGGTCGGATGAACCGCTGTACCGACCAGACCATCTCGGACATCGGCGTCCTGCACCAGGAGCTCAACCGGATCCGGCAGCGTCGCGGGCTGGCGTTCGAACGGGGAGAGTCCGCACGCGGCGTGGCGTGCGTCGGCGTCGGAATCCGCGGGCACGAGGGCCCGGTGGCCGGCCTCTCTCTGTGCGGCGATGCGCGCACTGCCCCGCTCGAGCGGGTCGCCCCGCTGGTGGTCGATGCCGCTCGGGAGATCACCCAGACCCTGTTCCCCGAGTTCGGTAGCGGTCGCCGGGCAGCCCAGCCGGTTGCACCCCAGCCGTCACAGACCTGGTCGGCCGAGGCGGGACGGCTGATGACCCTTGGTGGCGTCGGCTGGATCTAGCCACCCGGCTGGATCTGGTCACCCCGCGTCGAGCCCGAACCCGCCGCGGAAGAACACCATCGGACGGTCCTCCCGGACCGTCTCCAGCTCGAGTACCCGACCGAGCACCACGTCGTGGTCGCCTGCCGGGTGCACATTGTCGACCTCGGCGTGCACCCGCACCAGGACATCACGCAGCGACGGCGTCGCCCACCGGGACCGATCCCAGTCGAGGCCGTCGAACTTGAGTCCGCGACTCGACCCGAACCGGCCGCACACCTCCGCCTGGGACTCGGCCAGCACGTTGACCGTGAACCGGCCGGTGGCCTTGATCCGCGGCCAGGCCCGGCCGCGGTGGTCGGCGCAGAACAGGACGAGCGCCGGTTCGAGCGATACCGAGGCGAACGACTGGCAGGCGAAACCGACCGGGCCGGTCTCGTCGAGTCCGGTCACCACGGTGACCCCACTCGCGAACCGGCCGAGCACGTTCCGCAAGTGATCGGGTTCGGGGGCAAGCGTTGTCTGCGCCTGTACGTCCATGAGCGGAAGGGTATGGAGGGCTGCTCGCTGTCTGTGGCGGAGCTCCCGGTCAGTGGAACCCGGGCGCCTGCTGATCCAAGCGTCTCGCTGATCGGGATCGATGCGGCGGGTGGCCTGCGGTTACGGCAGCGTGTGGACTCATGACGAGTGAACTCACGTACGAGGGCACCAAGCGGGAGGTCACCACCGACCTCGGTGTGCTCCGTTACCACGAGGCCGGCGACGGCCCGCCCCTCTTGCTGCTGCACGGCTCCGGCCCGGGCGTGACGGGATGGCGCAACTACCGCGGCGTCCTCGCTGACTTCGCCGAGCACTTCCGGTGCCTCGTGCTCGAGTTCCCCGGCTTCGGCGTCAGTGACCCGGGCGATGGGCACCCGATGATGATGGCAGGCGCCTCGGTCGGGACGTTCCTCGACGCGATCGGCATCGACGAGCCGGTGCACATGATCGGCAACTCGATGGGCGGCATCGTCGCCACGAACGTCGCCATCAACGCGCCGCAGCGGGTGAACAAGCTGGTCACCATCGGCGGCATCGGCAAGAACGTCTTCGCGCCCGGACCGGGTGAGGGCATCAAGCTGCTGATGGAGTTCACCGACAATCCGACCCGCGAGAGCCTGGTCCGGTGGCTGAACTCGATGGTCTACGACCCCGCCATCGTCACGGAGCAGCTGATCGAGGAGCGCTGGGCGCTCGCGACCGAGCCGCTGACGCTCGAGATCGCCGCCCGGATGTACAGCAGCAAGGCCTTCGCCGCGAACGCCGCCGCCGCGAAGGCATCGGGAGCCACTCCGTACTGGGCGCAGCTGCACAAGGTGCAGGCGCCGACGATGCTCACCTGGGGTCGCGATGACCGCGTCAGCCCCGTGGACATGGCGATGTTGCCGATGCGCGACATCCCGAAGGCCGAACTACACGTGTTCCCGAACTGCGGGCACTGGACGATGATCGAGGCGAAGGAGGCGTGGACGTCCGCCGTACTCGCCTTCCTCCTGCGCAAGGACGAGAACTGATGAGTACTGAACAGAATTGGGACACCACCGTCGACTTCCTGATCGTCGGCAGCGGCGGCGGCGGCATGAGTGCAGGCATCACCGCGGCCGACCTCGGGCTCGACACCCTGATCATCGAGAAGGGCAAGAAGTTCGGTGGCTCGACCGCGATCTCCGGCGGCGGCATCTGGATCCCGAACGCCCCCACCCTGACCCGCAAGGACGCGGGCGACGACCCGAACGCCATCCGCCGGTACCTGCGCACCCTCACCGAGGGCACGGTTTCCGAGGCGCGGATCGACGCCTACGTCGACAACGGTCCGAAGCTGATGCAGCTGCTCGACCGCAACAAGAACATGAAGCTGTACTGGGTGAAGGGCTACTCCGACTACCACCCGGAGGAAGACGGCGGCAGCGCCCTCGGCCGGACCATCGAGTGCATGCCGTTCGATACCAGGAAGCTGAAGGAGGACGAGCAGTTCCAGCGTCCCAACAGCATGAAGGGCCCGCTCGGCCTGTGGGTCACCTCGAAGGACTACCACGACCTCGCGATGGTCAAGCGCACCTGGGCAGGCCGTCGGGCGTCGATGGTCGCCGCATGGCGGGTCGCGTCGAACACAGTTCGCCGGCGGCACATGGCCACCGGCGGCCGCGCCCTCGCGGCGCGGTTGCGCATGGTGCTCAAGGATGCAGGCGTGCCGCTGTGGCTGCGCACCTCGATGACCGAGTTGGTCACCGACGCCAACGGCACCGTGATCGGTGTGGTCGCCGAACGTGAGGGCAAGACCGTCCGGATCGGCGCGCGGCGCGGCGTGCTGCTGGCGACCGGCGGCTTCGACCACAACCAGGAGATGCGCGACAAGTACCTGCCCGAGCACGGCCGAGCGGACGTCAGCTCCGGCGCCAGGGAGAACCAGGGTGACGGCATCCGCGTCGGTCAGCAGCTCGGTGCCGCGCTGGACCTGATGGACGACGCCTGGTGGATGCCGTCGGTGTTCCATCCCATGGGTGCGGTGATCCCGTTGGTGTCGGAGCGCTGCATCCCGCCGTCGGTGATCGTCAACGCCAGCGGCGAGCGGTTCACCAACGAGTCCTCGCCGTACGTGAACTTCGTGCACGACCAGCTCGAGGGCGGTCACGTCCCCGCCTGGTTCGTCATGGACACCAAGGCGAAGAACCGCTACCCGTTCGCCCAGGTGCTGCCGAACATGCCTTTCCCGCAGGGCTTCTACGACTCCGGGGTGATCCACAAGGCCGACACCCTGCCGGAGCTCGCCGCCGCGATCGGGGTCCCGGCCGACAAGCTGGTCGCCACGATCGAGCGGTTCAACGGCTTCGCCCGCAGCGGCAAGGACGAGGACTTCGGTCGCGGTGACAGCGCCTACGACCGCTACTACGGCGACCCGACGATGAAGAACCCGAACCTGGACGAGATCGTCAAGGGCCCGTTCTACGCGATCAAGTGCGAGGCAGGCGACCTCGGCACCAAGGGCGGCCTCGTCACCGACGAGAACAGCCGGGTGCTCCGTGGGGACGGCAGCGCGATCAACGGCCTGTACGCCACCGGTAACACCACCGCGTCGGTGATGGGCAACGAGTACGCGGGCGCGGGCGCCACCATCGGACCCTCGATGGTGTTCGGATACGTCGCCGCACGGTATGCAGCCGAGCATCAGCTCTCACTGAGCGAGAGCGCACCCGTCGCCTCGAGCTGAGGCTGAGACGTTCAATACATGAGGCGGCTCGCCCACACACACTAGGCGGCTCGCCGCCAGGCAAACAGAGAAAGCCGAGGAAGTCATGGGACAGGTCCTGGATCGGATTGAGCAGTACGCGGACGAGATTCGCGCGGGCGGTGTCGAGGGCGACAAGCTGATGCGCCTGTCCGATGCGAACGCCAAGCGACTGAAGGAGTCCGGGGCGATCCGGATGCTGCAGCCGAAGCAGTACGGCGGCCTGGAGGTGCATCCGCGTGAGTTCGCTGAGACGGCCATGGCGATCGGTGCGATGGACGGCGCGACGGGCTGGGTCACCGGCATCGTCGGTGTGCACCCGTGGGAGCTGGCGTTCTTCGACCCGAAGGCGCAGGAAGAGGTGTGGGGCCAGGACCAGGACACCTGGATGGCGTCGCCGTACGCGCCGATGGGTGTCGCGGTCCCGACGGACGGCGGCTACATCCTCAACGGCCGCTGGTCATTCTCCTCGGGTACCGACCACTGCCAGTGGGTGATGATCGGTGCGATGGTCGGTGGCCAGGACGGCAAGCCGCAGATGCCGCCGAAGATCCTGCACGTGCTGCTCCCGCGCAGCGACTACGAGATCGACCAGGACAGCTGGGATGTCGTCGGTCTGCGCGGCACCGGCAGCAAGGACCTGATCGTCAAGGACGCGTTCCTCCCCGAGTACCGGACCCTCGACTCGGCGACGGTGTACGACGGCACCGCGCCGAAGATCGCCGGCCGCGGCGAGACGCTGTACAACTTCCCGTTCTCGTGCATCTTCCCGCTGGGCATCACCTCCTCGCTGATCGGCATCGCCGAGGGCGCGCTGGCCTGCCACATCGCGGCGCAGAAGGACCGGGTCGCGATCACCGGTGTGCCGATCAAGGAGGATCCGTACGTGCTGTTCGCGATCGGTGACGCCGCGGCGGAGATCGCCGCCTCGCGGGCCGCGATCCTCGAGACGGTCGACCGGTTCTGGGACATGACGGAGAAGGGCCAGCAGGTCAGCTTCGAGCAGCGGGCCGTCGGCAGGCGCACCCAGACCGCGGCGGCGTGGCGCGCTGTCCGCGCGGTGGACGAGATCTTCGCTCGCTCGGGTGGCGGTGCGCTGCAGATGAAGACGCCGCTGCAGCGGTTCTGGCGGGACGCGCACGCCGGCCTGTCGCACGCCATCCACGTGCCCGGGTCGATCTTCCACGCGTCGGCGCTCACCCAGCTCGGTGGCGAGCCGCAGGGCATCCACCGCTCGATGATCTGATCGTCTGACACGCAAAGGGATTGGTGGAGAACATGTCTGACATCCGCTCACTCGGATACCTGAAGGTCCAGACCCAGGACGTCGCGCGCTGGCGCGAGCTGGTGGTCGACGGTCTCGGCATGGCCGTCGGAACCGGCCCGGAAAAGGACGGCCTGTACCTGCGCATCGACGAGCGCACCTCGCGCCTGCAGGTGCTGCCCGGCGACGTCGACAAGGTCCTCGCCGTGGGCTGGGAGGTGCGCGACGAGTTCGGCTTGCAGGCGGTACGCGAGCGCGTCGAGAAGGCAGGCGTCGAGGTCCGCGAGCTGACCCAGGAGGAGGCCGACTACCGGCGCGTCGAGCGCGGCGTCACCTTCTCCGATCCGGCGGGCACCACCACCGAGGTGTTCTTCGGCCCGGTGCTCGACCACAGCCCGGTCGTCACCCCGCACGGCGGCCGGTTCGTCACCGGCGCCGCCGGCCTCGGCCACGTGGTGCTGCCGACGCCTTTCTACCAGGAGACCTACGACTTCTACACCGAGGTCCTCGGCTTCCTGCCCCGCGGCGCCATCCGGCTCGGCGGCCTCGACGCCCCCGGCCCCCCGCGCCGGGTGCGGTTCCTCGGTGTCAACCAGCGGCACCACAGCCTGGCGATCTGCCCGGCGCCGCCGACCGAGGCTCCCGGCATGGTCCACCTGATGATGGAGGTCGACACCCTCGACGCCGTCGGCCAGGCCCTGGACCGGGTCACCAAGCTCGGCTTCTCGCTGTCCTCGACCCTCGGCCGGCACACGAACGACAAGATGATCTCGTTCTACGTGCGGGCACCCGGCGGCTGGGACCTCGAGTTCGGCACCGAGGGCATGATCGTCGACGAGAGCCACTTCACCGCGGAGGAGATCACCGCGGACAGCTACTGGGGCCACGACTGGTCCGGATCCGAGCCGTTGGCGGCGTTCACGCCTAAGGCATAGGAACCACACCCACTGACACGCCGAATGCGGCGGCCGCGCGCGACGCGGCCGCCGCATTCGGCGTCTTCGGGTTACCAGGTGCGGCGCCTGCGCCTATCGTGGATTCTCGGATCCACCGTCCAACGGAGGTGCCCGATGCCCGGTCCCGCGTTCTCGGAGTCGCGACCCGACTTCACCGGCCTGCTCGCGGTGTTCGTGAACTGCACGCTCAAGCGCTCACCCGAGACGAGCAACACGCAGGGCCTCATCGACCGCAGCGTCGGGCTGATGCGTGATGCGGGCGTCGCGGTCGACGAGATCCGCGCGGTCGATCACGACATCGCGACCGGCGTGTACCCCGACATGACCGAGCACGGCTGGCCGAGCGACGAGTGGCCCCGACTGTTCGAGCGGATCCTGGCGGCGGACATCCTGGTGCTGGCAGGCCCGATCTGGCTCGGCGACAACAGTTCCGTGATGAAGCGGGTGATCGAGCGGCTGTACGGATGCTCGTCGATCCTGAACGACAAGGGGCAGTACGCCTTCTACGGCCGGGTCGGCGGCGCCCTGTTCACCGGGAACGAGGACGGCGTCAAGCACTGCGCGATGAACGTGCTCTACAGCCTGCAGCACCTCGGCTACACGATCCCGCCACAGGCGGACGCCGGCTGGATCGGGGAGGCCGGGCCGGGGCCGTCCTACCTGGACGAGGGGTCCGGCGGGCCGGAGAACGACTTCACCAACCGCAACACCACCTTCATGACCTACAACCTCCTGCACCTGGCGGCAATGATCAAGGCGGCGGGCGGGATTCCCGCCTACGGTAACCAGCGCTCGCAGTGGGACGCGGGCTGCGCGCCGACCTTCCCGAACCCGGACTACCGCTGAGTCCACTTGCGTGGCGGCCTGCCACTCGGCATCCTGGGGGGAACGTCGCGTGCCGATGACGGACTGCGTCAGGCATGGAGGCGTCGAACCGCAAGGGGTTTCCTTGACCATCTCGCTCAACCACACCATCGTCGCTGCGAAGGACAAGCAGCATTCGGCGTACTTTCTCACCACATTGTTCGGACTCCCGGATCCGGTTCCGGCCGGATTCTTTCTCGCCGTCCAGCTCGACAACGGGGTCACCCTGGATTTCGCCGAGCCCCCGCCGCACGTCGAGGTGACGCCGCAGCACTACGCCTTCCTCGTCTCCGAGGACGACTTCGACGCCATCTACGGGCGCATCGTCGAGCAGAGGCTCGAGCACTGGGCCGACCCCAGGCAGTCGGCGCACGGCATCAACAGGAACGACGGGGGCCGGGGTACCTATTTCCTCGACCCGGCAGGACACTTCCTCGAGATCATCACCCGGCCGTACGGGTCGGGCGGGTAGGCCACTGACACGACTGTGGCCGCGCCCCCGATCGGGGCGCGGCCACAGTCGTGTCCAGGCGGTCTGCTACTTGCGGTTCAGCAGCTTGCGCATCATTTCGGCGGCGCCCTTGACCAGCTTGTCGCGGGGGAAGCCTGCGCGCTTCTGCGCGGCCGCGTAGTTGCCGCCTGCCACCCACACCGGGCCGTCGGTGAGGTGCTCGAGACCCTCGCGCGCGGCGTCCTCGGGCTCCTGCACGATCATGCCGGGCACGTCGAAGTTCAGGCCGGCGCGGACCATGGCGGGGGTGCGGGTGACGCCGAGGACCAGCTCGACGACGTGCACGCCGTGCGGCTCGAGCTCGAGCCACAGGCTCTCCGCGAACACCCGGCTGAACGCCTTGGCGGAGGCGTAGATGCTCTGATGCTCGGAGCCCATGTACCCGGCCAGCGAGCCGAGCAACATGATGCCGCCGCGGCCGCGGTCGCGCATCAGGCCGCCGAAGTGGTGCGAGAGCTCGAGCTGCTTGGTGATGTTCAGGTCGATCACGCCACGGAAGCCGTCGAGGTCGCCGGTGACGAACTCGTGGCCGTAGGAGTTCGCGCCCGCGTTGAAGATCATCAGCCCGACCTCGACGTCGTCGGTGACCTTGCGGATCTGCGCCAGCGCGTCCGGGGCGAGCAGGTCCAGCGACAGGGTGCGGACCTCGCCGCCGTGCGTGCGCACCTTCTCCGCGGTCTCTTCGAGCGGACCGGGCTTGCGGGCGATCAGCACGAGGTTGAAGCCGGCCTGGGCCAGCTCATCGGCGAACGCCGATCCGACGCCCTCGGAGCCGCCTGCGATGACGGCCCACGGGCCGTACTGGTTGATGTCGATCATTGTTCTCCTTGAGGGGGCTCCGCTAGTTGTCGCTAGTTGTCGGGGACGTCGAGGCGTCCCTCGACTACGGCCTTGTTGATCGAATCCTGCAGTGCGCCGCAGACCCTCACCTTGATGGTCCGAGCACGCGAGGGCATGCCCTCCCGGAACTCCGCACACGAGGACTCGGCGTCGGACGTCCACTGGATCGCGGTGTGGTGGAAGCTCTTCTTCTCCACCAGCACCCGATTCCCGCAGCGCTGACACTCCAAGGGCTGCATGTCAGACCGGCTGTGCTGCCGCGGCGGCGGCCTTCGCGGCGATGTTCGCGTCGACCTCCCTGCGCCAGGCCTCGTTCGCCTTGGTGGTGTCCATCTCGAACTCGAAGCGCTCGGTCATCTCGGGCTTGATGTCGGCGACGTCCACGTAGAACTGCTCGTACCAGCGGCGGAGCTGGTAGACCGGCCCGTCCTCCTCGCACAGCAGCGGGTTGTTGATCCGGGACTTGTTCCGCCAGATCGCGACGTCCTGCTCGAAGCCGGTCGCGATGAAGGTGGTCATGCCGCTGGCGATGGACTCGGCCTGGCCCGCGGGCAGCTGGTCGGTCTTCTTGACCATCACGCCGTACATCAGCACGAACTTGTCGGGCGAGATCGGGTAGTGGCAGTTGATCAGGATGGACTCGACGTCGAACGTGTCGTAGCGGTAGATCAGCTCGTCGACCATGAACGACGGACCGTGGTACGCCGCGGTGGAGAAGCTGCCCTGCAGCTTCGGCTGGGTCGGATCGTTCGACGGGGGCCGGACGTCCTCACGGGCCAGGCCCTCGAAGTACTGGACGGCGGTGTGACCCTCGAAGATGTTCTTGAACCGCGTCGGGAACGAGAAGTGCACGTAGAAGAAGTGCGCCATGTCCACGACATTGTCGACGATCTCGCGGCAGTTGGTGTCGATGACGATGGAGTTCCAGACCCAGTCGGTCCACTCGGTGCCCGGCTCGTGCATCACGGGAATCGTCACGTCGGCAGGCGGAGGGTTGCCCTCGGGGTCGTTCCACACGAACAGCAGGCCGTCCTGCTCCATCGTGGTCCAGGCGCGGGTACGAGCCAGCGGGGGCACGCGTCGGGCATACGGAATGGCCGTGCACTTGCCGTTGCCGCCCCAGCGCCAGTCGTGGAACGGGCAGGCGACCGAGTCGCCCTTGACGGTGCCCTGGCTGAGGTCGCCGCCCATGTGCCTGCAGTACCCGTCGAGGGTGTTCAGCTTGCCCTCGCTGTCCGCGAAGACCACGAGCTTGGTGCCGAACGCCTCGATGCCGTGTGGCTTACCGTCCTGGAAGTCTTTGACGAGGCCGAGGCAGTGCCATCCCCTGGCGAACCTCGTCGGTGCGGCGCCTGCGTCGATCACGCGGACTTCATTGTCTGCGGACTGCGTGGTGGTCACGGTTCTTCCCATCCCTTCGAGCAAGGCCGCCTGCTTACGGCGAGACCCTAGATTCAGTTGATTTCGAAGTTAGTGAGCGTCGTCACCGATCATGCCCCCGATCTCACTGGCCGGGACCGTTCTGACCAGGCCAGGTGGGTGCTCATCCGCTCGTCGGACCGATAACATCGGTCAGATGGACAACGAGGTTCTCGCGTCGGTGCGCGAGTTGCTGCCCGACATCGCCGACCAGGCCCGCGCCACAGAGGAGGCGCGCCGAGTCTCCGTCGAGACGATCCAGGCGCTCACCGACACCGGGGTGTTCCGGATGCTGCAGCCGAAGCGATACGGCGGCGCCGAGGCCGACCCAGTGCAATTCTACGAGACCGTCCGCGCGATCTCCGGGGCCTGCGGCTCCACCGGCTGGGTCACCTCCGTGCTCGGCGTCCATCCGTGGCATCTCGCCCTCTACGACGACAGGGCGCAGGCCGAGGTCTGGGGCGACGACCCGGACGTGCTGGTGTGCTCGTCGTACGCGCTGATGGGGACCGTGACCCCGGTGGAGGGCGGCTTCGAGCTCTCCGGCGTCTGGCGGTTCTCCTCCGGATGTGACCACGCCGACTGGGCGTTGCTCGGGGCCATCATGGTCGGGGGCAAGGGCGAGCCGTCCGATTTCACCACCGTCCTGGTGCCGCGCGCCGACTACCGGATCCAGGACGTCTGGGACACCGTCGGTCTCCGCGGTACCGGCAGCAACGAGATCGCGGTGGACAAGGTCTTTGTCCCGTCCCACCGGGTGATGCGCAACTACGAGCTCTCGCAGCTCCGCGGCCCCGGTCAGAAGGTCAATCCCGGCCCGCTGTACCGAATCCCGTTCGCGGCGATCTTCACCACAGCCATCGCGGCGCCGGTGATCGGCGTCGTCGCAGGCTGTTACGAGAACTACCTGTCGGCGATGCGTGACCGGGTGCGGCTCAGCCTGGGCGGGGGCAGGTTCGCCGAGGACAAGTTCGCGCAGGTGACACTGGCCAGGGCCTCCTCCGCGATCGATGCCGCGATCCTGCAGATGGACCGCAACGTCCGGGCCCTGGTGGAGGCGGCGGCGGCGGGCAAGGAGATCCCGATGCAGCTGCGCCTGCGGGCCCGACGGGATCAGGTGCTGGGAACCGAGCGGGCGCTCGACGCCATCGAACAGCTGTTCAAGACCGCGGGCGGCCAGTCCCTCGACCGGGGCAACCCCATCGAGCGGGCCTGGCGAGACGCGCACGCAGGCGGGGTGCACGTGGCCAACGACGCCGAGCGCGCCCTCTCGCTGTACGGGCGCGGGGCGTTCGGGCTGCCGGTCGAGGACACCATGATCTGACCGATCGTCGAGCCGCTCGGCGTCGGCTAGCCCCCGGCCCGTGTCGACGGCAGGAACCTGCGGGCGACGTTCTCCTCGGTCGACGCGCCCGGCGACCACTGCGAGATCCACGGTCCGGTGCCCTCGCTCTGATCGAGCACCCCTGCCTCCAGCCAGCTGTACCGGCCGTCGAGGATCGCGCCCGCGAGCCGGTGGTCCACCTCGTCGGTGTTGTCCCACAGCGCCGCGAACAGCCGATCGACCCGGATCCGGGACTGCTGGCAGAACGCGTCGGCCAGCTCGTACGCCGCATCGCCCTGGTTCGGGTCCTGCCCGCGCAGCATCTCGGCGCGCACGCAGCTCGCCGACATCGCGAACAGCTCGGCGCCGATGTCCACCACCCGGCCGAGGAACGCCTGGTGCTTCTCCATGCCGGCCTGCCAGCGGGCCATGCCGTAGAAGGTGGAGCGCGCCAGCTTGCGGGCGTTGCGCTCGACGAAGCGCAGATGCGTTGCGTTACTGCCGAATTCGCCGTAGGACGTCGGGAGCTGCCCCTTGCCGGAGACCAGGTGCGGCAGCCACTTCGCGTAGAAGCCGCTGGCGCCGATGGCTGCCTTCGCCTTGTGCTGCAGGTCCGCCTTGGGATCGGCGAGGTCCCCAGCCGCGGCGAGGTGGGCGTCGACGGCCTCGCGGGCGACAAGCAGTCGCATGATCTCGCTGGACCCCTCGAAGATCCGGTTGATCCGCAGGTCGCGGAGCAGTTGCTCGGCTGGGACCGCCCGCTCGCCCCGCGCGGCAAGCGACTCGGCGGTCTCGTAGCCCCGCCCGCCGCGGATCTGGATCAGCTCGTCGGCGATCAGGCACGCCATCTCGCTCGCCCACAGCTTGGCCAGCGCGGCCTCGATCCGGATGTCGTTGCGGCCCTCATCCGCCATCTGCCCGGACAGTTCCAGCACCGCCTCCAGCGCGAAGGTGGTGGCGGCGATGAACGAGAGCTTGGCGGCCACCGCCCCGTGCTTGCCGACCGGCTTGCCCCACTGCACGCGCTCCGCGGACCACTCCCTTGCGATCTTGAGCGACCATTTGCCCGCGCCCCCACACATCGCGGGGAGCGCGAGCCGGCCGGCGTTGAGGGTGGTCAGCGCGATCTTCAGGCCGTCGCCCTCGCGACCGATCAGATTTGCGGCAGGTACCCGCACCTGGTGTAGCCGGGTGACGCCGTTCTCGATCCCGCGCAGGCCCATGAAGGAGTTGCGCCGCTCGACGGTGATGCCGGGCGAGTCGGCCTCGACCACGAACGCCGTGATCCCGCCGCGGTGCGGCCTGCCAGGCTCGCCGGGG
Organism: Rhodococcus sp. NPDC059179; assembly: GCF_042754885.1. Lineage (NCBI taxonomy): Bacteria > Bacillati > Actinomycetota > Actinomycetes > Mycobacteriales > Nocardiaceae > Rhodococcus > Rhodococcus sp. NPDC059179. The sequence continues at coordinate 281,959 of NZ_JBHZBV010000001.1, read as the reverse complement.
TGCCCCTCGCTCTTGGGCACCCGCGCCATCACCACGAGCAGTTCGGCGACCACGCCGTTGGTGGTCCACAGCTTGACGCCGTCGAGTATGTAGGCGTCGCCGTCCTCGGTCGGGGTCGCGGTGGAGGCCATCCGCGCCGGGTCGGACCCGACGTCGGGCTCGGTGAGCAGGAACGCCGACACCGCACCCTTTGCGCAGCGGGGCAGGAACTCCCGCTTCTGTTCCGGGGTGCCCGCCAGCTTGAGCGGCTCCGGCACACCGATGGACTGATGCGCCGACAGCAGCGCGCCGATGCTCGGGTGCACCGAGGCGGCGAGCATCAGGGCTCGGTTGTAGGCGACCTGGGACAGCCCGAGCCCGCCGTACTCCTCGGCGACCTTGAGGCCGAAGCAGCCGAGCTCGGCGAATCCCTTGACGTAGTCGTCGGGGATGCAGGAGTCCCGCTCGATCACCGCCCCGTCCAGGGTGGCGCAGTACTTCTCCAGTTCGGCGAGGAACCGGGCGGTCTTGGCTTCCTCCTCCGGCGGCGGCTGCGGGAAGGGATGCACCAGATCGATCCGCAGCCGACCGAGGAAGAGCTCCTTGGCGAACGAGGGTTTCTCCCACCCGCTCTCCCTGGCCTCTTCGGCGACCGCTCTCGCCTGTTCCTCCGTGACCTGGGCCGGTGCAACCATGATCCGCCTCCTGGAAGGACGTGTCAGTTGTTACTGGCGAGTATCCCCCCGTGGCCGCGGTTTGGGAAGCGTGGCCACGCGGGGCGCAGCCCGCGTGCCGTCAGGCCCGGGTCTCGCGCAATCCCAGTGCGAGCAGCCGCGACTCGACGATCTCGGTCAGGCCATCCGGGCTCTGCAGAGACATCCGCTCGGCCGCCTCGCGATCGTCGGTCGCGCCTCCTGGCAACGCGCGCAGCACCGTCCGCAGCCTGCCGGCGCGGTCGGCGGTCCTGGTCTTCAGCCAGCCAAGGGCCTTCGCCAGGCGCTGCTCGACGGCGGTGAAGTCGCTGCCGAGCGGGTAGTCCGGCAGCGTGCCGTCGCGGCGCAGCGACGTCAGTGCCGACCGCAGCGCCTCCGGGGTGTTGCCGCTCGCTTCGGCGGGAAGGCGGAAACCGCGCGGCAGCTTGCCACTGCGTTGCGCGGTCTCGACCAACTCGGATTGGAACCGCGCGTCGGTGATCGCGGTCATCGCGGCGACACAGTCCTCGTCGGTGCGGCCACGGACGTCGGCGACGCCGTACTCGGTGACGTAGACGTCGCGCAGGTGCCGGGGGATGGTGGTGTGGCCGTAGTTCCACAGCACGTTGGACGTGGCCGTGCCGCCCGTCCCGCGGGTCGCGCGCAGCATCAGCACCGAATGCGCCTGCGGCAGCGCGTGCGCCATCGCGACGAAGTTGTATTGGCCGCCCACGCCGGACACCACCCGGCCGTCGTCGAGCGCGTCGGACACGGCGGCGCCCAGTGCGGTCGCCATCATGGCTGTGTTGAAAAACCGTGCGTGGCGCCGCTGCAGCCGTTCGAGCGTCTCGTTGCCGCCGTACAGCTCGTTGACCTCGCTGACCCGCTTCATGCCGATGCCGCACCGGTCCCGGTCCGGAAGCTCGCGCAGCCAGTCGTAGAACTCCTGGGAGCCGAGATAGAAAGCGCCGTGCAGGAATTCGCCGTCATGTTCCACGGCGGCGCGGTCGTCGTCGGTGGCCGTGCCCGCGTTGATGCGGGACATCGCCTCGGCATCGTCGACCACCCTGCGCTTGACCACGCCGACCTCGACCAGTCGCTTGAAGCCCTCGTTGATCATCTCGGTGCACCCGTACAGTCCGTCGCTGAACGGCGCCAGCGCCGGGTCATCCGTACCCGGCGATCCGAGGGCGCGCAGTACCCGGCGATAGGTCGCATTGTCGGTGTGCCGCAACGCCAACGCGTGGCACAGCGCATCGGCGAGGGCGCCGATGCCGATCTGCAGGGTGCCGCCGTCGAGCACGAGGGTGCTGGCGTGGAAGCCGATCGCGTAGTCGGCGTCGGTGACCGGTTCGCGCGGCAGGCCGAACAGCTTCGGGTGCGGGCCCGGTGGGGTGAGCACCGCGTCGAAGAAGTCGGGGTCGACCGCGGCGGTGCCGCCCAGCCACGGCAGCTCGGGGTCCACCTCGGCGATCAGGGTGGGCCGCGGCAGGCCGCGTTCCTTGATTGCGTCGAGGGCGTCGAAGGTCAGGTCGGTGTTGCAGGACAGCGAGAGTCGTGTACCGCCGGGTTCGCGGGCGACCTTCTGCAGCACCGCGTTCACGCCACGGTCGGCCAGCGCTCGCGCGACGTGCGTGTAGTTGAGGCTCGCGTAGCGCTGCTGCGCCTGCGGTGCGCCCAGCAGTGAGCCGGACTGCAGGTAGAACTCCTCTACCTCGATGTGCGCGGGCAGCGAGCCGCGCTTGAGGGCCCGCACGTAGGCCAGGCGCGGGAAGTCGTCACCGAAGTGCCGCCGCAGGAACGGGCCGAGGAAGCGGGCCTGCAGTCCGTCGCCCGCAGCAGGCGGGTCCAGAGACAGCGCGGTGTACAGGTGCAGCGGCCGCGACGGGTCGGCCTCGATCCGCGAGTACAGCGTGTTCAAGAGTCGATGCGGCTTGCCGAGGCCGAGCGGAGCGGCCACGTGCAGCGGGCCGTCCGTACGCGCCAGCAACCATTCGGTGGCGTTGTCGAGGGAATCGAACTGCACCGGCTCCGGGCGTGTTGGCATGGGACACACCCTAAGCCTGAATCCACCGATGGGCTGGCGGGTAAAGCTGTGAACACCGACCGATGTGACTGGTGCCTGTGGGCGTGCGGTAGCTGCTGGTCGTCCGGGGCTCCGCGGTGGTCGGGTTCGGCCGGCTCGATCGGCAGTGTCTCTTCGGGCTTTGGTTGGTTTGGTATGGCGCCGCCAGGTCGGGGGTCATGGCGGCGCCACACGTCATTGGTACCTGGGTGCCGCGCGAATCGACAGTGTTTCCCTTCGAATTGGGGGAACGGTTAGGGGGATCGCGGTGACTAGGGGAAGCTTCACCGGCGGTGGGGTGTGCGCCGGGGCGTCACAGGCAGCGCAGACCGGCTGCGGCCGAGTGTGTTTCGGCCGCAACCGGTCTGGTGTTCGGGGTGCAGGTCTTGTGGGTTGAGTGGGGTGATGTGGCCGCGCCTGCGGGTCAGGCCACGGGGTGGAGGTCGCGCCGGTTGTGGGCCGGCCGGGGTCTTCGCAGGGGGTCCAGCCATGCGGGTGGGGTGAACCATGGGTGGCCGTCGTCGCCGATTGTCACGTCCCAGTGGTTTTTGTGGATGAGGGTGTGGTGCTTGCGGCACAGGAGTACGAGGTTTGACAGGGCGGTGGGTCCGCCTTTCGCCCAGTGCCAGATGTGGTGTGCGTCGGTCCATTCGGCGGGTCGGCCGCAGCCGGGGAAGGCGCATCCGCAGTCTCGTGTGACGAGTGCTTTGCGGATTTTCGTTGGGATGATGCGGGTGGTGGTGCCGACGTCGAGTGGGGTTCCGTTGGAGTCGGTGATGATTGCGGTGAGCATGGCGTCGCAGGACAGTCGGGCGGCGACTGTGGGGGAGATCGGTCCGAGCCAGGGCATGGAGGCGTGTGCTCGGCGGTGTTGTGGCTGTGGGGGCCTGCAGTGGGTGCACTTGGTGCTGTCCTGGCGGTCGCTGCCGTCCTTGTGGTGGTTCCAGTCCTCGCAGGCGGTGCCGTGTTCGGCGGGTCCGGTGTGGCCGGGCCCGTATGCGGTGCTGCGTCCGTCGGGTCCGGTATCGCCGGGCCCGTATGCGCTGCCGTGTCCGGCGGGTCCGGTGTTGCCGGGCCCGGATGCGGTGGTGGAGTGGTAGTCCCAGCCGTTTTTGCCCCAGGGTCCGGTCGCGGGGGCCTGTGTCGACGCGGATACTGCCGCGACGAGGGCGTCGAAGTCGATGGTGATGGTGATGTGGGGGCGTTCGCCGTTTTCGGTGGGGCCGCGGCCGGCGTTGAGGTGTCCGCGGACGATGTCTTCGAGGGCGTCGGCGCGCCGCTTCGGTGCGTGGCGGGGGTCGCGGGTGGGGTTGCCGTTGTCGTCGGTGGTGGGGCGGGGCTTGGACAGGCCGGAGAGGGCGGTGGTGATCGCTTCGCCGGTTTCGGCGTCGAAGGTGCCTTTGAGGTGGAGGCGTCCGCCGAGGGTGGTGGACGCGTAAAGCTCGTTGAGCTCAGGGTTTTCGCCGTCGGGTGGGGTGTCGCCGTCTCGTTCGAAGAGTATTTCCAGGGCGCGGGCTCGTTGGCGCAGCTGGTGGGGGTCTTCGAGTTGCGCGGCGATCAGGAGGTAGGCCTCGCAGTCGTCGGGGCGTGCGCTCATCGGGTCGGGGTGATCCCAGTCGGTGGGGGCGTCGTCCTGGTCGAGGTCCTTGGTGAGGATGGCGAGTCGGGTGAGGAACTTGGTGATCACCTGGGCGTGGCCGAGGGCGATGTTGCCGGAGTCCAGCAGGGCAGTCATCTGTGGGTGTTGGGGCAGTTCGCGTCCGATGTGGACGATCCTGCGTGCCTGCGCGGGGAGCATCCGGGTGGTTCCGGCGAGCCAGCTGGGGGTGTCGGCGGCCCCGACGTGTTCGGGTACGGCTCGCTGGTCGGCTTCGTGGACGAGGCGCAGTCGTAGTGCTTCGAGTTTGAGGATTGCGGTGGAGAGTTGGGGGACTGCCGCGAGGAGGTCGGTTTCGTCGAGTCGCCATGCGTCGACCGTGTCGGGGTCGGTGAGCATGGCGTCGAGGTCCATGCCTTGATTCTACTCGTACATCAGTTCGAATGTCGATGGTTTGTGCTGGTAGAAAAGGTGTGTGATCCCGAAAGGGTGCGTTATTCCTGTGCGATCCGGGCCGTCTGAGGCGTGATGCGTCGCGAGTTCGTTCGCGACCGGCGTTACGGGCGTGCTCGTCGCGACGGATGGCTGGGAGGGCAGGTTCACTCAATGCCGGCCGCGCACTGCCGCGCCGATCCGGGCGGCATGGTCGGCGGCCTCGGCCTGGTCGGCGTATCGGGTGCGCGGCCAGAAGAAGCCGCGCAGGCCGTCGCCCCTGGTGCGCGGCACGACGTGCACGTGCAGGTGCGCGACGGATTGCGAGACAACATTGTTCACCGCGACGCGAGTTACTGTGCGGCGGTGACGGTTTCGTTCCGGCAGATGCGGGACTGGATGCCCGATCCGGTCGTGACGGGCGCTGCGCACCCGTGCGCGTTTCTGGTAGCTGGAGCTGCCAGAAACGCGCACGGGCGGCGAAGCTGCCTAGGCCATGTGCTGGGCGGCGCGGTACGCGAACACCATCGCGGTGCCAAGGGGGACACCGGGTCCGGGGTAGAAGCGCCCGCTCAGCGACGCGCTGGTGTTGCCGGCGGCGTACAGGCCGTCGATGGCGGTGCCGTCCTCCCGCAGCACCCGACCGTCCACGTCGGTGACCAGCCCACCCTTCGTGCCCAGGTCGCTGAGCACGATCCGGGCGGCGTAGAACGGTCCGTTCTCGATCGGGGTCAGGGCCGAGTTCGGGCCGCCGTTCGGCGGGCAGAAGAAGTTGTCGTACGGGTCCTCGCCGCGGTGGAACGACTCGTCGACGCCGTGCTTGGCGTAGTCGTTGAACTGCTCGACGGAGGCGCGCAGGGTGTCGGCGGGCAGGCCGGTCTTGGCGGCCAGGTCCTCGAGCGTGTCCGCCGCGACCCAGGTGCCTGCCTCGAGGTGCTTCGCGGGAGCGGTGTTCGGGATGGAGATCGCGGGCAGTCCGCCGCCCTCGCGGGAGTCGAAGATCATGAACGACGGGATGGCCGAGACACTCGCATCGCGGGCGGCCATCGCCCTTCCGAACTGGTCGTAGGGCAGCGACTCGTTGAGGTACCGCTCGCCGGTCGCGTCGACGACGATGCCGCCGCGCACGCCGACCATGAACGCCGCGGAGCCGTCGGGCTGCTCGACGCCCGGGCAGAACCAGGCCTGGTCCATCAGCGCGGTGGCACCGCCGACCGCGACACCGGCGGCGATCGCGTCACCGGTGTTGGCGCCGAACGGGCCCATGCTCCAGGCGGCCCTGCCAGGCGTGCCGGACTGCTCGCGGACCTCGGCGTTGCCCTCGATGCCGCCCGCGGCCATCAGCACGCCGCGGCGCGCCCCGATCCGCACGGTCTTGTCGCCGGAGGTGGCCTCGACGCCGACCACGCGGCCGTCCTCGACGACCAGCCCGGTGACGCGGACGTCGGTGCGCAGCTCGGCGTTGCCGGTGCCCTGCACGGCCAGCAGCAGCCGGCCGGTGAGCGCGCGTCCGCCGATCAGGGCGCCGGGGGCGTGGCCCTGGCCGGTGCGATCCTGGTCCAGTTCGGGCCGCACCCGGTCGGCAAGGTCGCCCAGCTCGGCGGGATCGAGGTTGCTGGGGTTGATGGACCGTCCGGCGTCCATCCGGCCCTCGGCCTTGTAGTAGTCGGGGAAGGCGCGGTACTCGAAATCGATGTTCGGGTCGCGCTCGAGCAGCTCGACCACCGCGGGAGCCGTCGTCACGTAGGCCTCCTGGCGCTCGGCGTCGGAGTCGCCGAGCAGCGCCCGCAGGTAGGTCCGTGCGTTGTCCGTCGAGTCGGCCAGCCCCGCGCGTTCCTGGACCTGGGTGCCGGGCAGCCAGATCGAGGCGCCGGAGTAGGAGGAGGTGCCGCCGAACAGGCCGGTCCGCTCCAGCACCACGGTGCGCAGGCCCTGGGCGGCGGCCGCATAGGCGCCGGTGAGGGCCCCGCCGCCGGAGCCGACCACAACCACGTCGAACTCCTCGGTCCAATCCTGCATGTGCGCTTCCCTTTCGTCGTGATGAGTGCTGGGGCCAAGGCAATCGCAGGACCCCGCGCGGCGGTCGGGGTGTTCCCACTGAGCGGAACTCGCGGACTGTGCGCCGCGTCGGATGTCAGGATCTATCCTCGGGGAACCATTTGGACAGAAGGGGAGACATGCCGAGGCTTGCGGAGGCGCGCGACGCGGCCGAACCCAGTTCGGTCGAACAACGGGCGCGGTACGGCCGCATCCTGGACGCGGCGGCCGCGTTGGCGGCGGAAAAGGAACTCGAGCGGGTCCAGATGCACGAGGTCGCCAAGTCGGCCGGCGTCGCGATCGGGACCCTGTACCGCTACTTCCCGTCGAAGACGCACCTGTTCGTCGGGGTCATGGTCGACCAGATCGACCAGATGGGCGTCGGGGTCTCGAGGCGGCCGAGGACCGGCTCGCCTGCCGACGCGGTGTATGACACCCTGCTGCGCGCGACGAGGGCGCTGCTCCGCAGGCCCATGCTGGCGACGGCGATGATCCAGTCCGCGGCCACGTCCAACGCGGCGACGATTCCCGACGTCGCCAAGATCGATCGGCATTTCGAACGGCAGCTGCTCGACGGCGCGGGGATCGACGAGCCGTCCATCCGCGACTCCACGGTGATCCGGTTGGTCGTGTCCCTCTGGTTCGGGTTGATCCAGTCCAGCCTCAACGGCCGCGCGTCGATCCCGGAGATCGAGTCGGATCTGCGGCTCGCGTGCGATCTGCTGCTCGGGGATCTGACCGGCACGATCCTCTAGCTCCGCAGGTCCTTCCGGTACCGGTGACCGGGATCGCGACCCTCGCTCCAGGCTCCTCCACCTAACGTCCGGTGAAATCAGACCTGCAGACGTGAGGGATCACCATGACACGACGGATTGTCGTCACCGGTTCGGCATCGGGAATCGGGCGGGCGACCGCCGATCTGCTACGTGAGCGGGGCGACGACGTGATCGGCGTCGACCTGCGCGATGCGGATGTGGCCGCGGACCTGTCCACCCCCGAGGGTCGCGCCGCGGCCGCGGCGGCGGTCGCCGAGCGTTGCCCCGAGGGCATCGACGCGATCGTGGCCTGCGCCGGCCTGTCCGGGGTGACGCCGTTGCTGGTCCAGGTCAACTACTTCGGGGTCACCGAGCTGCTGACCGCGCTGCGTCCGCTGCTCGCGAAGAGCGCCGAGCCCCGCGCCGTGGTCATCGGGTCGATCTCCGGCACCATGCCGCACGACGCCGAGCTGGTCGACGCGTGCCTGGCGGGTGACGAGCAGCTCGCGGTGAAGCTCGCGCAGGCGGCCGTCGACCGCGGCGAACCGCGCAAGCTGTACCCCTCGAGCAAGGCGGCGCTGGCCCGGTGGATCCGCCGCACGGCCATCGCGCCCGGCTGGGCGGACGCAGGCATCCCGCTGAACGCGGTGGCGCCCGGGAACGTCCTGACCCCGATGATGCAGCCGATCTTGGACGACCCGGAGATGAAGAAGGTGATGGACCAGGCGGTCCCGATGCCGCTGAACGGGTACGCGAAGCCCGAGGTGCTCGCGCGCGCACTGACCTGGCTGGTGAGCCCGGAGAACTCGCACATCACCGGGCAGACGATCTACGTGGACGGCGGCGCCGAGGTGACCACGCGCGGCGACGGCCGCTGGTAGCGGGCGCACCCCGCCGAGCCGGTGCGCTGCGCGCGATTGCCAGGCTCTAATAAATAGAATACATTCCAGAAAACCGGCCCAGGGCCGCGTCGGCCGTCCAGCTTCGGATCCGGCGCAGGCGCAGCCAACCACCCAGGGAGCAGTCATGAGCACAGCCGTCATCGTCGACGCAGTCCGCACGCCGATCGGCCGCCGCCGCGGCCAGCTGGCCGGGCTTCACCCCGCTGTCCTGCTTGGCACCGCGCAGGCCGCGCTGATCGAGCGCACCGGGCTGTCGGCCGCCGAGGTCGGCCAGTTGGTCGGCGGCGCCGTCACCCAGGCAGGCGAACAGTCCAACAACGTCACCCGCCAGGCCTGGCTGCACGCCGGCCTGCCGTACACCACCGCGGCCACCACGATCGACTGCGCCTGCGGCTCCTCCCAGCAGGCCGTGCACATGGTCGCGGGCCTGATCGCGTCCGGCCAGATCGACGCGGGCATCGGCTGCGGCGTCGAGGTGATGAGCAGGGTGTTCCTCGGCCAGGCGAACGCGCCGGGCACCGGAAACCCGTACCCGGACGACTGGACCATCGACATGGGCGACCAGTTCACCTCGGCCGAGCGGATCGCGGCCAACCGCGGCATCACCCGGGCGGACGTCGACGCGCTCGGTCTCGAATCGCAGCGCCGCGCGGCCCAGGCCTGGGCCGAGGACCGGTTCGATCGCGAGATCACGCCGGTCAAGGCCCCGGTCGTCGACAAGGAGGGTGTGCCGACCGGTGAGGTCGCGGACGTCACCCGCGACGGCGGCCTGCGCGAGACCACCGCCGAGGGCCTCGCGGGCCTCAAGCCGGTCATCGAGGGCGGCATCCATACCGCAGGCAACTCCTCACAGGTCAGCGACGGCGCCGCCGCGGTGCTGCTGATGAGTGAGGAGAAGGCCCGTGAGGCCGGCCTGCGCCCGCGGGCCCGGATCCTGGCCTCGACGCTCGTCGGTTCGGACCCGTACTACCACCTCGACGGCCCGATCGACTCCACCCGCGCGGTGCTCGAGCGCACCGGCATGACGCTGGGCGACATCGACCTGGTCGAGATCAACGAGGCCTTCGCCTCCGTGGTGCTGTCCTGGGCGCAGGTGCACAAGGCTGACATGTCGAAGGTCAACGTCAACGGCGGCGCCATCGCCCTCGGCCACCCGGTCGGTTCGACCGGCTCGCGACTGATCACCACCGCGCTGCACGAGCTCGAGCGCTCGAACAAGTCCACCGCGCTGATCACCATGTGCGCGGGCGGCGCGCTCTCGACCGCCACCATCATCGAGCGCATCTAGCGTAGGCGCGGCCCCGTGATCCGGGGCCGCGTAGCTGTCTCAACAGAATTAGAATTACTTCTATTATTAGGATCAAAGATGACCATAGGACTGAGTGACGAGGACCGCGATCTCCGCGATTCTGTACGCGGCTGGGCCGCCCGGCACGCCACCCCCGAGGTGATCCGCGGGGCCGTCGAGGCCAAGGCCGAGGTGCGACCGACCTACTGGGGATCGCTGGCCGAGCTCGGCATGCTTGGCCTGCACCTGCCCGAGGAGGTCGGCGGCGCCGGATTCGGTTTGCTCGAAACCGCCATCGTCACCGAGGAACTCGGCCGCGCGATGGTGCCCGGACCGTTCCTGCCGACCGTGATCGTCTCCGCGGTCCTGCACGAGGCCGGGCGCACGGGGGAACTCGAGGGTCTGGCCGACGGCTCGCTGTTCGGCGCGGTCGCGCTGCAGCAGGGCGGGCTGCGGATCGTTCGTGACGGCGGCGTCGCCACCCTGTCCGGCGCGTCCAGCTACATCCTGGGCGGCCAGGTCGGCGACGTCTTCCTGCTGGCCGCCGACGACGATGGCACCCTCGCGTTCGTGGTCGTGGATCGCGCCCGGCTCGAGGTCACCGAGCTGCCGAGCCACGACGTGGTGCGCCGCAACGCCGAGGTCGTCGTCGACGGCCTTGCGCTCGCAGAAGGCGACGTGCTGGAGCTGGACTCGCGGCGGGTACTCGACATCGCCGCAACGCTTTTCGCCGCGGAGTCGGCCGGTCTGGCGGACTGGGCCACCACCACGGCCGCCGACTACGCCCGGGTGCGTCAGCAGTTCGGCCGGGTCATCGGCCAGTTCCAGGGCGTCAAGCACAAGGCCGCGCGGATGCTCAGCCTCACCGAGCAGGCCCGCGTCACCGCGTGGGACGCCGCCCGTGCGCTGGGGGAGGACGTCTCGGCCGCCGAGTCGTCGCTGGCCGCCGCCGTCGCCGCGTCGGTCGCGCCCGAGGCCGCATTCCAGGTGACCAAGGAATGCATCCAGATCCTCGGCGGCATCGGCTACACGTGGGAGCACGACGCACACCTGTACATGCGCCGCGCGCAGTCGCTGCGAATCCTGCTCGGCTCCACCGCTTCCTGGAAGCGGCGGGTCGCAAACCTCACGCTCGAGGGTGCACGCCGCGTGCTGAGCATCGACCTGCCCGCCGAGGCGGAGCAGATCCGTTCCGACATCCGGGCCGAGCTCGCGCCTGCCGTGGAGCTCGACGGTGCCGAGCGGAAGGCCTACCTGGCCGAGCGGGGCTACACGTCGCCGCATCTGCCCGCGCCGTGGGGCAAGAGCGCGGATGCCGTCAGCCAGTTGGTCATCGCCGAGGAACTGCGCACGGCCAAGATCAAGCCGCACGACATGATCATCGGCAACTGGGTGATCCCCACCCTGATCGCGCACGGCAACGAGGAGCAGTTGCAGCGGTTCGTCCCGCAGTCGCTGCGTGGCGACATCGTCTGGTGCCAGCTGTTCTCCGAGCCCGGCGCAGGCTCCGACCTCGCGAGCCTGTCCACCAAGGCCACCAAGGTCGACGGTGGCTGGAGGCTGCAGGGCCAGAAGGTGTGGACCTCGATGGCGCGCGACGCGCACTGGGGTATCTGCCTCGCCCGCACCGACGGCGACGTGGCCAAGCACAAGGGGCTGTCGTACTTCCTGATCGACATCAAGAACTCCGAGGGCCTCGACATCCGCCCGCTGCGGGAGATCACCGGTGAGGCGCTGTTCAACGAGGTGTTCTTCGACGACGTCTTCGTTCCCGACGAGTGCCTGGTCGGCGAGCCCGGCGACGGCTGGAAGCTGGCCCGCACCACCCTGGCCAACGAGCGGGTGTCCCTGTCGAGCGACTCCTCGCTCGGTTCCGGCGGCGAGGCGCTGCTGACGCTGGCCGAGACCGTCCCGGGCGGACTGGACGCCGAGCAGCTCACGCTGCTCGGAAAGGTGCTGTGCGACGCGCAGTCCGGTGGCCTGATGGGCCTGCGAACCACGCTGCGCTCGCTGACCGGCGCGCAGCCCGGCGCCGAGTCGTCGATCGCCAAGCTCCTCGGCGTCGAGCACATCCAGCAGGTGTGGGAGGTCGCGATGGACTGGGCGGGCCCGACGTCGCTGCTCGGCGAGCAGGATCGCCGGTCCGCCACGCAGATGTTCCTGAATTCGCAGTGCATGTCCATCGCCGGTGGTACGACGAATGTTCAGTTGAACATCATCGGCGAGCGGATCCTCGGTCTGCCTCGCGATCCTGAACCCGGAAAGTGAGCACGTAAGCACATGAACCGCACCTTTGTCGTCGGCGTCGGCATGACCAAGTTCGAGAAGATCGAGTCCCGCGACTGGGAATACCCGGACATGGTCACCGAGGCCGTCGGCAAGGCGCTCGCCGATGCCGGCATCGAGTACTCACAGGTGCAGCGCGCCGCGGCGGGCTTCGTGTTCGGGGCGTCCACCGCGGGGCAGCGGGCGCTCTACGAGACCGGGCTGACGGGCATCCCGATCGTCAACGTCAACAACAACTGCGCCACCGGCTCCACTGCGCTGCTGATGGCGCGGGAGTGGGTGCAGGCCGGCTTCGTGGACTGCGCGCTGGCCGTGGGCTTCGAGAAGATGACCAAGACCGCGCTCACCGGGACCGGCGAGATGCCGAAGGTCACCACCCTCGACGACCAGCTGAAGGTGATGGTCGACAAGTTCGGCTGGGCCAAGGGTCCGATGACGGCGCAGCTGTTCGGCAGCGCCGCGGTCGAGCACATGGAGCGCTACGGCACCACCGCCGAGCAGATCGCCGCGGTCGCGGTGAAGAACCACAGGCACTCGGTGAACAACCCGTACGCGCAGTTCCAGGACGAGTACACCCTCGACCAGGTGCTGGGCGACAAGATGATTCACGCGCCGCTGACCCGTTCGCAGTGCTCGCCCACCTCCGACGGCGCCGGTGCCGCGATCGTGGTCAGCGAGAAGTTCGTGCGCGAGCACGGCCTCGAGGACCAGGCGATCGAGATCGTCGCGCAGGCGATCACCACCGACACCGCCGAGGCGTTCGCCGACAAGTCGATGATCGACGTCGTCGGTGCCCCGATGACCCGCGCGGCCGCCGAGCAGGTGTTCGCGCAGTCCGGTCTGACCATCGACGACGTCGACGTGATCGAACTGCACGACTGCTTCGCGATCAACGAGATCATCACCTACGAGGGCCTGGGCCTGTGCGCACCGGGCGAGGGCGGAAAGCTCGTCGAGTCCGGCGCCACGACCTACGGCGGCCGCTGGGTCGTCAACCCGTCCGGCGGCCTGATCTCCAAGGGGCATCCGCTCGGCGCCACCGGCCTGGCGCAGTGTGCCGAGCTCAACTGGCAGCTGCGGGGTCAGGCCGATGCCCGGCAGGTCGAGGGCGCAACCGTTGCGCTGCAACACAACCTGGGCCTCGGCGGTGCCTGTGTGGTCACCGTCTACCGGTCCGGCACCATCACCAAGGAGTCGTAAGAACAATGCCAATCGATGTCAACGCGGCCCTGTCCGCCGAGCCGACCGTCCGCGAGGCCAGTTGGACCGAGCGGGACGTACTGCTCTACCACCTGGGCCTCGGTGCCGGTGTCAACTCGCTGGACCCCGCCGAGCTGGGCTGGGTGTACGAGAAGGGCCTGAAGGTCCTGCCGACGTTTGCGATGGTCGCGGGGCAGGGAGTTTCGGCCGGGACACTGAAGCCGGCCGGAATGAACATGCCCGGCATCGACATCGACCTGCGCAAGATCCTGCACGGCGGTCAGTCGCTCACCTTGCACGCCCCGATCCCGACGTCGGGTACCGCGACCATCTCGTCGCGGGTCGCCGACGTCTGGGACAAGGGCAAGGCGGCGGTCATCGTGCTCGAGCAGTCAGCCAGCGACCTCGACGGAAACCCGTTGTGGACCACCGGGATGCAGATCTGGGCCCGGGGCGAGGGCGGCTTCGGTGGCGAGTCCGGGCCCGAGGTGACCAGCTCGATTCCCGAACGGGAAGCCGACAAGGTTCTGGTCTCGCCGACCAGCGCGCAGCAGGCGCTGGTCTACCGCCTCAGCGGCGACATGAACCCGCTGCACGCCGACCCCGCGTTTGCCACCATGGCAGGCTTCGACCGGCCGATCCTGCACGGGTTGGCCTCCTACGGCGTCGTCTGCAAGGCCGTCGTCGACGGGGTTCTCGACGGTGATCCGTCCCGGGTGCGGAACTTCTCGGTGCGGTTCGCCGGGTCGCTGTTCCCTGGTGAGACCATCGAGACCGCCGTCTGGCGGGACGGGGACCAGCTGACCTTGCTGGCGACATGCCCCGAACGCGACGGCGGGCCGGTGCTCACCCACGCCAGCATGGAGGTGCGGTCGTGATGGAGTCCGGGGACCACCCCACTGTCGAAAGCCATCCCGACGGAACGGTTCTCACGTCGGCGCCACAGGACACCCCGGTGGACCGGGCGACCGCGGCCGCCCGCCGGGTGATCGACGCGATGCTCCGGACCGACCGAGGCAACGCCAACCTGGACCGTGTCGCGGAGGAGCTGAACAGCATCGCCGATCATCTCGAGGAGCACGCCCCCGAGGTGGCCGAACGGATGATCGACATGTGGAGCGGCGAGGGCGTCACCCGGCACGACCCGATCACCGGTCCGGAGAACGCGATCGCGCCGCCCCTGGTGATCGAGGGCCTCGAGGACGGTTCGGTGCAGGGTGTGGTGACGATGACCCTGCCGTACCAGGGCCCGCCCGGGTGCGTGCACGGCGGCGTCTCCGCGATGCTCCTCGACCACGTGCTCGGCGTCGCGAACGCGTGGGGTGGCAAGGCCGGGATGACCGCGCAGCTCAACACGCGCTACCACAAGCCGACGCCGTTGTTCGAGCCCCTGACCATCACCGGCAGGCAGGTCTCGGTGGACGGCCGCAAGATTCAGACCGTGGGCGACATCAAGAACGCCGCAGGCGAGGTGTGCGTGTCGGTCGAAGGGTTGTTCATCGTCGCGGGCGTGCCGCGCCCGCGGTAGGCGGCTCCGCCACCCGTGAGTCCTTCTGGTCCCGTGGGGGGCCAGAAGGACTCACAGGCAGCGACGAAGGAGATGCATTTTCATGGGCAAGCTGGACGGTCGGGTTGCGGTAGTCACCGGAGCCGGGATGGGGATCGGCCGGGGCATCGCCGGTGCGTTGGCCCGCGAGGGCGCGAAAGTGTTGGTTGCGGAGATCGACGAGGCCGCGGGCGCGGAGACCGCGCGCTGGCTGACCGAAACATGGGGCGTGCGGGCGACGTTCGTGCGCACAGACGTCACCGATCGCGGGCAGGTCGAGGCCATGGTGGATGCCGCTGTCGCCGAGTTCGGACGGCTCGACATTCTCGTGAACAATGCCTGGCGCTCGTTCGGCTACGCGCGGATGGAGAAGACCGATCCGGACACCATGACGGCCGGTTTCGACATGGGAGTGATGGCCGCGTTCTGGGCCATGCAGCGGTCCTTCCCGGAGCTCGAGAAGCGCGGCACCGGGCGGGTGATCAACCTGGCCAGCCTCAACGGTGTGAACGCCCACATGTATTCGGTTGCCTACAACGCGGCCAAGGAGGCGCTGCGGGCGCTGACCCGAACCGCCGCCCGCGAATGGGCACCGAAGCAAGTGTGCTGCAACGTGATCTGCCCGGGTGCGCAGAGCGCGGCATACCAGCGGGTGGCCGACGCCAACCCGCAGATGGCGGCGTCGATGGCATCGGCGAACCCGATGGGACGCATCGGCGACCCACTCGACGACATCGGTCCGGTCGCCGCCTTCCTGGCGAGCGACGAGTCGCGCTACCTGACCGGTAACACGCTGTTCGTCGACGGTGGCGGGCACATCAACGGCGTGCAGTGGGCGCCACAGGTGGACTGAGCGGGACCAGGGCACCCCACTGTCCGAATGTCACACTCGTTCACTTCAGCTGAACGAGTGTGACATTCGGACAATGGTGGGCGGGCAGCTGCCTCAGCTGCCGGAGCTGCCCGAGTGACGGGTCAGCCGACGGCGATGGTGCGGCGTGCGAGCAGCCAGCGTCCGTCGACCCGGCGGAAGGTGTCGCTGTAGCGCCCGATGGCGGTCAGTCGAGGCGCGGTGGCGGTGTCGGCGAAGAACTGCCACACCGATTCGGCATGCGCCTCGTCGGGCGAGTCGACGGTGACGGCCACGCAGCTGGTGATGTGGCGGGTGGCGGTGCCCGGCCCGGAGGTGCCCGCGGCGCGTCGCTCACGGGTCGCGGACTGGATGGCCGTGAGGCCGACGTTCGCTGGTTTGCCGGCCATCTCCCACACGGCATCCGAGGTGTACAGGTCGGCGTAGGTGTCGACGTCGCCTTCGTCCGCGGCGTGCGCGATGCGGGCGACGAGCGACCGGATCGCCTCGGGTGCAGTGACTTCCGGTTGGCCGTTGTTCACGTGTCAGGTCTCCGTTCGGTATGGGCGTGGATCAGTTGTGCCAGATGGATGCCTGCGCGTCCGCCGAGTTGGGCGGCCTGGGTGCGGCACGAGAATCCGTCGGCGAGCAGCACGGCGTGGGGGTGTGCATCGAGTGCGGGGAGGAGGGCGTTGTTCGCGACGGCGACGGAGACGTCGTAGTGGCCGCGTTCCATACCGAAGTTGCCAGCGAGCCCGCAGCAGCCCGCCAGTTGATGCACCGTCGCTCCTGCGCGGTCGAGGAGTGCGCGGTCGGGCCGGAATCCCATGATGGCGTGCTGGTGGCAATGGGGTTGGACGACGACCTCGATGCCGGTCAGGTCCGGTGGTTGCCAGTTCTCCGCGGTGAGGAATTCGGCGAGGGTGTGTGTCGACGCGGCGACCCGTGCCGAGCGTGGGTCGTCGGGCAGCAGCTCCCGCAGGTCCGAGCGCAGGACAGCGGTGCACGACGGTTCGAGCCCGACGATGGGGCGTTTGGCGTCAAGGTGCGGGGTCAGCTGGTCGAGGGTGGCGCGCAACTGCTTTCGCGCGCCGTCGAGCTGCCCGGTGCTGATCCAGGTCAGGCCGCAGCAGGCGCGCCGCGCGGTGACCAGCACCCGGTATCCGGCGCCCTCCAGCACCGCCACAGCCGCCTCAGCCACCTCAGGGGAGAAGGCGTCGGTGAAGGTGTCGACCCACAGCAGCACCTCGCGGCCGGATCCGTTCGGGACCGGCCGCCGCCGCCACCATTTCCGGAAGCTCTGGTCGGCGAACCGTGGGATCTCGCGGCGCGGATCGAGGCCGACCATCCGCATACCGGACCGTCGCAGCGGCCCGATTGTGCTCGCCGCGTTGATGATCCGTGGTAGTCGTCCGGCGGCCCGCGACCACCGCGGCAGCATTCCGAGCGCGTAGTGGGTGCGCGGACGCGGACGGCGGCGATACCGCCGATACAGCACCTCCGACTTGTATGCCGCCATGTCCACCCCGGCAGGGCAGTCCGACCCGCACGCCTTGCAGGACAGGCACAGGTCGAGGGATTCCTCCAGCTCGGGTGAGCCGAATCCACCCGCCACCAGGGAGCCGTTGATCACCTCCTGGAGGACACGGGCCCGACCGCGGGTGCTGTCCTTCTCGTCGCCGGTCGCGAGGTAGGACGGGCACATGAAGCCGCCCGACGCCGACGTGTCCGCGCGACACTTGCCGATGCCGACACAGCGGTGCGCAGCCATGTTCAGGTCGCTGCGGTCCCGTGACAGCGCGAGGCCGCCGACGAACGGGACCCGTGCCGCCTGCGCGACCCGCAGGCCGGCGTCGATGGGTGCTGGGTCCACCAGCACGCCCGGATTGAGGACATCGTCCGGATCGAAGACCGCCTTGAAGCCGGCGAATGCGGCGAGCGTCGGCGCCGAATACATCAGCGGCAGTAGCTCTGAGCGGGCGCGGCCGTCGCCGTGCTCGCCGGACAGCGAGCCGCCGTGGCCGGCCACCAGCGCCGCGGCGTCGAGCAGGAAGGCGCGGAAGCGTTGTGGTGCGTCCGCGATGGGCAGGTCCAACCGGACGTGCACGCAGCCGTCGCCGAAGTGCCCGTACAGCAGGCCGTCCACCCCGTGCTGACTGGTCAGATCCGCGAAGTCGCGCAGGTAGGCGCCGAGGCGTTCGCGGGGGACCGCGGCGTCCTCCCAGCCGGGCCAGGCCGGTTGCCCGTCGACGGTGCGGCCTGCCAACCCGACGCCGTCCGCGCGGATCCGCCACAGCGCAGCCGATTCCGGGCCGGTCGGCACCACTCGGCTGTCCAGCGCGCCGGAACCGCGGCAGATCTCGGCCGCCCTGGCGAGCGCATCGGCCGACGTGGCGCCGTCGACCTCGACGAACAGCCAGCCTGCGCCTCGGGGCAGGTCCGGAACCGCACCCGCGCCCTTGTGCCTGCGGACCACGTCGACGAGCCGGGCGTCGATGCCCTCGATCGCCAGCGGGCGCCCGGTCAGTAGCGTGGCGGCGTCGTCCGCGGCGGCAGGCATGTCGGGGTAGCCGAGGACGGCGAGCGCGGTGGCCGCCGGGACCGGGACCAGCGCGACGGTCGCGTCGAGGATCAGCCCGCAGGTGCCCTCGGACCCGACGAGGGCGCGGGCCACGTGGTGCCCGCGCTCGGGGAGCAGGTGCTCGAGCCCGTATCCCGACCCCTGCCGCTCGAACCGGCCCAGTTCGGTCCGGATCACCGCGAGGTTGTCGGAGACCAGACGGTCGAGCCCGGGCACGGCCGCGAGATCGTCGGCCAGTCGGCGCTCGGCCCCGGTGCCGTCGAGGATCCGCAGGCCGTGCACGTTGTCGGCGGTGCGACCCCAGGCGACGGCCCGCGGGCCGCAGGCGTTGTTGCCGATCATCCCGCCGAGGGTGCAGCGATCCTGGGTGGACGGGTCGGGGCCGAACCGTAGGCCGTGCGCGGCGGCCGCCCGCTGGAGCGTGCTCAGCACCAGGCCGGGCTGCACGACCGCGGTCCGCCCGTCCGGATCGAGGGCGATGATCCGGCTCAGGTGTCGGCTGAAGTCGAGGACCAGGCCCGGTCCGATTGCGTTGCCCGCCACCGAGGTTCCGGCGCCACGGGCCGTGACGGGGAGACCGTGGGCACGGCCGACGTCCAGCACGGCGGCCACATCGTCATCGGACCGAGGGAACACCACGGCGGCGGGCACGACCCGGTAGTTGGAGGCGTCGGAGCTGTACTCGGCCCGACGCCGTGTGCCATCGTCCACCTCGCCCGCGACACGCTCGCGAAGCGCGGCGACGGCGGAGAATGCGGCCGGTGAGCTGGTCACCCTGTTGATTCTACGGCTCACACGCGACGGTGAGCACTCTGAGTGCGGTGGGCGGCATCTGTCGTTGAACCATTGTGTTAGACACTATAATTAGAAGGTTTGATCCATTTCTGGAGAATGCGGCCTCGGGTTCGGCGAGGCGTGCATGATGTCTGCTGTCATCCTGGCTCGCGCTCCACCGAGCCGGCCACTCGTCAAGAAATGGACATACCGTGAAGACATCCCGCAAGAGCATTGCCCGCGTCGGCGCCGGTGCAGGCGTCGCCGCCCTGGCCCTGCTCGCCAACCCCGCGTTCGGCTCCGCCACGGTCACCGGTTCTGCCGCAGTGCACGTCGAGGGCAAGAGCGTCGTCGTGGAATTCACCGGCATCACCTCCCCGAGCCTGCTCACGTGCCTGGGTCAGGTGAAGGACACCTCCGGACAGTTGGTGGCAGGCAATCCGGCATCGATGGCAGGCGATCCGGCGGCCGGGACCTATCGCTCGCCCGCTCTCGACGATGGGACGTATCTGATCGAAGCGATCTGTGTCGACGGAGACGGCGTTACGACCCTCACCCCGGCGGGTGGCGAGCGGATCACCATCGGCAACGATTCGGGCAGCAGCGGTTTCAGCTTTGGCAGCCTGCACCTCACTACCGGCAGCTGATCGTCGCGGCCCCGGCGCCGCTACCGCGCGGCCAGCCGCGACCGCAACTCGACCAGCAGGTCGGTGCCGTCGCGGCGGCCGCGCGGTCCGTCGGCCTCCGGCGTGATCATCCGCCCCTCGTCGGAACGGGTCCACTCGCGCACGGCCCAGCGTTCCGCGATCGCCCACCGGCCGTCGCGGCGCTCCATCAGGTCGAGGAAGCGCGCCCCGCTGGTGAAGTCACCCCGGTCGGGATGACCCCAATGTGTTGCCGTGGAATATGACTCGCTGATCGCGAGGTCGCCGCGCAACTCGACGAGGTGGTTCCCGATGTGGTGCATGGTGCCGCCGAGAAGCTCCAACTTGGGGCGGACCCAGGCGATGTACTCGTCGATGGTGCCGTCGAATCCGGTGTGGTGGTCGATGCCGTCCCGGTGGTACGCCCCGCGCACCAGGTCGAAGTCGAGCCGATCGATGCCGCGGCAGTAGCGCATCACCACCTCGTAGATGGCCTGCTTGTCGAGAAGATCCTGCAGTTCCCGCGATTCCACCGTCATCGCCGTGCCTCCGTCTTGAGCCCGACCATCCAGTCCAGCAGCGTCGGAATCTCGTCCGCGCTCACCCCGAATGCCGCCGGCCGGAACACCACGACCGTCGCGCCCGCCCCGTGCCAGAACAGCGCCTTCTCGGCGGTCGCGTCGAGGTCGACGTCGCCCGCGGCCGTGCGTTCGGGGGTCACCGACACCTGGATCACGGGTGCCGACGGGTCGCGTCCGTGTTCGGCAAAGCATTCCCGCAGCAGTGCGACGTCCTGCGTGAACGTCGCCATGCCCGCGGGGTTGACGGTCCATCCGTCGGCGACCCGGGCGATCCGGTTGAAATTCCGCTTGCTGGCGCCGAATCCGAACAGCACCGGCAGCCGCTCCTGGACCGGGAACGGCAGCGAGTGGAAGTCCTCGAACGAGAACTCGCGGCCCGTGAAGACGGCCGGCGCGGAGGTCCACAGCTCGCGGCAGGCACGTACCGTGTCCTCCATCCGGCCGAACCGGGCATCGAAGGGCATGTTCGTGGCGGTGTACTCCGCCTCCTGCCAACCGACACCCATCCCGATGACGGCCCGACCGTCGGATATCGCGTCGAGCGTCGCGAGCTGCTTGGCGAGCAGCACCGGTGGGCGGACGGTCGCGATCAGGACCGACACCCCGAGGCGTGCCTGCTCGGTGACTGCGGCAATCGCAGACAGCAGCGAGATCGGTTCGTACCACGGCTGATCGAGCGGGAACGGAAAGCCGTGCTCGCGCACCCGCTCCGCGTGCGCGGCGGCGCTGAACCCGAGGTGGTCCCCGGTCGAGATCAGGTCGACCCCGGCCCTGTCCGCGGCGGCCGCGATGTCGATCACGGGCCGGACGCGCCCCTCGAACAGGGCCTCGGCCCCGAGCAGGTTGAGTCCGATCTCCAGTGGCGCCATGGGGTTTCCGCTCTGTCGGTTACGGCCGGGGGAGCTCACGCTGGTCGACGACGAACTGGATCAGATCAGCGCGCGCCTCGCGTGCGCGGACAGATCGCCGGTGTGGTCGATGCAGCACAGTCGCTGCGTGAACCGCCACTGCCCGTCGAACAGGGCGAAGCTGTCGAAGTACCGCCCGGTGAGGATCGGTTGCAGTGGCAGTTCCTCCGCACCCTGGAGCACCGTCACGTAGGCCAGCGAGGTGGCCGTTCGATTGTCGTCCGCCACGGTGATCCGGACGTTCGTGGTCAGGTGCTTGGTGCGCGGGGACGGCGGGTCCCCGTGCATCCGGATGAACGACTCGTTGGCCCGCAGTACCGCGGCGGGATCCCGATCGATGAGACCACCGATCGGGGACCCGTTCGCGTCGCACTGGCCGTACGTCGCATCGGCGAACAGTGCAGCCACCTCGGGCAACTCGCCGCGGTCGATCAGGTGCGAGTACTGGTAGACCAGGTCGCGAATCGCCTCGGTCGCGGCGAGCCGCTCGACGGTGTGCTGCATGTCCATTCCTAGAGCTTGACCTTCATGCGGGACACCTTGCCGGTTGCGTTGCGCGGCAGGGGCTCCGTGGTCAGGCGCCACCGCGTCGGCACCTTGAAGTACGACAAGCGCTCGGTCGCGAACTGACGCAGCTCCTCCTCGTCGACAGTGGCGCCGGCGCGGACCACCACGATCGCCGCGACCTCCTGGCCGAGATCCTCGTGTGCCTCACCGACGACGGCGCACTCGACGACGTCGGGATGCTCGTCGAGGACCTGCTCGATCTCCGTCGGGTAGATGTTCTCGCCGCCGCGCAGGATCAGGTCACTGCGGCGGCCGGTCAGCCGCAGCCGTCCACCGTCCATCCGGCCGAAGTCTCCGGTGTGCAGCCAGCCGCCCTCGCGGATCGCCGCGGCGGTGGCCTCCGGGTTCTCCCAGTAGCCCAGCATGACGTAAGGGCTGCGCACGCAGACCTCGCCCTCCTCGCCCTCCGGCAGAACGTCGCCGAACGGGTCGCGGATCTCGAGCGCGACGCCGAAGATCGGCCTGCCGAGGGTGCCCGGGAACTGCTCGACGTCGATCGGGGTGGCGACCGCGATGCCAGTGCTGCACTCGGTGAGACCGTAGCTGTCGACGAGCGAGTTCTTGGCGAACGGCACCTCCTCGCGCAGGCGCTGCTTGAACGCCACCGACGACGGGGCAGATGCCAGCGAGAACGCGGTCATCGACGAGGTGTCGTACTTCCGGACGTTGCCGTGCTCGATCAGCCGGGCCGCCATCGTCGGCACCGCGCCCCAGTTCGTGATCTTCTCGCGCTCGACCAGCGCGAGCACCCGGTCGACGTCGAAAGCACCCTGGGTCATGATGATCGCGCTGCCGGACACGGCCTTCGGCACGATGATGTTGTGCAGGCTCGCGATGTGGAAGAGCGGCGAGCTCAGCAGGTACCGCGCCTCGCTGGGGCGGTTCGGGTCGTACTCGCGGCCGGAGAACGCGTCGATCATGGCGTCGCTGTACCGGTGGTAGTCCGACACCGCGAGCAGGTTCCGCTGGGAGTGCAACGCGCCCTTGGGCTTTCCGCTGGTCCCGCTCGTGAAAAGGATGACCGAGGGGTCGTCCTCATCGACGTCGGCGGTGCGCAGTTCGGCGCCCCGGTTGGCCTCGATCAGGCGCGGGACGTCCTGCTCCATGGTGAGCACCGGCACGTCGACGTCCGACTCGGCGACCAGCGCGGCGCGCTTGGCGTCGACGATCAGCACCTTCGGGGTGGTCAGCGTGACGCCGTACTCGATCTCGCGCGGCACCCACCAGGCGTTCAGCCCGACCGTGATCGCGCCGAGCGACTGCGTCGCCCAAAAGGCAATGACCCACTCGATGGTGTTCGCGGCGAGGATGCCGACCCGGTCGCCCTTGCCGACGCCGTACTCCTCGGCGAGGACCTTCGCGAAGGCCGCCACCTGCTCGCCGTGCTCCCGGAACGAGAGCCGGCGGTCCTCGGTGACGAGGTAGTCGCGGTCGCCGAACGCCAGCGACGCGGTCAGCAGCTCGTGCACCGCGTGCCTCCGGTCCCGCATCACCGGGATCCGCGCACCCCGGACGTCCTCCTCGACCAGTTCGAAGGGAGCTCCCGGTCCCGTCAATCGGGACACGACGGCCGCGAGGTACGCCTGGGGATCGGTGGCAGTGCTCATCAGGGTGCCTTTCTGCAGCTATTGAACTGCACGAAACATCTCACGGGAAGGGTAGGACGCGGAGTGGCTTTCCACTGACCGAGACCGGTCGGCTTCGGAGCCCGTTGACCGGCAGGTTAGTGCAGCACGCCCTCGTGGCGGGCCCGATCGAAGGCGGGCAGGGGACCACCTGCGCGCAGGGTGTCCGCGAGCCCGGGATCGGCCAGGTGCAGCCTGCCGATGGCGATCAGGTCGAACTCGCCGGTCCCGATGCGTCGTTCGAGCTCGGGGATGTTGTCGACCACCGGCGCGGACCCTTCGATGCGGCTGTCGCGCAGCGACTTCCCGATGCCGACGCTGCCCACGGCCATGGTGATCGCCCCGGTCACCTCCTTTGCCCAGCCGGCCAGCGACAGGTCGCTGCCCTCGAAGGCGGGGAAGTCGAACCGCCGGATGCTGGCGTCGAGAATGTCGACACCCGCGTCGACCAGCGCGCCGAGGATGACCTTCAACTCGTCGGGGGTCTCGGCGATGCGCGCGGTGTAGTTCTGCTGCTTGTGCTGCGAGAAGCGGTAGACGATCGGGTGGTCCTCGCCGATCTCGGCGCGGATTGCCTTCACGACCTCGGCGGGAAAGCGGGTGCGACGCGCGAGGTCGCCGCCCCATGCGTCGTCACGCTTGTTGGTGCCCGCCCAGAGGAACGAGTCCAGCAGGTAGCCGTGGCCGCCGTGCAGCGCGATGCCGTCGAAGCCGACATCGATCGCGTTGCGGGCCGCACGTGCGTACGCGGCGATGACGTCGGCGATGTCCTGCTCGGTCATCGCCTCGGTGGCCGTCTGCGCCCACGCGACGTACTCGTCGGAGTACGACGTGGTGCCGAGCTCGCCCCACTCGCCGGACGGACGCATCGGCTTGAGCGCAGGATCGACCTTGCTCATCGCGCCCCACAGCGGGCCCACGTGCCAGAGCTGGGGAATGATCTTGCCGCCCGCCTCGTGCACGGCGTCGATGACCGTCCGCCAGCCAGCGAGGGCCTGGTCCCCGAACAGGTGGGGGACGCGCGAGTTGTCGACCGCGGTGGGGTGATCGATCGCGACGCCCTCGGTGACGATCAGGCCGGTGCCGCCCTCGGCGCGGCGCCGGTAGTAGTCGGCGACGTCGGCGCCAGGGACGCCGTCGATCGAGTAGGACCGGGTCATCGGCGACATGACCACGCGGTTCGCGAGGGTGAGCGAACGAATCTGGAGCGGCTGGAAGAGCGGGGAGGCGGAGCCGGTCGAGCGGCTCCCGGTGCTGTCGGTCATCACTGCGCCTTCACGAAATCGGAGGAATCGGGGGAATCTGGGCGTATCAGGGGCCGCGTCGCGGGCCGCTCTCGAGTTCTACTGCAGACCCGGGCGGCAGGTGGGGCGTCTCCCGGTCACCGGGAAGGGAAGTGCCCGGGGGCACTACCACTGACCGGGATTTCGGGGCCCCGCCGTCGGCGGCGTCGTTAGCGTCGGGCCAAGTCGCCGCACGAGGAGTTTGTCATGACCACCGATTTCGGTTCGCCCAGGGTTTCCGCCCGGGATCCGCTCGCACCCGCGAAGCTGGACTCGATCACTTTGGTCAACCGCATGTCGACCGGTCAGATCCGGCGGACCGGCGAGGCGACCTACGGTGGCACCCAGTGGGTGCTGAACCCGAAGCCCGCAAACCCGCCTGTGGCCGCGTGATGACGGCCGCAACGAGCACCCAGTCACCGAGTACAGGAGTCGAGTTGGAACGCGCCACCATTGCCGAGATGTTGCTCGACCGCCTGGGCGACGAGCACCTGGGCGTGCGGACCCGGGAGCGGGACTGGACGTGGGACGAGACCGTCCGCGAGAGCGCGGCCCGCGGAGCGCTGGCCACGTCGCTGCAGGTCGACGGGCAGTTCCACATCGGCGTGCTGCTCGAGAACACCCCCGAGTTCCTGTTCTGGCTCGGTGGCGCGGCGCTGTCCGGCGCCGCGATCGTGGGCATCAACCCGACCCGCCGCGGCGCGGAGCTCGAAGCCGAGGTCCGCTATGTCGACTGTCAGCTGATCGTCACCGATGCGGCCGGAATGGAGCAGCTGCGCGGACTCGACCTCGGGCTGACCGAGGACCGATTCATCCTGGTCGACGACCCGGCGTACCTCGATCGGGTCGCCGCGCACCGCGTCGAGCTGCCGGTCGCGACGGCCTCCGTGGACGAGTCGACGCTGTTCCTGCTCCTGTTCACCTCCGGGACCACCGGCATGTCCAAGGCCGTTCGCTGCAGCCAGGGCCGGCTCTCCCGACTGGCGTACGCCAACTCCGCGAAGTACGGGCACATCCGCGAGGACGTGGACTACTGCTGCATGCCCCTGTTCCACGGCAACGCACTGATGGCCCTCTGGGCGCCTGCGCTGGCCAACGGCGCGACCGTGTGCCTGCCGAGCGCGCGCAAGTTCTCCGCGTCCGGCTTCATGCCCGACGTGAAGTTCTTCGGCGCGACCTTCTTCACCTATGTCGGCAAGGCGCTGTCCTACCTGATGGCGACGCCCGAGAAGGCCGACGACATCGACAACACCCTGGTCCGCGGGTTCGGCACCGAGGCCTCCCCGGAGGATCAGGCCGAGTTCGTGCGGCGCTTCGGTGCCCAGTTGTTCGAGGGCTACGGTTCCTCGGAGGGCGCAGGCTCGGTCAAGCTGGACCCGGAGGCGCCCGAGGGTGCACTGGGGCGGCCGGCCCACGACGAGATCGCGGTCGTCGACCCGGAGACCCGGGTCGAATGCGTGCGCGCGAAGCTCGACGAGCACGGCCGGGTGCTCAACCCGGACGAGGCGATCGGTGAGATGGTCGACAAGGGCGGCGCCAAGCGGTTCGAGGGCTACTACAAGAACGAGCAGGCGGTCGCCGACCGGATCAAGCACGGTTGGTACTGGACCGGCGACCTCGGCTACGTCGACGAGGCCGGGTTCATCTACTTCGCAGGCCGCAAGGGCGACTGGATCCGGGTCGACGGGGAGAACACCTCGGCGCTGATGATCGAGCGGATCGTCCGCAGGCACCCGAAGGTCATCGCGACCGGTGTGTACGCGATCCCGGACCCGAAGTCGGGCGACCAGGTGATGGCCGCGATCGAGGTGTCGGACCTGACAGACTTCGAACCGGAGGAGTTCGCCTCGTTCCTCGCAGCGCAGGACGATCTGGGCACCAAGTCCGCGCCCCGGTTCGTGCGGGTGTCAACCCACCTCCCGGTCACCGGGTCGAACAAGGTGCTCAAGCGGGAGCTGCAGGCGCAGGTGTGGCGGTGTGAGGAGCCGGTGTTCCGCTGGCAGGGACGAGGCGAGCCCGACTATGCACTGATGTCCGACGATGACAAGCGTGAACTGGAAGCGCAATTCGAGGCGTCGGGCAGACAGCGATTCCTCGGCGTCTGACACGACGATGACGGATCCGATGCCTTCGCCGGCGAGCGGCCGCCCGGTCGCGCTGGTGACCGGCGCGAGCCGTGGCATCGGCCGGGAGGTCGCACTCGCGTTCGCGCGCAACGGATTCGATGTGGCACTGACCGCACGAACGGTGCGCGAGGGCGAGGGGCGGGTGCCCCCGCGCACCCGCGGTGAGCTGATCCCGGTGCCGGGAAGCCTGGAGACCACCGCTGCCGAGGTGCGGGCGCTCGGTGTCGACGCGCTGGCCGTTCCGATGGACCTGCTCGACGGTGCCTCGGTGTTCGCCGCCGCCGACCGGGTGCTCGAAACCTGGGGCCGCGTAGACGTTCTCGTCAACAATGCCTATGCGCAGACCGCCGGGAACATGGATCGGGTGCTCGACATCGAACTCGACGACGCCGCCACGATGATCCGCGGCAACTACCTGCACCAGCTGGCGCTGATCCAGCGGGTGCTGCCGGCGATGGTCGGGCAGGGGTCCGGCGTTCTGATCAACCTGGTGTCGGGATCGGCGACGATGGATCCGCCCGCCGCACCCGGCGAGGGTGGCTGGGGACTGTCGTATGCGGCGTCGAAGGCGGCGTTCGGCCGGCTCGCCGGTGCCGTCAACGCGGAGTACCGGCATCTCGGGGTGCGGGCGTTCAACCTCAGCCCCGGGTTCGTGGTCACCGAGTCGGGCGCGGCCCGCGGCGGCACCGACGCGATCACGGGTAGCGGGTTCGATTCCGTGCCCGCAACGGTTCCCGCCGAGGCCGCGGTGTGGCTGGCGACCGATCCGGAGGCCGACCGGTTCCTGGGTAAGGTCGTGTGGGCTCCGAAGCTGGTGGAGTCCATCGCGGCGTGATCTCGCTGCGGGACAACGGGAAAGGGCGTGCGCGGTGAAGCTCGGAGTGGTGATGCCGGTCGAACTCGGCATGGCGGGGGATCCGGACAAGGTGCTCGAGTTCGCCAGGGCGGCAGAGTCACTCGGATTCGACGAGATCTCCGCGGTGGAGCATTCGGTGGTGATCGCGAACACCGGCAGCGAGTACCCCTATTCGCCGACCGGCAAGTCGCATCTGCCCGACGACTGCCCGCTGCCCGACCCGCTCGAGCTGCTCTCGTTCGTTGCCGGCGCCACCACCACCCTTGGCCTTGCGACCGGCGTGCTGGTGCTGCCCAATCACAATCCCGTGGTGCTGGCCAAGCGGCTCGCGACCCTCGACCGGCTGTCGGGCGGTCGCCTGCGGATCTGCCTCGGCCTCGGCTGGATGCGTGAGGAGATCGAGGCCTGCGGCGGCGACTTCGACCGTCGCGGGAAGATCGCGGACGAGGCCATCGCCGTGCTGCGGGCACTGTGGGCCGGCGGTGCCGAGGGTGTCGACTTCGCCGGCGAGTACTACGGGTTCACCGGCGCCTACTCGTTCCCGAAGCCCTTCCGCGAGTCCGGCGTTCCTTTGTGCATCGGCGGGCACAGCAAGGCCGCCGCTCGGCGAGCGGGACGGCTGGGCAACGGTTTTCAGCCGCTCGGTCTCGGTGGAAACGACCTGGACGCGGCCGTCGCATTGATGCGTGCGGCGGCGACCTCGGCCGGCCGCGATCCGTCCGAGGTCGCGCTGGTGCTCGGCCACATCCTGCCGAAGATGGACGAGTCGAAGGTCGAGTGGGCACAGTCGCTCGGGTCGGACCGGATCCTGCTGTCGGCGTCCCGGCGCGCGACGACGCTCGAGGCGGTGCTGGACGAGATGGCCGAGTGCTCGGCGCGCATGTCCCTCGCCTGACGGCTCCCTCACCGGGGCCGGGGACCGCGTCTTGCCCGCCAGATGGACATGAGCGCATCGGCGTCCACCCGGTGCACCGGCACCACCGGGGCACTCGGTGCCCGCAGGTAGTCGGCGATCCGTCGGTTCAGCTCGGCGACCACGTC
Source organism: Rhodococcus sp. NPDC059179 (assembly GCF_042754885.1). Classification (NCBI taxonomy): domain Bacteria; kingdom Bacillati; phylum Actinomycetota; class Actinomycetes; order Mycobacteriales; family Nocardiaceae; genus Rhodococcus; species Rhodococcus sp. NPDC059179. The sequence continues at coordinate 253,344 of NZ_JBHZBV010000001.1, read as the reverse complement.
GCGCACCGACTGCTCGGTCGGCAGGTCCGCGATCGTGTCGGGTAGCCGCTGCACCTCGCGCCGCAACTGCAGCGACGGCGGCAGCAGGGCCTCGGTGGACAGGCCCTCGGCCCGCAGCTTGTTCTTGACCCACCACAGTTCGTCGTCGTCGCCCAGGTGCGGAATCGGCTTGCCCGCGCCGGGCAGGTTGTCGAACTCGCCGCGTTCCTGCGCGAGCCGGATCTGTCGCTCGACCCACGACTCGAACGGCACGTCCCACGGCTTGCGCTCGGTCATGTCTCCAGCATGCGCGGCTTCGGAAGGATCAGCCCCGGAACCCAGGGCTGATCCTTCCGAAGCGTCCCGCTCAGGGGTGCTCGGAGATCAGGACGGCCCGGGTGCCCGGTTCGAGTGCCTGGAACACGTGGGCGACGTCGCCCGGGTAGGCGATGTAGTCGCCGGGGCCGAGTTCGACCGGGTCCTCGGTGACGCCGACCAGGGCCCGGCCCGCGCTGATCACGACGTGTTCGACGACGCCGGGCAGGTGCGGGTCGGACTCGCGGGCGGGACCCGGTTCGACGGCGATTCGGTAGACGTCGCGGCGGGCGTTCGGCGGGCAGGAGGACACCAGCGTGGCCTGGTAGTCGGTCCGTTCGGAACGCAGTACCGGACCCTCGTCCACCCGGATCACCTGCACCCTCGGCCGCGGGGGATCGACGAGCTGGGCGAACTGGATGTCCAGCGCGGTGCTGAGCGCCCACAGCGTCTCGACGCTGGGGTTTCCGGTGCCCGCCTCGAGCTGGGAGAGCGTCGACTTGGCGACCCCGGCGCGCCGGGCGACCTCGGTCAGCGAGAGGCCTGCGCGTTCGCGTTCGCGGCGCAGCGAGGCCGCGATGACGTCGAGAGGGGCCTTGCCGTCCGGTGCCATGCGTTCACCATATCGGTACAGGCGTTCAGGTTGACGAACACAGGTCGAGATGTTCACTATAAGAGTCATGCGTTCGACATGGCGAACAATCGATCGGGTCCTCCGACGGGACATCGCGCTGGTCGCGCTGGCCGTCGGTGCCGTCGGCGTCTCCTACGGTGCGATTGCGGTCGGGCTCGGGTTCGCCCCGTGGGTGCCGATCCTGATGTCCACGGTGGTGCTCGCCGGTTCGTCGGAGTTCCTGTTCGTCGGGATCGTCGCAGGCGGCGGCAGCCTGCTCGCCGCCCTGATCGGCGGACTGCTCGTCAACGCCCGGCACGTGCCGTTCGGTCTGGGCATCGGCGACGTCACCGGCAAGGGTTGGCGGCGGGTGCTCGGTAGCCACCTCCTCAACGACGAGAGTGCGGTCTTCGCGCTGGGGCAGGCCGACCCGGACCGCAAGCGGGCCGCCTACTGGGCCAGCGGGATCGGGGTCGGGCTGTGCTGGCCGCTCGGCACCGCGATCGGCGCGACCGCGGGCACCATGATCGACGACATCAACGCCTTCGGCCTCGACGCGATGTTCCCGACAGTGCTTGTCGCGCTGGTGTTCCCGGCGCTGCGTGACCGGTCGACCGCGCGGATCGCGGTCCTCGGCGCGCTGATCGCCATCGCCGTCACCGGAGTCCTGCCCGCCGGGGTGCCGGTGCTGTTGTCCCTGGTGGCCCTGCTCGCGCTGCTGCCGGGCCGGGCGCGGCAGCCGTCGAGCGCACGGGTGACGGCGTCGTGAACTCGCCCCTGCTGCTGGTGATCGCCGTGCTGGTCCTCGGCGCAGGCACCTACGCGTTCCGCTTCGCTGGTCCGGCACTGCGCTCGCGCGGCATCGTCCCGGACCGGCTCGAGACGGTGCTGGCCACCGGCGCCGTCGTCCTGCTGACCGCGGTCGCGGCGACCGGCGCCCTCACCGAGGGCGGCGGAGCGGCCGGAATCGCGCGTCCGGTCGGCGTCCTCGTCGGCGGCGTGCTCGTGTGGCGGAAGGCGCCGTTCGTGGTGTCGATCCTGGCCGCCGCCGCTACCGCCGCGATCCTGCGGCTGCTCGGCGTGCCCTGACCCGTCGTCATTCCCGAATGGCCCATCGCGTCAGTTGGGGTTGGGTCAGGCGCCGGGGACCGTCACCGCGCGGTCGTCGGCGAAGTCGACCACCAGCTCGCGGCGCGCGATCTGCCAGCGACCGTCGGTCTTGCGGTAGCGGTCCTGGTAGCGAATCGCGACGGCGTTGTCGCGCATGGTGCCGTCCTTCGCCCGGTAGATGTGGTGCGCGGTGCAGTAGGTCTGTCCGACCGCCGCATCGCCGTCGGTGCGGTCGAGGACCTGTTGGTGAACCGCGTGGTGCGTCGAGTGCAGGTGGGCAGTCGCGGCGAGCACGGTGGTCGAGATCGACTCGGCGCCCGCGGTCACCGGGTCCTGGCCGCGGCGCACCAACGCCGGTGGCTGCACGAACTGCGCGTCGGCGGTGAACAGCGCGGTCAGCGCCGCGGCGTCGCGGCCGTCCACCGCCGCGGCGTACCGGCCGACCAGGTCTGCCAGCTCGGCGCGATCCGCGGCGCCTCGGTTCTCAGTGCTCATGCCCCGAGTATGCGGCCACCCCGACTGTGCGCGGAGCGCGTGGGTGGCCCACTGAGCGGGAATGGGCGGCGCGTCGAGGGATTGCGGGCGCATGATCGGGGTCGAGACGTCCGTCTGGAGGAATGTTGGCCACACAATCGATCGCCGGGAAGTCGTCCCGGCTCGTGGTGCTGGCCCTGGCCTCATGCGGCATCGCGGTGTCGCTCATGCAGACCATCGTGATGCCACTGCTGCCCGAGTTCCCGCGGCTGCTGAACACGTCGGCCTCGAACGCGGCGTGGCTGGTGACCGCGACCCTGATCTCGGGGGCCGTGTGCGCGCCGGTGCTGGGCAGGCTCGGCGACATGTTCGGCAAGCGCCGGATGCTGCTGGTCGCGCTCGCGCTCATGGTGCTGGGGAGTGCGCTCGGCGCGGTGTCCGACGAGTTCGTGGTGGTGCTCGTCGGACGGGCGCTGCAGGGCGCCGCGATGGGCGTCATCCCGCTGGGCATCAGCATCATGCGCGACGAGCTGCCGGAGGAGAAGGTCGGCTCCGGGATCGCGCTGATGAGCTCGACGCTCGGCGCGGGCGGCGCGATCGGGCTGCCGCTGACCGGTGTAGTCGCCGAGCATCTGAGCTGGCACTGGCTCTTCGGCGGCGCCGCCGTGCTCGGGATCATCGAGTTCGTCACGGTCTGGGCCCTGGTGCCCGAATCGCCGGTCCGGACCGGGGGCCGGTTCGACCTGGCCGGGGCGGTGGGGCTGTCCGCGGCGCTGATCTGCCTGCTGCTCGCGGTGACCCAGGGCAACAACTGGGGCTGGACTAGCGCGACCGTTCTCGGACTGTTCGCGGCGTCGGCCGCGCTGTTCCTGCTCTGGGGCGTCTACGAGCTACGGCTGTCCGCGGCCGGCGCCAGGCGCCCGCTGGTGGACCTGCGGGTCTCGGCCCGCAGGCAGGTGCTGCTGACGAACATCGCCTCGATCCTGATCGGTTTCGCCATGTTCACCTCGTTCATGGTCAGCGCCCAGATCTTCCAGGCACCCACCGAGACCGGGTACGGCTACGGGATGTCGCTCACCCTCAGCGGGATCGCCCTGCTGCCGGGCGGGCTGATGATGATCGCGTTCTCGCCGGTGTCCGCGCACATATCGCGGCGCAGGGGCCCGCGGACGACCTTCCTCCTCGGCGCCGGGATCCTGTTGGCCACCAACGCCACCCGCGCCCTGGTGCCACACCAGTTGGGCGTGATCGTCGCCTGCATCGCGGTGACCGCGGTCGGCGCGGCCTTCGCCTACGGCGCGGTGCCCGCGATGATCATGCGCGCCGTACCGGTATCCGAGACCGCGGCGGCGAACAGTCTCAACGCGCTGGCCCGGTCCGTCGGCACCTCCGCATGCAGCGCCGTCGTCGCGGCGATCACCACGGCGTCCATGATGCAGGTCGCGGGCGTCGAATTCCCGACGGCGGGCGGGTACGCGCTGGTGTTCGGCATCGGGGCCGCCGCCGCCCTGTTCGCGCTGATGGTGGCGGCGTTCATCCCGGGCGACGGAGACGGCCCGGTGGATCTACCGCTGAGTGAGACTGAACCGGATCGGATCCGCATCGCTCCGTAGCGTCCGATCCTGCGCGAGGTGTATGTGGATACAGCGCGAGAAACGGGAGAGCATCGATGGAGTTGAGGGAGTCTGCGGCGCAGGTCGAACTGCGCCGGGAGCTGCGCGCGTACTTCGCGGCCCTACTGCCCGAGGAGAAGCGTCGCAAGGCCGGTGAGCAGGGCGTCGGCGGTGAGTACTTCCGCGAGATCGTCAAGCTGCTGGGCAAGGACGGCTGGCTTGGCATCGGGTGGCCGGTCGAATACGGCGGACAGGGCCGCTCGATCGAGGAGCAGTTCGTGTTCTTCGACGAGGTGCAGCGGGCCGGACTGCCGTTCCCGTTCGTGACCGTGAACACCGTCGGACCGACGCTGATGAAGTACGGCACCGAGGAGCAGAAGGCGCGCTTCCTGCCCGGCATCCTCGCGGGCGACATCGTCTTCGCGATCGGCTACACCGAGCCGGAGGCCGGTACCGACCTGGCCTCGCTCAAGACTCGCGCCGTCCTCGACGGCGAGGAGTGGGTGGTCGACGGCAACAAGATCTTCACCTCCGGCGCCAACACCGCCGACTACGTGTGGCTCGCGTGCCGCACCGATCCGGAGGCCCCCAAGCACAAGGGCATCTCAATCCTGGTCGTCCCCACCGACGACGCCGGCTTCTCGTGGTCCCCGATCCCCACCGTCGGTGGCCTGACGGTGACCTCGACGTACTACAGCGCCATCCGTGTTCCGCAGGGTGACGTAATCGGCGAGGTCAACGGCGGCTGGCAGCTGATCGCCGCGCAGCTCAACCACGAGCGCATCGGTCTCGCCGCGATCGGTGGCCGCACCTACGGCCTGTGGCACCAGGTCCTGGCCTGGGCCAAGGAGAACGGCGCCATCGAGATCCCTTGGGTGCAGCAGGAATTCGCGCGCACTCACGCGAAGCTCGAGGCGATGCGCCTGTTGAACTGGAAGATGACGGCAGCCGTCGCGGCGGACACCCTGTCCGGCGCGGACGCAGGCGCCACCAAGGCGTACGGCACCGAGACGCACATCGACGTCTACCGCACGCTGCTCGCGATCCTCGGCGCTGCCGGACGCATCCGGCCCGAGTCGCCGGGTGCGCTGCTGGCCGGTCAGATCGAGCAGATCTCCCGTCAGGGCATGGTCAACACGTTCGGCGGTGGCGTCAACGAGGTCCTGCGCGACATGGTCGGCACCATGGGCCTTGGCCTGGTGCGGGAGAAGAGGGTCAAGTGAGCGACTTCCTCTCCACACTCAAGGAATTCGAGGGGCAGGTCCTGACCCCGACGATGTGGGGCCCGGACGCGGTCAACACCCCGATGATCCGGCACTGGGTCGAGACGATGGGCGACACCAGCCCCATCTACCTCGACGACGATGCCGCTCGGGCGACCGGACGCGACGGTGCCGTCGCGCCCGCGCTGATGGCGCAGGTGTGGACCATGCGCACGTTCAACGACAAGATGGCGAACAACGATCCGTCGCAGGTGTGGACCGATCTGATCGCCACGCTCGACGCCGAGGGCTTCACGTCCGTCGTCGCGACCGACTCGGACTTCGAGTTCTTCGTGGAACTGCGCCCCGGCGACCGGGTTTCGCTCACCGAGGTGATCGAATCGATCTCCGAGGAGAAGGCAACGGGCCTCGGTGTCGGGCACTTCGTCACGACCCTGAAGACGTACCGCCGCGGTGACGACGCGGTGGTCGCCACCCAGCGGTGGCGCACCCTCCGCTTCAAGCCGAAGGCCGCGGAAGAGCCCAAGGGCCTGCGTCCGCGTCCGGCGCTCAACGCCGACAACGCCTTCTGGTTCGAGGCAGCCAAGGAGCACCGACTGGTGATCCAGCGCTGCACGGCCTGCGGAACGCTGCGCCACCCCACGGGACCGATGTGCGGGGCGTGCCAGTCGCTCGACTGGGACACCGTCGACGCCTCGGGCCGTGGCACTGTTTACAGCTTTGTCGTCAACCACCACCCGCGGATCCCCGGATTCGAGTACCCGCTCGTCGTGGCGACGATCGAACTCGAAGAGGGCACCCGACTCATCGCGAACATGACCGGCGTGACGCCGGACGAGGTCGAGATCGACATGCCGGTGGTACTGGACTGGATCGACGCCGACCCGGATCTGACGCTGCCCGCGTTCCGGCCGGCCGCACGGGAGGACTCGTAATGGACTTCAAGTACAGCGAAGAGCAGGAAGCGATTCGCACCCTCGCCGGCGAGGTCTTCACCAGCAAGGCCGGCATCGACCGGGTCAAGCAGGTCGAGCTGAGCGCCGAGCGGATCGACCGCGACCTGTGGCGCGAGCTCGCGACCACCGGCCTGCTCGGCATCGCGCTGCCCGAGGACCTCGGCGGCGGCGGACTCGGCCTCGCCGAGCTGTACGTGCTCCTCGAGCAGCAGGGCCGCCACGTCGCGCCGGTGCCGATCTGGCAGTCCGCCCTCGCGGCCCTCGCGGTCGCCGAGTTCGGCACCGACGAGCAGGCCGCCGCGTTGGTCCCCGGCGTCGCCGAGGGCACCAGCTTCCTGACGATCGGGCTCGAGGAGTTCGGACCGTACGCCGCGGGCGACCCGCTGACCACGGCCACCGAGGCCGCCGGCCGGTGGACGCTGACCGGAGCCAAGGCCGTCGTCCCGATCACCCACGTCGCGGACCGCGCGATCGTCTCGGCGACCACGCCGACCGGTGCCGCACTGTTCGTCGTCGACCTGGCCGCCGCGGGCGTCTCGGTCGAGCAGACCCAGTCCACGAACTGGGAGATCTGCGGCAACGTCACGTTCGAGTCCGCTCCGGCCGAACTGCTCGGACCCGCCGACGGCAGCACCGCGCAGTGGCTGGTCGACCGCGTCGAGCTCGCACTCGCCGCGATCCAGTTGGGCGTCGGTTCCGCGGCGGTGGAGCAGACGGTCACCTACCTCAACGGCAGGCACCAGTTCGGGCGCCCGCTCGCGACGTTCCAGGCCGTCAACCATCAGCTGGCGGACTGCTACATCGACCTCCAGGCGATGAGCGTGACGCTGTGGCAGGCCGCGCAGAACCTCGGCGACGGTGTCGACCCGGGCACCTCCGTGCTCGTCGCGAAGTGGTGGGCCACCGACGGTGGCCAGCGCATCGTGCACCGCACCACCCACCTGCACGGCGGCATGGGTGTCGACACCGACTACCCGGTGCACCGGCACCTGTTGTGGGGCAAGCAGATCGGCGCCACCCTCGGTGGCTCCGCGTCCGATCTCGCACGCCTCGGTGCCCAGCTCGCCGCCGGTGTCGAGGTGGTCGGATGACCGCCGCCGCACCCGCCCTGACCGGCCGCGCCTACGACGACATCACGGTCGGCGAGGTGCTCCCGGAACTGGCGATCCCGTTGACCCGCACGCTGATCGTCTCCACCGCGATCGCGACCCGCGACTTCCAGGACGTCCACCACGACCCCGAGTTGGCGCGCGAGCGCGGCTCGAAGGACGTGTTCATGAACATCCTCACCAGCAACGGCCTGGCGGGGCGGTTCGTGACGGACTGGGCCGGCCCGCACGCCGCGCTGCGCCGGGTGAAGATCCGTCTCGGTGCCCCGAACTACCCCGGCGACACCATGACCATGACCGGCGAGGTCGTCTCCAAGGAGAACGGACTCGTCGAGCTGAAGGTGCAGGGCGCGAACAGCATGGGTAACCACCTCTCCGGCACCGTCACCGTTGCATTCGCAGAAGGGACCCGATGATGGCGATCAGCCCCCTGTCCGGCGCCGCCGCCATCGTCGGCATCGGCGCCACCGAGTTCTCGAAGAACTCCGGCCGCAGCGAGCTGCAGCTCGCCTGCGAGGCGGTCGTCGCCGCGCTCGCGGACGCAGGCATCGACCCGTCCGAGGTGGACGGCCTGTCCACCTTCACCGCCGAGACCAACAGCGAGATTCACGTGGCCCGCAACTGCGGCCTCGGCGAGCTGAAGTTCTTCTCCCGCATCGGCTACGGCGGCGGTGCGGCATGCGGGCCGGTGCAGCAGGCCGCGATGGCGGTCGCGACCGGTGTCGCCGACGTGGTGGTCTGCTACCGCGCGTTCAACGAACGCTCCGGGGTGCGCTACGGACTCGGTCAGCACGACCGGCCGATGGACAGCACCACCGATCGCGCCGCGTACGCGTGGATGACCCCACAGGGCCTGTCGACTCCCGCCCAGTGGGTCGCGATGTTCGCCCGGCGCTACATGCACCAGTACGGTGCGACGAGTGAGGACTTCGGACGCGTCGCGGTGGTCGCGCGCAAGCACGCCGCGAACAACCCGAAGGCCTGGTTCTACGAGCGTCCGATCACGCTCGAGGACCACCAGAGCTCGCGCTGGATCGCGGAGCCGCTGCACCTGCTGGACTGCTGCCAGGAGACCGACGGCGGGCAGGCCCTCGTCATCGTCTCCGCGGAGCGGGCAAAGACGCTGGCCCACAAGCCCGTCGTCATCAAGGGTGCCGCGCAGGGCAGCGCCAAGGACCAGCACATGATGACCAGCTACTACCGTCCCGACATCACCGGCATCCCGGAGATGGGGCTGGTCGGCCGGCAGCTGTACGGACAGTCCGGGTTGACCCCCGACGACATCCAGGCCGCCGTCCTCTACGACCACTTCACCCCGCTGGTGCTCCCGCAGCTCGAGGAACTCGGCTTCTGCAGGCAGGGCGAGGCCAAGGACTTCATCCGCGACGGCAATCTGGAGATCGGTGGCCGACTGCCCACCAACACCCACGGTGGCCAGGTCGGCGAGGCCTACCTGCACGGCGTCAACGGAGTCGCCGAGGCCGTCCGCGTGATCCGCGGAACCTCGACCAACCAGCCGGGCGAAGTGGAGAACATACTGGTGACCGCGGGCACTGCCGTGCCGACCAGCGGACTGATTCTGGGAGCTGCATGATGACCGACACCGTCGTGGAGAACGCGGGCCGCTGGCGCGGGGTGGATCTGGGTACGCGGACGGTGAGCTACACCGAGCGCGACGCGATCATCTACGCGCTCGCGGTCGGGGCCAAGGCCACCGAACTGGACCTGGTCTTCGAGGAGAAGCTGCGGGTGCTGCCGACGTTCGCGCTTACGCTGGCGCAGTGGGCGCCCGACGAGCTCGGCTCGCGGGGTGCCTTCGACACCAAGACCGCGCTGCACGGCTCCCAGGAACTGCGGGTGCTGGCGCCGCTGCCGCGCTCCGGAGAGGTGACCCTGACGGCCTCGGTCGGCGAGGTCTGGGACAAGGGCGGCGCTGCGGTCTTCGAGGTGCTCGTCGAGTGCGAGTACTTCGTGGCGACCTGGTCGCTCTTCGCGCCCGGCTACGGCGGATTCGGCGGCGAACGCGGCCCGTCGAAGCCCGCTGCGCCCGTCGGCGAGCCCGGGCTGACGGTCGACCTGGTGACGTCCGAGAACCAGACCGCGCTGTACCGCCTTCTCGGCGACATGCACCACATCCACATCGACCCCGAGGCGGCAGCCCGCATCGGCCAGCCCCGGCCGATCATGCACGGGCTGTGCACCCTCGCCGCGAGCACGCTGCCGATCGCGCGCGAGCTCGGCGTGCATCCCGCTGACCTGGTGGAACTGTCGGGTCGCTTTGCGGCGCCGGTGTTTCCGGGGCAGAGTCTGCCGGTCCGAGGTTGGCAGATCGACGGCGCCGTCGACTTCGCGGTGGGCGATGCAATCTCCGGCGCCCGCGTGAAGTTCGCGGGCTGAGCGCCGTGGCCATCGCGAACCCCGCCGATTTCACCGGCAAGTCGGTCCTGATCACGGGCGGTACCAAGGGGATCGGCCGCGTCACCGCGGAGACCTTCCTCGCCGCAGGCGCGCAGGTGACCGTCTGCGCGCGCAGCGAGCCGGAGACGCTGCCCGAGGCCGACGGTCGCCGGGCGGCGTTCCTGCCCGTGGACGTCCGCGACGCCGACGCGGTACGGCTCATGGTCGAGGCCGCGCACGCCGCGATGGGCGGGCTCGACGTGCTGATCAACAACGCGGGCGGCTCGCCCGACGCCGACGCCGCGGAGGTCTCGCCGCGGTTCGTGGAGAAGATCGTCGCGCTGAACCTGTTGGCGCCCTTCTACGTTGCGCAGGCAGCGAACCGGCTGATGCAGCAAGGCGCAGGCGGCTCGATCGTCAACATCGGGTCGGTCTCCGGACAGGACCCGCAGCCTGGCACCGCGGCCTACTCCGCGGCCAAGGGTGGACTGCTGGTGCTCACCAAGGCGCTAGCACTCGAATGGGCGCCGAAGGTGCGGGTCAACCACATCACCACGGGGCTGATCCGGACCGAGGCCGCGGCAGCGGTCTACGGCGCGGACGGCGGCGCCGCCGTCACCAAGACGCTGCCGATGGCGCGGATGGCGGTGCCCTCGGACATCGCGGGCGCCTGCCTGTTCCTGGCCGGGCCGCTGTCGTCGTATGTCAACGGTGCGGACATCGCGGTGCACGGTGGCGGCGAGTACCCGGCGCGCTATCTCGCCACCCACCCGGAAATCGGCTGAATCACTTCATGATCGGAGCATAGGTATGGGAACCCTGGACGGAAAGGTCGCGCTCGTCACCGGTGCGGGGCAGGGCATCGGACGAGGCATCTCGCTGGCCCTCGCCAAGGAAGGCGTCGCGATCGCGGTGGCCGGCCGTACTGAGTCCAAGCTGCACAAGACCGTCGCGGAGATCGAGGAGTTCGGCGGCCGCGCGATCCCGGTCCGCTGCGACGTCTCGGTCGCCGAGGACATCACCGGCGCCGTCGAGCGGACCGTCAGCGAGTTCGGCGGCATCGACATCATGGTGAACAACGCCAACGACTCCAAGCCGGGCAAGCTGCTCGACGTCGTCGACGCGGACTTCGAGCGGGCGTTCGCGTCGGGTCCGCTTGCGACCCTGCGGTTCATGCGGGCATGCCACCCGCACATGGTCGCCCGCGGCGGCGGCTCGGTGATCAACCTGGTGACCTCCGCTTCGGTGCGGTGGGACGCGAGCAACTACGGCGTCTACGGCTCCATCAAGGAGGGCACCCGGGTGCTCACCCGCGCCGCCGCCGCCGAGTGGGGCCGCGACGGCATCCGTGTGAACAACGTTGCCCCGCATGCGCTCACGCCGGCGCTGGAGTGGTGGATGGACAAGAACCCGGAGGAGGCCGCCGAGTTCGTCGCAGGAATCCCGCTCGGACGCGTCGGCGACCCGGAGGCCGACATCGGCCGCGCGGTGGTGTTCCTCTGTTCCGAGGACTCCCGTTACCTCACCGGCGCGACCATCCCGCTCGACGGCGGCCAGTCCCGCTGGGGATAGGCGGCTCCGCCACCTGTGCGTGGTTTTGGTAGCGAGCGCTACCAAAACCACGCACAGGTGCGTCAGCGCTTGATCAGCGGCAACCGTCGACGGATCTTGGCCACGCCGAGCATCTCGTCCACGTCGGTGAGCTTGACGCGAGGGCGACCGGACGCGGCGCCGGCCGCGCGCTCGGCGGCGTCGATCGCCTGCCAGCCGCGGTGGTCGATCCGGGCGGGCTGTCGCTGCGTGACCAGCTTCGTCAGGTCCTTGCGGCTGCCGACCGGTCGGCTGAGGCCGCCGGACTGGAAGTCCTCGATCAGTCGCCGCACGGTCTCCTTGGCGCAGGCCTTGTTGGTGCCGATGACGCCCGACGGCCCGCGCTTGATCCAACCGGTGACGTAGACGCCCCGGACGGGCGCGCCGTCGGCGGCCTCGAGCACCCGGCCGCCGTCATTGGGGATGGTGCCGCGGCGGTCGTCGAACGGGACGCCCGCGAGTGGACGCCCCCGGTAGCCGATCGAGCGCAGCACCAGGGAGGCCGACAGCGTCTCGGAGTCCGCGGTCGGCCTGGCGCTCAGCGAGCCGTCGGCCCCGGCGACGAGTTCGTTGTGCACGACGGTGACGGCCTCGACGTGGTCGGCGCCGAGTACTGCCGTGGGCGAGGTCAGGTAGCGGAAGACGATCCGCTTGCTACCGGGAGTGCCTGTGCGCTCGGCGAACTCGCGGGCGAGCTGAACCTTGAACGCGGTGGACGGTTCGTATTCGCCGCTCTCGAGCAGGCGGGCGCTTGCCTCGTCCAGTTCGAGCTCGGCCGGGTCGATCACCACCTCGACGCCGTTCAGGTCGCCGAGCGCGAGGAACTCCGGGGTGGAGTAGGCGGCCTGGGCGGGCCCGCGCCTGCCGAGCAGTACGACCTCGCGGATGTTGCTGTGGCGCAGCGCCTCCAGCGCGTGATCGGCGATGTCGGTCCTGGCGAGCTCGTCGATGTCCATCGTGAGGATGCGGGCCACGTCGATCGCGACGTTGCCGTTGCCGACGATGACCGCGCGCTCACCGGACAGGTCGAAGCTGCGGTCGGCGTAGTCCGGATGGCCGTTGTACCAGGCCACGAACTCGGTGGCCGCGTGGCTGCCGGGCAGGTCCTCGCCGGGGATGTCGAGTTTGCGATCGCTGGACGCGCCGACGGCGTAGATCACCGCGTGGTGGTTGGCCATCAGCTCGTCGTGGCTCAGGTGCTTGCCCACCTCGACGCCCAGGTGGAACTGGAAGCCGTCCTTGGCCGCGGTCCACTCGAAGGCGTCGGTGATGACCTTGGTGCCGGGATGGTCGGGCGCGACACCTGCGCGGATCAGACCCCAAGGGGTGGGCAGCTTCTCGAACATCTCGACCTCGACGTCCGAGTGCACCAGGAGCTGCTCGGCGGCGTACGAGGCGGCCGGACCCGCGCCGACGATGGCGACACGAAGGGTGCCGAGGTCGCGGCGCTTGGCTTCCACGGGCTCGAGCGTCCGCCAGCCCTCCTGCAGCGGGTACTTCTCGTAGTAGTTCGCGTTGATCTCCGCGTACCGGGCGTCCGCCTCGGACAGTTGGTCTTCCGGGAAGATCGCGGCGACGGGGCAGGCGTCGACACAAGCCCCGCAGTCGATGCAGGTGTCGGGCTCGATGTACAGCATCTCGGTGGTCGTGAACTGCGCTTCGTCCGGCGTCGGATGAATGCAGTTCACCGGACAGGTCGCGACGCAGGAGGCGTCGTTGCAGCACGCCTGGGTGATCACGTATGCCATGGGGAGTCGTTCCTCGGTGCGGGAGCTGGGAATGCGGGGCCGATCGGCCTACACGCGTCGGGTCAGAGCAGGTTGACCTTCTTGTAGAGGCGCTTGGACGGGCCGCCGACGAGGCCGGAGTTGTCGAGGAACTGCATCAGCTTGGCGCCGGAGGTGCGGACCTTGTCCTTGTAATGCGAGTTCGCCCTGGCCTCGGCGAGGGCGCGCTCGGCGTCGAGGCCCGCGTTCGCGTAGACGTCCTTGCTGATCATCGACTTCATCACGAAATAGACGACGATCGCGGTGCTGAGCCGCTCGATCTGCAGGCGGGCCCGGCTCGCGCCCTGAAGGCGGCGGCCGACCTCCTCGCGTGCGAAGCGGATGTGCCGGGCCTCCTCGAGGACGTGGATCTTGCTGACCGTGCGGGTGATCGGCTGCACGCGCTCGTCCTTCATGAAGTCGCGCTGCATCATGTCGAGGATCTCCTCGGCGGCCATCACGCTGGCGTAGGCGTTGGCGCCCTTGAAGAAGCCGCCCCAGATCCGGGCCAGCTTGTGGATGACCGGGTGCGGTCCGTAGCCGGGCATGCCGAAGCGCTCGCCTGCCCGGGCGAACATCACCGAGTGGCGGCATTCGTCCGCGACCTCGGTGAGGGCGAACTGGACGTGCCGCGAATGCTTGTCGCGGCCGTAGACGTCGCGCAGCAGCATCTGCATGAGCAGGATCTCGAACCACAGGCCGACGCTGGAGACGCTGGCGGCCTCGTGCTTGGTCAGCTCGACCTTCTGCTCGAGGGTCATCTCGTCCCACAGCGTGGTGCCGTAGAGCGTGCTCCACTCGGGGGTGAGCCCGTACTTGTCGGCGGGGATGGGCGCCTCCCAGTCGACCTCGATCATCGGGTCGTAGGACTTGCGCGCGGAGGACGCCAGCAACCGCCTTGCCGTTTCTTCGCGATCGGAGACCGCGGGGCGCTGCAGCGGGGTTGCGGTTGTCATCTGCGGGTCCTCCATTTATGTGACAACGAGTAACAGGTACCGCGACTGTACCGCCGCCGCAGGCGTGTGACAACTGTCACCGGCGGCCGTTCCGTAACAGCTGAAGTTTGGGTGCCCGAACATAGTGATATGGTTTCTCGAACTCTGGTGGGGTGAAGGTAGCGACGGGGAGACGGCTGTGTCAGTGGAGGATCTGAGCGTCGCTGCGCCGAAGCGTGCGCCCAGGGAAGCCGGCTCGGCCAAGGGGCGCCTGATCGGACTGGCCGGTCCCGCGTTCGTCGCCGCGATCGCGTACGTCGATCCGGGCAACGTCGCCTCGAACCTGACCGCGGGCGCCAAGTACGGCTATCTGCTGGTGTGGGTCCTGGTGCTGGCCAACGCGATGGCGGTGCTCGTTCAATACCTCTCCGCGAAGCTCGGCCTTGTGACCGGGCGCTCGCTGCCGGAGCTGCTCGGCGATCGTCTCCGGCCGGTCCAGCGCAGGGCGTTCTGGGTGCAGGCCGAACTCGCTGCGGTCGCGACCGACCTCGCCGAGGTGATCGGCGGCGCGATCGCGCTCAACCTGTTGTTCGGGGTACCGCTGCCGCTCGGCGGGCTGATCACCGGCGCCGTGTCGATGGCCATCCTCGCCACCCAGCGCCGCGGCCAGCGGACCTTCGAGTTCGTCGTGATCAGCATGCTCGCGATCATCACGCTCGGCTTCGTCAGCGGGTTGGCGTTCACCGACGTCTCGGGCGGCGAGGCGCTGGCCGGTCTGATGCCGCGCTTCGAGGGCACCGAGACGGTGCTGCTGGCGGCGAGCATGCTCGGCGCCACCGTGATGCCGCACGCCATCTATCTGCACTCGTCGCTCGCCAGGGACCGGCACGGCCGCGACATCGAGCCGGGCCTGCTGCCCCGGTTGCTCAAGGCCACCAAGGTCGACGTCGTCGGTGCGCTGATCGTCGCGGGCTCGGTGAACATCGCGATGCTGCTGCTGGCCGCGTCCGCGTTGCGCGGGATCGAGGGCACCGACACCATTGCCGGCGCGCACGCGGCCATCTCCAGCGCCCTCGGCCCGGCGGTGGCGGTGATCTTCGCGATCGGCCTGCTGGCCTCCGGCCTCGCTTCCACATCGGTGGGCTGCGCGGCGGGTGCCGAGATCATGTCGGGCCTGCTGCACTTCCGGATCCCGATGCTGCTGCGCCGGATCCTGGTGCTCATCCCGGCGTTGGTCGTGCTCGCGATGGGCGCCGATCCGACGACGTCGCTTGTGATCAGTCAGGTGGTGTTGAGCTTCTGTATCCCGTTCGCGTTGGTGCCGCTGGTGCGGATGACCTCAGAGCGAGGGCTGATGGGCGAGCACCTCAACCGGCGCGGCACCACCGTCGCGGCCTGGGTGGCGACGGCCGTGATCATCGCCCTGAACGTCGCGCTGCTGGTGCTCACCGTCGTTGGCGCCTGACCGGTCGGACGCTCACTCGGTCTCTGAGGTCACCAGATCGGTGTTGTCGGCGTTGCGCTCGACCGTCGCGGTGCGCGCCCGTCCTGGTGCCCAGATGCCGACGAGCACCGCGGACACCAGCATCACCCCGGCCAGCACGTAGGACGCGTCCGACATCCCGCCCATGAACGCGCCGCGGGCGAACTCGGCGAGCTGCTCTCCCTGTGGGCCACCTCCTATCCGGGCCACCTCGAGCGCCGCGGCCAGTGAACTGCCCACGTACTCCTTCGCGATCTCCGGCGCCGCGGCGACCGCGGGCGCGATGTTGTGGCTGTAGCTGGCCGCGAGCAGGCTGCCCGCGAGCGCGGTCCCGACGGCCGCGCCGATCTCGCGGGTCGTGTCGTTGACCGCTGATGCGACGCCCTGCTTGCCGTCCGGGGTGTTCTCGACGATGCCTGTGGTCGCGGGCGCGGTGCAGAGGCCGAGGCCGAGGCTGAAGATCAGCAATGCGACGACGGCCGGTCCGTATCCGCCGTCGGCCTCCAGCCTGCCGAGCAGAATCAGGCTGAACCCGGCAAGCGCGAGCCCGGAGGCGGTGAGCGCACGCATCCCGAGCCGGGGGATCAGCCAGGGGGTGAGCACGGAGACGGCGATCATCGGCACGGCCATCGGTGCCAGCGCGAGCGCGGACTGCAGCGCGGTGTAGTCGAGCACCAGCTGCATGTACTGGATGATCAGGAAGAACAGGCCGAAGGTCGCGACGAACTGCAGGGTCAGCGAGGCCGCGCCGGCGCCGAACCCGCGGACCCCGAACAGGCGCACGTCCAGCAGCGGATGTTCGCGGCGGAGCTCGACGGCGGCGAACGCCACCCCGGCCGCGATGCCGACGATCAGCGCGACGGCCACCACGGGATCGGTCCAGCCGCGGATCGGGCCCTCGAGCAGGCCCAACACGAACAGGCCGATCGACGCCATGGAAAGCAGCGCCCCGGGGATGTCGAAGGCAGGCGGGTCCTGGTCCCGGGATGACGGCAGGGTCCAGGCAAGGGCGAACAACGCGAGCCCGGCGACGACGAAGCCGACGAAGATCGATTGCCATTGCCATCGCTCGAGCAGCAATCCGGACACCAGGAGGCCGGCGATCCCGCCGACCGCGGCGACCCCGGCCCAGATGGCCACGCCCCGCGCTCGCTGCGCAGGCGGGAAGCTCACGGTCAGCAGCGACAGCGTTGCGGGCATCACCAGGGCGGCGCCGATGCCTGCGGCGGCGCGCGACCCGATCAGCCACAGCGGCGAGTCGAGGAAGATCGGGACCGCGGACGCCGCGGCAAACACCAGCAGCCCGATGGTCAGCACACCGCGGCGGCCGTACCGGTCGCCGAGCGCGCCGGCGGGCAGCAGCAGGGCCGCAAGGGTGAGGGTGTAGCCGTCCACGATCCACGTCAGCTGACTCTGGGTTGCCCCGGTGTCGAGGGCGAGTCCCGGCAGCGCAGAGTAGAGCGCCGCGGCCGCGGCCATGACCATCGCCACGGCCGAGCACACCACCGTGAGCGTCCATACTTCTCGGGCGGACATCTTGATTTTGGCGGACTCGGTCGGACCGTTCATCAGCGCCTCCGGGGAAGAAAACAAGACTGTCAGTATCGTTTGGAGACCGATAGTTCCACAACCCCAGCATTCCCACAGTCACTGGAGGTGGCATGGGCGACCAGCAGCCCGCCGCGGCGGCCGAAGCCGATTCTCGCGAGGACCCCCGCAAGGTCCGCTCCCGCGCACGCCTGCTCGACGCGGCGACCGCGCTGCTGGCCAAGGGCGGCACCGAGGCCGTCACCATCGATGCGGTGACCAGGGCGGCGAGGGTGGCCCGCGCGACGCTGTACCGGCACTTCGACAGCGGGACCGAACTGGTCGCGGCCGCGTTCGGGCGGCTGATTCCGCCGGCGGCGACGCTGCCGGAGGGCGGTGACCTGCGGGAACAGCTCGTCGCGGTGCTCACCGACCAGGCGAAGCTGATCGAGGCCGCGCCGATGCAGCTGACCGCGCTGTGCTGGCTCGGTATGGGGCCGGGCCTCGTCGAACGTGCCGCCGTGCCTGGGGCGGGCGGCGCCGATCGCCCCGAGTTGAGGTCGTTGCGCCGTCAGATCGCGGAGCAGTACCGAACGCCCTTCGACCGAATCTTCGCGAGTGAGGGGGCCAGGGCGCTGCTCGGTGACATGGACTACGAGCTGGCGCTGGCGCAGCTGCTCGGGCCGGTGGTGTTCACCAAGCTCGCGACGCTGCGGCCCCTCGGCCCGGAGGCCTGCGCGCGGATCGTCGACGACTTCCTGGCCGCCCGTACCGTGCGGGGTGAATCCTCACCCGGCTAAAGGCTGGGTACCGACGCCGCTACGGATCTATGATCGAGGGCACCCCACGGTTCGATCGTGAGGCCCAGCCGACAAGGCAGTCGATCATCAAAGGTGAGATGGGGCCGAGACATGACGACGACAGACGTCCGGAGGGGACAGACGATGTTGAAAAGACTCGCAATTCTATTCGCCATGGCGGCGGCCATGGTCTCCCTCGTCGGTGTCGGTCCCGCCGCGGCCGCAGGCCCAGCGGTGCTGGGTGGTGGCTCCGGGATCATCGTCGGCGGCGAGGCGATGTGCACGCTGACCACCATCGGGCATGACGGCGCCGGTCGCCTCGTCGGCATCACGGCAGGGCACTGCGGTGAACCGGGCGCGGCAATTGCGTCCTCGCACAACGAAGAAGCGGGCATCCTCGGCCACATGGTCAGCAAGAGCACCCAGTGGGATTACGCGGTCATCGAGTTCACCCCGGGCAAGGTCGTCCCGGTCAATCGGGTCGGCAACGTCACCATCACCGGCTTGGGCGCGCCTGCCAACTTCCCGGATATCGTGTGCAAGGAAGGCCTTCGGACCGGCAACACCTGCGGCATCACCTGGGGAGACCTGGTGCAGACCCACGAGACGTGGACCCAGATGTGCGTCATCGAGGGTGACTCCGGAAGCCCGGTCGTGCGTGGCACTACCCTGGTCGGCATGGTGAACGCTTACGTGGGATTCGCATGCATCGGACCGGAACTCGGCACAAATATCGACGTGATCATGGCTGACATCAACGCCGGCGGCGGCGTTGGCGCGGGCTTCCGCCCCATCTAGCCCCGGAATGCCACCACGCAAGCGAAGCGGCGACAGCCTCACCGCGCAGAATCTGACCGAGCTGACCGAGGCACTCGCCGCGGGTAAGCGCGCCACCGTCTACCTGATCGAACCCACACCGAGCCTGGGCCTTGCCGCCGGATGTTCCGCGCGGGTGCTCTCCGTGCAGGGCAGCACGCTGATGCTGCGACCGAAGGGCGTCAACGACGAGCTGCCGTTCGAGGCCGACGAGCTCCGGCTGACCAGGAACCCGACCACGGGGCAGGCAAAGGCCAAGGGTGCCAAGGCCGCTCCCGCGAAGGCCGCGGCTCCGGCGAAGGCCGCGGCTCCCGCCAAGGCCGCTCCCGCCAAGGCCGCTCCCGCGAAGGCCGCGGCTCCCGCGAAGGCCGCCGCTCCCGCAATCCCCCCGACCCGACCGAAGGCATCCGTGACCGCACCGAAGGCCCCCGCATCGATGACGCTCGCACCGAGGCCGGAGACGCCCCCAACGGACGGCCCGGCCACCGCGCCGCTGAAACGCGCGCGCAGGCCCAAGGATCCGGCCAGCGTGAGCGTCACCCTGCACGCCGAGGCGGGCAACGAGTGGACGGTCACGGTGACCCACGGCGAACGTCGCCCAGGTCGCGCGGCCCCGGTGTCCGCCGACGCCGTGGAACGCGCGGTGCGCGAGCTCGGTGATCCCGCCGCCGAACAGGCGGTCGCCTCCGTGCTCACCGCCGCCCGCGACGCCGCGGCCAAGCGGGTCGAGGAACTGAGCAGGCAACTCGCCGAGGCACAGAACACCCTTGCTTCGCTCGGCGCCGACGGCGTCTGACCCGAATCGGAGGAGCCCGATGTCCGTGCCGCAGAGCGTCTCCCAGCTGTTCTCGCTCGACTCGCTGCTCGACGAGGAGGAGCTGGCGATCCGCGACACCGTTCGCGGGTTCGCCGCGGAGCGGATCCGGCCGCATGTCGCGGAGTGGTTCGAGGCGGGCACGCTGCCCGCGCGCGAGCTCGCGGTCGAGCTCGGTCGAATGGGACTGCTCGGCATGCACCTCGAGGGGTACGGCTGCGCCGGGACGAGCGCGACGGCGTACGGGCTGGCCTGCCAGGAGCTCGAGGCGGTCGACTCGGGAATCCGGAGTCTGGTGTCGGTGCAGGGGTCGCTGGCGATGTTCGCCATCCACCGTTTCGGCTCGGAGGAGCAGAAGCAGCAGTGGCTGCCGCGGATGGCAACCGGAGAGGCCCTCGGCTGCTTCGGGTTGACCGAACCCGACTTCGGCTCCAACCCCGCGGGGATGCGCACCGCCGCCAGGCGCGATGGCGGCGATTGGGTGCTGCGCGGCACCAAGATGTGGATCACCAACGGCTCGGTCGCCGACGTCGCCGTGGTGTGGGCGCGCACCGACGACGGCATCCGCGGGTTCCTGGTCCCCACCGACAGCCCCGGCTTCTCGGCGCCCGCGATCAAACACAAGCTGTCCCTGCGGGCCTCGGTCACCTCGGAACTGGTGCTCGACGACGTGCGACTTCCCGCCTCGGCAATGCTGCCCGAGGCGAGCGGGCTGTCCGGGCCGCTGAGCTGCCTCGGCGAGGCTCGGTTCGGCATCGTGTTCGGTGCGCTCGGCGCCGCCCGCGACTGCCTGGAGGCCGCGATCGACTACGCGGGCAGCCGCGAGGTGTTCGACAAGCCGCTGGCCGCGTTCCAGCTGACCCAGGCGAAGCTGGCGGACATGGCGCTCGAGCTCGGTAAGGGGCAGCTCCTTGCGCTGCATCTGGGGCGGCTCAAGGACCGTTACGAGTTGCGCGCGGAGCAGGTGAGCCTCGGCAAGCTGAACAGCGTCCGTGAGGCGATCGCCATCGCCCGCGAATGCCGGACCATCCTCGGCGCCAACGGCATCACCCTCGAGTACCCGGTGCTGCGGCACGCCAACAACCTGGAGTCGGTGCTCACCTACGAGGGCACCTCCGAGATGCACCAACTGGTGATCGGACAGGCGCTCACCGGTTCGTCGGCGTTCCGGTAGTCGACTGGTCTTGTGCTCGCCATCGTCGGCGAGCAGGCTGTTTCAGGGGGCCGTGAGGTGAGCGGAGCCGGAAATGGACACAGAAACGACCGAGATCGCATCGGACATCTACCGATTCTCGACCTACGTCAGTGACGCCAATCTGGTGGTGAACCAGTACCTCATCGACGGCGAGGAACCCCTGCTGTTCCACATGGGCCAGCGGGCGCTGTTCCCCCTCGCCTCCGAGGCGGTGAGCCGGGTGATCCCGCTCGCCCGGCTGCGGTGGCTCACATTTGGACACGTCGAGGCCGATGAGTGCGGGTCGATGAACTCGTGGCTTGCCGCCGCACCCAACGCGGAAGTCGCCCACGGTGCGCTGAGTTGCTTCGTCCAGGTCGACGACCTGGCGGACCGGAAGCCCCGGCCGCTGCAGGACGGCGAGGTGATAGACGTGGGCGGCAGGCGGGTGCGGCACATCGACACCCCGCACGTGCCGCACGGGTGGGATGCCTGCCTGGTGTACGAGGAGACGACGTCGACGCTGCTGTGCGGCGACCTGTTCACGGCGTTCGGCCGGCCCCCCGCCGTCACCGAAAGCGAGATCGTCGGCCCCGCCATGGCGGGGGAGGAGATGGGCCGTGCGACGGCGCTGACTCCCGCCCTCGGGCCGACCATCCGGGGGCTGGCGGACCTCGCGCCCGCGACCCTCGGGCTCATGCACGGGCCCGCGTTCACCGGGGACTGCCCGGGGGCGCTCCGCGACCTGGCCGCGGCCTACGAGGAGCGATTCGAGGCCGAGGGGCAGCGGCTGCGCGGGCCGGGGTGATCAGGCGTCGCGTGCCCGCCGCAGTGCGTGCGCCTTGAGTCGGCTGAACCCGCGCACCCGCAGTGACCGCAGCGACCTGAGCCGGAGTTCGTGGTCGCCTTCCAGCGCGGACGCGAGCGCGCTGTCGACGAGCACCGCCCCCGGCCGCGCCGAACTGGTCAGGCGCGCAGCGATGTTCACCACGGAGCCGTAGACGTCGCCGAACCGCAGCAGGACCGGGCCCTGGGCCATGCCGACGCGGAGGGCGGGCAGGTCCACCGTGGCGAGGGCCGCATCCTGCAGCGCCAGCGCGATCTGGGCGGCGTCGGCCGGTTCCTCGACCGCGAACATCACCTCGTCGCCGAGGTTCTTGATCACCCAACCGCGGCCCTGGCTGATGACCGTCGTTGCGGTCGACTCGAAGTCCTCGAGCAGACGGGTCAGTTCGTCGATGTCGATGCGCCGGGTCAGGCTGGTGTAGCCGACCATGTCCGCGAACCCGATCACCAGGGTGCGGCTGTCGGAGCCCTTGCCTCCGCTGTCCAGGAAGCGCGCCGCGTTGGAGGCCAGGTGTCTGCGCCACACATACGACTGCAGGCTCTGCAGCGTGGGCAGCATCTGCTCGGCGACCAGGGTCGCCTGTGCGGCGACGGCGAGCACGTCGGCCTCGCCTGCGCCGCCGGTTCGCCGAACTCGTTCCAGGATATGGCTGTTGAGCAGGCCGAGCTGCCATTCCGCCAGCCGGGCGAAGGACTGTCCCAGCGCACGGGTCACCGGGACCTCGAGCTCGGCGTCGATGATCCCGGCGTCCACGAGCGAGGTGATGCTGCGGAGCGCCGCGACGTCGGCGTCGGTGAACATCGGAGCGTCCGGGTTCGTATCCATGGCGAAACCCATTGCCACCCAGAGACGTTGCGCACGCTCGAGGGGTACCCCGGAGACCTCGGCGACCTGGTCGCGGGTGTACTTCATCTCGCCGCCGAGCAGATTCCGCTCCACCTCGGCCTGGATCAGCGCGAACTCCGGCGCGGCCTGCTGCTCGGCTGCCGCGTCCTCATCCACACACGGCTCCGCGCGACGCCGAACCGACCAGCTTCGAGTACTTGGCGAGCACACCCCTGGTGTAGCGGGGCGGCAACGGCGCCCAGCCCTCCGCCCGCTTGGTCAGCTCGGTCTCCTCGAGCAGCACATCCAGTCGGCCCGACGCGACGTCGAGCCGGACCTGGTCGCCGTCCCGTACGTGTGCGATCGGGCCGCCGTCGACGGCCTCGGGTGCCACGTGTCCGACGCAGAGCCCGGTGGTGCCGCCGGAGAACCGCCCGTCGGTCAGCAGCAGCACGTCCTTGCCGAGCCCGGCGCCCTTGATCGCCGCGGTGATCGCGAGCATCTCGCGCATCCCGGGCCCACCCTTGGGGCCCTCGTAACGGATCACCACGGCGTCGCCCGCGGTGATGGTGCCGTCCTCAAGGGCGTCGAGAGCGGCGCGCTCCCGGTCGAAAACCCTTGCCGTGCCGGTGAACACGTCGGACTCGAAGCCTGCGGACTTGACCACGGCGCCACCGGGCGCGAGCGACCCGGACAGGATGGTGATGCCGCCGGTCGGGTGGATCGGCGTGCTCATCGCCCGGATCACCTTCCCGTCGGGGTCGGGCGGGGCGATGTCGGCGAGGTTCTCCGCCACGGTGCGACCGGTGACGGTGAGGCAGTCGCCGTGCAGCAGGCCCGCGTCCAGTAGCGCCTTCATCATCACCGGTACGCCGCCGATGCGGTCGATGTCCGTCATCACGTGCTTGCCAAAGGGTTTGACGTCGGCCAGGTGCGGGACGCGGGTACCGACACGGGCGAAGTCGTCCAGGGTCAGCTCGACGTTCGCCTCGTGTGCGATCGCGAGCAGGTGCAGCACCGCGTTGGTGGACCCGCCGAAGGCCATCACCACCGCGATCGCGTTCTCCAGCGACTCCTTCGTGATGATGTCCGAGGTGGTGATGCCGCGCCGGAGCAGTTCGACCACCGCCTCACCGCTGCGCCGGGCGTAGCCGTCGCGGCGCCGGTCGGTGGCGGGGGGTGCCGCGCTGCCGGGCAGCGACATGCCCATCGCCTCGGCCGCGCTGGCCATCGTGTTGGCCGTGTACATCCCGCCGCACGCGCCCTCTCCCGGGCAGATGGCCCGCTCGATGGCGTCCACGTCCTCGCGGCTCATCAGTCCGCGCGAGCACGCGCCGACGGCCTCGAACGCGTCGATGATCGTCACCTCGCGCTCGCTGCCGTCGGACAGCTTCGCGATCCCGGGCAGGATCGACCCGGCGTAGAGGAACACGCTGGCCAGGTCGAGCCGGGCCGCGGCCATCAGCATGCCCGGCAGCGACTTGTCGCAGCCGGCGAGCAGCACCGAGCCGTCGAGCCGTTCGGCCTGCATCACCGTCTCGACGCTGTCGGCGATGACCTCGCGGGAGACCAGCGAGAAGTGCATGCCCTCGTGCCCCATCGAGATGCCGTCGGAGACCGAGATGGTGCCGAACTCGAGGGGGTAGCCGCCGCCCGCGAACACGCCGTCCTTGCAGGCCTTCGCGAGCCGGTCGAGCGAGAGGTTGCACGGGGTGATCTCGTTCCACGAGGACGCCACCCCGATCTGGGACTTGCCCCAGTCGGCGTCGCCCATGCCGACCGCGCGGAGCATGCCGCGGGCGGCGGTCTTCTCGAGGCCGTCGGTGACGTCGCGGCTGCGGGGCTTGATGTCGGGGACGTTCGGGTCGTCGGACACGGGCATCATCATCCTCCGGTCGGGTCAGGTGTGGACGCGGAACGGGCATCGCGTCCCGTCACGGCCAGCAGGCGCACCTGCAGCGGGGCGTCGTCCGGTACGGAAACAGGGCTTGCGAATAGTCCGGTGGCGCTCAGCATCTCGCGCTGTGCGTCCGCCTCCTCCCAGACCGCGGCGACCAGGTCGGCGTCGAGGCTTTCCTCGAGCCCGGCGGCCCGGGCGAGGTCCCAACTGTGCACGGTCACGTCGAAGACCTGCTCGCGCAGGTACCGCTCGATCGGCACAGCGCCGTACGAGAGGTGCACCAGCGTCGCGGGCGGCGCGACCTCCCAGGCCGCGGACGCGAGCCCGGAATAGCGGTGCCACTCCGCGACGAGGTCGTCGCCGAGCGGGTGCACGTGCTTTTCGGCCTCGGCGACGGTGAGCCCACCGACCAGCGGTGGCACCCACTGCTGCTCGACGATCACGTGCCGCACCAATTGCGCGGTGTCCCAGTCGGTGTCGGGCGTGGGGGCGGACCAATCGGTGACCGCCTCGACCCTGGTTCCGAACTCACGGTGGGAGCGGCGTTGCAGCTCCAGCCAGCCCAGCGCCATGTCAGGCTCCCCGTCGTCTCACTGTCCGGCCGGTGGTTGGATCACGCTGAAGACGGCGCCCTGCGGGTCCGCGACCACCGACATCCGGCCGACCTCGGGCACGTCGAACGGCTCGGCCAGCACCCGGCCACCGGCGGCCTTGAGCCTCGCGACGGTCTCGTCGGCGTTGTCGGTGGCGAAGTACACCTGCCAGTGGGCGGGGATCTCCGGCATTCGGGGCGGGGCGCAGCCGCCGACCTGGTCGTCGCCGACCTGGAGCACCGTGTACTGCCCGCCCTCCATCTCCGTGGTGGTCCCGGTGAGACCGAGCACGGCCTCGTAGAACGGGAGCGCCTTTTCCGGTGCGGCGGTGATCAGCTCGTTCCAGATCAGCGTGCCCGCCTCGTTGACCAGGCCCGCCCCGATGTGGGTCCCGGCCTGCCACAGCCCGACCGCGGCGCCGGAGGGGTCGACGACGTACGCCATCCGGCCGGAGGGGTCGATGTCGAAGGGACCCACCAGCACCTGCCCGCCCGCAGGTGCCACCTTCGCGGCGGCCGCGTCGACGTCGTCGACCGCCAGGTAGGTGTTCCACACCGGCGGCAGGTCCTCGGGGACGTCCGGCGGCATCGCGGAGGCAGCGGCGACGTACTGGCCGCGCAGCTTCGCCATCGAATAGATGCCGCTGCCGTCCGGCGCGGGCATGTCCTCGAATTCCCAGCCGAAGAGCCCGGCGTAGAACGACTTCGCGGCCTCGGGATCGGTGGTGGACAGGTCGACCCAGTTCGGGGTCCCCTGCTTGTAGCTCGAACGGGTGGGCATTGCTGCTCCTCTCGGTCGGTGCGGGCGTGACGCCCCATCGACCACGGTTCCAGCACCCGCGACGTTTGGGAAGGGGAAACCCGACCCGATTCGGTCCGCCGTCAGATGGCCCGGCACGCCTCCCGCAGGTTCGCCACCACGGTCTGGTTCGTGTCGACGCCGCCGTTGACCAGGGCCACCGTCAGCCGGGCCACCGAGGACACCGCGGGATCGGCGTCGGCGGCGTAGCGCTCGAGCTGCGTGGTCAGGGCCGGTGCGAGCGCGGACCGCACGTCGGCCTGCAGCCCCTCCCAGCCCGCGTAGAGCTGGCAGGCCGCGGCGGCGGTGGCGATCCCGCTGTCCGCGTTCAGGAGGTCGCGGGCGGCGGCGGAGTCGTCCAACGCCTGCTGCGCGCTCGCCGACAGCTGCGACACCGCGCCCTCGACGTCCTGAGCGCTGCACGCGGACAACGTGATTGCGCAGGCGGACGCGCTCAGACCTGCGATCAGGATTCGACGCTTTCTGGACGCTCCGCGGGCTCCGCGTCGATGGGACCGAGACATCGGCACTCTCTCACTCTCTGCTGGCGGACGGACGGCCGGGGACGGCCGGTAGACATCCAAGCACGCGCACCCGGGAGGTCCTGACGGATTCCGCTCGCGAGGCATCGGGAATCCCTCAGGATTCGTGCGCCCGCTCCGGCTGCACGGCCGGGGCCGAAATGTCACAGTGCGGTTGGCAGGCCACCGACTCCTCGTCGACCACCGCTGGCACCGCCACCGGGATCATCGAGACGGCCAGGACCGCACCGAGCACCAGCAGGACCGCACAGATCAGCATCGCGACGTCGAATCCGTGGGAGAAGGCCGCCGGATCGGAGAAGTCCGAACCGACGATCCCGGCCAGCCCAGGCAGCGCCGCGACGGCGAGCAGCTGGCTGCTCCGCGCGATCGCGTTGTTCACCCCGGACGCGATACCGGCACGGTCGGTCGACACCGAGGTGAGCACCGCCGCCGTCAGGGGCGCCACCAGTGCCGACAGTCCGAGTCCGAACACCAGGACACCGGGCAGCACGTCGGTCAGGTAGGAGGCGCCCGGGCCGATCCGCAGCATCAGCAGCAGGCCTGCCGCGGCGAGCAGCGGCCCGGCCGTCATCGGCAGTCGTGGACCTCGGTGCTGCGCGAAGCGTCCGGCTCGCGACGAGAACACCAGCATCAGGACGGTGATGGGCAGGGTGGCGACGCCGGAGGCCAGCGGTGAGTACCCGGCCGCGAGCTGCAGCTGCAGCACCAGCAGGAAGAACACCCCGCCGAGCGCGGTGTACACGGCCAGGGTCACCAGGTTCGCGGCGACGAACACCCGCGAACGGAACAGCGCGGGCGGGACCAGCGGATTTGCGGAGCGCCGCTCGACGATGACGAACGCCGCGAACAGCAGCACCCCGACCGCCCCCGGCAGCCACCGCGTGCCGATCAGGCCGAGGGTCAGCGAGCCGAGGGCGAGGGCGGCGAGGGCGGCGCCGAGCACGTCGAGCCGGCCGTGGGCGTGCGGGTCGCGGCTCTCGGGGACGTGCCGGGCGGCCACCCACACCACCGCGGCCGCGAGCGGGAGGTTGATCAGGAACACCACCCGCCAGCTCGACACCTCGACGATCCAGCCGCCGAGCATCGGGCCGATCGCGGCGGCCACCCCGCCGAGGCCGGACCACAGCCCGATCGCCGCGCCCCGGTCGTCGGGGTCGATGGCGGCGGACAGCAGCGCCAGGCTGCCGGGGGTCAGCAGGGCGGCGCCGACGCCCTGCAGGATCCGGGCGAGCACCAACAGTTCGATGCTGGGGGCGAGCCCGCACAGCAGCGAGGCGACGGCGAACCAGACCGTCCCCCAGACGAAGACCTTGCGCCTGCCGAGGCGGTCACCGAGCGCGCCGGCCAGCAGGATCAGCGAGGCCAGGGTGAGGGTGTATCCGCTCAGCACCCACTGCAGCCCCGCGACGTCGGTGTCGAGGTCCTCGCGGATCCGAGGCAGCGCGATGTTGACGACGGTCGCGTCGAGCATGGCCAGCGACGAGCCGAGGACCGTCGCCAGCACCACCCAGCGTCCGGACGACGAACGCAGGCGGACCGTCGCACCGGGCGCGTCCATGCGCCAACCGTACCCACACGCAATCCGCACCCGGGTTGTACGCGTCGCGGGCGCAATCGCCGGCGCGACGGGCTAAGGCGGGGTGCGGATCCACGGGGGCTAGCAGATCTCGAACCCGCGTCGGATTCGCCGTGCGACGACGTCAGGGGTGCTGAGCTCGCGCCAGACCCACCGGACAACCATGAACCCCTCCGCGCGGAGCAGGTCCTCGCGCGCCTTCTCGGCGATCACCGCGTCGTCCGCATCTTGATCGGGTGCACGATCCTTCTTGTACTTGCCGAGTCCATCGAACTCGCCGACCAAGCCGCACTCCCAGAAGAAGTCGACCCGCCCAATGGTTCCGTCGGATCCCGACATCCACCGTTGCAGATCGGGTTTCGGCAACCGTAGGCGGTGCATGAGTACCCGGCTTCGGGACTCGCCGACACTCTCGCTACGCCCGTCCATGAAGGCGACCGCGCGTGCCGCAGCGTTGACGCCGGACCGATGGTGCGCCGACGCGACGGCAACGGCGAGCTCATCGGGTGTGACGAGCTTGTTGTGCAGGGCGCAATCGCCGACGACGACGGCCTGCTCGAACGGCACGGTGCGGGCCAGGTCGACGACCGTTCGCGCGGCGGATGTACAGCGCACGCCTGCGCGGACCGTCACCTCGTCGTCTCGGAACGGCGTCGCGTGCAGGTGTCGCCGTCGACCGCGTTTGCCGCCCTGTCTACGGTCGACGGTCTGGTGTACCCGGTCCAGCGGAATGGCCCACACGTCGATCCCGTGCAGGACCGCGGCGGATACGTGGCTCACCACCGCATCGGGATTCGATGCGGTGGCGGTGGCGATTGTCAGTGCCCTGTGTTGCCCGGCAGTGTCGAGTGCGGCGAAGTCGGCGGCGCGCAGGTACGAGCCCGGGCGGATCGGGACCAGATCGCCGGTGGTGCGGGCGCGCCGCAGTTCGCGATCGGTGTTCCCGTCGCCCAGCGCCTCGGCGCGGCGGATGGCGCCGTCTCGGAAGGAGTCCACGGGTCGACGCTGTCAGCAGGTGACCGTGGATACCAGACCCGGTCCGGCGCCCTGTGGATAGAACTCAATCCGCACCCCGGTTGCACGCGTCGCGGGCGCAATTGCGGGCGCGACGGGTGCAACCGGGGTGCGGATCGGCGGAGCTGCCTAGCTGTAGTCGTAGAAGCCGCGGCCGGACTTCTTGCCGAGGCGACCGGCCTCGACCATCCGGCGCAACAGGGCGGGCGGGGCGTAGTGCGGCTCGGCGAACTCGCCGTACAGCGACTCCGACGCGGCCAGCGCGATGTCGAGGCCGACGGTGTCGAGCAGCGTCAGCGGGCCCATCGGGTAGCCGCAGCCGCCCTTCATGGCCGCGTCGATGTCCTCGGCGGTGGCGTAGCCGGACTCGAGCATCCGGATCGCGGACGTGAGGTACGGGATCAGCAGCGCGTTGACGATGAAGCCCGAGCGGTCCCCTGCCTGCACGGTGGTCTTGCGCAGGGTGTTCTTGGCGTAGTCGGTGACGGCCTTGGCGGCCTCGGGGGAGGTCACCAGCGTCGAGATGATCTCGACCAGCGGCATCACCGGCACCGGGTTGAAGAAGTGCACGCCCACGACCTGCTCGGGACGCGACGTGGCGCCCGCGACCTTGATGACGGGGATCGAGGAGGTGTTGGTCGCCAGGATGCCGGACGGCTTCACGATCTTGTCGAGCTTGCCGAAGATCTCGTACTTGAGCGCCTCGATCTCCGGCGCGGCCTCGATGACCAGGTCGCGGTCGGCGAACTCCTCGATGTCGAGGGTCACGCGCACCCGCGCGATCGCGGCGTCCGCCTCTTCCTGGGTGATCTTGCCCTTGGCGACGCCACGGGTGATCGACTTCGCGATCCGGTCCTGCGCGGCGTCCGCGAACTCCTGCTTGGTCTCGAGCACCAGGACCGAGCTCCCGGACTTGGCGCACACCTCTGCGATGCCGGCACCCATCGTGCCGCCACCGATCACTCCGACTAGCTCCACTGTCATTTCTCCAAACCCGTCTAGGTCGTCTTGTCTCGGGGAGTCATTGTGCTACCCGTGGGTAACGGTGTCCTCGCCCGCCCGCAACTCGTTCTTGCGGATCTTCCCCGTCGGGGTCCGCGGCAGGTCCGTCGCGAAGGCGATCTCGCGCGGCACCTTGTAGCCGGCGAGCAGGCCGCGGGCGTGCGCGATCAGCTCCTCCGCGGTGACGGCGGCGCCGGGCCGCAGCAGCACGAAGGCCTTCGGGCGCTCGCCCCACTTGTCGTCCGGGACGCCGACCACCGCGACATCGGCGACCGCGGGATGCGAGGCGAGCGACTGCTCCACTTCGACGGTGGAGATGTTCTCGCCGCCGGAGATGATGATGTCCTTGGCCCGGTCCTTGAGCTGGATGTACCCGTCCGGGTGCATGACGCCGAGGTCGCCGGTGTGGAACCAGCCACCGTCGAACGCCTCCTCGGTGGCCTTCTCGTCCCGGTAGTAGCCGAGCATCACGTTGTTTCCGCGCAGCACGATCTCGCCCATCGTCTCGCCGTCGGCGGGGACGTCGCGCATCTGCGGATCGACGACGCGCGCCGTCTCGGCCTGCAGCATGCCCACGCCCTGCCGCGAGATCAGCACCGCGCGCTCGGCCGGGTCGAGCGCCGCCCACGACTCCTGTGGCTCGCAGATCGTGTACGGCCCGTACACCTCGGTGAGGCCGTAGACGTGCACGACGGTCGCGCCAAGCGACTCGAGCCGACCGATGATCGCCGGGGACGGGGGAGCGCCCGCCGTGGTGATCCGCAGCGGCGTGGTGAGCGGGTGCGCCTGCTCCGCGTCGGCGATCGTGGAGCAGACGGTGGGGGCGCCGCACAGGTTGGTGATGCCAAGGGTGTCGATGGCGTCCCAGATGGCGTCGGCGCGGACCGCCCGCAGGCACACGTGGGTACCACCGGCGGCGGTGACGGCCCAGGGCGTGCACCAGCCGTTGCAGTGGAACATCGGCAGCGTCCACAAGTACTTGGTGTCGCCGGTGAACCCGTTATGGAAGGTCTCGCCGAAGGAGTTCAGGTAGGCCCCGCGATGGGAATACATGACGCCCTTGGGTTTTCCGGTGGTTCCGGAGGTGTAGTTGATCGCGATGGTCTGCTGCTCGTCGTCGACGCCCCACACCAGCGGCTCCGCGTTCGCCGCGTCGACGCTGCGCAGGAAGTCCCCGTAGACGGCGGTCGCGACGCCGGTCACCGGGTCCGGGAGGACGATCGTCGAGTCGGGGATCTCGACGATCTCCCGCACCGACGGCACCCCGTCGCGGACGGTCGTGACCGAGCCGAGGAACTCCGAGTCGACGAACAGGATGCGGGTGCCGGAGTGGTCGAGGATGTACTCGAGCTCGGGTCCGGCCAGCCGCGAATTCAGCGCGATCAGCACGCCACCGGCCAGCGGCACCGCGAAGTGCGCCATCAACAGTTCGGGCGTGTTCGGCGAGAGGAAGGCGACCCGGTCGCCGGGTTCGATCCGCTCACGCAACACGTGCGCGAGCTGCTCGACCTCGGCCGCGAACCCCCGGTAGGTGTAGTGCCGGTGGCCGTGGATGATCGCGGTGCGGTCGGGGAAGACCGAGGCCGAGCGTTCCAGGAAGCGCAGGGGACTGAGCTCGGAGTGATTGGCGGTCGGGGTGGTGGGCATGCGGCTACCTCGTGTGACGGGGCTTACAGGTGGTTGCCACGACGTTAGGACCCACTCGGACGAGGTCGCTACCCTACGAAGTGGGTATGTGCTGATGAACGACATGATGAGACCGAGCGACGAGGACGCGCTGCGCGGCGAGCTGCGACTCCTGCGCGGTCGGACGCCGTTCACCGTCCTGTTCGCGGGCGCCGTCGAGAACGGCCGGATGCGGCTGTCCGGGTTCGCGGGCACGAGGAGCGCGATCCTGCGGGGCCTGGTCATCGACGCGCGCTGCGGGCTGGGCGGTCGCGCGATCGCCGAGCAGCGCCCCGAGTCGGCCCCCGACTACTTCAACTCCCGTCACATCACCCACGACTACGACGTCCATGTCGCCAGGGAGGGCATCGAGTCCCTGCTCGCGGTCCCGGTCGTGGTGCGGGGCGCCACCCGAGCGGCGATCTACGGGGGGCTGCGATCGCGGCAGCCGATCGGCGACGCGATGGCCGACGAGGTGATGCGGTCCGCGAACCGCCTGGCCAGGGAGATCGAGATCCGCGACGAGGTGGACCGCCGCGTCGCCATGATCGCCAACGCCGGAGCCGAACCCGGTTCGCCCCTGCACGGCGCGGCGGTGTCCGAGCGGATCACCGAGAGCTACCTCGCGCTGCGCAGTCTCGCCGGGGTGGTCGGCGACGAGGCCGTCGCCGACCAGCTGCGCGCGGTCGAGGACACGTTGCGGTCGTTGACCGCAGGCGGCGTCCCGGACCCGACGGTGACGCTGTCCCCGCGCGAGTTCGACGTGCTCTGCCACGTCGCGCTCGGCTGCCGCAACGCGGAGATCGCCGACCGGCTGACGCTCAGCGTGGAGACCGTGAAGACCTACATGCGCAACCTGACGGCCAAGCTCGGGGTGAGCAGCAGGAACGAGGCGGTGTTCGAGGCCAGGAAGCGGGGGCTGTTGCCCTGATGCCCTGCGGCCTCAGGCGCCGCGGGCCGCGCCCGCATGCAGGTTCTTCGCGGTCGGCGAGGTCGGCACCTGCTTGACGTCCGGGTAGGTGTGCAGGACCCGGTCGGCGGTGCCTGCGGTGGTCACGGTGAACCAGTAGTGCTCGTTCTTGTAGTGGTGCTGCCGGTGGTTGAGCCAGATCGCATGGTACATCCGGGATTTCGGGCGGTAGTCGCTGTGGATCAGGTAGTGCGTCCACTCGTAGGCGAGTCCGATCGCGCCGATCACGATGAGGAAGGTCAGCGCGAGTCCCGGCCGGGGGAAGGCGAGCAGCGCGCCCACGATCAGGGTCGGGATCAGCAGGACCAGCGTCTGCCAGGGGATGAAGATCAGCGGCACGTCCCGGGGGTCGGCGTGGTGCTCGCGGTGGCTGCGGGCCAGGTGCGAGTCGAGGGTCAACCCGGCGAAACGCTTTGGCCGCCAGTGCAGGATGCATACGTGGATGGCCCATTCGAGGAGCGGGAACGCGGCCAGCATGACAATCGGCAGCCAGGCGTCGCTCACCTGCCAGTCCCCGACGAGGAGGCGGCCGACCAGGGCCGCTGCCAGCATTGCGGAGATCATCCACGGGGACGGATGTCGAACGAACTCCGCGGCGCTGGTGCGCAGGGTCACCGACTGCCTGCGCGCCGACCGTGCGGACGTGCTCATGTCGCCGCCTCCAGGTTGTCGATGACTGTGCTGATCGCCGTGGTGCCCAGGTCCAGGAGCTCGACCGCCAGGCGCTGCGCGGCGTTCTCGTCTCGTGCGGCGATGGCTTCGGCGAGACGGGCGTACGCATCTGTTTGTCCCACTTCGGCTTTCATCACCTCGCCGAGGGCGGCCATCGTGGGCTCGTAGGCCTGCCGCAGGCTGTTGAAGATCAGCCGGAACGCGATGGAATCTGCGCCGTCGACGACGATCTCCCAGAAGGCCAGCGCGTGCCGTTGCAGGGCAACGGGATCGTCGTCCCCGCCGAGCGCGTGAACCGTCGCCCGCAACTGTGCGGTGAGTTCGGGCCCCGACCGGGTGGCCGCCAGCCGTGCCACCTGGGATCCGATCATCATCCGGGCCTCGAGGACGCTGCGAACCACGGCCCAGTCGGGCTGCCCGGCGCGGAGGAGAAGCCCCGGCAGCAGCTCGGGGCCGCCGTGGCGCCGGAAGTCCTTGACGGACGTCGAATCTCCCTGCCGCACCTCCACGAGGCCGGCGTGCGAGAGCTTCTGCAACGCCTCCCGGACGGCGGGCCGGGAGACCCCGAGCGCCTCGGCCAGGTGACGCTCGCTCGGTAGCGAGTCGCCCGCGGCGAGCTCGCCGCCGAGGACGCGGGCGGAGATCTGCTCGAACACTGCGCCTGATGCGGATTGCCGCACGATCGGGTCGAAGACCATGCATCGACGCTAGGCCCATAGTGGTCAGTGGTCAAGTGGTCAGACCAGTGCCGGGGTGGCGTCGTTGTCGCCGATGATTGACTATTCTCATACCGCAGCCGCAAACTAAGCGCGCGCTTAGCTTTGTCCAGAGGTACGTGGTGAGAAGGTCGGCCGCCGTGCCGAGAACTTCCGCACCAAAGGAGAAAATGATGGGGATACTCGACCGGTTCCGTCTGGACAACAAGGTCGTCGTCGTGACCGGGGCCTCGTCGGGGCTCGGGGTCGCCTTCGCGGTCGCCTGCGCGGAGGCGGGGGCCGATGTCGTGCTCGCGGCCCGTCGCGTCGAAAAGCTGGAGCGGACAGCCGAACTGGTGCGGAACGCGGGCCGGGAGGCACTGTGCGTGGCGACCGACGTCGCCGATCCGGACCAGGCTCAGCAGATGATTGATGCCGCGATGGAGCGTTTCGGTCGGGTGGACGTGCTGGTCAACAATGCCGGGATCGGCACGGCGCACCCCGCGACGCGGGAGACGCCGGAGCAGTTCCGTCAGGTGATCGATGTCAACCTCAACGGCGCCTACTGGGCGGCGCAGGCCTGCGGTCGCGTCATGCAGCCCGGCTCGGCGATCGTCAACATCTCCAGCATCCTCGGCCTGACCACCGCCGGTTTGCCGCAGGCCGCCTACGCCGCCAGCAAGGCCGGGCTGATCGGGCTGACCCGTGACCTGGCCCAGCAGTGGGGTACCCGCAAGGGCATTCGGGTGAACGCGATCGCGCCCGGCTTCTTCAAGTCGGAGATGACCGACTCCTACCAGGACGGGTACCTCGACAGCATGGCGCCGCGGTTGGTCCTCGGCCGGATCGGCGACCCGGAGGAGCTCGCGGCCACCCTGGTCTGGCTCGCCTCGGACGCGGCCGGCTACGTCACCGGCCAGACCATTCCGGTCGACGGCGGACTCACCATCACCTGATCGGCCTGCCGCACGAGACCGGGTCTGGCACAAACTCTTTGGCGCCGTCACAAAACCATTGGGCTCCGAATGGGTGTGTGACGGCGCGAGAAGGCGTGTGCTGCCGCGTGAAGCCATACGGGCTCAGGCGATTACGAGCCGAAGATGCTGCCCAGATCGCCGAGCGAGCCGGAGGAGGATCCGGCGGAGCCGGAGCCGGAGCCGGTGCCGGGCTCGACCGGCGTGGTGGTGACGGTGACGATGAGGGCCTCGGAGGTGGAGGCGATGAAGCCGTCAGCGCCGTTGTAGACGGCAGTGATGCTGTGTGCGCCCGCGGTGGAGAGGATCTGCGACAGCTTCGCGACGCCGTCGGTCAGCGGCACGGCGTTCCCGATGTTGGCGCCGTTGTCCTTGAACTGGACGGTGCCGGTGGCGCCTGCCGGGGCGACGGTCGCGGTCAGCTCGAACGCGGTGGTGGAGTTGGCGGTGGCCGGGCCGGTCAGCGTGGTGGTGGTCGCGACGGCGGCGGCGTCGAGCTCGAAGTCGAGGGCGAAGTCCGGGCTGACCGTCTGGCCCTGCGACTCGTTACCGGCATCGTCGGGCATGCCGACCACGAGCATCACCTTGGCGGTCTGGCCGGGGCCGACGTGGGTCGCCTTGAGCTCGGTGCCCGGCGCGGCCAGGTTATTGGTCAGGTCCACGATGTCGCCGGCGGCGTCGTTGATCTCGACCCGCACGTACGCCTGCATGTCCGGCGCGGACTTCGTCCAGTTGCCGAGGTACACCTGGAGGGTGCCGCCCTGGCTGGTCGAGTTCTTGGCGTAGAAGGTGGTCGTGAGCTCGCCGCCCGGGATCAGCTCGCCCTGGAAGTCGGGAATCTGGGACATGTCGCCCCAGGTCGAGTTGTCCGCGGAGTACTCAAGGGCGTTGGCATCGGCATGGGCCGCGGCCGGCATCATCACTGCGGCGAAGGCCGCCAGGAACAGAGCCGCGACTGCGCCGCCGATCGCAGTGGCAAGCCGCTTGAAGCCGCCCTGCGCGTTGATGAGTGAGGTCATGGCGGCAGCGTAAAACGAAAAAGTAGTCCAAGCGTCCAGTTTGCTGAAACTCGTGGCGGTGCCGGCGACGGTCAAAAACAAGCTACCGGAACCCTCGGTGTCCGCTGTTTGACTGGACTTTCGGCGTGTCCGTACCGACGCGCAGGGCAGGCGTGCGCCCGCGCCCTCGAGCCTTGCCCCGCGCGCCGGGGTGCGCCGGGCGCGGCATTCCCACATCGTGGGGCGGCCGCGCGCTTGGCGGGCAACTGACCAGGGGAGTAAGGTGTCGAGGTCCGACAGAGTCGAGGGAAGAGGAGGTGTGGCTTGCCGTGAAGAGCCAACCTCCGAGTACCTACCGAAATCGCCGTTAGTCGCGCGGGGCGCACCGCACCCGGGTCAGGCGATTTCTCCGATCACACCCGTGCCGCTCTCGTTCGCGGCGCGCGCCCGTGCATCCGACTCATGCGAAAGCCGCCCTCATGCGTGAAAAGCGAACCTTCCGTCCGCTGCTGCCCAGCCGATCCGCCAATCCCTCGAGCGACCTGATCGTCCCCGAGCACTCGATGGCCCCGCACCCGACGCCGCCCGCTCCACCGGTCGCGCCGGTGGAGGCCAGCGTGGTCAACAGCGCGGTCTACCGGGACGGCGCCCGGATCGAGACCCCGTCCAGCCTGGCCGAGGCGCTACGCAGCCTGCCGGACGAAACGTCGATGGCGTGGATCGGCATGTACCGCCCCGACGAGGAGCAGCTGCAGGCCGCCGCGAAGCAGTTCGGCCTGCACGAGCTCGCGGTCGAGGACGCCATCGTCGCGCACCAGCGGCCCAAGCTCGAGCGCTACGGCGACACCCTGTTCGTGGTGCTGCGCGCGGCCCGCTACCTGGACGAGACCGAGCGGGTCGACTTCGGCGAGCTGCACGTGTTCTGCGGGCCGACGTTCGTGATCACGGTGCGGCACAGCGAATCCCCGGACCTGTCCGCGGTGCGGACCCGCATGGAGAACGACCCGGAGCTGCTCAAGCTCGGCCCGGAGGCGGTGCTCTACGCGATCCTCGACGCGGTGGTCGACGGGTACGCGCCGGTCGTCGCCGGACTGCAGAACGACATCGACGAGATCGAGACCGAGGTCTTCAGCGGCGACCCGAAGGTGTCGCGGCGCATCTACGAACTCTCCCGCGAGGTCATCGAGTTCCAGCGCGCCACCAAGCCGCTGCTCGACATGCTGCGGGGGCTGTCCGCCGGCTTCGAGAAGTACAACACCGACGAGGAACTGCAGAAGTACCTGCGCGACGTCACCGACCACGCCACCACCGTGGTCGAGCGCGCGGACGGGTTCCGGCAGCTGCTGGGCAACATCCTCACCGTGAACGCGACCCTGGTGTCGCAGACCCAGAACGAGGAGATGTCGGCGCTCACCCAGGCCAGCTACGCGCAGAACGAGGAGATCAAGAAGGTCTCGTCCTGGGCCGCGATCCTGTTCGCGCCCACGCTGATCGGCACCGTCTACGGCATGAACTTCGACACCATGCCCGAGCTGCACTGGGTGGGCGGCTATCCGATGGCGCTGCTCATGATGGCCCTGACCTGTATCACCCTGTACACTATCTTCAAGCGGAAGGGCTGGCTGTAGGAACCGGCTACAAATCGTCCGTGCAGACCGCGAACCGGCGCTCGTCGTAGACGTATCCGCTTGGGGTGGAGCACTTCTCGACGTCGGTGACGTCGGTGATGATCTCCGCGACCCGGACGCCCTCGCGTGCGGGTGTCGCGCAGTCGATGTGCGTCGGCTGATCCCCCGCCAGTTCCATGCACCCGCCGACGACCCAGTCGATGTCGAGGCAGAGTGCGCCCTGCTCGTCGCCCATCAGGGTCTCGTAGTAGTAGGAGTCGGCGTCGCTCACGCACTGCGCATTCGTCGGCGCCTTCCCGATCACCTTGTAGTTCGCCGGCGGGCCGCCGCACGGGACCTTCACCACGGTCGCATCGTCGACCGTGCCGGTCAGCTCGACGCACTCGCCGATCTCGACGTCGATGTCGACGGTGCCCCCGGTGTCCGTCTCCGGCTCATCCGGCAACAGGGTGTCGGCCGCGACGCCGCTCTCGGGCAACGCCCGGCCGGTGATCTCGCTGCCGCAGGCGCCGAGCGCGAGGGTGGCGAGCGCCAGGCTGACGGCGGCGGTTCCGCGCCCAAGGCGGTTGAGCGTCATCTGGTAATTAGAGCACCCTGCGGCCGCGAGAACCGACCCGCCGAGTGCGGGGCCGCCATACGCTGGTCGGGGAGTTTCCGTCACCAGGAGTGAGGAAGACCGATGAGCGATCACGTCTACAGCGTCACCGAGGTCGTGGGTTCCTCGAGCAAGGGGATCGACGATGCCATCGCGAACGCGGTGGCCAGGGCGAATTCGACCGTGCGCAATCTCGAGTGGTTCGAGGTGGTGGGCACCAGAGGGCACATCGAGAACGGTGCCGTCGCGCACGTCCAGGTGACCCTGAAGCTGGGGTTCCGGCTCGACGTCGAGTAGCGGCCGTCGCGCGCCGACCGATGAGTTCGGGCTCCCCGCGCGGTCATAGTTACGGCAGTGCCGTTGACGGCGACGCCACGGCGGTGCCGTAACCATGACGCAGAGGGAGGCCGGCGGTGGGCTATGTGCGGCTGGGGGACCTGAACACCTGGTACGACGAGCACGGCGAGGGTGAGCCGCTGGTGCTGCTGCACCCGGGCGGCGTCGACGCGCGGGCCTTCGGGCCGAACATCGACGGGCTCGCCCGCCGGTTTCGGCTGTTCACCCCCGAGCGACGGGGCCACGGCCACACCGCCGACGTGCCCGGTCCGATCACCTATGAGCTGATGGCCATGGACACCATCGCGTTCCTGGAGTCGGTCCCGCGCGGGCCTGTGCGGCTGCTCGGCTACAGCGACGGCGCGACCGTGGCCCTGCTGGTCGCGCTGCGCAGGCCGGACCTGGTCCGGCGGCTCGTCTGCGTCGCGGGAGTCTTTCATCGGGACGGCTGGGCGCCGGGTGTCGTGGATGCGGACCAGGAGCCGCCCGCGTTCCTCGCGGAGCTGTACGCCGAGGTGTCACCGGACGGCGCGGGACACTACCCGGCAGTGACCCGGAAGCTGAACCGGATGCACCTCGAGGACCCCGCGCTGACCGAGCGGGACCTGCGCGGGGTCACCCGCCGGACGCTGGTGATGGTCGGCGACGACGACGAGGTGACCCTCGAACACGCGCTCGCGCTGTACCGCGGCCTGCCGGTCGCAGAGCTGGCGGTGGTTCCGGGCACCTCGCACGGGCTGCTGGTGGAGAAGCCCGATCTCTGCAACCGGATCATCCTGGACTTCCTGACCACCGAGCCGGTGCCGACGATGGCTCCGATCCGACGGGCGCGCGGAGAATGACCGCGGCGTCGCGGCAATCGTCGGCGGTCGGGGCGCGTTCCCTCGCGAATACCGGCCCGGTGCGCGAGTATGGGTGCGTGGATCTGCCACTGACCCCGCCCCTGCAGCCGATGCTGGCGAAGGCCGCCCCGACGGTCCCGCCGCAGCCCGACGGGGAGGAGCCGGTGTGGTCGTATGAGCCCAAGTGGGACGGATTCCGCGCCATCGTCTTTCGCGACGGTGACGACGTGGTGCTCAGCTCGCGCAGCGGAAAGGACCTGGGCCGCTACTTTCCCGAGATGATCGCGGCGGTCCGGGC
Organism: Rhodococcus sp. NPDC059179; assembly: GCF_042754885.1. NCBI lineage: Bacteria > Bacillati > Actinomycetota > Actinomycetes > Mycobacteriales > Nocardiaceae > Rhodococcus > Rhodococcus sp. NPDC059179. The sequence continues at coordinate 213,877 of NZ_JBHZBV010000001.1, read as the reverse complement.
CGAGCTGCCCGTCCGCTGTGTGCTCGACGGGGAACTGGTTGTGCCGCGCGAGGTCGACGGCCGCACCCGGCTGGACTGGGAGGCGCTGTCGGAGCGGATCCACCCGGCCGCCAGTCGAATAACCCTGCTGGCCGAGCAGACGCCGTCACAGCTGGTCGGATTCGACATGCTCGCGCTGGGCGACGAGGACCTGACGAAGCGGCCGTTCGTGGAGCGCCGCGAGATCCTGCTCGACTACGTCGGCGGCGGGCCGTCCTGCCACGTCACCACCGCCACCACCGACGCCACGCTCGCCCAGGAGTGGTTCCATGCCTTCGAGGGCGCCGGACTCGACGGCGTCGTCGCGAAGAAGCTTGCGGGGCATTATCTTCCGAACAAGCGCGAGATGATCAAGGTCAAGCACGCGCGGACCGCGGACTGCGTGGTGATCGGGTACCGGCCGCACAAGAGCCAGCCCGGCATCGGCTCGATGCTGCTGGGGCTCTACGACGGCGACGACATGCGCTTCATAGGTGGCGCTTCGGCATTCACCGCCGCCCGACGCGTCGAACTGCAGGAGATCCTCGATCCGCTCCGGCTGGGCGAGGACGTCGTGCACGACGGCGAGGCCAGCCGGTGGGCGGCGGGCAAGGACCGTCAATGGGTGCCGATCCGACCGGAACTGGTGGTGGAGGTGGCCTACGACCAGATGGAGGGCGACCGGCTGCGGCACGTTGCCCGGTTCCTGCGCTGGCGGCCCGACCGCGAGGCGCGCGAATGCACCTACGAGCAGCTGGAGGTCCCGGTGCGATACGACCTGTCCGACGTGTTGGCGGGGGAGGACTGATGGCAGCACCCGATGGAGCGGAGCGACCGACGAAAAAGCGCTCGCAGGCGCCGGCCGTGGAGCTCGACGTGGACGGCATCGCGGTCCGGCTCTCGAGCCCCGACAAGATCTACTTCCCGCAGCTCGGCGCCGACGGCGGCAGCAAGCGCGACCTCGTCGAGTACTACCGGACCATCGCACTTTTCGACGGCGGCAACTCCGGAATCATGACCGCGCTGCGGGACCGGCCCACCCACCTGCAGCGCTTCCCGGACGGCATCGAGGGTGAGGAGATCTACCAGAAGCGGCTGCCGGCCAAGCGCCCCGAGTACCTCGCCACCTGCACGGTGACCAACCCCAACGGCCGCACCGCCGATGCGCTGAAGGTGCGGCACGCCGCCGACATCGTCTGGTCCGCGCAGATGGGCAACGTCACCTTCCATCCGTGGCCGGTGCGGTGTGCCGACCCGGACCGGCCCGACGAGCTGCGCATCGACCTGGATCCGCAGCCGGGCACCGGATTTGCGGAGGCGAGGGCGGTCGCGGTGGACATCGTCGCGCCCCTGCTCGACGAGCTGGGTCTGGTCGGGTTCCCGAAAACCTCCGGCGGGCGCGGAATCCACGTCTACGTCCGGATCGAACCGCGCTGGGACTTCATCGAGGTGCGCCGCGCGGCCATTGCGGTGGCCAGGGAGATCGAGCGCCGCGACCCGGCGAGGGTGACCACCGCGTGGTGGAAAGAGGAACGCGGGCAGCGGATCTTCATCGACTTCAACCAGACGGCCAGGGACAAGACCGTCGCCTCGGCCTACTCGGTGCGCAAGACCCCGCGGGCGACGGTGTCGACCCCGGTCACCTGGGCGGAGCTGCCGGACGTCGAGCCGGACGACTTCACCATTGCCACCGTGCCCGAGCTGGTGAGCAGGCGCGGCGACCCGGCCGCCCGGATCGACGACGTCGCGCACTCGCTGGACGCAATACTCGAGATGGCGGAGCGGGACGAGGCGAACGGGTTGGGCGACATGCCGTATCCGCCGCAGTACCCGAAGATGCCGGGCGAGCCGAAGCGGGTGCAGCCGAGCAAGGACAGGGACCGGAAGTAGCGTTTTCACCGCGCCGCGCGTGGCCGCTGACAGTAGGCTCCGATTCAGCTGTTCGGGCACGCACGAGCATCGGAGGATGCAATGACCGAGAACCCCATCGTCGACAGCAATGAGGCCATGCTGCGGATCGGCAAGGACGTGTGGTGGTCGCTATTGCTGCGCGGCGTCGTCGCGATCGTGTTCGGCATCGTCGCCATCGCGTGGCCGGACGTGACCGTCAAGGCGTTGATCGTGGTGGTGGGCGTCTTCTGGATCGTCGATGGGCTCATCTCGGCGGTCCGGGCGGTCCAGGCCCGCAGGTTCGTGCAGAGTTGGGTGTGGTGGCTGGCCGCGGGCATCGTCTCGGTGGTGGCGGGCATCGTCCTGTTCGCCTGGCCGGGGCTCACAGCCCTGGCGTTCGCCTACCTGATGGGGTTCTGGGCGATCCTCGTCGGCATCCTCGAGGTGATCGGCGCGTTCCAGGTGATGGCGAACGGCGGGCAGTGGGCCGGGTCGATGGTCGCCGGTGTCGTGGCGTTGCTGTTCGGCCTGGCCTTGGTGATCTGGCCGGGCTCTGGCATCACCGGCCTGATGTGGCTCGTCGGCGGGTTTGCCATCGTGTTCGGAATCATGTTGTTGGCCGGGGCATTCCAGCTCCGCTCCGCCGCCAAGCGCGCGGGAGTGGTCTGACCGGCATGAGCAGTCGCGGCGGTCGCTCCCGTCCGCTCGCGGGCGGCGGGAGCGCGCCGACCGAGATGCACGTCGACGCCCGCTTTCTGCCGCTGGCCGATCGGTTCTTCGCGATGTACCGGCGGCCGCACAACGGTGGCGGCGCCCTGACCGCCTACGTGAACGGCGAACTGGTGCTCGACGTCTGGGCCGGGTGGGCGGATCGCGACCGGCGCTGGCGGCGGGACACCGTCGCCTTGTCCTTCTCGACCGGCAAGGGGGTGGCCAGCACGGTCCTGCACCGGTTGGCCGATCGCGGCGTCGTCGACTACGACGAGCCGGTGGCCACCTACTGGCCCGAGTTCGCGTCGGCGGGCAAGGAGCGGATCACGATCCGCGACGTGCTCACCCATCGCGGCGGCCTGCACCGGATTCGGGGGCTTGTCCCCGGCAAGACTGGGCTTCTCGACTACGACGCGGTGGTGGCCGCGCTCGCCGCGGCACGACCGGACCCGCGGCGGCTGAGTGGACCCGGGTACCACGCGGTCACGTTCGGGTGGATCGTCGCGGAGACGGTGGCGAGGGTGACCGGACGCAGCTTCACCGAGGTGGTGCGCGCCGAGATCGCGCAGCCGCTCGGCGTCGAGGAGTTCTGGTACCGGGTGCCTGCCGAGCAGCGGTACCGGATCGCGAAGCTGTTCCCGCACCTGAGCCCAGGCCCGGTGCCCTGGGGCGCGGCCTCCTCGGTGATGTCGCGGCTGCGACCGTTCAACGGCCTGGCGGAGGCGGGCATGCCGGAGGGCTTCGACGAGCTGGTGCGTGACCCGATCGTGCACGACGCGGTGATGCCCGGCTGGAACGGCGTGTTCACCTCGCGGGCGCTGGCGAAGATGTACGCGGCGATCGCGAACGACGGCGTCATCGACGGCAGCCGGTTCCTCTCGTCCGACACCATCGACCAGATGGGCGAGGTGCAGACCTACGGGCGGGACTACGTGCTCGGTGCCAGGGTGAACTGGCGGCTCGGATATCACCCGGTGTTCGTCGCGAACCGCTCCCAGCCCAGGGCCGCGTTCGGCCACTACGGCGTCGGAGGGTCGGGCGCGTACGCGGACCCGGAGACGGGCCTGGCGCTCGGTTTCGTGACCAATCGGATGGGCAACGCGGTGACGGCGCTCGGCGATCTGCGGCTCGCGCGTTTGGGGGCGAAGGCGCAGGACATCGTGCGTCACGGTGCGTGATCCGCCCCGCGCGAAGAAGAGACGAAGCCCACTTCCAGCGGATTTCGCCGCACGTCCGCCGGTACGATGGGTCGACGTGGCCGAACGGCCATGGTTGCCCCGTGTGTCCCCCCGGGGCGTGGCGGTTCAGGCGCACAACGCCTGCCGCGATGCACACGAAGAAATGCAGTCGAAAGATTGGACGAGTATGCGCAAGTTCGAGACCGGAACCACCAGCGGCCGGCGGTGGTCGAGTCGGGTCGCGATGGCCCTGATCGGCGTCGCCGCCGCGGGCACGGCGCTGGCCGTTCCCGGGCAGGCCGTGCCGCTGTTCCCCGGCGGTCCCGACATCGCGCTGCCGACGCTCCCCGGCCAACCTGCCCCGGCGCCCCTGGTGCCGTTGCCCCCGGCCGAGCCGCAGGTCGGGCCCGCCAACTTCTCCGCGCCCAGCCTCAACCCGTCCGAGGGTGAGGTGGTCGGCGTCGCGCAGCCGATCATCATCCGGTTCGACGAGGCAGTCGACGACCGCGCGACCGCGGAGCGGGCCATCAAGATCACCACCAGCACGGAGGTGGACGGCGCCTTCTACTGGATCAACAACAGCCAGGTGCGGTGGAAGCCGACCGAGTTCTGGCCTGCGGGCACCGAGGTGGTCGTCGAGGCGGGCGGGGCGCGTTCCGCGTTCCAGATCGGCGACGCGCTGGTGGCCACCGCCGACGACAGCACCAAGCTGATCACGATCACCCGCAACGGTGAGGTGGTCAAGACGATGCCGACCTCGATGGGCAAGACCGACCACGAGACCCCGAACGGCACCTACATCGTCGGCGAGCAGCTCCGCGACATGTACATGGACTCCTCCACCTACGGCGTTCCCATCGATTCGCCGGAGGGCTACCGCACCTACGTCGAGTACGCGACCCGGATCTCCAACAGCGGCATCTTCGTGCACGCCGCGCCGTGGTCGGTCAGCGAGCAGGGGAACACCAACGTCAGCCACGGCTGCCTGAACGTGAGCACCGAGGACGGTAAGTGGTTCTTCGAGAATGCGAAGAAGGGCGACCCGGTGATCGTGACGAACACCAGCGGCGGGACGCTCAGCGGCGCCGACGGACTCGGCGACTGGAACCGATAGGCGGCTTCGCCACCCGTGCGCGGTGGACGGGTCCCTGGACCCGTTAACCGCGCACGGGCGCGCAGCGCCTAGCTGGTGATGCGGGCGACCGTGGTGTCGATGGCCTCGATCGCCTCGGTGCGCGAGTAACCCTCGCTGTTGAAGCTCTCCCATCCGGTGAGCAGGCACCACCAGAGCATCCGGCGGATCCAGCGGACCTTGAGCGCAGCGGTGAAGGTGCCGTCGGCCTGGCCGCGCTCGATCAGGGCGAGCAGTGGCGCGTCGACCGCGCCCAGGCCCTCCCAGAACGCCGCGTTCGAGAGGGCCTGCGGATCGCCGAACATCAGCGACAGCAGGGGCCCGAGGTCGAAGCACTCATGGCTCATCCGGCGCAGCGCCGCGTCCGCGGGGCCCTCGTCGGGCCGGGCCCGCTCCAGCGCCGAGCCGAGCTTGTCGAGGGCGTCCTCGCCGAGTGCCTGGATCAGGTCGACGCGCTCGGGGTAGTAACGGTGCAGGGTGCTGCGGCCGACCTCCGCCTCGGCAGCGATCTCGCTGAGCGAGGCGCCCGCGTTCTTGCCGAGCACGTCGACGGCCGCGTCCAGGATGGCGCGGCGGGTACGCGCCTTGGTGCCCGATTCGGGGACGGTCTCGGTGGACATACGCCCACGGTAGCAGTCGATCGTTCCGAAATAGAACGTTCATTGACAAAAATGGGACGGTGATGTTCCACTGATGGACATGAGTGATTCCCCGGCACGTGTGAGCTGGCCGAACGTGCGGCTGCTGTGGTCCTTCATCCGCCCGCACCGGTGGGTGCTGGTGCGCGGGATCGTCTTCGGTCTCGTCGTCACGGCCGCGGCGCTGGCCACCCCGCTGGTGATCAAGGACATCCTCGACTCGCTCGACTCCGGCCGCTCGATGGTGTGGCCGGTGTCCGTGCTCGTCGGGCTCCTCGTGATCGGCGGGGTCATCGGGTTCTTCCAGTTCCGGCTGCTCGGTTCCCTCGCGGCTCAGGTCGTTTTCGACGCCCGCGAGTCGATGGTGCGTCGATACTTCCGGGCCACGGTCGGGAGCCTGACGAAGCGTCCGTCCGGGGAGTTGGTCACCCGGGTCACCTCGGACACCGTCCTGCTCCGGGAGGCCGCCTCGTCGAGCCTGGTCGAACTGTCGAACAGCTTTGTCGCCATCGTCGGGACCCTGGTGCTGATGGCCGTGATCGACCCCCTGCTCTTCGGAGCCACCGTGCTCGCGCTGGTCCTGGTCGGGTCGGCATCCGGTGCCCTGCTGCCGCTCATCGGGAAGGCGAACCGGAAGGCGCAGGAGTCGGTCGGCCGCCTCGGCGGGGTGCTCGAGGGCGCGCTCCGGGCGATCCGCACGGTCAAGTCGAGCGGGGCTGAGACGCGCGAGGCGGATCGGATCATCGTCGACGCGCGCGACTCGCAGGAACACACGGTGCGTGCCGTCCGCATCGCCGCCTTCGTCTGGACGATCACCGGGGGCGGAATGCAGCTCGCCATCGTCGCGATCCTCGCCATCGGCGCGTGGCGGGTGAACACCGACGCGCTGGCGGTGTCCGCACTGATCGCCTTCCTGCTCTACGCCTTCCAGCTGATGCAGCCCGTCTCGTTGCTGTCGCAGAACCTGACCGCCATCCAGGCCGGCATCGCCGCGGCCGCCCGCATCCGGGAGGTGCAGGGCATGGAGATCGAGCATCGCGACGAGGTCGAGGTCCGCGCGCTGCTGCCCGCGCCGGACGTGCCGGTGCTCGAACTCGTCGACGTCACCGCGCGCTACGCCCCGGGAACGGATCCGTCCCTGCGCGGGGTCAGCGCCCGGATCCCCGCGCGCGGTCACACCGCGATCGTCGGGCCGTCGGGGGCGGGCAAGACCACCGTATTCTCGTTGCTGCTGCGGTTCCTGCACCCCGAGACCGGACAGGTACTGCTCGACGGCGTCCCGTACTCGGAGCTCTCCTTCGAGCAGGTCCGGTCCCGGTTGGCCTACGTGGAGCAGGAGACGCCGATCGTGCCCGGCACGGTCCGCTCGAACCTGCTGTTCACCCATCAGGAGGCGACAGAGGAGGAGGTGTGGGCTGCGCTGCGCGCGGTGCACCTCGACGAGGCCATCGGCGCGCTCGAGGACGGACTCGACAGCGAACTCACCGGGTCGACCATCTCAGGTGGTCAACGGCAGCGAATCGCGTTGGCCCGGGCCATCGTTCAGCGACCGGATGTGTTGTTGCTCGATGAGGCCACGGCCCAGGTCGACGGCCGGACCGAGGCCGCCATCCACGACGTGATCCGGGAGCTGTCGCAGACCGGTGCGGTGGTGACCATCGCGCACCGGCTGTCGACGGTCATCGATGCCGACACCATCCTGGTGATGGAGCACGGGCAGGTCAGGGCGCGCGGCACCCACCTCGAGCTGATGGAATCGGACGAGCTCTACCGGGAACTGGTCACCGCGCTGCGGATCGGAGTCGACCTCCGGGTCGCCGGTTAGGCGCTTCGCGCCCGTGAGTCCTTCTGGCCCCTGTGTGGACCGGAAGGACTCACGGGCGGCAGAGCCGCTGACGGTAGGCTCGGGCGATGGCCGTCGCTGCCTTCGACCCGCCCGAGCCCGCAGCCGAACGCCGGCGACGCGGCAAGCACCTGCGTGCCCGGATCCCGCGCCGGTCGCACGGTTCGTGGACGCCGTCCTCACACCGGCCCGATCCGGTGTCGATCCTGGACCGGCAGAACGCGGCCCGGGTGCCCGAGCTGGTTCCACTGAGATTTGAGCGAATGCTGGTCTCGCCGTTCACCTTCCTGCGGGGCTCGGCGGCCATCATGGCGTGGGACCTGGCGCACTGCGCGCGAACGGACCTGACGGTGATGGCGAATGGGGACGCCCACCTCGCGAACTTCGGGTTGTTCGCGGGGCCGGACCGGCGGCTGGTCTTCGACCTCAACGATTTCGACGAGGTGCACCGCGGTCCGTTCGAATGGGATGTGAAGCGGCTCGCGACCTCGATCCTGGTGGCCTCCACCGCGAACGGCCACAGCGCGTCGGCCGCGCGCGCCGCGGCGCGGATCGCCGCCGCCGCGTACCGGGAGACGATCCAACTCGCGGCGCAGATGCCCGCACTCGATGTCTGGTACGCCCGGATCGAGGGGGACGCGGTGCTGGCGGGGCTGCGCGATCGGATCACCGCGCGCCAGCTCGGGGAGGCCGAGGCAGTGATGGCCAAGGCGGAGCGGCGAACCCAGCTCGGCTCGCTCAAGCGGTTCGCCCGGTACGAGAACGGCAGGTTCCTGATCAAGGAGGAGCCGCCCCTGATCACCCGGCTTCCGTACGAGCGGCAGGCAGAGGTGACGGACCTGCTGCGGGGCTCCTTCGAGCGTTACCTCAGCACACTGGCGGCGGATCGGCGGGAACTGGTGGCCCGGTACCGCTTCCAGGACATCGCCAGCAAGGTCGTCGGGGTCGGGTCGGTCGGCATGCTCGGCTTCATGGCGCTGTTCGTCGGCGAGAGCGCGCAGGACCCGTTGTTCCTGCAGATCAAGGAGGCGCAACCGTCGGTGCTCGCACCGTATGTCACCGGTTCGACGCCCCGGGACCAGGGCAGGCGGGTGGTCGAGGGGCAGCGGCTGATCCAGAGCGCGAGCGATCCGTTCCTCGGCTGGTTCAGCGGCCCTGGCCCGCTCGGCCGCGACTTCTACGTCCGGCAGTTGCGGGACAAGAAGGGGTCCTTCGACATCGCCTCGATGGCGAAGCCGTCCGGGCTGCAGGCCTACGCGCGGTTGTGCGCGATCGCGCTGGGCCGAGCCCACGCCCGCACCGGTGATCCGGCCGCGATCGCCGGATACCTCGGCGGCGGAACTGTTTTCGACGAGGCCATCGCGGACTTCGCAGTGGCCTACGGCGAGCAGAACCGGCTGGACTACGAGAAGGTGCGGCGCTGCCGCAGTGGTGCGGTCACGGAGTCCTGAGGCTCCGTGACCGCACCACTGCGCCGCAGAGCGTCACCAGATGCGGACGCGGCGCTCGGGCTCGAGATAGAGCGCGTCGCCGGGGGTGACGTCGAACGCGTCGTGGAAGCTGTCCAGGTTGCGCACCACCCCGTTGCAGCGGAACTCCGGCGGCGAGTGCGGGTCGACCGCGAGCCGGCGGATGGCCTCCTCGTTGCGGGCCTTGGTCCGCCACACCTGTGCCCACCCGAAGAAGACGCGCTGCAGGCCCGTCAGCCCGTCCAGTTCCGGTGCCGTCTGACCGTCGAGGGCAATCTTGTACGCCTCCAGGGCAATTGACAGCCCACCCAGGTCGCCGATGTTCTCGCCGATGGTGAACTCCCCGTTGACCGTGTGGCCGGGCAGCGCCTTGGGCTCGAACTCGTTGTACTGCTCGATCAAGGCGGTGGTGCGCTTGCCGAACTCGGTGCGGTCGTCGTCGGTCCACCAGTCGACCATGTTGCCGTCGCCGTCGTACTTGGCTCCCTGGTCGTCGAAGCCGTGCCCGATCTCGTGCCCGATGACCGCGCCGATGCCGCCATAGTTCGCGGCGTCGTCCGCGTTGGCGTCGAAGAACGGCGGCTGCAGAATCGCTGCGGGGAAGACGATCTCGTTCATGCCCGGGTTGTAGTAGGCGTTGACGGTCTGCGGGGTCATGAACCATTCGTCGCGGTCCACCGGCCCGCCGAGCTTGGCGAGGTCGCGGTCGTGGTCGGCGGCATACCCGCGTCGGTAGTTGCCGACGAGGTCGTCCGCGGCGATGACCAGGCCGGTGTAGTCCCGCCACTTGTCCGGGTAGCCGATCTTGGGGGTGAACTTCTCCAGCTTGGCCAGCGCGGCCTGCCGGGTCTCGGTGCCCATCCACTCCAGCTCGGAGATGTTGCGGCGGTACGCCTCCTGCAGGTTCGCGACCAACTCCTGCATTCGCGCCTTGGCCTCCGGAGGGAAGTGCCGCTGCACGTACAGCTTGCCGACGGACTCGCCGAGCAGGTCCTGGACCAGCGACACCCCGCGCTTCCATCGCTCCCGGTTCTCCTCGGTACCCGACAGGGTCTTGCCGTAGAACGCGAAGTCCTCCGCGACCGGTGCCTCGCTGAGATACGGTGCGCGCGAGTGGATCACTTTCCACGCCGCCCACTCCTGCCAGTCGGAGAGCGGCCGCTGCGTCCACAATGCGGTCAGCGTGGTGACGAAGGTCGGCTGGCGCACGACCAGTTCGGCAAAGGTGTCCGCGGACCCGCCGAGACCGGACACCCAGGCGTCCCAGTCGAATCCGGGGTTCTGTGCGGCCAGGTCGGGCAGCGTCACCAGGTTGTAGCTCAGTTCGGCGTCCCGCCGTTTCACCACGTCCCAGTGACCGGCGGCGACGGCCGTCTCCAGGTCGAGGATGCGGCGCGCGGCGCCTGCCGGGTCGGGTCGACCGGCCAGCGTGAGCATGGCCTCGACGTGCGCGAGGTAGGCGTCGCGGGTCTGTGCGTAGGAGTCCTCGCGGTAGTAGGACTCGTCGGGCAGCCCGATCCCCGACTGGGTCAGGTGCACCAGGTAGCGCGACGAGTTCTTGGCGTCGGTGTCGACGTAGTTGCCGATCGCCCCGGAGACGCCGGTGCGCTGCAGCTCGCCGAGCAGGCGCGCCAGCGCGGACAGGTCGGTCACCGCGTCGATCGCGGCGAGCTCGGCCGCGATCGGCTCGAGCCCCGCCCGCTCGGCGGCGTCGGCATCCATGAACGAGCTGTACAGGTCGCCGATGCGCTGCGAGTCGGTGCCCTCCGCGTCGCGGGCGTCCGCCGCCTCGGTGATGATCGCCCGCACGTCGACCTCGGCCTGGTCGTACAGCGTTCGGAAGGCGCCGTCCACCGCACGGTCGGCGGGGATGACGTAGTCGTCCAGCCACTTGCCGTTGACGTGGACGAACAGGTCGTCCTGCGCGCGGATGCCCTGGTCGAGGTGGGTGAGGTCGATTCCGGAGTCGGGCGTTGTCATGCCTCTATTTCTACCGGCCCCGCGCGGACCGTGCGCGTGTTGTACCCCAGTTGGGGTGCAACACGCGCACAGGCGGCGCAGCCGCGTCAGACTCCGATGTTGATGGCGCCCAGGTAGCCGTCGCCGGTCTTGACGGCGGTGACCATGCCGGACGCGTCGAAGATGCCGTCGGTGGCGTTATTGGCGTTGTTCTCGCGGCCGGTGTGCTCGCTGTACGGGGCGGACGCGTACACCTCGTCGATGAGCGCCTCGTCGAAGTACAGCTGCGAGGTGAGCACGGTGACCTTGTTCATGTGCACCTTCAGGTGGATGTGCGTGGTGCGGCCCTGGTACCAGCCGGGGAAGATCGTGGTGAACGTCGCGATGCCATTTGCGTCGGTGGTCTGCGCGCCGCGCAGGTAGGTGCCGTCGTCGGTGGTGGCGGATTCGCCGTCCCCCCGGCTGTACGAGCCGTCGGAGTACTCCATCGACCCGCCGGCGCCGCCGGTCGGGGGCTCCCCGCCGGGTCCACCCGGACCGCCGCCGGGGCCGCCTTGTCCGCCCGGGCCGCCGGGACCGCCCTCGGGGGGTCCGCCATTCGCGGCCCGCGAACCCGATTCGAAGCCGGAGTACACGCCGCCCGCGTCGCAGTGCCAGATCTCCACCACGGCGTTGGCGACCCCGCCCGTCGCGCCGTCGGGGGTGCACTTCTGCATGTCCTGCACCCGGATCGCCAGCTCGAGGGTGGTGCCGGGCCGGTCCTCGCGGAGGTCGTTGCGGATCGAGTCGACGTCGAACCAGTACGGGCCCTGGGTCTCCTCGGTGGTCATGATGCACTGCGGCGCCCTGGCCAAAAGGGCCAGCACGTCGCCGTCGGCCACGGCGGCTGCCGACGTGGTGGTGGCGGCGGTCGCCGTGCTCGTCGCGGTCCCGCCGGAGCCGTTGCCTGTGCAGGCCGCGATCAGGCCGCTGAGCCCGACCGTCCCGCCCAGGGCAAGCGCCCGCCGTCGGCTGACGCGGGCGCGGCTGCGCTCGATGTCCTCGTTCACACTGGCTCTCCGCTCGATGTCGATGGTCTTTCGTGACCATCATTGACTGTGTGGCTGTGAGAACCCTGGCAGCGGGCCGGCCGTCAACTGTCCGTACTTCGGGGCCCGGACGGCTGTCATAGGCTCGGGTGATGCTGGAGAAGCGTGAAATCCGGTTTCTTCACCTTGGCGATCGCCGAGTGGCGTACGAGATGCGTGGGACCGGTCCACCACTTGTCGCTCCGGCGTGGTGGGTGAGCCACCTCGAACTCGACTGGCAGAGCGAAGGCTTTCGGCGGTTCTGGGAAGGCGTCGCGGAAGGTTACACGCTGATCCGCTACGACCGGCTCGGGGTCGGCATGTCGGACCGCACGGTGCGAGAGTCGGATATGACCCTCGACGGGGAAGTGGCGACGCTGCGTGCGCTCCTCGACGAGCTCGAGCTCGAGCGCGTGTCGCTCCTGGGCGGCTCGTGTGGGAGCTGCACCGCAATCGCCTTTGCCGCAGCGTTTCCGGAGCGCGTGGAGCGCGTGGTGCTGTACGGGTCGTACCCCGATGGCGCGGCGATTACGGCTCCGGGTGTGGCGGACGCGATTCTCGCCGCGGTGCGCGCGCATTGGGGACTCGGCTCGGGTCTGCTCAGCGGCATCTTCCTCGGTGGTGCCGACTCCGCGGAGCACGAGCGCTTCGCTCGGTTCCAGCGCGAGGCGGCGACCGCCGAGACCGCTGCGGCGTTGTTGGAGCTCGTCTATCGCCATGACGTACGCGCGAGCCTTCCCCTCGTCCGCTCGCCTGCGCTGGTCGTGCATCGTCGCGACGACCGCGCCGTGCCGTATCGGCTAGGGCGTGAGGTGGCCGCTGCGATTCCGGGCGCGACGCTTATCCCGCTGCAGGGAAGCGCTCATTTCCCGTGGCACGGCGATGTCGATTCCGTTGTCCACGCGTGCCGTGAAGCCCTTGCACCGGGGCAGTCGTCGCCACACGCATCAAGCGAGCCGGAGCGGGCCCTGCTGTCCAGTCGTGAGCGTGAAGTCCTGGCCTGCGTCGCGCGGGGTCTGAGCGATCACGAGATCGCAGAGCAGCTGGTGTTGAGCCCGCATACCGTTCACCGCCATGTCGCGAACATTCGCCGCAAACTGGGTCGCACCTCGCGGACGGCCGCCGTCGCGGAAGCCGCGCGTCTCGGACTCTTGTGAGATAGCCGGAAGCGGCCATCTGCATGAGATGGCCGCTTCGAGCGATGCGCGCACGATGCGGCCGCTCGTAGCGTTCTCGGCATGACAAACATCGCCAACACCGAAGTTCAGGCGAGCCCACCATCTGGGGCGTGGCTGCGGATTTTCGCCCTGTTGTACGACCCGTTTCTCTGGCTGGGTGAGATCGCGGGCATGCGCAGCCGCCGAAGCCTGCTCCTGGGCAACGCCCGCGGGCGAGTCGTCGAGATCGGTGCGGGGACAGGGCTGAACGTCGCGCACTATCCCGACGAGATCACCGAGCTCGTGCTCACCGAGCCCGAAGCGGCGATGCGGAAAAGCCTCACGCGTCGCCTGGAGCGGCATGGGCGGGTCGCGCGGATCGTCGACGCGCCTGCCGAGCGACTACCGCTGCCCGATGCGTCAGTGGACACCGTCGTCTCGACGCTCGTCCTGTGCACGGTCGCCGACCCAGAACGCACCCTGAGTGAGATCGCACGGGTGCTCCGCCCCGGTGGGCAGTTGCTGTTCGTCGAACACGTGCGCTCGGACTCGCGGTTCCTCGCGGCGTGCCAGGACAACCTGCTCCAACCGTGGCGCCGCTTCGCGGGCGGCTGCCGCTGCAATCGCCCGACCGTGGAGCTGATGCGCGCCTGCGGATTCGCGATCGCCGCCGACGAAGCCGTGTGGCGGGGGATGCCGGCGATCGTCCGTCCGCTCATCGTCGGGCGGGCGACTCGGTGAGCGGGAGTCGTCGGCACCGCCGGATCCACCCGGAGATGTGACGGTGTCAGCGAGTCATGAGCGTCGATCCCGCGACGGGGCCGTCGGTGTGGGCGCGGGGTCCGGTCAGCGGGGCGGGGCCACCGTCGGCTGATCGAATGTCACCGAGAACTTGTCCTCGATGTTGCTGCGGAACTCGTCCTCGCACCGTTGCTGGGCCGCCGTGTTGCTGCCGGCGTCGACGAGGCACTCCGCGAAGTCCTTGCCGCCGACCTTGTTGAACAGTCCGACCCCGACCACGATCAGCACGATCGAGATGATCAGCCCGGCGAGCCCGAGCAGAATGCCTGCCAGCGACATCCCGCCGTTGGTGGCCTGCTGCTTCTTGTACAGCGATCGGCCGACGATGCCCACGATGATCGCGACGACGCCGAGCAGGATGCCGCCGATGATGGTCCAGACGCTGAGCACCGAGAAGATGCCGAGGACGAGCGCGGCGATGCCCGCGCCGTTGCGGGGCGCCTGCGGCGGCGCGGCGTAGGACGGGTACTGCTGGCCCGGGTACTGCTGGCCCGGGTACTGCGGTTGCCCGTACTGCTGCTGCCCGTACTGGGGTGGACCGCCATACGGAGACTGGGGGTTGGGCGGCTGCCACTCCGGGGGAGTGGGCCCGTCCGGCGGGGTGGGCGGTGTCGTCATCGTCTACTCCTCGGATCGAAGCCGTGGATACTGACCAACGCGTGTCCGCAGACTAGCCCTATCCGTGTGCGCCGCACCCGGGATCGACACACCAGCACCGGGATCCCGGTCAGAGCAGCTGGACACTGGCCGACGTGCGGGCCAGCAGCGCTCCTGTCGCGTCGACCGTCCGGGTGTCGACCAGGGCGAGCCGACGTCCGGCCCGCACGACGTCCGCCTCGACCCTGATCGGTCCGCCGTCCAGTGCGGGCGACCGGACGAAGTCGATCTTCAGGTCCAGTGCGCGATAGTCCTGGCCCGGGTCGGTCAGGGACTGCGCCGCCAGGCCCGTCAGCAGGTCGGCGGCGGAAATCAGGATGCCGCCCTGGATCGAGCCCACGTAGTTGGCCATCCAGTCGCGGGGCGCGAACTCGCCGACCACGCGACCGCGCTCGGCCGCCCGCAACTCGACACCGAGCAGGCCGGCGAGCGGGCCGCGGGCCACCGTGCCGGACGCGAGCGCGCCGACCACGTCGAGCCCGGACCGTTCCACGATCTCCGCCGAGGCGGAGACGGGTTCGGGGTCCGGGACCGGCAGCGGCTCGCCGCTGAACACCGACTCGGCGTGGGTGGCCCCGCGGGTCACGACGACCGAGCGGGAGGCCAGCACCGCGAACGTCCGACCGTCCGGGCCGCTGACGTCGCCGTCGGACAGACCGATGCCCGACTCGAGGTCCAGGTGCGCGACCTGCCCGTGGGCCCGCACCAGGCCGTGTTCGGGCAGCGGCGCGGCGAGGGTGGCCGTGATCTGGGACAGCACCGTCTGCGTCCCCGCCGGCACCGAGCGTCCCGCAGCGCCGCCCGGCACCGCGTCGACCAGGACGCCGATCGAGCCGAGGATGGTGCGGCCGCGGTGGTCGTGGAACCGCGGGCCGAGTTCCTGGGAGTAGTCGGTGTGGCCGGGCTCGGACTCGCCGCGGCGCGCGCCCATCAGGGTCATCAGTCGGTCGGTACGGGGCGTGGCGGTGGCGGTCATGTCCCCTTCTCTATCACCAGTGCCAGGGGTGTCCGGCCGGTGGGTGATCGGTGCAGGCGGCGGGTGCCGGGTCCCGGAGCGTGAGCTAGGACCGGCCCAGCTGCGCACTCGAACCGGATCGGGCGAGCAGCGCACCGTCGGCGCCGACCAGTCGGGTCTCTATCAGCGCGATCCGGCGACCGGCCCGCACCACCTCGGCCTCGACCCGGATCGGCGGGCCGTCGACGGCGGGGGAGCGGACGAAGTCGATCTTCAGGTCCAGCAGTCGGTACGACTGCCCGACGGCGGTCAGCGTCTGGGCGGCGAGCCCGGTGGTCAGCGCCGCGGCGGCGAAGAGCATGCCGCCCTGCACCGAGCCGACCTGATTGCTCATCCACGGTGCCGGGGTGAACCGGGCGGAAAGGGTTGTGTCAACGGCGGATTCGAGGTTCAGTCCGATCAGCCCGGCGAGCGGGCCGCGCGCGAGGGTTCCGGCGGCGATCCCGTTCACGACGGTGCGCCCGTCGAGCCCGGCCAGGGACTCCGGGTCCGCCGGCTCCGGGTCCGGTACCGACAGGGTGGCGGCGGGTCCGAGGTGGACCTCGTCCTGGGCGGCGCGGGTGACGACGACGCTGCGGGCCAGCAGGCTCACCGCGGTGGTGCCGTCCTCGGTGGCGACCCGCCCGGTGGACAGCCCGGTACCCGCGTCGAGGTCGAGGTGTTCGGTGCGGGCCCGCGCGGTGATCGCCGCCGCCTCGGGGAGTGGCGCGGCGACGACGGCGGTCAGCTGCGAGACGACGGTCCGGTTGCCCGGGGGAACCGAGGCGAAGAACGCGCCCGCGACCGCGGAGTCGGCGAGCACGCCGACCGAGGCGAGGCAGGACCGTCCGCGGTGGTCGTGAAACCGTGGGCCGGTCTCGCCTTCGAGGTCGGTGCCGGCCGGGGACATGGCGAGCACGCGCACGCCCATCATCGTGTTCAGCGGGTCGACACCGAGCGGCCGCGTTGCGGAGGTGGTCATGGGTGTAATCGGTAGCAGTCGCGGGGCCGGAGGGGTAGCCCCACTACCGGCTGCCGGGACCGCGGTCAGCCGCCGAGCCGGGTGTGCATCTCCCAGACCAGTACCTCGGCCGGTGCGTCGGCGGATAGTCGCTGACCTCCGGACGCGGTGAGGCGGACCGCGTCGCCCTCGGACAGGATGCCGGCCCCCTCCAGCGACACCTCGCCCTGCGCGACGAACAGGTGCAGGTAGGGGGCATCGGGGAGCTGCACGTCGACCCCCGGCTGCAGACGCGCCACGTGCAGCGCCGCGCCCGAGTTCGCGATGGTGATGGCCGACTGGTTCCGGTGCGCGGGCATCCCGGAGGCGACGGGCACCAGCCCGCCGCGCATCAGCTCGTCGTCGATCTCGAGCTGCTCGTATCCGGGGCTGATGCCGGGCTCGTCGGGCAGCACCCACATCTGGATGAACCGAACCGGCTCGGTGTGCTCGTCGTGCTCGGACCCGGCCAGGCGCCAGGAGTCGTTCTTCTCCGAGTGCAGGATGCCGGTGCCCGCGCTCATCCGCTGGGCCAGGCCCGGGTAGATGACGCCGGAGTGCCCGATGGAGTCCTGATGCACCAGCGACCCGCGCAGCACCCAGGTGACGATCTCCATGTCCCGGTGCGGATGGGTGTCGAAGCCCTGACCCGGCAGCACGATGTCGTCGTTGTTCACCATCAGCACCCCGTGATGCGTGTTGTCCGGGTCGTAGTGCTGCCCGAAGGAGAAGGAGTGCTTCGAATCGAGCCAGGAGATCCGGGTTTTCATCCGATCGCCTGCGCGGTGGATGTCGACGTGCGGGGTCGTCGGTGCCGTCATGGATCCTCCTTCGTGGTGCTTGACGTTCAACAGTACGTAGCTCCCCGCGTGACGCCCGCGGCGTGACCGCTCTGATGCGGGACCGTTGCCAACCGCAGGCTCGGCCGCACACGGGCAACCGGCCGCCGGACGGTCCGTCGCCCGCCCGTCGGCCATCCGAAAATGGTTGCCGGCGAATCGGATTCGCCCTGGTGAGGCGATGCAACTGGCGGGTGGGGAGGTGTCCGGGTCTCGGGCGATCGCAGTCCCGGGTGTTGACACCGCACGGTGGTGCGCCCACGCTCAGAAAGGTCCCGGACCCGTGTCCACCCGCGAGGGGGTATCGACATGTCGGCAAGCAGGTCGGAGCGGGTGCCGGAGGACACCCCGGACTCGGTCAGGGCGCGTGTTGCCGAGGGTCCACGAGAGCCGGAACCCGACCCGACCCTGCGGACGGTGGTCCGACCGAGACACAAGGGCGCCCCGCCACACCGGTTGGTGACGATCGGCGACTCGCTGACGCACGGGATGCAGAGCGGGGCGGTGTTCAACACCGACCTCTCCTACCCCGCGATCATCGCGTACGAACTCGGATGGCTCGACCGGTTCCGCTTTCCACGCTACGGCGGTCCAGGCGGCCTGCCGCTCAACCTCGAGCTGTTGCTCCGACGGATCGAGAAGGATTTCGGCCCGGACCCGAAGGTGTGGGACACGCCGCTGGCGTTGTTCGCGGCCAGGTCCTTTATGGACGAGGTCGAGGACTACTGGGAGCGCGGTCCGGGCCGGACGGTGCCCGCGCTGTCGACCTACGTCCACGACCTGGCCGTCTACGGGTGGGACCTGCGGGACGCGCTGAGCAAGACCGCCGCCACCTGCGCGGACGCGATCGCGGCCCCGAACGACAACCTGATCGACCAGCAGGTGCAGAACGGCAGTGAGCGGGCGGCGCTGCGGGTCTACCCGGGGTGGTCGCACGCGCAGCGGCAGATGACCTTGTTTCAGGCGGCGGCCGCGCTGGGCGAGGACCACGACGATTCGACCGAGTGCGGCATCGAGACGCTCGTGGTGTTCCTCGGTGCCAACAACGCGCTCCGATCGGTCACCGACCTCCGCGTCGTGTGGAGCGGGAATGGCTACCGGGACCTGAAGGCGAAGAACGCGTACACGGTGTGGACGCCGGAGCACTTCGCGGCGGAGTTCGCGGAGGTGGTCGCCGCCGTCAAGGCGGTCAAGGCGCGTCACGTCATCTGGTGCACCGTTCCGCACGTCACCATCGCCCCGATCGCCCGCGGCATCGGCGACAAGGTCGAGCCGGGCTCGCGCTACTTCCCCTACTACGTCCGTCCGTGGGTGTCGGAATCCGAGTTCAGTCCCGAGGAGGACGCGCACATCACCGGGGGTCAGGCGCGCGTCGTCGATGCCGCGATCGACCTGTACAACGACACCATCGCGCGGACGGTCCTGCGGGCGCGGAAGGGAACGGACGGCCGGAAGCGGGACTGGTACCTGCTCGACACCGCCTGCCTGCTCGACCGGCTCGCCTCGCGCCGGTACATCGCCGACCGGCACATGCGGCTGGACCCGGAGCTGCGGCCGACCTGGTGGTCGGAGTACCGGCTGCCGGGGCCGCTGCTGGCGCTCGACCCGGTTCCGAACTCGCGGTTCCTGACCGGCGACGGCAAGGGCGGGCGGGCCACCGGCGGGCTGTTCTCCCTGGACGGGGTCCATCCGACGACCATCGGCTACGGGATCATCGCGCAGGAGATCATCGACGTGATGCGGCTCGCGGGCGTCGAGTTCCGGCACGTCACCGGCGCGGTCCGGGCGGACCCGGTCGCCGTGGACTTCGCCCGGCTGATCCTGCGCGACACCCTGGTCCGGCACCCGCCGCAGAACATCACCTCCACCCTGGAGATCCTCGGATGGCTGGACCGGACGATGGACTGGGTCAAGCGGACGCTGAGTGTGAAGGTGTAACGCAGGGTCGTCAGGCGTGAGCGGATGTCATTACAGCCCGGCGTGCAGGCCCGCGTGCCGGTTCCGCAACCCGATGGCCGCGTCGCCACGGTGCCGCGGCAGGCCGGACGCCACGACCACCACCAGTGCCCCCGTGTCGAGTTCGTCGGCGATCGGCAGTTCCTGGTAGCTCGGCTCGATGCCGAACTCGTCCGGCGGAACCCACATCTGCACCCAGGTGACGATCTCCGCGTCCCGGTGCTGGTAGCCGTCGAATCCCTCGCCTCCTAAACGGTCTCGGGTTGCATTGGCTAGCTCAGGGTCTCGTGGGCGGCGGGGATCGAGCCGAGCCGGCCTGCCTGGAAATCCTCGAACGCCTGGATGACCTCAGCCTTGGTGTTCATGACGAACGGTCCGGCCATCGCGACGGGCTCGCGGATCGGCTTGCCCCCGAGGATGAAGACCTCGAGGGACTCGGTCCGGGAATCCTGGGTGTCCGACGCGGAGATCGTGACGGTGTCTCCGCGGTGAAATCCCCCGTCGCTTCGCTCGCCCCGTCCGAAGACGGTGGTCTGCCCCATCCGCACCGGCCTGCGCTCGGCGCCGACCGTGCCCTCGCCCGCGAGGACGTACGCGAGCGCGTTGAACTCGGGGTTCCACGGCAGGGTCAGGGAAGCCCCCGGCGCGATGGTGGCGTGCACCAGGCTGATCGGGGTGTAGGTGGAGCCGGGGCCCTGGTGGCCGTCGACCTCGCCCGCGATGACGCGGACCAGGGCGCCGCCGTCGGGGGAGGACAGCAGCGCGACCTTGTTCCCGGTGATGTCCTGGTAGCGCGGCGCAGCCATCTTGTTGTCGCGGGGCAGGTTCACCCACAGTTGCACGCCGTGGAACAGGCCGCCGCTGACCACCAGGTGCTCGGGCGGGGTCTCGATGTGCAGGATGCCGCCGCCTGCGGTCATCCACTGGGTGTCGCCGCCGCCGATGGTGCCGCCGCCACCGTTGGAATCCTGGTGCTCCATGATCCCGTCGATCATGTAGGTGACGGTCTCGAAGCCGCGGTGCGGGTGCCACGGGGTGCCCTTGGGCTCACCGGGCGCGTAGTCGACCTCGCCCATCTGGTCCATGTGGATGAACGGGTCGAGGTACTTCATGTCGACGCCCGCGAACGCGCGGCGCACCGGGAAGCCCTCGCCCTCGTAGCCCACCGGCGCGGTGGTTACGGCCAGGACCGGCCGGGATGCGGCATCGGGTGCGGTCTCGGCGATGCGGGGCAGGGCGAGGATGTTGTCGACGGTCACGGCGGGCATGGGACGCTCCCTCGGGTCAACTAATTGATTGTTCAACTAGTTCTGCTGTTCTCAACGCCGGAGTTCGCGAGGTATTCCCGCGTGCCGCCGAACGGGCGGTTATCGGGGCATTCGCCGAGTGCGCCGCCCGGAAACCGCCCGTTCGCGGGTGACGGTCGGGGTGAACGGGAGATAGTGGAGACCGTGGCCACCAAACGAACATCCACCCTGGCAATGAGCGGTGCGGCACTGGCGGCGGTGGGTCTGCTCGCCGCGGGCTGCGGCGACGGCACCGACGCGGCTCCCGACTCGTCCGCCCCGCCGGGGATCAGCACCCAGGGCACCGGGAAGGTCAGCGGGACGCCCGACACCCTGACGGTCATGCTCGGCGTGCAGACGCAGGCGCGGGACGCGGCCGGCGCC
Organism: Rhodococcus sp. NPDC059179; assembly: GCF_042754885.1. Taxonomy (NCBI): domain Bacteria; kingdom Bacillati; phylum Actinomycetota; class Actinomycetes; order Mycobacteriales; family Nocardiaceae; genus Rhodococcus; species Rhodococcus sp. NPDC059179. The sequence continues at coordinate 192,898 of NZ_JBHZBV010000001.1, read as the reverse complement.
CTGGCGGAGAACGCGGAGAAGGCGAACGCCCTCATCGACACCCTCAAGGGAAAGGGGGTGCGGGCGGAGGACATCCAGACCAGCGGACTGTCCGTGCAGCCGACGTACGACCCGAACTCGTCGACGATCACCGGTTATCAGGTGACGAACCAGGTGACGGCGACGGTGCACGACGTGGGCGCGGCGGGCGGGCTGATCGACGCCGCCGCGGCCGCAGCGGGCGATGCGGTGCGGGTCCAGCAGACCTCCTTCTCCATCGCCGACGACAGCGACCTGCGCGAGCAGGCGAGGGCCGACGCGGTGCGGCAGGCTCAGGCGCAGGCGAGCCAGATCGCCGAGGCCGCCGGGGTCGAGCTCGGCAAGGTGCGCTCGATCACCGAGGTGCCCGCCGCCGGGCCGACCCCGTACCCGTACCCGGGCGCGGCGCTGGACCGCGCCCCCACGCCGATCGAGCCGGGCGGCCAGGAGCTGACCGTGACGGTCGCGGTGGTCTACGACATCGACTGATCACTCGAAGGCTGCTTCCTCACAGTCTTCTCACACTCGCGCCACCCTGATGCCAGAGATCGCCAGTACGGTCCGGCACATGGTTGCCGCACATGCGAGTTCGAGACGCGGGCCGTGGGTGATCGCCGCGGTCGCGGCGCTCCTCGCCGCCGTCGTCGGGGTCTACTTTCTGGTCGCCACGGAGGGCGCATCGACCAGGACCGTCGCGATCGTCAACGAGGACGCGGGCGCGGTGGTCGACGGCAAGCCGATGAACGCGGGGGAGCAGGTCGTCGCGGCGCTGCAGGAATCGAGTGACTTCGCCTGGGAGACGGTGTCGGCCGATGAGGGGTCGGCCGACGCATACCTGGCCTCCGTGACGATCCCGGCGGGCTTCTCCGACGCGGTGAACTCGCTCTCCACCAACGCGCCCCGGCAGGCGGAACTGGCGGTGCACTACAACGGCGACGGCTCGGCCGCGGACGCGGAGACGATGGCCGCGCTGATGACGACCGTCTCGGATCAGACCGGGGCGCAGGGGATCAAGGACGTGCTGGCCGGGATCGCCTCGGCGCGGGCGCAATTGCAGCAGACGCTGCTGCCGTCCCAGCTGCTGACGGCGGCGACGAACGCCGCGGACGCCCAGGCCCAGCAGCTGCTCGGCCAGGCCGATCAGGTGCTGCCGCTACTCGCGACGGCGAACGACGGCGCGAACCAGCTCGTCGACGTCGCCGGGCAGGTGTCGGCGATGGTGGACGGCGCGGCCGGCCCGGTGACCGAGGTGTCCGGGCGGTTGACCGAGCTCGGCGTCACCCTCGGCGACGTCACCCGCTCCACCGAGCAGCTGCAGGGCGGTCTCGACGCCGCGGCCGCGGCCCTGCGTGCCATCGGGCTCCAGGCCGACACGGTGCGGATGCTCGAGCAGACCCGAGCCGATCTCGCGCTGGTGTCCGGTCAGCTCACCTCGATCACCGGGTTGCTCGGCACCGACGCCGGCCCCGACACCGACCTGGGCGGCGCGCTGCGCGGCGGGCTCGGCCAGCTACAGGACGTGTCCGCGCAGCTCACCGACGCCGGCAACCAGCTCCAGGCCGGGATCGGGCCGATCGCCGAGCAGGCGCCCGCGCTGCTCGGCACCACCAAGGACCAGATCCTCACCGGCGTCAGCCAGCTCAAGTCCGTGTCCACGCAGCTCGGGGAGCAGCTGACCAAGGGGGTCAACACGATTCCCGCCCGCAACGCCGCCCAGCAGGATCGGATCTCGTCCGTGCTCAGCGCGCCGGTGGCGGTGATCCAGAGCGGCGGCACCGACGCCGGGTCGGAGGTGCTGACCGCGCGAAACCTCGCGATCGTGTTCGCGGCGACCACCGCGGCGCTCGCCGCCGCGCTGGTGTGGACGGTGCGGCGGCGGGCTTGAGCGTGCAGCACCGGATCCTGGAAACTTCGCATCCCATACTGGTACCGTTTTGGTATGAGCAAGCAGATCGCGGTTCGTCTGCCCGACGAAATCATGGAGTTCGTCGATGCCGAGGTGAACGAGCACCGGGCACCCAGCCGAGCCTCCGTGGTGATCCGTGCGCTCGAGCGTGAGCGTCGGCGCCAGGTCGCGGCCCGGGATGCGGCGATCCTCGCCCACGCGGGTGCCGACCCGGATCTGGATTCGCTCGCCGACTACGCCGCGAACCTGATGATGGATCTCGACTGATGCGACCGATCGCCATGGCCAAGCTCGACAAGGCCCGGCCCGTGCTGATCCTCACCCGCGAACTGGTCCGTCCGCACCTGACTCGGGTCACGGTGGCGCCCATCAACAGCACTATCCGTGGTCTGTCCAGCGAGGTTGCGGTTGGGCCGGGGAACGGGCTTGAACACGAGTCAGTCGTCAGCTGCGACAACATCGTCACCATCCCCGTCGGTGCGCTGGGCCGGCACCTCGGCTATCTGCTGCCCTCGCAGGAGCAAGCGCTGTCGGAGGCGATCCGGGCGGCCTTCGACCTCGACTGATCAGCCGGGAATGTCCGGGTTCAGAACCCGTCGAGTGCGACCCGGCACAGTTCGGCGGGGCGGTCCGGGTCGTCCGGGTCGGTGATCAGCCAGCCGCCGCGCAGGTCGTCGTCCACGGCCAGGCCCTCCACCTTGCGCCGGCTGGGCCTGCCGTCGGACTCCAGCAGACGGGTCCAACGGACGGCGAGCGGACCGTTCGCGCCCTCGATCAGGCCGACCGCCGCGCCCGCGACCGGGCCGTCGGCGATGGCGTCGTCCGTCTGCTCGGCCGCTGCGAGGAACACCGCGCGATCATGGCCGAGGATCGCGGCGTCGGTGATCCCCAAGCCGACGCCGTCCAGCGTTCCCAGGTCAAACCGGTTGAACCCGAGCACCTCCGGACGATCGCCGTCGAGGACGCCCACCGGCAGGTCCACGCTCGCGCTCGGTGCGGAGCCGGCGCCGCGATGGAACAGCCGTAGCCGCGAGCCGTCCACCCCTGCCCCCTCGATGTTGGGCCGATCGCCGAGATCCAGTGCCCGCCGCACGCTTTCGTAGATCTCCGGCATCTCACGCAGGGTCACGGCGGCGCCATCGGGGTCGATCCGCGCGAGCGTGCACCGGTTCTCCAGTGACCCGGAGCCCAGGAGGTGGACGCTGCCGTCCGGGGCGCGCAGGGCCGCCTCGAAGTCGGGTTTGTCCTTCTTGGCCAGCGCCGCACCGTCGCCCTTGAGCGGCAGCGGGGTGACGCCGAGACCGGGCAGGTCGATCCAGGCGGCGCAGAAGGCATCGTCCTGGACCGCAAGCAGCCGGGCGCCGACGCGCACCAGCGCCGAGCCCGCACGCACGCCGGGCAGGGGATTCACCGCGACGAGGCGGGCACTGAGTTCCGATCGCACCGTCAACACACTAGGGGAGCGCTGTTCAGTTCTGCCGGTCCCAGCGGGCGGGGTCGGCTTCGAGCGCGGAACGGTCCCAGTTCCCCAGCGCGGCGGCGGCGTCGTAGGTGCTCTGCAGGAACTCCATCAGCGTCGCGTCCGGGTCGGCGGCGGTGCGCACGGCCTCGTAGGGCAGCACGAACTCGCCGAGTTCGGCGCTGTAGTGCGCCTGCGCCGGGCCGATCGGGTGGTCGGCGAAGCCGTCCGGCGCCGGGTACGCGTAGGAGTAGAAGCCGCCCTCCTCGCCGCCGCCCGGCCAGAACCCGCAGCTGCTCAGCTCGCGTGAATAGCCCTCGACCATCACCCAGTCCGCACAGTTCGGGGCTCCACCGGGGTGGGTGGGGGCGCCGCGCCCGGAGAATCGGGTGCAGGCGAGATCCATGGCGCCCCAGAAGAAGTGCACGGGCGAGCACTTGCCGATGAAGTGCGACCGGAACCGGGTCAGCACCCGGTCCGCCTGCACCAGCTGACGCCAGAAGAGGTTCGCAGCCGTGGCGTCGTACGAGGCGTGGACCTCGTCCTCGGCGAACGGGATCGCCGTGGCGACCTCGTTGGGACTGGCCTGAATCCGCACCTCGACGCCCAGCTCCCCGAGCGCCGCCACCGTCTGGGCGTAGAACTCGGCCACCGACTTCGGCTCGAGGGAGATCCGCCGCGCGCCGCCGTCGCTGGTCCGCATGCGCAGCTCGTGGTCGCAGAAGTCGAACTCGATCTCGAGGATCCCGGAACCGCACGGGATCGCCGAGGTGGTCAGCCCGCGGGCGGTGACGTACAGCGTCACCTGCCACCAGTGGTTGAGCAGCGGCGCGTGCACCAGCCGGATCTTTCCGATGATCTGCGTCCACATGTGCAGGGTGTCGCGGGTGGCGGTCCAGTCGTCGAGGCGCAGCGCGGGCCACGCGTCGGTCGCCGTCGTCTCGGTCATCGTGTCTCCCTCCGTGAATGCTCCCCGGAATCGTCGATGCGTACCCGAGTCTGCCACCTACACTCGGATCCGTGGCCCACACCGAGTCCTCGTTCACCGGCAAGTACGGCACCCGGATCGACTACGACGTCTGGACGCCGGACGGGGAGCCGACCGCGGTGCTGGTGCTCGCGCACGGCTTCGGCGAGCACGCCCGCCGCTACGACCACGTCGTGGCGCGGCTGCTCGGGTTGGGCCTGGTGGTGTACGCGCCCGACCACCGCGGTCACGGCCGCTCGGGCGGCAAGCGCGTCGAGCTCAAGGACTGGTCGGACTTCACCGACGACCTGCGACGGCTGTTCGGGATCGCGACCGCAGAGCATCCGGGGCTCGACAAGTACCTGCTCGGGCACAGCATGGGCGGGGCCATGTCGCTGTCCTACGCGCTCGACCACCCCGGCGACCTGGCCGGGCTGATCCTGTCCGCCCCCGCCGTGGACGTGACGATCGGGGTGCCGCGGGTGGTGGTCGAGGTGGGAAAGGTTCTCGGCAGGTTCGCGCCGCGGGTGCCCGTCGAGTCGCTGGACGCCGCGTTGGTCTCCCGCGACCCGGCCGTGGTCGCCGCCTACAACGCCGACCCGCTGGTGCACCACGGCAAGGTCCCCGCAGGCATCGCCCGCGGGATGATCGTCAACGCCGAGTCGCTGCCCGACAGGCTGCCGACGCTCCGGGTTCCTCTGCTGCTGCTGCACGGCAGCGAGGACGGGCTGGCGAACGTGAACGGCAGCCGGATGATCGCCGACATCGCCGGCTCGGAGGACCTGACGTACACGGAGTACGAGGGCCTGTACCACGAGGTTTTCAACGAGCCCGAGCGTGACCAGGTGCTCGACGACGTGGTCGAGTGGCTGGAGCCGCGCCTGCGGTCCTGAGCGGACCCGAAGTTCGTGGCGGCGCCCGTCTCGGGGGTCGCAGCTCCCGTCTCCGCAGCACTTCGACGTCTCCGGTTCGGCCTCCACCGCCGTCGCCGTCCCGGGGGACCGGTACTCGCTGACCGCGCTCGGCCCCAACGGGTTCCGGCGTGAATTCGAGGGCAGTCTGGCCGGGGCCGCCGCGGCACTGGCGGTCCGCACCGGCGTCGACGCAGGCGGCCACCAGCGGCGCCGGATGCGTAGTTCGGGAATCGGGACGCGCGCCTGCTGGTCCTAGTCTGGTGGGGTGGAAGCGGTGAGTGCGGTGGAGCGACAGTACGGCGGGAGACCGGTGACGGCCCGCAGGGCAGAACGGCGAACTCAGTTCATCGCTGCGGCGCTCGCCGTGTTCACCGAAAAGGGCTACGCGCGAAGCTCGGTCGCCGATGTCTGCGCCGCCGCGGGGCTTGCGCGGAGCCAGTTCTACGCCGAGTTCGCCAGCCGCGAGGATCTCCTTCTCGCGCTTTACGACCAGATCCAGGCCGATGCCAGGGAGGCGATGGTCGCGGCGCTCGCCGAGGTGGCCTCGCCGGAGCTGCGCGATCTCGTCGCGGCCGCGATGGCGGCCTTCGTCGAATCGATCGGCGCGGACCCCCGGCGAGCGCAGATCTCGTACGTCGACATCGTCGGCGTCAGCCCCCGCGTCGAGCAGCATCGACTCGACCAGCGGGTGGTCTGGGCCGGGTTCTTCGAGTCGACACTGAGGGGTGTCGTCGGCGAGGGTTTCGAACCGCCGGGCGGGTACCAGTTGGCCGCGACGGCCTTCATCGGCGCGCTCACCGCGCTGGTGCACCAGTGGAGCACCACCGATCCGCGGCCCCCCGTCGCCGGTCTCGTCGAGGTGATGACGACATTGCTGAGTGCGCTGGCGCGCGACGCCTCCGAGACCTAGGTCATTTCACTCCGGCCATTGTCATTTGGCACACAGCGCTCTACAGTCGTGCGAGCAAAGTTAGACACATGTATCTAACTTCACGTGGTTCGCTTGCGAGACCCGGGCCGGGGCGCGGACCACGATCATGGACACCGGCACGGGGAGGGCGCCGTCATGGCAGGGGACAGGATGTTCGGGCGGGGGCTGCGCCGGGTGTGCGTGGTGGCCACGGTGGCGGCGTTGGGGCTGGTCGCGTTCTCCGCTCCAGCGCTCGGTGCGCCGGCAAGTGAAGGTGTCCCTGGGGTATCGCCACAGGTCGCCGTGCAACCGCCCCTGCCCTTTCCGGTACCGCCGAAGATCCCCGAGTTCGACGCGGAGTTCTACAGCCCGCCCGCCGAGGTGGTGGCGTCGAAGGCGCCTGGCGAGATCATCGCCGCCCGCCAGGTCCATCTGGCGAACCTCAGTGTGATTCCGCTGAATGTCGATGCCTGGCAGGTCTCGTACCGGTCGAACAATGGTCGGGACGAGGCGATCCCCGCGGTGGCCACGGTCATCAAGCCCCGCGGCGGAACCAAGGACGGGGCGCCGCGCCCGCTGCTGTCGTTTCAGATGGCCGAGGACTCGCTCGGGCGCTACTGCGCTCCGTCGTACGTGATGCAACAAGCGTCGGTGCCGTGGCTGCTGACCGGTGCCGTCACCTCGGGCGCGCAGTTCCTGGAGGTGCAGGCCGCGCTGGCGCAGGGCTGGGCCGTCGTCGTTCCCGACCATCAGGGACCGAACTCGTCCTTCGCCGCCGGTCCCGTGGCGGGGCGGATCACCCTCGACGGTATCCGGGCCGCGGAGAACTTTGCGCCGATGCAGCTGAACGGCCCGTCGACGAAGGTGGGGATGGTCGGCTACTCGGGCGGGTCGATCCCGACCGGACACGCGGCCGAGCTCCGCCAGTCCTATGCACCCGAACTCGACATCGTGGGCGCCGCGGAGGGTGGCGTCGCCGCGGACCTCGGCGCGCTGGTCGAGAACGCGAACAATGCGCTCGGCGCCGGCATCGTCGCCTCGGGCGTGATCGGTGTCAGTCGCGAGGACCCCGAGCTGGCGGCGTTCGTCGATGAGCGCATCAACCCGGTCGGCCGCGCGCTCTTCGCGGCGAAGGACAACCTCTGCGTGGCGTGGAACTCGTCGCTGGCGCCGTTCCTCAATCTGAAGGGATTCTTCGACGGCGGCGATCCGTTGCAGAATCCGGTCGCGAAGAAGGCCCTCGCGCGGACGGCGATGGGGACGTCGGTGCCCGACATGCCCATGTACATCTATCAGTCGAACCCGGACTGGCTCGTTCCGGTCGGCCCGGTGAACAAGCTGGTCGAGACCTACTGCCAGGACCCGTCGGCGAGCGTGACCTACACACGCGACCATTTCAGCGAGCACCTGAGCCTTGAGGTGGCCGCCGTCCCGAGCGTCATCCTGTGGCTGCGGGACCGGTTCGCCGGTGTGCCTGCCCAGCAGGGGTGCAGCACCACCGACGTCGGATCGATCGCGCTTGACCAGAAGACGTGGCCGGTGTGGGTGCAGGTCGTGGGCGAGGCGGTCGCCGGTCTGTTCGGAAAGCCGATCGGGGCCTGAGGAGTTCGGCCCGCTAGTAGGGTGGCGAACTGCCGATAGCGGCGACGATCCACGGCAGCGGCGTGCTGCCCGTTGCCTGCGAGGAGGAATGAGCATGGGGCAGCCTACGCACCGGACCGTCGCGGTCAACGGGATCGAGATGCAATTCGCTGATCAGGGCGAGGGCGATCCGGTGGTGCTCTGCCACGGCTTCCCGGGGCTCTGGTTCAGCTGGCGCCACCAGATCGAGGCGCTCTCCGCCGCCGGCTACCGCGTCATCGCCCCGGACATGCGCGGCTACGGACGGACCAGCGCGCCGGCGGTTGCGTCCGCCTACGACCGGCCGCACACCGTCGGCGACATGGTCGGCCTGCTCGACGCACTGGGCATCGAGCGGGCGGTGTTCGCCGGCCACGACTTTGGTGCGCACCTGACCTGGGACCTGCCGGCCTGGGCGCCGGACCGGGTATCCGCGCTGATGCAGCTGAGCGTCCCGCGGGCGCCGCGACTGCCGGTGCAGCCCAGCGTCGGGTTCAAGTACCTGGCGTCCAAGCACTTTGCGCACGTGCACTACTTCCAGGAGCCGGGCGTCGCGGACCGGGAGCTCGGGGACAACGCCCGGGCGTTCCTGGCCAAGATCTTCCACGCGCTCAGCGGAGCGAACCGCTACCTCGACTGCTGGGAGTTCCCGTCCGAGGGCAACGGCTATCTGGACGTGCTTCCCGAGCCGCCCGCGCTGCCCTGGTCCTGGCTCGACGAGAACGAATTCGACTACTACGTACAGGAATTCGAGCGGACCGGGTTCACGGGCGGCCTGAACTGGTACCGCGCGGAGGACGCCGTCTGGGCGCAGAACGAGTCGCTGCACGAGCGGCCGGTGGAGGTGCCGGTGACCTTCATTGCCGGGGCCAAGGATCCGGTGCTCGAGATGATGGGCAGCGATCCGTTCGCGACCATGAGCAGGCTGGTGCCCGGCCTGGTCTCCACCCACGTGATCCCGGACGCCGGGCACTTCGTGCAGATGGAAAAGCCCGCCGAGGTGAACTCGGCGATGCTCGAGTTCCTGGGCGGGTTATCCGACTGAACCGGTCCCCCGACCTCCCCAATGTCACACCGGTTCGCATGACGCGAACGAGTGTGACATTGGGGAGGTGCGGGTCGGGAGGTGCGGGTGCGGGCTACTTGATCGCGTCCAGCGAGGACAGGGTGAGGGAGCAGGCCTGCGCGACCTCCGCGCCCTTCTTGTCGAAGTGGTTCGCGAAGAAGGCGGTGTGGTCCTCGGTCTCGTGGAAGTGGTGCGGGGTGAGCACGGCGGAGAAGACCGGGACGTCGGTGTCGAGTTGGACCCGCATCAGCCCGTCGATCACTGCGGACGCGACGAACTCGTGCCGGTAGATGCCGCCGTCGACGACCAGTCCGGCGGCCACGATGGCCCGGAACCGGCCGGTGCGGGCGAGCCGCAGGGCGTGCAGCGGGATCTCGAAGGCCCCGGGGGTCTCGAAGAACTCGATCTCGCCGGACGTGTGGCCCAGCGTCCGCCATTGCGTGACGAAGGCGTCTCGTGCTCGGTCGACGATGGGTCGGTGCCACGTGGACTGAACGAAGGCGATGCTCATTCCATGATGCTAGTTCGGCCCACCCAGGCGTGGCTATCCGGACACGCGTTCAGTTTCGATCGTAGGCGGTGTGGGATGAAATTGCTTGTCACGCAAGGGAATTACCGTGACCGGCGCGGTTCGCGTTCTCTCCGTACAGTGTGGACATGGACAAGCCCGAGGTAGCGCTGGACAACTGCGACGAGGTGTACGACTTTTACCTGCGGCACCAGCAGAATCGGCTGGCCGCCAGGGCCGCCTACGGGCTGCTCGCACTGAAGTTCCGGCCCCGGGTGACCTATGCGGATGGGGCGAAGGAGCAGGTCCGGGCCCTGGTGCGGTCGGACTCCCGGCTGGTTCTGGCGGTCAACCACCTGAGCCAGAGCGATCCGTATACGGTGGCCGCCGCCGCGTGGGCCAGCGCGCTGCGCCCGGCGATCGGCCGGACCCGGGTGTTGGCGAAGGACGAGCTGTTCCTCGAGCCGAAGCGCCGCGAGCGGGTGGACCTGATGGGCGGCATCCCGGTGTTCCGGGGCAAGAACCACGGCATGCGCGCGGTCAACGCGGCCGGTCAGCGGATGATGGACGTGTGCGCCGAGCGGATGCGGCGCGGCGACGACCTGGCCATCTTCCCGGAAGGCACCTGCAACGAGGAAGACCCCACCCGGCTGCAGAGGGTCGGCAGCGGGATCGGCCACATCATGAGCCGGGCGGTGAAGCTCGGGGTCCGGCCGGTCCTGGTCTACATGGGCATCAGCTATGGGCCGGTGTCCGGGAAGGTGACGCGGGCGAGCGTCTACCTCGACACCCCGGTCGCCGACGTCCCGGAGAAGCCGGCAGACATTGCGCGCCTGGTGGCCGACGGGCTGCAGGGTGCGGTGGACGGCGCTGTCGCACGTTACTGAGCCTCGCGCTAGTGAGCGCTGCGTCACGGAGCCGACCCCTGTGATACCCCCTTGGGTATGATCGGCGCATTCGACGAGGAGAGGAACCTCATGCAGGAAGTGGATCTGGCAGCGCTCGACGCCGCCCTGGCCGCCGGCGCGCCGGTGATCGACGTGCGCGAAGCCGACGAGTACGCCCGCGGGCACGTGCCGGGGGTCCGGCTGATCCCGCTCGGTGAGCTCGTCGCCCGCATCGACGAGGTGCCCGCAGCGCCGACCGTCTTCGTGATCTGCGCGATGGGCGGCCGCAGCGCGCAGGGCGCCTCGCTGCTCGGGGCGGCGGGCATCAACGCGGTGAACGTCGCGGGCGGCACGGACGCCTGGATCAGCTCCGGCCGGTCGGTCGCCTCGGGCGCGTAGCCCGACGGACGCCTACCGCGCCGCCCATAGGCGGCGGTAGGCGTCCTCCTCCGCCTCCCGGGCGGCCCGGCGCCGGGGGTTGTCCAGGTCGACGGGCAGGCCGTTCTTCTGCAGTCGCCGCGCCCGGTTTTGGTGCATGTAGACCACCGAATAAAACAGGGCCAGCAGGACGCCGAGCAGCACCATGGACGCCCGCAGCCACAGCGGCCCCGGGAACAGCATGAAGATCGCGAAAAGCGGGATGAACGGCACCATCGCCCGCACCAGGTGCCGGACGACGTAGTGGTCGCCGGTGATGTCGTTGCGGACCCAGTCGTTCATCGACGCCGGCAGCTTGGCGCCGCACGCGTAGGCGATCCATTGCAGCGGGTTCGGTCGGGTGGCGGTCATTTAGTCCAGTGCTCCTGCCGTGAGTGCGGCCCGGTTGATCCGGGTGAGAACGTCGTGCAGCTCCTCGAGCTCGGGCAGCCCGACGCCGAGGCGGGCCATCACCGCGGCCGGGATCAGCTCGGCCTGGGATCGCAGCGCCCGCCCTGGCTCGGTCAGCTCGACGACCAGCTGCCGCTCGTCCTCGCTGCTGCGGGTCCTGGTGATCAGGCCCGACGCCTCGAGCCGCTTGAGCAGCGGCGAGAGGGTCGGCGAGTCGAGCTGCAGGGCGCTGCCGATGGCCTTCACCGACATCGGCGCCTCGCCCCAGAGCGCCAGCATCACCAGGTACTGCGGATGCGTCAGGCCCATCGGCTCGAGCAGCGGCCGGTACACAGAGAGCACCGCGCGGTTGGCGACGGCCAGCGCGAAGCAGACCTGGCGGTCGAGGGCGAGCGGGTCGACATCCTGTGACTGTTCGACGGCGGACATGCAGTAGATCGTACCCGAATAGATCGTGCACTAACTAGTTGGTCGAGCGTGCGATGTCCTGTTCACACGAGCATCCTCCTCGAACGGGCCGCCTCGTGATCACGACGCGCATCGGTGTGTGACGCTTCACGAACACGGCAATCGCCGAGAACAGCAATGCGCCCGACGCCGACGCCCCCTAGCTACCATCGGGCCGTGGTCATTCAAAGGTTGGAGACCCTCGGACTCGTTGTTGGACCGGCGATTTTCGCTCTGTCGCCGCTGTTCTGGGTCGACGGTCACTACGGTGTCACCGGCGGAATCCTCATCGCCGTGGCGACAGTGCCATGGGTGTACGGACTGATCGGCCAGTACCTCCGTCTCCGCCCGCATCTGCCGGTCGTATCGGGACTGTGGATGCTGCTCGTGTTGATCGGAATGTTCGGCACCGTCGCATTCGGACTGCAGGGCTTCTTCGAGAGTGTGTTCGGCGTGAACGACTCGTCGTCCCTCGCAGCGTTCGACAGTTATCCGTTGGCAGGGACGATCATGTTCTTGATCGCCGGTCCGACATTTCCCTTCGCCTTGCTCATTCTCGGCGCGATGCTGTGGCGGACGAGGCTGACGCCCGAGTGGTGCGCCGCGCTCGTGTGTGCCGCGGCAGTCGCGTTTCCCGTGGCCCGCGTCACCCGGTCGACGCCGATCGCGTTCGTCGCCGACCTGGTCATGCTGGCCGCCTTCTGCGGCGTCGCCTGGTACTCGTGGCCCAGAAGATCGACAGACGGCTGATCAAACCCGTCGAGGTGGTCGTTGCGCGAGGTGTGCGCCGAGCGTGCATCTACCGTCCCGTCCTCTCGCGCGATGCCCCGATAGGTGCACTCTCGGCGGGAGTCAGCCGCCGCGCGGGACCTCGAACCCCCACGGCAGCTCCAGCCGATGCCGGGCCAGCAACTCCGCGTCCGCGAGCAGTTCGAGGACCGGGCCGTCCGCGACCAGCCTGCCGTCGTCGATGATCACCGCGCGGGCGCACAGCTGCGCGGCGTAGGGCAGGTCGTGGGTGACCAGCATCAGGGTGGTGTCCAGGCCGAGCAGCACCTCGGCCAGCTCCCGCCGGGCCACCGGGTCGAGGTTCGCGGACGGCTCGTCGAGCACCAGCACGTCGGGCCTGCACGCCAGCACCGTGGCCAGCGCGACCCGCCGACGTTGCCCGCCGGACAGGTGCGACGGAGACCGCTCGGCGTGCTCGCGCATGCCGACCGCGGCCAGCGCCTCAGACACCCGCCCGCGCAGCTCGTCGCCGGTGACGCCGAAGTTCGCCGGACCGAACGCGACGTCCTGCGCGACGGTCGGCATGAACAGCTGGTCGTCCGGATCCTGGAAGACGATGCCGACCCGGCGCCGGGCCTCGCGCAGGGTGCGCCGCTCGACCGGGGTGCCGCCGATCTCGACGACGCCCTCGGTGGGGGAGAGCACCCCGTTCAGCTGCAGCATCAGCGTGGTCTTGCCCGCGCCGTTGGGGCCGAGCAGCGCGACCCGCTCGCCGACGCCGACCTCCAGGTCGACCCCGCGCAGCGCGACGCGGCCGTCGGGGTAGGCGTAGCCGAGGCCGGTGACGCGCACCGCGGCGGTCACCGCTGTGTCAAAGCTCATCCCGCCATCACCGCAGCCAGGCAGACGGCGACCGCGCCGAGAGCGGGGGCGAGGCCGACCAGCCAGCCGCGCGCGGTGGCGGCGGGTGTGCCGAGGTCCGGCATTGCGCCGGTGAAACCACGCGACGCCATCGCCAGGTGCACCCGCTCGCCGCGCTCGTAGGTGCGCAGGAACAGCCCGCCCACCCCGCGCGCGGTGGCGCCGAGCTGACGCAGGGTGCGCGGGTCGTCGCCGCGGGAGATTCGGGCGATCCGCATCCGGTTCGCTTCCGCGGCAAGCAGATCCACGTAGCGCAACATCAGCACGACCACGGTGGTGACGAGAGCGGGCACCCGCAGCCGGGTCAGGCCCAGCGGCAGGTCGGCGGCCGGGGTGGTGGCCGCGAGGGTCAGCGACGTTAGCACGCCGAGCGTGCCCTTTATGAGGATGCCCCACGCCGCGTACAGGCCCGCGACGGAGAGGGAGAGTCCGGCCCAGTGCACGCGCTCACCGCCCTCGCTGAACGGGAGCAGCACCGCGAGGACCACGAACGGAACCTCGATCAGCATCCGCGGCGCGATCCAGCGCAACGGGATCCGGGCGACCTGCCACACCGCAAGCAGGACAACGGCATACAGGCCGAAGGCCCACATCTGCTCGCGGGGGGTCGCGACCACCGCGAACACCCCGACCGTCGCAGCGACGATCTTCACCTCGACGGGTAACCGGTGCACCGGGGAGTCGCCCGCGCGGTACAGCGGGTGGGCGTGGCCTGCGCCCATCGTCAGGTCTTGCGGGTGTGGTTCGAACGCGCGATCAGCCAGAACAGGCCACCCGCGACCGCGAACGTCGCTGCCGCGCCGATGATTCCGGCGATCCCGGACAGGCTGTCGTTGCCGGCGAGGGCGTAGTCCGCGAGCGGGCCGCCGGCGAGGTGGTGCTCGCCGGCGCTCTGTGCGATGCAGTTGCCGGTCAGTTCCTCGCCCGCCTCCGTCGAGGTGATCGTGCAGCCGCGCAGGGTCGTCGAGTCCAGCCCGTCGGGGCTCGAGCTGGCGAGATAGCTGACCACACCCGCGATGAACAGGGCGACGACGGCGAAACCGGCGAGGAACCAGGACCTTCGGGATGTCATGCCGGCATCTCCGCGAGCCGTCGGGGTGCGGTGCGCAGCAGGTACACCAGGTCGGGCCGAGCCCTCGCGACGGCCACGACGGTGAGCGCGGTGATCAACCCCTCGCCGACGCCGATCAGGGTGTGGGTGCCGAGCATGTACCAGGCGACCGTGTCGAGTGAGGTGTGGCCGACGCCGCCGAGCGCGTATTCGAGCAGGAATCCGGACGCGGCAGCCAGTGTGTTCGCCAGCGCGGCAACGAAAGCCAGCGCGGCAAGGCCTGCATCGCCGAACCTGCGTCGCAGGGGTCGCAGCGCGACGGCCACCGCGTAGCCGACCCCGACGCCGATCAGGGCCATGTTGGTGATGTTGGTGCCGAGCGCCGTGAGGCCACCGTCCGCGAAGAGCAGCGCCTGCACGACGAGCACGATGGCCACGCACAGCGCGCCGGTGTAGGGGCCGACCAGGATCGCGGCGAGGGCACCGCCGAGCAGGTGGCCGCTGGCGCCGGGCAGGATCGGGAAGTTCACCATCTGCACCGCGAAGATGAACGCGGCCACCAGTCCCGCCATCGGTGCGGTCCGCTCGTCCAATTCGGCGCGGGCCTTCCATCCGGCCAGTGCGACGCCCGCCACCGCGACGACGCCGAACAGCAACGAGATCGGCGCGTCTACCAGGCCGTCGCTCATGTGCATGGCGAGGAACGCGTCGTTGGGGCTGTTCACCCGGGCAGCATATCGGCTCGCCTCAACACTTGCTCAGTTGTTCAAATGAAGCGAGGGCGCGTCAGGTCAGGTCGCTGAGGCGGGTCGAGGGACCGATGGTGACCCCGATCTTCTTCAGGTTGCCGTCGAGCACCTGCCAGATCGAGACGCTGAGAAAGTCCGCCAGCTGCTCGACGGTCAGTGCCGACTGCGGGTTGCTCAGCCAGCGGTTGACGCTCACGTCGACGAGGCCGATCAGGCCGAACGCCAGCGATTCCGCGAGGTCGGAGTCCTTGCCGAGGGATCGGAGCACCGACTCGAGTAGCCCGGTCAGCTGCACCGCGATGGCCGTCTTCGTCCCCGTGACCACCCGCGACCCGGTGGTGCGGTGGCTCGGCGAGCCGGTGCCGAGGAACTGGTGCAGCCGCGGCGCTTCGACGATCCAGCGCAGGTAATTGTCGACGGCGCTGGTGATCGCCTCCTCGATCGTGCCCGCAGGCGTGAGGCCAGGCGTGACGTGCTCCATCAGGCGTTCGAGGATTCGGGCGCGCAGCTGTTCGTCGAGGTCGCCGCGGTCCTTGAAGATTCGGTACACGACCGACCGGGGCACGCCTGCCCGCTCGGCGATCTGCTGCACCCCCACGTCGGAGCCGCCCTCGTTGATGGCGTCCATGGCGGCCTCGAGGATCCGGTCCCTGCGCTCCGCCTTGTGGTCGTCCCACCGGGTGGCGCGCCCGTCGGTCGGGGCGCGTCGCGCGGTTTCGGCTGGCATCGGGGTCATGTTACCGACCTTGTCATTGACGGGACACTCTGTCTCACTTACTTTAGTGGGACAGCGTGTCGCAGACAGATTTGTCTCTCATTCAGGAGTGGAAATGGGCAACAGGGTTTTCGTCGTCGGGGTCGGCATGACGAAGTTCGAGAAGCCGGGGGCCCGCGAGTGGGACTACCCGGACATGGCGCGCGAGGCCGGGACCAAGGCGCTCGAGGACGCGGGCATCGACTACCGCCAGGTCGAGCAGGCCTACGTCGGCTACGTCTACGGCGAGTCCACCTCCGGCCAGCGCGCCGTCTACGAGCTGGGCCTGACCGGCATTCCCATCATCAACGTCAACAACAACTGCTCGACCGGCTCGACGGCGCTGTACCTGGCGACCCAGGCAGTCAAGAGCGGCCAGGCGGACTGCACCCTCGCGCTCGGCTTCGAGAAGATGCAGGCCGGCTCGCTCGGCACCACCTACGACGACCGCGAGCAGCCGATGATGCGGCACCTGCTCGCGCTCGCCGAGCTGCAGGAGTTCGCGATGCCGCCCGCGCCGTACATGTTCGGTGCGGCCGGCAAGGAGCACATGGAGCGGTACGGCACCACCGAGGAGCAGTTCGCCAAGATCGGCGTCAAGAACCACAAGCACTCGGTCAACAACCCGTACGCCCAGTTCCAGGACGAGTACACGCTCGAGGAGATCCTCGCCTCCAAGCGGATCTACGGCCCGCTCACCAAGCTGCAGTGCTCGCCCACCTCGGACGGCTCCGGCGCGGTGATCGTGGCCAGCGAGGCCTTCGTCGACAAGCACGGCCTCGCAGGCCAGGCCGTCGAGATCGTCGGCCAGGCGATGGTCACCGACATGGAGTCGACCTTCGCCGACAAGAGCGCGATCAGCCTGGTCGGCGCCGACATGACCCGCGTCGCCACCCGGAAGGTCTACGAGCAGGCAGGCATCAGCGCCACCGACATCGACGTCATCGAGCTGCACGACTGCTTCTCCGCCAACGAGCTGCTCACCTACGAGGCGCTCGGCCTGTGCCCCGAGGGCGACGGCGGCAAGCTGGTCGACGCCGGTGCCACCACCTACGGCGGCCAGTGGGTCGTCAACCCGTCCGGCGGCCTGATCTCCAAGGGGCACCCGCTCGGCGCCACCGGCCTGGCCCAGTGCAGCGAGCTGACCTGGCAGCTGCGCGGCACCGCCGACAAGCGCCAGGTGGCGTCCGCCGCCACCAAGTCCGGGGTCGCGCTGCAGCACAACATCGGCCTCGGCGGCGCGGTCGTCGTGACCGCGTACAAGCCGGCCGACCGCTGACCCAGTTCCGAAATCCCCCTCAGGAATAGCAAACCTACTCACCCGCAAGGAGTTTCATCATGGCTTCCGTTTCCGTCTCCGCCAGCCTGCCCGCCGCCCCCGAGAAGACCTGGGAGGCCCTCTCCGACCTGTCCCGCTGGGAGGAGTGGCTGACCATCCACCAGGGCTGGAAGAGCGAGCTGCCCACCGAGGTCAAGCTGGGTGCCAACTTCACCGAGGTCGTCTCGGTGATGGGCATGGCCAACAAGATCGAGTGGACCGTCACCGAGGTCGACGCGCCGAACCTCGTCAGGATCGCCGGCACCGGCATGGCGGGCGTCACCGTCGAGTTCACCCTCAAGGTCGAACCGGAGGGCGCGGGATCCAAGGCGATCATCGACGCCAGCTTCAAGGGCACCATGATCGTCGGCCCCATCGGCAAGGCCGTCGCCAAGAACGCCGCCGCGGACCTCGAGGCCTCCCTCGCGAAGTTCGCCGAACTGGTCGGCTAAGCGGCATGACTACCCCCACAGTCGAATTCGACACCTCGGGGCTGGGCGAGTGGACCGACGAGGAGCGCTTCGAGGTCACGGCCGAGCGGATCGCCGAGTACGCGGCGGCCACCAACGACCCGATCGAGCGGCACCTGCGCGGCGAGATCGCCCCGCCGGTGTTCGCGGTGGTGCCCGCGTTCTTCTCGATGGCCCCCGCGGCGCTGTCGGTGGCCCCGGTGGAGCTGCTGATGAAGCTGGTGCACGGCGAGCAGGACTTCCACTTCCACCGCCCGATCTACCCCGGCGACACCCTGGTGGTGCGGGCCAAGCCGATCGGGTTCGAGGGCATGGAAAACGGCTCGACCGTGGTCGTGTACGTCGAGACCCGCACGGACAAGGGCGAACTCGTCAACGAGCAGTGGATGACGGCGTTCTTCCGGAAGGTCGACGCGGGTTCCGGCCTCGGCGACAAGGCGCCCGGCCACCGGTTCGACGAGGCGCTGCGTTCTGCCGCTCCCGCAGCCAAGGTCCTCCAGCACATCGACAAGGACCAGACGTTCCGGTACTCGCCTGCCTCCGGTGACCCGATGCCGATCCACCTGGACGACGAGATCGCCCGGATGTCCGGACTGCCCGGGATCATCAACCACGGCCTGTGCACGATGGCGTTCACCTCGTGGGGCGCGCTGACCGAGCTGGCAGGCGGAAAAACCGAGCGGCTCAAGCGGCTCGCGGTCCGGTTCGCCAAGCCGGTGCTGCCCGAGCAGGACATCGCGACCCGGTTCTGGGCTGTGAGTCCTTCTGGCCCCGTGTCGGACTACAAGGACTCACGGGCGTATGCCTTCGAGACCACTGTCGGCGACGAACTGGTGATCAAGGACGGCCTGGCCGTCATCTCCGACAACTGAGTCGGCACAGAAACTTTCGATGACTGAGGAGAAGATGTAATGGGAACCCTGGACGGACGGGTGGCGATCGTCACCGGTGCGGGACGCGGCATCGGCCGTGAGCACGCGCTGCTCTTCGCGCGCGAGGGCGCGAGCGTCGTGGTCAACGACCTCGGCGGTGCCAACGACGGCTCCGGCTCCGATGCCGGTCCCGCGCAGCAGGTCGTCGACGAGATCGTCGCGGCAGGCGGCAAGGCCGTCGCGAACACCGACAACATCGCCACCTGGGACGGCGCCAAGGCGCTCGTCGAGCAGGCCGTGAGCGAATTCGGCGGCCTCGACGTGCTGGTGAACAACGCGGGCATCCTGCGTGACGCGTTCATCGCGGGCATGGAGGAGAGTCAGTGGGACGCGGTGATCGCCGTGCACCTCAAGGGCCACGCCGCCACCCTGCACCACGCCGCGGCGTACTGGAAGGCGCAGACCAAGGCCGGCGAAACGGTCAACGCTTCGGTCATCAACACCTCGTCCGCGTCCGGCACGTTCATGCCGAACGCCGGTCAGGGCAACTACGGTGCGGCCAAGGCCGGCATCGCCGCGCTGACGCTGGTCGCCGCGGACGAGCTCGAGCGCTACGGCGTGCGGGTCAACGCGATCGCCCCGATCGCCCGCACCCGGCTGACCCTCGCGACCCCCGGCATGGGCGCCCTGTTCGCCGCCGAGGTCCCCGAGGGCGAGTTCGACGCGTTCGCCCCGGCAAACATCTCGCCGCTGGTGGCGCGCCTGGCGTCGGCCGAGTGCAAGCTCACCGGCAAGGTGTACGCGGTCCAGGGCGGCGGCATCACCGAGCTCGCCGGCTGGCACGACGTGAACACCATCGAGTCCGAGGGGCCTTGGACCATCGACGACCTCGCGAACCGACTGGGCTGAGGGCGGGAACGTCATGGCACGCAACAGTTATGAGCTCGGACTCGGGCTGAGTGAGGAGCATGCGGCGCTGGCCGACTCGGTGAGCGCGTTCGCCGAGCGGACCATCACCACCGAGCAGGTCCGCGCCGCGGTCGAGGCGAAGTCCGAGGCCAAGTTCCCGGAGTTCTGGCAGGCCCTGGTCGGTCAGGACCTGCTGGGGCTCGCGGTTCCGGAGGAGAAGGGTGGCCACGGCGCCGGCCTGCTCACCCTGGCGGTGGCGCTGGAGGCGTTGGGCCGAACCATTTCTCCGGGCCCGTTCGTGCCGACCGCGCTCGCCGCCGCGGTACTCGCGGCCGCGGATTCGAAGATCGGCATCGAGGTGCTGCCCGGCCTGATCGACGGGTCCCGGACCGCGGCGGTCGCGCTGGGTACCGCGTTTCACGTGGAACCCGATTCGGACGGCTACCGGCTGAGTGGCGGAACCGATGCGGTGCTCGGCGGCGAGCACGCCGACGTGCTGCTGTTGCCCGCCCTCGTGGGCGACGAGATTCGCTGGCTGGTAGTCGATTCGGCGGACGTGACGGTGACCGGCCAGGACAGCATCGACGTGCTCCGCGGGTCGGCACGGGTCGAGGCGGACGGTGTGCTGGTGGCGGCCGAGCGGGTGCTCGACGGGCTGAGCGGGCAGCGGGTGCGGGCCATCGCCGCGGTGGTGCTCGGCGCGGAGGCCGTCGGCATCATGTCGTGGTGCGTGTCGACGGCGTCCGAGTACGCCAAGACGCGGGTGCAGTTCGGCCGGCCGATCGGCCAGTTCCAGGGCGTCAAGCACAAGTGCGCGCACATGGGCATCGCCCTGGAGAAGGCCCGCGCCGTGGTGTGGGATGCGGCGTCGGCGCTCGACAAGGGTGACGACACCGCGGACTTCGCGGCGGACGTGGCCGCGGTGATCGTGGCCGACTCGGCGGTGCAGGTGGCGCAGGACTGCATCCAGGTGCACGGCGGCATCGGGTTCACCTGGGAGCACGACGCGCACCTGTATTACCGTCGCGCGCTGGCACTTCGGGGCGTGCTCGGCACCCGCGAGGAGCGGGCGAATCGGGTGGCGGAGCAGGCGCTGGCCGGGGTCACCCGGGCCTCCGTGCTGGAGCTGCCGGAGGAGGCCGAGACCATCCGGGCCGCGGTGCGGGCGGAGCTGGCCCCGATCGCGGAGATCGACGACGAGGACGATCAGCTGATCGCGCTCGGCGACGGCGGGTGGGTGCAGCCGCATCTGCGGGGGCCGTACGGCCGCGGTGCCGGTCCGCTGGAGCAGATCGTCATCTCGCAGGAGATCAAGGCCTCCGGGATCGCGATGCCGCAGCTGCTGATGGGCGGCTGGGCGGTCTCCGCGGTCGTCGGGCACGGGTCCGAACAGCAGAAGCAGGACCTGGTGGTCCCGACCCTGCGCGGCGACCTGGTGTGGTGCCAGCTGTTTTCCGAGCCGGGCGCCGGCTCGGACCTGGCCGCGCTGAGCACCAAGGCGGAGAAGGTCGACGGTGGGTGGAAGATCACCGGCCAGAAGATCTGGACCACGGTGGCGCAGTTCGCGGACTGGGCGATGCTCATCGCCCGGACCGACCCGAGCAAGCCGAAGCACGAGGGCATCACGTACTTCGTGCTGGACATGTCGACCCCGGGCGTGACCGTGCGGCCGCTGCGCGAGATGACCGGCTCGGCGCTGTTCAACGAGGTGTTCCTGGACGACGTGTTCATCCCGGACGCGAACGTGATCGGCGAGGTCAACGACGGCTGGCACGTCGCCCGCACCACCCTCGCCGGTGAGCGGGTTGCGCTGAGCCAGAAGATGGAGGCCTACGCCAGCGACTCCGACCTGATGGCGTTCGTCGGCGGTCGGGAGCTTGGCCCGGTCGGCAAGTACCGCTTCGGCGAGCTGATCGCCGAGAGCCAGGCCATCGACCTGATCGGGTCGCGGGTGGTGCTCAAGCAGCTCTCGGGCGCGGACGTGAGCACCACCTCGTCCGTCGGCAAGCTGCTGGGCATGGGTCTGGGGCAGGCGATCTCGGAGTTCGTGGTCGCCGAGCTGGGTGCGGCGGGCACGGTCGCGGTGCCTGGCGAGCCGAGCGACAAGGCGATGGAACAGCTCATCGCCGGCCGTGCCACCACCATCTACGGCGGCACCACCGAGGTGCAGCTGAACGTGATCGGTGAGCGGATGCTGGGGCTGCCCCGGGACTGAGGCGGCTGCGCCGCAGTGGTGCGGATACGGAGTGGGGGGACTCCGTGTCCGCACCCCCGGCGCTGTGCGCATGGGGCGATACTGGAGTTGGACTCCTGGAGGACACATGGTGGATGCGGGTGCACAGTACGACGCGGTGATCGTCGGCGCCGGATTCGGCGGGATGGGTGCCGCGATCCAGCTCAAACGGATGGGTCTGACGAAGCTGCTGATCCTCGAGCGGGAAGGCGCGCTCGGTGGCACCTGGCACGTCAACCGCTACCCGGGTCTGGCCGTCGACATCCCGTCCGTCAGCTACTCGTACTCGTTCGAACCGAACCCGTACTGGTCGCGGCTGTTCGCGCCGGGGGCCGAGCTCGAGAGGTATGCCGGCCACGTCGCGGACAAGTACGACCTGCGCAGGCACATGCGCTTCGGTGCGGCGGTCGAGGGCGCCCGCTGGGACGAAGACGCGCAGCGCTGGGTCGTGTCGGTGCGCGACGGCGGCGAGGTGACCGCCAGGTACCTGCTGACCGCGACCGGCTTCCTGTCGCAGCCGCACCTGCCGGACATCCCGGGCATCGAATCGTTCGCGGGAAAGGTCGTGCACACCACGGCGTGGGATGACTCCTACGACCTGGCGGGCAGGCGAGCGGCCATCATCGGGACCGGGGCGACGGCCGTGCAGCTGATCCCGGAGGTGGCCCGCCGGGTTGCCGAGCTGACGGTGTATCAGCGCACCCCGATCTACGTGGTGCCGAAGGTCGATGTGCCCATCCCCGGACCGGTGCAGAAGCTGTTCGCGCGGATTCCGCTGGCGCAGAGGGCTGCCCGTGCGGTCAGTGCGTCCGCGCTCGAGCTGCTGATGGTGAGCGCGGTGCTGCACTTCAGGCAGGCGAAGATCCTGAACAAGGCGGCGGCCGCGGCCTCGCGTGCGCACCTGCGGGCCCAGGTCGGGGATGCGGAGCTGCGCCGCAAGCTGACCCCGGACTACGACTTCGGCTGTAAGCGGCCGACCTTTTCCAACAGCTACTACCGCACGTTCACCAGGCCGCACGTGCACCTGGAGACCGGCACCATCGAGCGGATCGAGCCGAACGCGATCGTCACCGTCGACGGGACGCGGGCCGAGATCGACACGCTGATCCTGGCCACCGGCTTCAACCTGTGGGACGTGAACTTCCCGGCGATCGAGGTTCTCGGCCGGGAGGGGCGCAACCTGGGGAAGTGGTGGCGGGACAATCGGTTCCAGGCGTACGAGGGCGTTGCGGTGCCGCATTTCCCGAACTTCCTCACGCTCGCGAGCCCGTACTCGTACAGCGGTCTGTCGTACTTCACCACCATCGAGTCACAGATGGCGCACATGGCCCGGCTGTTCGGTGAGCTCGAGCGGCGGGGCGCGGACGTCTTCGAGGTGACCGAGCAGGCGAACGCCGAATTCCTCGATCGGATGACCGCGAAGCTCGGCGATTCCGTGTTCTACCGAGGGAGCTGCTCGACCTCGCGCAGCTACTATTTCAACCAGCACGGCGAGGCGGCGATCCTACGGCCGACCTCGACCGTCAACGCATTCCGGGAGGCGACGAGCTTCCCGCTGGACGACTATACGATGAGGTCGTACGCGGCGGGGGAGTGACGGCGAGCCGGGCGCGGGCAACGGCAACTCAGGAGGCGAAGGATGAGTGACGACCTGCCGATCCGGCTGCCTCGGGTGCTGCGGGACGGGGACGACGCCGCGGCCATCGACGTGTTGCGGGAGTACTTCACCCGCCCGGTGATCAAGACGGGCCACCTACGGACCGGCGCGCGGTGGGACTCGTGGGACCCCAGCGGCAGGCGCGCGGCCGATGTCGACACCTTCACGTCCGACGACCTCGTGGCGATCACCCTGCTGTCGGTGCAGGTTCCGGCGCAGGGAGCCTTCATCCTGCTCGGGGACCGGAGCGCCGAGCTCAATCGCCTGCTCGCCGAGGTCGGTCCGGACCGGGACCTCGTCGACGAGTCCGAAGCCATGACGCCGGATTCGCCTGTGTGGCGGCTGGAGACGGCGCTGCGAGAGGTTCACGGGATCGGCCGCACCATCGCGTCGAAACTCATTGCGCGTAAACGTCCGCGGCTCAACCCGATCTACGACGACGTAGTCGGGAGGCAGCTCGGGACGAGGGAGGCGCACCTGGAGCCGGTGCGATATGCGCTCCGCCACCGCGACGGCGAGCTGCATCACCGATTGGACGATCTACGGCAGCGTGCGGGACTGGGAGAATCGGTACCCGCGCTGCGAGTCCTGGACGTATTGGCCTGGATGCAGGGCAAGGGGTACTGACCTCGGCGACTTCCGATGTGATCGATGACGAATCGAGACGCAGGGCCCGCGATATGAATCCCGGCTGATCGTCACTCTTCACCAAAGTTGGTCACTCTATATAGTGGTTCTCCCTCAATGTCTATAGTGACGGCGTCAATGTATATACTGATGCGGTCACTGTATGGAGTGAGAGGTGATCGTGTGGACACGGAGGAGCTGGCCGCGGTTGTCGAGACCCTCCGGCGGGCCGGGACGGATACGGCGAAAGTCGAGGTCAAGTCGGCAGCCGACAAGGTCGGCAAGAGTCTCTGGCCGACGATCAGCGCCTTCAGTAACACCGATGGCGGGTTGATCATCCTCGGGCTGGACGAGAAGGCGGGATTCGCGCCGGTACCGGGGTTCAATGCATCGAGGGTGCTCGAGCAGGTGAAGGAGGCGGCGCGCCCACGCGGAACCCGGGACGTTCCCGGCCCGCTGATGCCGACGCCCGCCCTGAACGTCGACCAACTCGAGTTCGAGGGTGCGATGGTGGTCGTTGCCGAGGTCGACGAGTTGCCCGCGGACGAAAAGCCGTGCTTTGTCACTGAGCAGGGCAAGGATCGGGGCAGCTACCTGCGGCTCGGGGACGGTGATCATCGGATGGATACGTACTCGGTGTTTCAGCTGTCGAATCTGACGGTACCCAGCTCGGCTGACAAGAATCCCGTGGAACAGGCGCGCGTTGCGGATCTGGACCCGCAGATGGTCTCGAGGACAATCGCTCGACTCCGTGCCACCAGGCCCCGGGCGCTGGCCGGCACGACCACAGACAATGAGGTCCTTGAGCGCATCGGAGTGGTCGATCGTGCCACAGGGGCGCCAACACTTGCTGGGCTGCTCACTCTGGGGAGCTTTCCGCAGCAGTTCTTTCCACAGCTCATGGTCGGGTTCGTGTCCTATCCCGGCCGTGAGAAGTCGGTGGTGGTCGGTGATGAACGCATGTGGGACCGAGCCGTCCTCGAGGGGCCGATTCCCGACATGATCGACGATGCGGTCAGGGCGATCCTCCGAAACCTGCGTGTTCGAAGGGTCTCTCGCGGTGCCGGCGCCGAAGATGTCCCCGAGATCCCGGTCGACGCGATTCGCGAGGCCATCGTCAACGCGGTGACACATCGTGACTACAGTGCGCACGCACTCGGCGATCAGGTACGCGTCGAGCTGTTTCCCGATCGACTCGAGATCCACAGCCCCGGCGGTCTGTGGGGTGGCAGGGGGGTCGAGCACATCTTTGAGGGGGGCTCACAATCGCGAAATCAGGTACTCGCGCGGTTGCTCACGGATGTGCCATTCCGCGATCGTGACGAATCTGTCTGTGAGAACGCGGGATCCGGAATCCCGAGGATGCTGGGCGAGATGACGCGCAATGGCTTGCCCGCCCCTCGATTCACCAGCACCGCATCGCAGTTCGTCGTCACCCTCGACAGGTTCGGCCTGCTCAACCCGGAGACACGTGCGTGGCTCGACTCGTTGGGCGGTGGTGAGCGCAGTCGCGAGCAGGAATGCGCGCTTGCGTTGATGCACCATCTGGACACCGTCACGGTGTCGGAACTTCGTCGGCAGCTGGCAATCGACACGACGGTCGCGCAAGAAGCACTCGAAGGACTTGTGGCGGACGGACTGGTCCTGGAAATGGCCGGCCGATACTCGATTGCCGTTCGGCCATCGGTCCATGCAGCGAGGAAAGGGAACGAGGCCAAGATCGTCGAGGAACTGTCAACGGGACGGACCATGTCCGCTCGAGAGTTGGCGGATGCGATCGGCACCTCGGCAAACGCGCTACGGCCACTGCTCCGAAACCTCGTGGACGCCGGGGTTATCGAGGCGACGGCGCCGGCGACGAGTCGCAACCGTGCGTATCGGACGCCTCCGTCCCGATGAATCAACCTCGACGTAGCACTGGTCGCCAGGCGCGAACCGATACGGAGGGATCAACGACTCGGCGGGTGCGGTCGGCACGTAACCACTGAGTAAACGTTTGTTCATTTGCTACCCATACGGTCCGCCGCATGCAACGAAGAACTCTCTCCCCGCTCGTGATGACCCCCCTCCTGCTGGCGCTCGGCGCCTGCTCGACCGCCGAACCCGCCACGGGATCAGACGATCTCGCCGTCACCCACCTCGACACGATGCAGGTCGCCGACGGACTCACCCCGCTCGGGCCACCGCTCGGCGGGATCTCGGGGATCGACTACGACGACGCCACCGACACCTATGTGGCGGTCAGTGACGACCGGTCGGAGAAGGGGCCCGCGCGCTTCTATGCCCTGACGCTCGACCTCGGGCCGGACGGCGCTTTCGTCGCCGATGCGCCGAACTTCACCGAGCTGACCACCCTCCTGGCGGCCGACGGCCAGCCCTACCCGAAGAAGGGCGTCGACCCGGAGTCGATCCGCCGGGTTCCCGGCAGCACCGACATCGTGTACACCAGCGAGGGCGACGCCTCGAAGCTGCTCGCGCCGTTCGTTCGCCGCGCGTCGGCCGATGGCGGCCTGGTCCGTGACTACCCGGTGCCGTCGCACTACATCCCGGTGGCCGGACCGGACGGAACCCAGACGTCCGGCATCCGCAACAACCTGGCGTTCGAGGGTCTGACCTTCTCCGCCGACGGCTCGCGGCTCGTCGCGCTCACGGAAAGCTCATTGCTGCAGGACGGTTCGATCGCCACCCCCGAGACCGGTACCGACTCACGGGTTCTGATGTTCGACAACGGGAGCGGCGACATCGTCGACGAGTTCGTCTACCGGGTCGACCCGATCAGCGGCCACTACCCGGACGGTGTCAGCTCCACCGGTGGGACGCTGAAGGCGGACCGCGGTGCGACCGAGATCCTGGCGATCGGCGACGACGAGTACCTGGTGATCGAGCGCGGCTCGGTGCCAGGCAAGGGCAACGACGTGCAGATCTTCTGGACGACGACCGCCGGAGCCACGGCCGTCACCGGCAGAGAGAAGCTCGATGGCACCGAGACGCCGATGCCGAAGCGGAAGCTGTTCGATTTCGCCGATACCGGCGCCAACCCCGACAACGTCGAGTCCATCACCTGGGGGCCGACACTAGCGGACGGCACCCGGACCCTGATGCTTGCCGCCGACGACAACTTCAACCCGGAAGGCGGGCAGCACACCATGTTTCATGTCCTCGCGGTGAGGTAGGTGCCGGCGGCGGGAGGGGACTAACCGACGTACTGTGCCCGCCACGCCAGCACCCCCGTACCCACGGACACCGCGACGAGCAGGATCACCCACACGAAACGCGGCAGGTGGCTCAGCGACCGCAGCTGGTCGAGGTCGGAACGGCCCGAGCGGGTGCGGGCCGCCTCGACGATGGTATGCAGGTTGCCGAACAGCAGCAGCCAGATCCCGGTGTACGCGAAATGTAGTTGCAGCGTGGGGGATCCGTAGTACGCGACGACCCCGACCGCCGATCCGCAGACCAGCAGCACCAGCAGCCCGAAGATGTTGCGGATGAACGGCACCATCGCGACGATCAGCGCGACCGCGCCCCACAACAGCACCGGGAGCTGCCCGGACGCGATCAGGACCGCGCCCGCCAGCCCGAGCAGCGAGGGCGCCAGGAATCCGGCCGCCGCGGTCAGCACCATGCCGGGGCCGCGGGGCTTGCCGCGCGAGAGCGTCAGGCCCGAGGTGTCCGAGTGCAGCCGGATCCCGGTGAGCCTGCGCCCGGTCGCGACCGCGGCGATCGCGTGACCGGCCTCGTGCACGAGGGTCACCGCGTGCCGGGTCAACGACCACAGCGGACCGATCAGGACCAGCGCGGCGGCGACGACGATGGGTAGGTAGGCCGACCACTGCGCCCAGTACGAGTTCACCTCAGTCCTGGATCCGCCGCCACGGCCGCGCCTGCTCCAGCTCGAATGCGAGCTCGAGCAGGGTGCGCTCGTCGCCGTGATCGGCCGAGAAATGCGATGCCAGCGGCAGCCCCGCGGCGGTCTCGTGCAGCGGCAATGAGATGGCGGGACCGCCCGACGCGTTGTTCAGCGGGGTGAAGCCTGTGTAGTCGACCAGCTTGGCGAACAGCTCCTCGAAACTCTGTGTGGGCGAGAGGAACCCGAGCTTCGGGGTGGTCTGTGCGAGGGTCGGCGACAGCACCACGTCGTACTGCTGGAACATCTGGGCGTACTGCTGGTGGGTGCGTCGCAGCCGGTACAGCATCCGCGGCGTCTTTGCGATGTTCTTGCGGTACATGGCGGCCAGTCCGCGGGTGAGGTTGTCGGTCTTGGTTCGGTCGAAGTCCGGTCCGAACATCTTCTTGCCGCCGCCCTGGATCGCGAACGCCAGGAATCCCCAGTAGATCCCGAAGTCCTCCGCGAACGACGGACCGACCGGTGGGGCTGCCTCTTCGACGCGGTGCCCGAGCCCGGCCAGCAGCTCGGCCGTCGCATGCACGGAGGCCCGGGTCTCGTCGTCGGTCGCCCCGCCGGTGATCGAGTCGACGATCACGCCGATCCGCAGCCGGGTACGGCCCGGGCCCTCGACGAGCCGGATCGGCGGGAGTTTCGGGTTCCGGTAGTAGCTTTCGGCCGCCGCGTAGTAGCGGGCGGTGTCCCGTACCGATCGCGTCACCACCCCCTGCGCGACGATCCGGATCGGCATCGCGACGTCCGCCGGATCCGCGACCGTGCGCCCGCGCGTCGGCTTGAGTCCGACGAGACCGCACGCGGCCGCCGGGATCCGGATCGAGCCGCCGCCGTCGTTGGCCTGGCCGATCGGGAGCACCCCGGCCGCGACCAGCGCCGCGGAACCGCCGGAGGAGGCGCCGGACGAGTACGCCGGATTCCACGGGTTGTGTACCGGCTCGGCGGACGGATACTCGTTCGAGGCGTTCAACCCGAACTCGGGCAGCCGGCTCTTGCCGAGCGACACCACGCCGGTGGACAGGAACTGCCTGGCCACGGAGCTGTCCGCGCTCGCGGGCCTGGCCACGAAGGCTGCGCTGCCCTGGTTGGTCGGCAGGCCCTTGACGTCGACGTTGTCCTTGACGATCGCCGGGACCCCCGAGAAGACGCCTGCGCGCGGGCGCTCGGCCCGCTCCAGGGCCCGGTCGAAGTCCGGGCAGGCGATGGCGTTCAGGGAATCGCGCACCGACTCGGCCCGCTCGATCGACGCCCGCACCGCCTCGCGGGCGGACACCTGACCGGAGGCGATGAGCTCGGCGATGCCGGTGGCGTCGAGGTCGCCGAGGGCGTCGTCGCGAAAGGCGTGGATGCGTGCGTCGTCGGTCATCGGAGTCCTCGAAATCGTCGGGCGCGGGCGGGCCTCGAGGTTAACGCGGATCCACCTCCCGCAGCCCGTCCTCGGTCAGTTCGATCCACCGCGTCGCCGCGATCTCCCGGAGGAAGGGCAGGTCGTGGCTGGCGACCACGAGTGCGCCTCGGAACTCGGCCAGGGCCGAGGTGAGGTGCGCGAGGCTCGGCAGGTCCAGGTTGTTGGTCGGTTCGTCGAGCATCAGCAGTCGCGGCGCGGGCTCGGCCAGCAGGATCATCGCCAGCGCCGCACGGAGCTGTTCGCCGCCCGACAGCGCCGACGCGGCGACATCGGAGTCCGTGCCGCGGAACAGGAACCGGGCCAGCCGGGCCCGGATCTGTTCCGGCGTCGCGTGCGGGGCGGCATCGGCGACGTTCTGCGCCACCGTCCGGGTGCCGTCGAAGACGTCGAGCCGCTGCGGCAGCGACCGCCACGGCACCCGCGGGCCTGCCTCGGCGATCGCGCGCAGCAGGGTGGTCTTGCCGATCCCGTTGCGCCCCACCAGTGCGATGCGTTCCGGACCCGTCACCGTCAGGGAGACCGTCGGACCGCAGGCCAGCGTGACGTCCTCGAGCTCGATCACCCGCTGGCCGGCGTGGACGGCGGTGTCCGGCAGGTCGATCCGGATCTCGCGGTCGTCGCGGATCAGCTCCTCGGCGTCGGTGAGCGTCTGTCGGGCCTCCTCCAGCTTGTCAACGTGGTTGCCGCGCAGCTTGCCCGCCGACACCTGCGCCTGGCGCTTGCGTTCGTGGGAAATGATCCTCGGCACCCGCTTGTTCGCCTCCATCTTCTTGCCGAAGCGCAGCCGACGATCCAGCTTCGTCTGCCCCTCCACCAGTTCACGGCCCTGCTTGCGCACGTCGCTGCGCGCGTCGCGGACCGCCGCGCGGGCCGCCTCCTGCTCGGCGTCGACGGCCGCGCGGTAGGCGCTGAAGTTGCCGCCGAACATCCGCAGCTCCCCGCGGCGCAGCTCGGCGATGGAATCCATTCGCTCGAGCATCTCGCGGTCGTGGCTGACCACGAGCGCGGTGCCGGGGAATTGGTCGACCGCGGCGTAGAGCCGGGCCTTCGCGGCCAGGTCCAGGTTGTTGGTCGGCTCGTCGAGCAGCAGTACCTGCGGATCACCGAGCAGCGCGGCGGTGAGGCCGAGCAGCATCGTCTCCCCGCCCGACAGCGTGCCGACCGTGCGGCCGAGCTCGTCGGCCGACGGGGCGATGTGGGCGAGCCCGAGCCGATCGAGGGTGGCGACGGCCCGCTCCTCGATGTCCCAGTGTCCGGCGGCGACGGCGAAGTCCTCCTCGGTCCCGGTGCCGGATTCGATGCGGTGCAGGGCAATTCGCTGATCCTCGATGCCGAGGATGGCGTCGACCCGGCGGTCCGGGTCCAGGGCGAGGTCCTGGCGCAGGTACGCCAGGCTGCCGTGCACGGTGACCGAGCCGCGGTCGGGGGTCAGCCCACCGGCGATCAGCCGCAGCAGGGTGGACTTGCCGGTGCCGTTCAGCCCGACGAGTCCGGTTGCACCGGTGCCGAATACGGCACCGAGGCCGTCGAACACGGGTTCGCCGTCGGGCCAGCTGAAGGCGAGGTCGGATATGGCGAGATAGGGCTGGGCCATGGGTGCTCCTAGAGGTGGGTGCGGGGCGCCAGACGTGCACGAGCACGCGACGCGATGCGTTCACTACCTCTGAATGAGCAAGGGCCCTTCTCCGATCGTCGACGACAAGACGGCCACCACGATAAGACGACCCCGGTCGCTTCGGCAAGGGATTTATGAGCAGCGCCTCAGATGTTCGGTCCCTCGGATCGCAGGTCGTCCACCTTGCGCATGGCCTCGCGCAGCTCGGCGAGCCACTGTTCGCTGTGCTCGCCCGCGAGCTTGACCGCCCAGGTCAGGGCGTCCGCCCGGGAGCGGGCCACGCCCGCGTCGACGAGGGTGTCGAGCACCCGCCGTTCGGGCTGGCGCAGCCGGGTCATCACGGGCACCGCCAGGTGGGTGAACAGCACGTGCTGCTCGCCGAGGGTGACGCCCCACGCCACCTTGCGCCCGTAGCGGGCCTCGGCCTCGTCGGCGATCCGCATCCGGTCGGCCCTGGTGGTCTCCCGGAACCGGGAGATCCGGCCGTCGGCGGCGGCCGTGGACGTTTCCTCGGACGCGGGCAGCTCGCCGGTCACCACGATCTCCTCGCGGTCCACCGTCACGGTGGCCGGGCCGGTGAACCAGCCCTCGGGCAGCCGCCCGGTGAACCACTCGCTCGCGTCGCCTGCGTCGGGGATGTCGGCCTGCTGCCAGCCGCCCGGCCGTCCGAATCTGCGTCCGCCGTGTCCCGTGTATCCCATCGAACTCACCTCGAAGGTTGCGATGATTACTTAATTACAGTCATACGCTCATTTCGGTGAGGGCGCTACGGGTCGCCCCGGTTGTCAGTTTCAGAAGTCGACTGCACCAGCTGTCAGCAGCGGGATGCACCGGCCCGGATGGCCTGCCGCGGGCCGGTCTTCGATGATCGCCAGGGTCTGTTCCAGGAGCCGGTCGGCACGGTCTTCGACGGTGTCGAGCAGGTCACCGATATCGGAGAGTGCGGTGTGGGCGGCGTGGCGGGCGGCGATGCCTCGGTCGAAGTACTCGCCCAGCGGCGCCGGCGTGCACTCGAGGTGCTCGGTGCGCTCGGGGCCGGTCGTGGTCACCGCTCCTGCCCGTCGGGCGGGAACGGTGTGGGTGGGCGCGCGTGCTGGGTTGTCGGTCGGTGAAGGCGAGGATCTCGGCCCACCGCCGGTAGACAGCGTCAGGTGAGAGGCGCGGGTCAGGGTGTGGGTCCAACAGCACCGGATGCGGGCCGGCGACGACCAGGGTGTCGGCCTCGACGCTCACCTCGCTGCGCCGCAGTCGGCTGATCTGCTCGAAGCCGAGACCGGACGTCGCCAGGACCAGCAGCAGTCCGTCGCGGCGGCCGAATATTCCCTGCGGCCAGCCCGTCGTGGGGATTTCCGGGAGGCGTTGGCGCGCCTGTTGTTTCGCTCGCGCCAGACGCGCCCCCCGGTTCGTGTCGAGTGCGCTCCGGATGGTTTCGGCTCGGCCAGGGGCGGGCAGACCGCTGCGTTCGTGCATGTGGTTGACCGCGCTGACCCGCCGCCGGTGGGTGGCCGGCGCGGCGGGGTGTTCGGCGAGGAACCCCGCGAGGGTGGCCGGGTCGGCGGGCAGCGCGGCGAGATTCGCCGCAGCGGCCAGTCGGCG
This sequence comes from Rhodococcus sp. NPDC059179, assembly GCF_042754885.1. Lineage (NCBI taxonomy): Bacteria > Bacillati > Actinomycetota > Actinomycetes > Mycobacteriales > Nocardiaceae > Rhodococcus > Rhodococcus sp. NPDC059179. The sequence goes on along the minus strand of NZ_JBHZBV010000001.1, from coordinate 160,561 downwards.
AACAACGTCCAGTCGTGCCGGTAACGCCGGCCACTCCGTGTGGCGTCGCGGCCGGGAACAACCGTTGTAGGGCTGGGCGTCTCAGAGTCCGATGGTGGTGACGGCGTTGCCGATCAACGGGGCGTGCTCGCGGGCGTAGACCTCGAGCATCCCGACGGTGGTGTGCCGGTCTGGCGCATGATCGCGTGGGCGTCGGCGCCGTTGCGGAAGGCCTGGGTGACGAACCCGGCCCGCAGCGAGTGCCCTCCGAGCCGGGCGACCAGGTCCTCGTCGTAGCCGGCCTGCTCGGCGAGGCGGCGCATCGCCTTGTGCACTGCCGCCCCGGACAGGGCCGCGTCGGAGAGGTTGCCGTTCCCCCTGATCGACCGGAACAGCGGCGCCTCCGAGTGGGTGCGCGGGTGCGGGCCGCGGCACACATGTCCGTCGAAGGGCGGGGCGGTGCGCAGCAGCCGAATCATTGCCGGGCGGCCACCGGTGTCGGCGGCGGCGACGACCTGTGCCCACCGCAGGTAGGCGCACGGCGGGCAGCTGAGGTGGCTGACGGTGAATGGCAGGGCCCGGACGGTGCCGGTTCCCTCCTGGTCGGTCTTCGAGCGGCGCAGCGCGATGTGCAGCCCGTCGAGCCGGTGCACGCGCACGTCCCCGCAGGCCAGTCCGACGAGTTCGCTGCGCCGGAAGGCGCCGGCGAGGGTGACGATGTCCTCGACCAGCAGCGGGGCCCGCGGCGCGGCGGGGCGGTGCCCGGCGGCGGCGTAGTCGCGGCGGATTCCGGACAGGGTGGCCCGGACGATCTCGTCGCCGGTGGGGACCGGGTGGCGGGCGGTGCGGTGGTGGTGCGCGATCGCGGCGACCCAGCGGGCCAGGGTGGCCGGGGCGTAGGCCCGCCGGCCGTCGGGGGTGAGAGTGTCGGCGGCGTCGACGAGATAGGCCGCGACGGTGACCGGGTGGGCCGGCAGCGCGGAGTGTCCGTGGGCGGCGTTCCAGCGCTCGAAGCGGCGCCACGCCGAGGCGTAGGTGCGGTAGGTGCCCGCGGCGCGGGCGGAGGTCATCGACGCGGCGATCCGGTCCGCCACGCCTGCCGCGACATCCGGCGGCGGAGCGACACCGGCCGCGACCTGCGGCAGACCGGCGCGGCTCGCGGTGTCGTGGTCGATGGGCATGGCCGCAGACGCTACAACCGCCCACCGACACCCCCGTTTCGGGCGAAACGCGGTGAGGTGGGGTTTCGGTGGCGCCGGTGCGGAAATCTGTTTTTCCGTCACCGACCCCGCGCAAACCCAGAGTGACACGCGAGCCCGTCCCCACGGCCGGAGATCCGACGTCGGAAGAAGTTCGATCGATCCATCCGGGGCAGCAATCCCCGCAGAGCGCCTGCACCTGCGGCGTGCAGGAAGGGCGAGGCGGTCACCGAACGGGGCAGGTGGCAATCTCGAAACTCAGGGCAGTATGCGCAGTTCACGGGGGATTCAGTGCCGGCTCCCAGCACCGAGGGATCAACTGCCAGAAGCACTCCGACGACAACTGGCTTTCTGCGGCCGAGAGGGAAGGTCAATCGTCCGCCGACGAAGGGCGGCAACTTGCGTTCCGCGGGTAACGCGCGGCGCGCATATGGCGCGCGACATACCCAGCATCCACTATGTTCGGAGCGGGGTGAGGATTCCGGCGGGTTCGCCGTTCCGGTCTGGGGGAGGAACCGCAATGTCGTCTGATCGCTCGTCGACGGTTGACTCGAACGAGAATCGCTCGCAGATCAACAATTCGATTGAACGCCCCCGCGTCAGCAGCGGACGATCCTCGATGACGATGCAAACAAGCACAGGCGGTCCGTTGCATGACGGGATCCGTGCAGTCGGTCTCGCGGTCGCCGGGGTCGTGTTCGGGACCACGCTTGTCGTTGCGGAAGTCATCGAAAGGCTTCGACCTCACCGCCCGAGATGAGCCGAAGGCTCTGTCAATCGCCCTAACCTCTCTCCCGCCTTCTGCCCGGTGTGCCGTCTACCTGGACTCGTAGTCGAAGAAGGCCAGGTACTCCCGAAGCTGACCCGAAGTGCAAAGTAGCGCCCGTTCAGCTTAGGCGTGATCGGGGCAGAGCAGCTTCGGATTCGTTCGCCACCCGGCAATGGTGAGCCACCGCCGGACGGGCTCGGGCAGTTCGTCGTTGCTGCCGATGCCGTCGGCGAATTCTCCTGCGAGGATGGGGCCGTCTCCGCAGACGGCGCAGGCGATGTCGATGTCCACGGCCGGATCTCCGGGTTGACAACTGCGGCAGTGGTTTCGAGCGACGACCTCGCCGGGGCCACCCTTGCGGGCGCGGGCCATGCCCTTCTTGCCCCGCACCCGACGCAGATCCCGGGGCAGTTCCCGCTCAACCCGCCTGTCGGCGCGTTATGCCAGGGACGACTCCGGTGGTTTGAGTCTTGCATTGCGCACCCACTCAATCGAGGACAGCGCATCGCCTGGGCGACTCGATAAGTCCAATGACTAATTCAGACCCGGATGTCTGAGTCAGCTACCCGAGTTCGGACTGCAGGGCTTCGCTCAGTTGGTGGTCGGCATTGATCAACTCCAGGACCACGGCGACGCCGTCATCTGACAGACGCAGTAGGCCGACGGTGTCGCCGTTCTGCTCCTTGATCTCAAGCGTCCGACCGAATCGCTGGACTTCAGCAGGGTTTACGAGGTAGATGTTGGCGGCATTCGCGGCCGCATCCCAGTCGCCCCACAGCCGAAGGCGGCGTGTCACCAAAGGTTGTATTCGCGCGCGTTGGTAGTTTGCGCGGATCCACCCGGAGAGAGTTCGGCGACGCCGATGTACCAACCGTTTCCTGTGTAACCACCCGCGGGAGGGCGGGGGTGATACCACGTTTGACCGGTAGCCGGCACGCTCTGTGGATACGACAACCCACCCAGGAGAGTGCAACCCTGCCCGCCCCACAGGAATTCGCTACCTGACGGCTTGCTCGGGCACCGCCACATTCGCTGAGTCACAGTTGCCAAAGTTCCGGCTGGATCGCAGGTCACCCGGGCCTTGAAGATGATCCCCCCACCCCCGGATGAGGGGTGCGGATCATCGACGCTGACGAACTGACAACGCGGTGCAGCGGTGGCGGTTCCAGTGCCGATTGCGATGGCACCGACCGGAGCGAGGAGGATTGCCGCTGCAACTGCGACGAAACGGCGAGAATTCATTGTCACTCTCCTGAACTGGGCGATTCGGAATTCAACCTCTCCGCCTCGGCAATCGCATCCCAGAAAATGAACTCGACAGCTGCATCGGCGTAGGCATTCCACGGCGAAAAATCGGCACCCTCGGCCGCAGAACGGAGCTGTGAATCACGCTCAATCGCGTGGCGCAGACCTTCGTGGTCTATCCGGCCCAAGGCCCATCGAAGCGTACGAGTATCTGGTACCCAACTTCCGGCGTCATTTGAGGTCATGATCATCCTGTCGCGTTTGACTGCACGGACGAATCAAGAGCAAGTGAACCAGAACCAGACCAATCGGTCCAGGATTTCGTCTGAATCGGACGAATGGACAGCTGCCAACGCCCTTCTTGTTCGAGGAACGACATGGACGGGGGCCGAGGGCCTGCAATAGTCTGTCGGATTGATCCGACTTGTCGTTGATTCCCTAGCGGCGGCGCTGTTCACGCTGAGTGGGTGCTCAATGGAAAACGCAAATCACGAACTGTCGGAGTCGTCCCAGGCGTACCTGCAATGGGAGGTCGCCCGTGGCGTCTTCTATACGGGCCTCGTCGACTGCCTGACGAAGAAGGGCTACAACGTCAAGCTTTTCCCCGACAAGGCCGGATTCGACTACTACGGCATCAGCCCTGACCAGGAGAGTCGTGATCGGTTCCAGTCGGACTGGGATGGATGTGCCGAGTCCCTCGGTGGCCGGACAAGTTACGCCTGATGGAATGCTTACGCGAGCAGGGTTTCGCTGTAGACGACCCGCCGCCGCTCGATCAGTGGGTTGACGACTATCTCGAATCGCTGCGCACTCATGATTCCCGGAAGCTGTGGCTCCCTGACACCCGGTCCCACTTTGACAGCTTCGAACAGAAGAGGGCCGCGTTCGAGAAGTGTGAGGGCCCAACATAGGTTTTCGGCTCTCCGTCTGCCCGACACGGAAGTGCAGCGCCGGAGCGTCATCAACGAGAACGCATCAATCGCTGGGGTCTTGAAGCGCATGGCACCCCGGTACCAAAAGGTTCCGGGGGCGCCCTGGTTCCTAGTAGGTGCTGGGCGGCCTTCTATTTCGGAGTTGGTAGTAGCCGACGATGACCCAGGTCAATGCCGCGAGCACCAGCACCACGCCCCAAAAGGCATCGCCGTGATTGAAGCGCAGGACTGCCCCGAGGAGACATCCGACGATAAGGATTCCTCCGGCGACTGCCCTGCTGGAGGCTGGCACGCCGGAGCCCTTTCGATGGACACTCATGATTTCCTTTCGGTGGGAACGGTGGCGTGCCGTGCGGGCCGCAGCCACTGCGACAGTGGCTAACTAGGCTTCTGGGATGAGCCCGGAGCCCACGTTCCCGGACTTGCGCAGTGCATCAAGCACATCGCTGATCGAAAATGTGTACGCCGGATTTCGGGAATCGACGGGTTGATCCCCGCACGGGGAATCACGCGAGGGAGCACGCCCCGGCTCGCCGTGGGTACCCGCATTCATTCCGACGAGTCGACCGTCGGCGAAGACCGGTGCACCTGAATCGCCAGGCATTGAGCACGTCCTGTTGAGGGTGATCGGCGTCTGTTCGAGGAGCCCCAGGACGGTGCCGCAATCCAACTTCCCGGCCCGGCTCCTCTTGCAGACCTCCTCTCCGGCTGAGGGATCGGGGCCAGTGTCAAGCCGAGAGTTGGGTTTCGGAGCCGCGAGAGATGAATCGAATTCGATGACGGCGAAGTCGAGACCCGGATTTTCACTGACCACCTTTCCGACGACCTCGGAGGTGGTGGGGTGCTCCGCCAGCTGAATGTCGTCGCCAACGTCTCCGCAGTGCCCGGAGGTCAATCCGACGAGGCGGCGATTGTCGTCGTGTCCGATTGTGGTGAGCGTGCAGGTCTGGAATTGTCCGACCACTATCGTGTCACCTCCGGATAGCGGCACTGCGGCATCGGGGGTCGATGCCGCAGTGCCGCTCGAGCATGAGGTGGTGAGCTGGAGGGTGACTGCCAAGGCCACCCAGAACATTGTGACTCTCTGTCGTGGGGAACTCACGGCTATGTTTGGAGTCTCTCTTTGAGCTCCTGCAGTTCGTCGGCGAGCTGAGCTTTGGTGTCGGCATTGAATCGCCACACCTGCATTGACAGCGCGGCTCCGACCTGGAGTTCAGTGAACCCGAAGTGCCGGGCAACCGCTTCAGATGCTTGCTCTTTCGACGCAGCCGCGCTGATCAAGTCGACCAATTCTCTTGGCCTGTCGGCGACGGTGGCCATCGCCGACAGGATCGAGATTTGGTCAGCGGTCCGTGCTCGTTCGTCGGCAGCTTTCCTTGAAGCGTCGTCAGATGAAGCTGGCGTATCGACTGCCATCAGACCACCAATTCTGGGATTCGTACCATATGGATTTGGGAAGGTGCAGTTGTGCCGGCGAGTTTCCTTCGCCCGGCACCAGGACAAGGTTGATTCGCCAGTAGAAGTTGGCGTTTGGTGTGAAGCTGGTGCTGACACCGTCGAGGATGTTGTACGAGGTGGTGTTGATTGCGGTGCCGCACTCCTTGTAGAAGCCCGCCTGGTAGTCCGGGAGCGCCGGGACGTCGCGGTATACCTCGCAACTGTGGTTCTGGATCGTGAACTTCTTGCCGTTCTCGGATGAGATTCGGCCCCAGAACAATGCCTCGCCGCGGGTGTAGAGCGAACCGTTGTACTCGACCTTGATTTCGTCAAGCACCGTGCAGGATTCGAAGCAGACCTGAAGAGTTTGGATGGTGGTGAGCGTCCAGGCCCGTGGGTTGACGATGGCGCCGTGGTTGCCGCCGTTTGGGTGCAGCGCGTTGTTGATCGCGAGTTCTAGTTGGGCTGTTAGTCCGGGATCGCGGGTCTGGCGATACCTGTTGACGTAAGCCCATGCCTCGGTGACGTAGCCACCGGCGACAGCGGAGGTCACCATAGCGATCTCAGGCTGCTCACCTTGACCGACGTAGCCAGTGAAACAGTCTCCAGCCCTGGACTGTTCGGCTGAACACTGAGTCTCTGGCGATCCCGTCGACCCGGTTGATCCGGAGCTAGAGCCGGTTGAACCGAAGTCGGGCGACTGGGCACCGCTGGCTGCGGGAGCAAATAGGGCTGCGGCAATGATGGATGTACTCAACGCGAGCAGTGACAGTGAACGCCTTCTTCGACGCACGAATAGACCCTCCCCCTGTGATCGCTGCAGGTCGACGATTGCCGACTGGCGATGTGTTCGACCTAACCTCAGAGAACCCTTACCGTCAACGCAGTGAGGAGCGTGTTGGCCAATTCCACCCACCAGTACGCCGTGTGATGCGTGAAATCGCCGAACAGGAAATGCCTCAACATGATTCAAGGTTCAAATGAATTGTTCCTGTAGGTATCTGCGGTGGCAGGCAGCCGAGCCATTCCTGGGATAAGGTTTGTTTGCCCCATCCCCCCCGACTGGGGCAGGTGGCCCCGCCTCACTTTTCGGATTCAGGCGGGGCCGCCCACAGGATCATGCGGCCGGATGTAGTTGAGGCCGAATGGCGTTACTCATGGATCTTCGAAAGCTGATTCTCTGTTCGAGAGAGGCGATGCTCGATGCCTTCGCGACGGCGATCCGCGAGAGAGGCGCAGTGAAGGTATCGCTGCGGGAACTCGCCACGCTGATGGGCGTTGGACCGACCGCGGTCTATAGCTACTTCCCTGACAAGGCCGCACTGCTCCTGGCATGGTCGCAACGTGAGATCGATCGCTTCGTCGCTGCGCTGCCGCAGTTGGCCGGCCAGTCCGACCAGGCTTGTCGACGTCAGCTTTGGCCAGGCTGCTGCTGAGGGAGTTGGTGAGGGAAGGCGGCCCCAGGGATCGTCGGATTACCAGACGAACGGGAGGGTTCAGATGTCGCCAAAGGCTTCCGCGTAGCGGATGACGCCGCTGGGCAGGGGTTCGGTGTCCAGGCTCAGCACCATTAGCGCGTCGTCAGGGACGGACATCTTCATGGTGACGCCGTGGGTGCTGGCGCGGGTGAACCCGAAACGCGGGTAGTACTCCGGATGCCCGAGGACGGTGACGAAACGTTCACCCCTGGCCTTGGCGGCCTCGAACGCCGCGCGGATCGCGGCCGATCCGACACCGGTTTTCTGGTACTGAGGCAGGACCGCGCACGGTCCCAGACACAGTGCCGGGGTATCACCGATGTGCGCTCGGGTCAGCAGTACATAGCCTACGAGTGCGCCGGTGTCGTCGAGAGTGACGAGCGACAGTCCGTCGATCCAGGCGGGGTCCTGGCGCAGCGCGTCGACGAGGTCGGCCTCTTCGGAGGTGTCGAACGCGGCGAGGTTGATCTCGCGGATCGCGGCGATATCGGCGCTGGTCTCGGCGCGAGTGGTCCAGTCGTTACGAGTACTAATGATTGTTGTCTTCCTGTGGTGAACGATGTTGTGATACAAGACATCCAGTGCCCTCGTCCAGTCCCGGGCGGTGGCACCGCGCGGGGCCGCGGGGTTGCCCGCGGGCGCGAGCGGGCACGCCGGGGTCAGAGCTGGCGGTCGCGGAATCGGTAAGTCGCGCGCAGATCCCGTGTGATCGCCTTGACGGTCTTGCTGCGTTTGCCGCTCTGGCGGGCGTCACCGCGGGTGGCCGCCCACTGGCTTTCCCGCATCAGTTTGCGGTACCGATCGAGCCGCCCCAGGTCCAACTCGCCGGTCACGACCGCGTCCTGCACCGCGCACCCGGGCTCGCTGCGGTGTTCGCAGTCATTGAAGGCGCAGTCGCGGGCATAGGCCTCTATCTCGGCGAACACCTGCCCGACCCCGTCGGCAACATCCTGAACGCCGATGCCCCGCAGGCCCGGAGTATCGATGAGCACCCCACCAGCGGGCAACGCCAACAATTCGCGATGCACGGTGGTGTGGCGGCCCTTTCCATCGACGGCGCGAATCTCGTTGGTGCCCATGTGTTCTCGTCCCAGCAACGCATTGGCCAGACTCGACTTACCGGCTCCGGACGGACCCAGCAGCACCGCGGTCCCGGTCACGGTTGCGGCAAGCCGCTCGAGGCCCACACCAGTAGCGGCGCTGGTAGTGAGGATGTCAACGCCGGGAGCCAGCGCGGCCACCATCGCCTCGTCTGTACCGGGGTGCTCAGCCAGATCGGCCTTGGTCAACACGATGACCGGCCCGGCGCCGCTGTCGAAAGCCAGCGCCAGCAACCGCTCGATGCGGCCCGCGTTGACCGGTGCCGCCAGCGAGACCGCGATGACGACGGTGTCGACGTTGGCCGCGAGCACTTGTTGATGGGAGGTGCGGTCCGAGGACGCACGAGTGATCGCGGTACGGCGAGGCAGCAAAGCCACCACCAGTGGTTGCGGTCCCGGGCGTAGCGCGGTCCAGTCGCCGGTGCACACCATGTGTTCACGGTCCGCGTCGCTGAGCGCACTGCTGTCGGCGCGCACCGGCCCCGAGGCGGTGAGGGTGTCGCATCGGCCGCGGTCGACCCGCACGATACGGGCCGGGATCAGCCCGGCGGCGGCATGTTCAGCGAACATCGCCGCGAACGTCTCGTCCCAGCCGAGCGCGGACAGCTCTCGCGAAGACGATGAAGAAGTCGAAGAAAGGTGAGGTGAATGCATGATGAGACCCTTTAATGAAGGAGCCCCGTTTCGAACACAGAACCACCAGCCGCAACACCACGAGCGCAGCTCGCGGTGACTACCGCCAACGGGTATCGGGTCTAGACCGGGGCCCGGGATGTGAGGATGGTCCGGGCGCTGCGCACCGCAGCGGTCTTCACCGCAAACATCAACTCACCTCCCATTCTCTCGCATTCCAGGTCAAACACGGACTACCCAAACTAGCACGCGGCCAACGATCCCCGCTGACAGATTGTGATCAGCATGCTCAAGACCGCCTCGCTGGTGCTGGCGGTGCCGTACACCTTCATACCAATCGACGGGATCGCTCACACCGAATCCGGGGAACTCGAGGACGTAGCAGTGGAGGGGTGTGGGGCGGAAAAGCGGGTCTGGATCCACTGGCGCCAGATGGGCGGAGGAAGGGCGGGGCAGGATTGTTCAACGCCGCGCAAGAAACTGACACGCCCCGACGACAGAGGCCCCGCATCGGTATCGATGCGGGGCCTCGCCAGTTCGGGTTTCTATCTGCGCGACAGTCCCGGCTGGGTCTGGATCTGCCCCGGACCGCCGTTGTAACCGCCTGCCTTCGCCGGCATGTGCCACTCGCCGTCCTCGCCGCACACCATGCCGTGGCTGCGGTCGCCGGGCTTCTTGTTGATCACCGTTTCGTTGCCCTGGTCGTCGGTGTTCACGATCGGGCACGGTCCCGTCGGACCGTTCGGACCGATGGGGGTGTTGGGCTCGGCATTGGCGACGGACGCCGCCCCGAAAGCGCTCAGGATCGGAAGAGCGGCGATGGCAACAGCGGCAAAGGTTCGGCGGGCGTTGAACATTCAGTATCTCCAGGGGTTGAAGGTTGGGGAGGTGCTTCGGTGACAGGGACAACTCTGCCGACCCCGGCCCCCGTTGAGAACCGACCCAAGGGTGCTCCGCAGCCACCCCGGGAATGGAGTCCTGCCACCCCGGGGCGGCGAAGCCGCCTAACCTCGGTCCCATGCGGATGAAGCTGAGTGTGGCGGGGATCGCGGTGTCGGCGCTGGTGCTGGGCGGCTGCACCATCGGGCAGTCGGAGACGGAGACGGAGGTCGCGGCCCAGCAGTTCGCCGACGCGCTCACCCAGCGGAACGCGCAGGCGGCGGCGGACCTCACCAGCGACCCGGTGGCCGCCGCGGCAGCGATCACCCAGATGTTCGACGGCCTCGCCGCCAGGGACGCGACCTTCGCCGTCGCGGGCACCGACAGCGACACGGGCACCTTCACCCTCGACGCGGACTGGACCCTCGGTGCCGAACCCACAGTCGAGCCCACCGCGACGTCCACCGCAGGTATGACGACCGCTCCCGCGACCACCGAGCGGGCGTCGGCGCGGACCTGGAGCTACAGCACGACCGGCGGCGGCCAGACCGTCGCCGACGGCGGCAAGATCCCCTGGGACCCGCAGCTGCTGGCGCCCGGGCTGACCGCGGACACGACGCTTCGCTACACCACCCTCGCCGGTGGGTCCCCGCAGGTGCTCGACGCCACCGCCCGCCCGCTGTTGACCGAACAGACCGTCACGTTGGTCAACCTCGATCCGGCGACGGTCGCCGACCCGGCCGGCACAGCAGGCGCGGTCGCGCTGCTGGTCGGCCCGGTGGCCCCGACGGTCACCGCTGCCTCCCTGCAGGCCGACCTGGCTGGCTCCCAGGGCAAGACCGTCACCGCGATCACGCTGCGGGACACGGACTTCCAGCCGATTGCCGACCGGCTCGCCGCGATCCCCGGTGTGCAGCTGGTCAAGCAGGCCCGGCTGCTCACCACGGACAAGGCGATGTCCTCGCCGACCCTCGACGGTCTCCGCGAGCTGTGGCAGCAGGGCCAGGACGCCTCGGCGGGGTGGGCGGTGCAACTGGTGCGCGCCAACGGATCCGCGGAGCGGCTGGCAGGCGAGGACGGCATCGCTCAGCCGGACATCGCCACCACCCTCGACCCGGCGATCCAGGGCGCGGCCCAGGCTGCCATCGCCGAGCTCCCGCAGCAGGCCGCGATCGTCGCGCTGCGGCCGTCTACAGGGGCTGTGCTCGCCGTCGCGCAGAACCCGGCCGCGACCGCGCAGGGCCCGATCGCGCTCACCGGCCTGTACCCGCCGGGGTCGACGTTCAAGACGGTCACCACTTCCGCTGCGCTCCAGTCGGGTTCGGTCACCCCGGACACCGTGCTGCCGTGCCCGGGCAGCGCGAACATCGAGGGTCGCATCATCCCCAACGACGACAACTTCGACCTCGGCTCGGTGCCGCTGCACACTGCGTTCGCCCGCTCCTGCAACACCACGATGGGCAGGCTCGCGGTCGCGATGCCGCCGACCGCCCTGCCCGACGCCGCTCTGCAGTTCGGGCTCGGGGTGGACTACGTGACTCCCGGGCTGACCACGGTCACCGGCAGCGTGCCGCCAGCGGACACCCCGGCACAGCGCGTCGAATCCGCGATCGGACAGGGTCAGGTGACCGCGACGCCCTTCGGGATGGCGCTGGTCGCGGCGTCGATCGCCAAGGGCTCCGCGCCCGCACCGATGCTGGTCGCGGGGATGCCGGGCGTTGCGGACACGACGCAGGCCCCGGCGCCCGCACTGGTCACCGAGCAGCTGAGGACGATGATGCGCGAGACCGTCACGGCTGGCACCGCCACCCAGCTCGCCGACATCGCCGACCTGCGCGGCAAGACCGGCACCGCGGAGGTCGGCGACGCCGCCGCGCACGGCTGGTTCGTCGGCATCGATGGTGATGTTGCGTTCGCGGTGTTCGTCGCGGGGGCGGACAGCTCGGCCCCTGCGGTGGACGCGGCAGGCCGGTTCCTGCGACCGATCCAGGCCCAGATCCCGCGGTGACCCGCGGGAAGTTGGCCGGGCTGACCCGTCGCCCGATATCCGAGACCGCATGACACCGAGTGCCGTATCTTCACCAGATCATTCATGTGTTGGGGGTTGGGGAAGATGCGCACATTGACAGGCCTCAGCTGGGCTGTTGCGGCGGCCACCGCGGCGGCTTTGCTCGCAACCACCGCGCCCGCGAGCGCAGGGTCCGCAGAGGCAGCCCTGCTCGGCGCCTCCGGGTCCGCAAGCACCGGGTCGGCAAGCACCGGGTCGGCAAGCACCGGGTCGGGGAGCACAGAGTCCACGACGCCCCACGAGCTGCCGTCCATGGTCGCCGCAGGTAGCGGCTACGCCGCCGAGTTACAGGCGGCGGTCGACTATTGGACCGTCGACCGGCTCGCCATTGCCGGTCTCAGCGACGACAACGGCGGGCCGATCGACGGCCAGGGCAGCGACGTCATCGTCGAGCCGACCGCCGGCGGCGACGCCCTCAGCGCCACCGTCACCGGCTCAGGCCAGATCCGCAAGACCGTCGGGAAGATGTTCCTCGTGCACACCGTGCCGGGAACCACCAAGTACAAGTTGGCCAACTGCTCGGCAAACGTCGTCGACAGCGACAACCAGAGCGTCGTGCTCACCGCCGCCCACTGCTTCCGGATGAACTCCTCCAACTGGGACTTCGGCCTCGGGTTGGAGAACTGGCAGGCCGACCGGGCGATCTTCATCCCGGGCTTCGACGGTGCCGCTCTGGCCCGCCACATCCCTGGTAGCGACGGTGGGACCACGCTGCCCGGCGCCGACATCGCGCCCTACGGCGTGTGGGGGGTGACCCGTCAGTGGATCACCAACGAATGGGCTGCCGACGCCAGTCAGTTCGGTGAAGGCCCCGGGCACGACATGGCCGCCGTCCTGGTCGACAGCCCCACCGAAAGCCGGCCGATCCAGCAGGTCGCCGGCGGCCAGCAGGTCGGCTTCAACCTGCCCCAGGGCAAGGTGCTGACCGGCTTCGGCTACCCCGCCGACAACATCAAGAGCTGGTACGCACCGCCGATCGTCAACGGCGTCCCGACCCGCACGGGAGCGGCCAACAGGCACGGGGTGCCGTCCGCACTTCAGCGCTCCTACGACGGCCGCACCCTCAAGGTGAACTCCGGCCAGTCGATCGCCATCACCGGCAAGCACCTCGACATAGCGCCCTCCGCGTTCAGCCCCGGGTCCAGCGGCGGTCCCTGGTTCGAGCAGTACGACCCGGCCACCGGTACCGGAATCCAGGTCGGCGTCACCTCCCACTTCGTCAACGCCGATGGTGGCCTCCCGGTCATGGAGACCGTCCTCGCCAATATGAACAGCGCCCGTCCCTACATGTCTGCCACCCACTTCGTGGATCAGGAGAAGGCCGTCTACGACGTCGCCCGGGCTCAGGTGGCACCGAACTGACACGTTGACGGGCCTCGGGTGCGGAGGAGACGCGTACCCAAGGCCCGTTTTCAGAGGCTGAACGTGGTCGCGCCCTCCTCGCTGACGATCGGCGCCCAAACGCCGGTGCCCCGCACGCGATCTACCCGTCGAGACGGCACTGACCGGCACGGCAGGCCGATCCCGACCACCTTGCCCAAAGGGAGTCGCGGCCGAATCCCTGCCGTGCGTTGGTGTTTGGCAGCGGTGTCAGTCCGCAGCCGTATCCAGGGACTGACTATGGTCGGGGCTCAGAGGCACCAGACGAGCGCGGCGGACCCGAGTGGGATGCTGAAGCACAGGGCAACCGAGCCCATGGCAGGCGTGGCGCCCGCGGTCTCGGCGGCGGAGACGGCGGGGGCCGCGAAGACGCCGACGGTCAGGGCTATGGCGGTCGCAGCGAGGGTTTTGGTGATCCTGGTGGACATGGTGCTCACACCTTTGATTGGGACGAACCTGCGGTCGAGCCACCCCTCATGGCTCCCAACCATCGTCCGCCCGGGGCGACGCAGCGCACAAGGGCCGGTCGGCGGGCGGTCAGTGCACCCCGCGCATCATCCGGCTGATCCACGGCGAGAGCAGAATCATCAGGATGCCTACGCCGATCGATGCCGCGCCGACCCAGGTGAAGTACGGCGCCTCGTCGTTTTCGTCGTAGAACTGTGCCAGCGTGCCGGCCAATGCGGAACCGAGCGCAACCGACAGGAAGAACAGCGCCACCATCTGGGTGTGGAATGCCTTGGGTGCCAGCTTCGTCGACAGCGACAGGCCGACGGGGGAGAGGAACAGTTCGGCGAACGTGAACAGCAGCAGGATGAACATCAGGCCGAGCAGCGGGGTGCTGTTCGGCCCGCCGCCCGCGAACGGCAGGAACGCGAGGAAGGCCAGGCCCATGATGATGGTGCCCGCCGCGAACTTCAGCGGCGAGGACGGTTGGCGGGGACCGAGCTTCGTCCATACCGCCGCGAACACGCCGGCGAAGATGATGATGAAAACCGGGTTGATCGACTGCACCCAGGAGGCCGGGAAGTCCCAGCCGAACAGGTTGCGGTCCAATCTTCTGTCGGCGTAGATCGCGACGACGGTGAACTGCTGCTGGAACAGCGACCAGAAGGCGGCACTGGCCAGGAACATCGGGATGAACGCGAAGACGCGACTGCGCTCGGTGCTGGTGATCTTCTTGCTGCTCAGGATCACCCAGAAGTAGACGACCGACGCCGCGACAGTCACGCCGACCACCACGTCGGACAGGTTGTCGAGGGTGATGAGCCCGACGAGGAACAGGCCTGCGACCACGAGCAACGCGACGGCGGCGACCGCCGCGTACCGCAGCCGCTGCGCGTGCGGCATCGGGTTCAGGGGCCGCTCGCCGATCCCGGCGAGCCGTTTGCGGCCGAGCGTGTACTGGATCAGGCCTAGCGCCATGCCGATCGCGGCGAGCGCGAAACCGACGTGGAATCCCCACGTCTCCTGCGCCCACCCCGTCAGCAGCGGACCGACCAATCCGCCGAGGTTGATGCCCATGTAGAAGATGGAGAACCCGGCGTCGCGGCGGTCGTCGTTCTCCGCGTACAGGTCTCCGACCAGGGAAGTGGCGTTGGCCTTGAGGCCGCCGCTGCCGATCGCGATCGCGATCAGTCCGACTCCGACGCCGGCCAGGCCCGGAATCACGGCCAGCGCGATGTGACCGAGCATGACCAGGACCGCGCTGTAGAAGAGGGTGCGCTCGGATCCGAGGATCCGGTCGGCCACCCAGCCGCCGAGGATCGTCGACAGGTAGACGGTGCCGCCGTACGCACCGACGATGCTGGTCGCGGCGGCCTGGGAGATGCCGAGCCCGCCGTCGGCCACCGAGTAGTACAGGTAGTAGAGGAGGATGCCCTGCATCCCGTAGAACGAGAACCGCTCCCACATCTCGACGCCGAACAGGTTCGCGAGCGCGAACGGCTGGCCGAAGAAACCACGGTCGGCCTTGGGATCACGGGGCGGCGACGTGAGTTCGCTCATCGGCAAACTGTCTCACGCGCGCCGGGTCGACGCCCGGAATCAGGGGCCCGAGTCGTCAGGCGGCGGCGGAGCGTTTCCGGACGGCGGCGTAGATCGCGCGCCATCCGAGCAGGAATGCAGCCAGCACGCAGGTGGCGACGACGATGAAGCTGAAGGCGGTGCCCTGACCGCCGATCGCCCGCAGAACCATGCCCACCACCACTGTGCACAGCCAGATGATCACGCCGGCCGGGAACACCGAGGCAGGCGCCGACTTGTTGCGGTAGAGCGCCTGATTCGCCAGCCAGCCGGCGGCGAGCCCGCCGAGGAACGGCCACGCGGTGCTGGCCAGGCCGACGAGCGCGTTGGCCTCGTCGTGGGTGCGGCGGCCGATCGCGCAGAACACGATGACCAGTACGACGTCGACGGCCAGGACGGGCAGGAACTTCTTCACGGGACCAGGGTAGGCCGGAGGGCTAGACGAAAGCGCACCCACCGCGACCCCAGGGGGTTGGGTCGCGATGGGTGCGCCGATCGTGGGGGAGTCGGTCAGGCCTGCAGGCCCGCCTCGATCTCCAGGGTGATGGTGATCTTGTCGCCGACCACGGCGCCGCCGCCCTCGAGCGGCATGTCGATGCTGATGCCGAAGTCCTTCCGGTTGATCACGGTGCTGGCCTCGAAGCCGGCGACCGGGCCGTGGCCCATGCCGGGGTTGACGCCGTTGAACTCGAGCTTGAGCTCGACGGGGCGGGTCACGCCGTGCAGCGTGAAGTCGCCGTCGACGACGAAGTCCTCGCCCTTGCCGCGCACACCGGTGGACTTGAAGGTGGCGGTCGGGAACTGCTCGGCATCGAAGAAATCGGCCGTCTTGAGGTGGCCGTCGCGCTGCTCGTTGTCGGTGGTGATGGACGCGACCTGGATCTCGGCGTCGACGGAGGGGGTGCCGTCCTCGGCCACCGTGATGGCGCCGGAGAAGTCCTGGAAGCGGCCGCGAACCTTGCTGACCATCAGGTGCCGGACCGAGAAGCCCACGGTGGAGTGGCTGGCGTCGATGGCCCAGGTGCCGGCGGTCAGGGTGGGCAGGGCGATGGCGGTGGTCATGTGAACTCCTCGGAGATAGTTAAACATTCAAGCAGGTACCTCGTTCAACGCGCCACCCCCGCGGATATTTCCCGAGCCCGATGTGAGGTGGGACACACGAGGGGACCGCCGGCCGAGGATCGGCCGGCGGTCCAGGTGGAATCGCCCGATGTGCGCCAGGGATCAGTCGGGCGTCGCCGCGGCCAGCACCGCACGAAGGGCCGACGCGGTGACCGACGATTCGATGCCCATACCCCACTGCGTCTTGCCGCCCACCCGGCACTGGGCGAAGGTGATGGCCTGGCCACCCGCGCCCTCGGCGACCGACTGCAGGGACATCGCGAGCACCTCCACCTGGCAGCCGTGCTCGGCGAGGATCAGGGTCAACGCCTCGACCGGCCCGCTCGCCGAGGCCTCACCGTCGACCTGGGTCTCGCCGAGCGTTGCTCGGACCGACAGGCGATCGCCGTCCCCGAGATGTTCGACCGACCACTTGTCGAGGACGCCGTGGTGGGCGTACTCGGACGTCAGCAGCTTCCACAACTCCTCCGCGGTCACCTCGCCGCCGCCGTCGTCGGTGGCGTGCTGCACCCGTCGCGCGAAGTCGATCTGCAGCGCGCGCGGCATGTCCAGTCCGTAGCCCGTCTGCAGCAGATACGCGACGCCGCCCTTGCCGGACTGGCTGTTCACCCGGATGATCGCCTCATAGTCGCGGCCGATGTCCGCGGGATCGATCGGCAGGTACGGCATCTCCCACGCCGCCTGCATGGGTTCCACTCCTGCCGACTTCGCCTCCGCGTTGTGTTTGGTGAACCCCTTCTTGATCGCGTCCTGATGGGATCCCGAGAACGCCGTGAACACCAGGTCGCCGCCGTACGGGTGCCGTGGGTGTACGTCGATCCTGTTGCAGTGCTCCACCGTTCGCCGCACCGCGTCGAGGTCGGAGAAGTCGATCATCGGGTCGATGCCCTGCGAGTGCAGGTTCAGTCCGAGCGTCACGAGGTCCACATTCCCGGTCCGCTCACCGTTGCCGAACAGGCAGCCCTCCACGCGCTGCGCGCCCGCGAGCATCGCCAACTCGGACGACGCGACGCCGGTGCCCCGGTCGTTGTGCGTGTGGATCGACAGGATCACCGAGTCGCGCCGGTCGAGATGTCGGTGCATGTATTCGATCTGATCGGCGAAGACGTTCGGTGTCGCCGTCTCGACGGTGGTCGGGAAATTGTGGGAGACCGGCCGGTCCGGGCTGGCGTCCCACAGTTCGGTGAGGCCGTTGCAGATCTCGAGGACGAAGTCCGGCTCGGTCAGGTTGAACACCTCGGCGGCGAACTGGTACCGCATGCCGGGAATGGTGTCGCCGACGCGGGCCACGTCCTCCGCGGATTTCAGGATGTGGCGGAGCAACTCGTCCCGGTCCTGGCCCAGCACCATCGATCGCCACAACGGCGCGGTGGGGACATAGGTGTGGATCACCACGTTGGCGAGGCCGCGCACCGACTCGAAGGTCCGGTCGATCAGCTCCGGCCGGGCGGCGGTGAATGCCACGACGGTGACGTCGTCCGGCACCAGGTCGAAGGTCACCAGGTCCCGGGTGAAGTCGAAGTCGGCCTGGCTGGCGGCCGGGTAACCGCACTCGATTTCCTTGTAACCCATCCGGACCAGCTGTTCGAACATCAGCCGCTTGCGGGCGGTGTCCATCGGTTCGGGGAGAGCCTGGTTGCCGTCGCGCAGGTCGACGGGCGCCCACAGCGGAGCGGCGGTGAGGCGGTTGGACGGCCATTGGCGTCCGGGTCCGCCGTCGTCGGGTGGCGTGGGCACCCGGTCGAAATGGGACCGGTAGCGGTGCGACGGCATCCCGGACGGAACTTGGCGATTCCACTTCATGTCGGCTCCTGGGGTGTGAGGAGGCGGTCGACGTACGCGAATCCCGCGGTGGAGAAGGTCCGATCGGATCTAGTCGCGGCTCACGGCGTGTCTCCCGTACATGGCATGAGAGTTAGGCTATGTGAGATCGACCACGGCGGAGGCGGCAATTGCCCGATTCGGGCAAGGGGCACCCCCGCTGCATCAGTGCGCTCGATCGAAGCCCTATCAGCCCTTTTTCCGGTGTGCGGGGTCGATTTTGTGGAGGTCGATGACCGGGCCCTCGACGACAGGGGGCTCGTGCAGCGCCTTCTGCTCGCGTCGTTCGAGCTCGACGTCGAACTCCAGATCCTCGTGCTGATGCCTACGGAACAGGAAGAGGAAGACGATCCAGCCGGCGATCGCCACCAGGATGAAACTCACGCCGCGATACACGAAGGCGGCCGCGACGGCCTGCGAGGCGCTGATGCTGGCGGCGGTGGTGAGGGTGGCGATCAGGGTCGCGTCGACGAACACCAGGCCACCCGGTGCGAGCGGGATGGTGGCCACGGCCTTGCCCGCCGCGAACGCGATCAGCAGACCGGACAGCGCGGGGTCGGCGCCGATCGCGTAGCAGGCCGCGGCGAGGCAGGCGAGGTCCCCGACGCGATGCACCGCGGACCAGCCGAGGGCGATCGCGCCGTCCCGCTTGCCCAGCTGGACCGAATCCAGCTGCTCGAGCATCTCCCGCACCGCGGCCATTCCGGTGTCGGCCGGCTTGCGGCGCATCGCGTTGACCCGGACGAGTACCCAGCGGACGACCGCCTCGATCGAGTTCGGGTGCGCCGTGACGTAGCGGACGGCGAAGATCAGGGCGATCAGGCCCGCGACCGAGAAGGTGAGGGTGAAGGGGCTGACCGAGCCGCCGACCAGCAGCGCACCGCAGACGCCGATCAGGGCCAGCCCGACGCCGGCGATCACCCCGGAGATCGCCAGCTGCCAGGACGCGACCACGGGGCTGGCCCCCCAGCGCCGCGTCTCCCGGTAGGTGAAGGCGGTCGAGAAGACCTGCCCAGCGGGCAACGTGACGGCCATCGCGGTGGAGGCGTAGACCACCGAGACCGACTTGCCCTGGCCGACGGACACCCCGCCTGCCCGGAGCAGCTGTTTCTGGACGCGTCCGTAGCCGCTGAGCGACACGGCCTGCGCCACGATGCAGGCGGCCAGCCAGCCCCAGTGGATCTCGGAGAGCGCGGTCCACGATTCGTGCAGCCGCGGCCACAGGTACACGCCCTCGCCGACGAGCAGGGCGACGAGCAGCACCCCGGCGACCCATTTGACCCACCAGAACCGCCCGCGTGGACGGTCGGGTGTGGCCCCCTCCGGCCTGTGGGGGACGACCTCGCTCCGGTCGGGCTGCGGCGTTACCACCTGCCCAGCGTAACCATGCGCGTCGCGCACCTAGGGATACTGGACGGGCCAGGCGAGGTGGGTGACCCGGTTGCGGCCCCGCAGCTGGACCTGATCGCCGAGCTCCCATTCGGCCTGTTCCTCGTCGTCGGCGAAGTACAGGGCGCTGGTCGAGGCGAGCACCCGGCTCGGCCGCAGCTTGGCCAGCTCGGTCAGCCGGGACGCCTCGTTCACCGGGTCGCCGATCACGGTGTATTCGAAACGCTCAGCGGCGCCGATGTTCCCGGCCACCGCGAGACCGGCCGAGACGCCGATTCCGATGTCGAGTCCGGTGATGTCGTTGAGCGCGAAACGCAGCTCCCTGGCCGCGGCCAGCGCCGCGGACGGCGCGTCCGGCCGGTCCAGCGGCGCACCGAAGATGGCCAGCGCGGCGTCGCCCATGAACTTGTTGACGAATCCGTGGTGCTGGTCGACCACGTCGACGACGACGCGGAAGAACTCGTTGAGCAGGCTGACCACCTCGCCGGGCGGCTGTTCGGCCGCCGCGCCCGTCGAGCCGACCATGTCCACGAACAGCACGGCCACGAAGCGGGTCTCGCCGCCCAGTTCCGTTCCGAACTGCAGGGCCCGACGCGCCACGTCCTCGCCGACGTGCTGGCCGAACAGTTCGCGCAGCAGCCTGCGCTCGTCCGCGTCCTTCATCATCCGGTTGAACCCGACCTGCAGGCGACCGATTTCGCTGCCGTCGAACACCTCGACCTGGACGTCGGTGGCGCCACGCTGCACCCGTTCGATGGCCCGGCGGAGCTGCCGGATCGGGTCGGAGATCTGGCTGGCGGTGAGCATCGAGAGCGTGAACGCGGTGGTGATCGTCATTCCGCAGAGCAGCAGGATCGCGATGGCCAGCGAGTTCGTGGAGAACTGCAGGTCCGTGCTCAGCTGGGTCGCGCAGAGCAGGATGATGCCGATCACCGGCATCAGGGTGCCCAGGCCCCAGGTCATCGCCATCCGTGGTCCGACGCCGGGCGCGAGGAGGCGGTCGAACTGCCCCTCGCTCAGCGCCTGCGCCGCCACCGGCCGCAGGATCCGCTCGCCGAGCATGTAGGTGAACCCGAAGGTCGTGGTCGCCGCCATGCACACGGTCACCACGACCGCGACCGCGAGCTCGGGCATGTCGGAGACGGTGAGGAAAACGAACAGGATGCCGCCGACGATCCACAGGACCAGGTGCACGATCGCCTGGCGGAGCGGGGCGTGCAGCGCGGCCATCTGCTCGCTGCGGGTCGGCGGCCCGCCGCGCAGCTGCCAGCGGATCACCGACCGGAGCATCATCGCCGCCGCACCGAGGCTGACGATCCCGGCGAGGAACAGGTAGATGCCGAAGACGACGGCGTTGCGCACCCGGTCGTCGAGGATGGCGTCCGATTCGGAGATCGGCAGGCCGTACCGGATGAAGGCCAGCACGAGGATCGCGCCGAAGAAGTTGGCCAGGATCATCGAACCCATGTAGAGCGGCCAGCGGCTACGCATGGTCAGCGCGACCGCTCGATAGGAGGATGCCAGCACGGGACCAACTTAGTCGTGTATCGCCGTTGTCGAGCGCACGATGGGGTCGCGGCGTGATCCAGGCCTCACGGGCTCGGCCGCGCCGATCTCCGCCTCCCGCGAAACGCCCGGTCGGCCGATAGGCTCGCCGAGGTGAGCGCGAACGAGCCGCGATCGGCTCTCCCGCAGGTCGGCGACGCCCGGGCAGTGCATCCGCTGGTCCGGGTCGGTGCCGAATGGACGTGGCGACTGCTCGTCCTGTTCGCCGGACTGGTCACCCTCGGCTACCTGATCAGCAGGCTGGACACGGTGCTCATCCCCGTCGGACTGGCGCTGTTGGCCGCCGCGTTGCTCTCGCCGCTGGTGGACTGGATGCAGCGCAAGGGGGTGCCGCGGTCGGCGGCCGTGGTGGTGGTGCTCGTCGTCGCGATCGGCGCGGTCGCCGGGATCATGACCTTCGTCGTCGAGCAGTTCATCGCGGGCCTGCCGGAGCTGACGGCACAGTTCACCCACTCCATCAATCAGATGCAGGAGTGGATGACCGCCGGTCCGTTCCACTTCTCCGAGGACCAGATTCGGCAGGCCGGCGACTCGGTGGTCAAGTCGATTCAGGACAACAAGGAGGCGCTGACCAGCGGCGCGCTCACCACCGGCAAGGTGATCGGGGAGCTGTTCACCGGCGCCGCGCTGACGCTGTTCACCGTCATCTTCTTCCTGTACGGCGGCAACCAGATCTGGGAGTTCGTCACCCGGGTGATCCCCGCGGCATCGCGGGAGCGGGTCCGGCTGGCGGGCAGCCAGGGTTTCGGCTCCCTCGTCGGGTACGTCCGGGCCACCGTCGCGGTCGCGGCGGCCGACGCGGTCGGCATCGGGGTCGGGCTGGCGATCCTCGGGGTGCCGCTGGCGCTGCCGCTGGCCTCGCTTGTCTTCGTCGGCGCGTTCATCCCGATCGTCGGTGCCTTCCTGACCGGGTTCGTCGCAGTGCTCGTCGCGCTGGTCACAAAGGGACTGATCACCGCCCTGATCACCCTCGGCATCATCATCGGGATCATGCAGCTCGAGGGCCACGTGCTGCAGCCGCTGCTGCTCGGGCGCGCGGTCCGGCTGCACCCGCTGGCGGTGGTGTTGGCGATCACCACCGGCATCGTGCTCGCCGGGATCGTCGGCGGCCTGCTCGCGGTGCCGATCGTGGCGGTGCTCAACACCGCGGTCCGGTCGCTGCTGGCCTCCGACCCGGAGGAGGTGCCGGACGAGGTCGAGGTCGCGGACCCGAGGGTGCCGCTGTTTCCGGCGACGCCCGACGAGGCGCCGTGAGTGCTGGTGGCCCGCGGGTGGACCGGAAAGACGCACGGGCCACCGAGCCGCTGTGGCGGGCCGCTCAGGTGTTCCGGTTGGCCACCCTGGTGTACGCGGTCAGCTATCAGGTCGCGTCGGTGGCGAACTACACGCGGCCGACGCTGAGCTGGGCCGTCGTGGCGTTGATGGCGGTCTGGACCGGACTCGCCGCGCTCGGGCTGTCCCGGAACGCGGCGGCGCGGCCGTACCTGGTGGCCATCGATCAGGTGGTGGTCGTCGCGCTGATGGCCTCCACCCGGCTGGTGTCCGATCAGGACTGGTACTCCACCCATCAGACGCTGCCGACCACGCTCTGGGCCACGAACGCGGTGATCTCCGCGGCGATCCTGGGCGGTCCGCTGCTCGGGGTGGCCTCAGGCGCGACGATCTCGGTGGTCAGCGCGGTGGTCCGGGGCCAGGTCGATCTCGACCTGTGGCGGGACGCCACCGCGCCCGTACTGATCTCGGTGGGGCTCGCGCTGGGGCTGGCCGCGAACACCGCGCGGCGCTCGCACGCGCAACTCGAGCGGGCCGCGCACCTGACAGCCGCCGCGGAGGAACGGGAGCGGCTCGGCCGCGAGGTGCACGACGGGGTGCTTCAGGTGCTCGCGTACGTCCGCCGCCGTGGCACCGAGATAGGCGGTCCGACACTGGAATTGGCGACGCTGGCGGGTGAGCAGGAGGTGGCGCTGCGGGAGCTGATCTCGGAGCAGGCGACGCCGGTCCACGGCGGCGGCGACGTGGACCTGCGACCGCTGCTGCGCGCTGAGGCGAGCACCACGGTGTCGGTGTCGGCGCCTGCCGTCCCGGTGCCGATGGCGCGGGAACGGGCGGGGGAGGTCGCGGCCGTGGTCCGGACGGCGCTGTCGAATGTCGCGCTGCACGCGGGGGCGGCCGCGAAAGCCTATGTGCTGCTGGAGGACATCGGCGACGAGGTGATCGTCTCCGTGCGCGACGACGGTGCCGGGCTCGCCCCCGGCCGGCTCTCCGAGGCCGAGGCGGAGGGGAGAATGGGGGTGTCCCGTTCGATCCTCGGCCGGGTCGCGGACCTCGGCGGCACCGCGACGCTCGAAAGTGCGCCGGGGGAGGGCGTCGAATGGGAGATCCGGGTGCGCAAGCAGGCACCGGGGAAGGGGTGAGCGTGATGGAGCCGCTGACGGTGATGGTGGTCGACGACCACCCGATGTGGCGGGACGGGGTGGCCCGCGACCTCGAGGCGGCCGGTTTCGCGGTGGTGGCCACGGCGGACGGCGTGCAGGCGGCGCGCACGCGGGCCGCGGCGGCGCGGCCCGCGGTGGTGCTGATGGACATGCAGCTGCCCGACGGCAACGGGGCGCAGGCCACGGCCGCGGTGCTGGCCGCCTCGCCGGACTCGACGGTGCTGGTGCTGTCGGCGTCGGCGGAGCGTGAGGACGTGCTCGAGGCGATCAAGGCGGGGGCAACCGGCTACCTGGTCAAGAGCGCGTCGGCCGCCGAGCTGGTGGACGCCGTGCGGGCCACCGCCGCGGGCCAGGCGGTGTTCACCCCCGGGCTGGCCGGGCTGGTGCTCGGCGAGTATCGGCGGATCGCGACCGGACCCGCCGATGAGCGGGCCCCCGAGATGCCGCGGCTGACCGACCGCGAGACCGAGGTGCTGCGGCTGGTCGCAAAGGGGCTGAGCGCCAAGCAGATCGCCACCCGGCTCACGCTCAGTCACCGGACCGTCGAGAACCACGTCCAGGCCACGCTCCGCAAGCTCCAGCTGGCGAACCGCGTCGAGCTGACCCGCTACGCCATCGAACGCGGGCTGGAATGAGCGGCTGCGCCGCCCGTGCGCGCGTCTCACCCCAGTCGGGGTAAGACGCGCGCACAGTCGGGGCGCATATCCTGGTCGGCATGGATGCGAGGAATCTGCGGGTGTCCGATGCGGAACGCGAGCACGTCGGGCAGTTGCTCCAGCGTGCGGTCGGCCAGGGGATGCTCTCGCTCGGCGAGTTCACCGAACGCATGGACACCGCCCTCGCGGCGAAGACCAGGGGCGAGCTGAACGCGGTGCTGGTCGACCTGCCCGGGATACAGCTGGTCGGGGAGCACGCGCCGCAGGCCGCGCCCTACCCGCAGCAGGCGCCGTACGTGCAGCCACAGCCGCAGTTCGCCACGCCCCCGGCGCCCCAGGTGGCGGTCGGCCATCCGGGCAGCGTGCTGCGCGGGCGGATGTCGTCGTTGACCCGCAGGGGGCCGTGGCAGGTGCCGCCGACGCTGCACCTGGACACCAAGATGTCCGACGTCACCCTGGACTTCACCGAGGCGATCATGACCAGCCAGGTCGTGGAGGTCGTCGTGACGGACTACTTCAGCTCCATCGCCCTCATCGTCCCGCCGGAGGCGACCGTCGACCTCAACGGCGTCGAGACGGTCGCGGGCAGCGCCACCAACAAGGTGCGCACCGGCCCGCCGATCGGTCCGCTGCACCTGGTGGTGCGGGGCAGCGTGCGGTTCGGCTCGTTGACCGCCAAGCACCCCTTCGGCACCACCTGGAAGCGGATGCTGAGCTGATCCCGCGGACCGTCCCGCACAAAACACCCATGCCGATCGGGTAGGACTACTCATGTCATCGGCGGCCCGCGCGCCGATTGTTGGTGCATGGTCAATCTCGAAGGTAGTTCTGTCGCAAGCCCCCAGATCGATCCGCGGTTGGTCGCGTGGCTGTCCGGCGAGTTCAGCGCGCTCGGGCTACACATGCGCGAGGTCGCCGAGGATCTGACGCGGCTCAGGGCGCAGCTCGAGGGCCAGGCGCCCGCGCAGCAGGCATTCGCGGCGCCGCCGGTTCCGCAGCCGCCGGTCCCCCAGCCGCCGGTGTACCTGCAGCAGCCCCCGGTCCCGCAGCCGATGCCGCCGACTCAGCCTGCGCCCCCGGCCTTTCCGCAGGCCTACCCGCAACCCGGCGCGTGGCCGCCGATTCGACCGCAGGCCCCGAGCCGGGAGCCCCGCGAGCCGTGGTGGCAGCGCGACGGCATGGTCAGCCGCGTGCTCGCCGTCGCGGGTGCGGCGGTGACCCTGATCGGCGTTGTGATGCTGCTGGTGCTTGCCGCGCAGGCCGGATTCTTCGGCCCGGTCGCCCGGGTGGTCTTCGGCGCCGTGTTCGCCGCGGCCCTGGTAGGGGCAGGCATCCGGGTGTTCGGCCGTCCAGGGGGACGGGTCGGCGGCATCGCCCTGGCGGGCACCGGCGTCGCGGGTGGCTACCTGGACGTGGTCGCCGCGACGTCGTACTACGGCTGGCTACCGCCCGCGCTCGGCCTCGCGATCGCCTTCGGGATCGCGGCGGGCGGGATGACCCTGGCGACGCGCTGGCAATCACAACCGCTGGCCGCGCTGACCGTGGTCGCGGTGGCGGTCCTGTCCCCGGCACTGGCCGACGGCCTCACCGTCACGCTGCTCGTGTTCCTGGTGCTCCTGCAGATCGCCGCCTTCCCGCCCCAGCTCGGCCGGGACTGGCCGTATCTGCATGCGGCACGGACGATTCCGGCGGTGCTCGGGATGCTGATCGCGCTCGCCGACGCCGGCTGGGCCGGGGCCTCGCTGTGGGCAGGCGCGTACCGCCCGGCCGCCGCGGCGCTGCTCGCGCTGGCGGTGGTGGTTGCCGCGTTCGGTGTCGGATCGGCGGTGGTGCTGGTGCGGCGTAACGCTGCTGACGTCACCGCGACGGTGATGCTCGCACTGTCGACGCTGCCCCTACTGTTCTCGGGCGGCGTCGCGGGCCGCTGGACCGAGGTGGCGCTGCAGTGCGGGCTCGCCGCCGGGCTGCTCCTCCTGGTGGCGGTGGTGCGCCCGCTGCCCGGACACACCCGGATCGCCACGTCGGCGGTCGCGGCGCTGGCGGTGCTGCAGGCGAGTGTCAGCGCCAGCCCGAGGGATTCGCTGCCGGTGGTGCTGCTGGCGGCGGCGCTCGGGCTGGTCGCGGTCGCCTGCCAGGTTCGCTCCCGGATCGCCTACGTCGCGGGGCTCGCCTTCGGATTGATCGGCGGGCTGCTGTTCCTCGACGCCGCGCCGCCGGAGGCGCTGACGAACCAGGCCGACGCGGTCTCCTCGCTGGCCGTCATCGCATCCGGATCGATGCTGGTTGCGCTGATGGTTCTCGTTGTCGGGCAGGGGTATTCGCTGGGGCTGTTGGGCGGTAGGCGGGCCGACGCCGCCTGGGTCGCGGCCGGGGTGGTCGCCCTCTACGCGGGCACCGCGGCCGTCGTGACCGCGGGCGTTGCGGCGCTGGGCGCCGACCCGGGATTCATCGCCGGGCACTGCGCGGCAACCCTTGGCGCGATGGTGCTCGCGACGGCGTCGCTGCGGTGGGGCCTGGCGAACCCGCAGCGGGCGCATCTCGCGCTCGGCGCGGGCCTGACCCTGACCTGCGCCGCGCTTGCCAAGCTGGTCCTGTTCGACCTGGCAACGCTGGATGGGCTGTTCCGTGTGCTGGCGTTCATCGGGGTGGGGCTGTTGCTGCTCGCGGCAGGCACCCGATACGCCCGGGCGTTCGCCGAAGGCGCGCAGCGCGGTCGGGTCCAGGCCTGAGCGTGCCACGCGGGGCCTCGCCCGTCAGTCCTCCTGCTGGCGGGCGAGCAGCTCGCTGACGCTCACGGTCGGCGAGCCGGCCGAGTGCCGGTGCCTGCCCTGGTCGTCGGCCGGGTTCGCCGACTCGTCCACGCCGTTGGTCGCAGGCGCGGCTGCCTGCGCCTGCCGCGGCACCCTCAGGTCGGCCAGCCAGCTCTCGATCGGGCGGGCATCCCGTTCCGCCTGGGCCGGACCGCGCTCCGCCGGTCGCGGGGCAGGCGCCCGACGCGGGGCCCGCTCCGGATCGACGGCGGGCGGATGCGCCCGGGGGATCGGTACCGTCATCGGTTCCGACGGAGGCGCCGCGGGCTCGGCGACCGCGGTGCCTGCCGAGGTGCGCGGCGGCAGGACCCGCTCGACCGCGGCCCTGGTCAGCGGCGCCGGATTGGCGGGTCGCGGCTCGACCGGAACGGGCATCGGGGGCGTCGCGATCACCGGGACGTCGGACGGCATCCGCTCGTCCGCGAGGATCGGCTCGCCCAGGCCCAGCTTCTCCTGGATGCGCTTCATCCACGCGGGCGCCCACCAGCAGTCGTCGCCGAGCAGCTTCATCGTCGCGGGCACGAGGAACATGCGGATCAGGGTGGCGTCGATGACGAGCGCGGCGATCATGCCGTAGGCGATGTACTTCATCATCACCAGCTCGGAGAACGCGAACGCGCCGGTGACCACGATCAGGATCAGCGCCGCCGCGGAGATGATGCGTCCGGTGTGCGCGGTGCCGACCCGGACGGACTCGGTGGTGCTGGCGCCCTGCGCGCGTGCCTCCACCATCCGCGACAGCAGGAACACCTCGTAGTCGGTGGACAGGCCGTAGATGATCGCCATGATCAACACCAGCACCGGCGACATGATCGGTCCCGGCGTGAAGTTGAGCAGTCCGGCACCGTTGCCGTCGATGAAGATCCACGTCAGGATGCCGAGGGTGGCGCCGAGCCCGAGCGCGGTCATCAGCACTGCCTTGATCGGCAGCACCAGCGACCCGAACGCCAGGAACATCAGCAGCGTGGTCAGCAGCACCACCAGGGTGACCATCAGCGGCAGGTTGTCGAGCAGCGCTGCGATGGAGTCGAATTCGATGGCGGGGGTGCCGCCGACCAGCATCGTGACCCCGTCGGGCACGTCGATCGCCCGCAGGTAGTCGATGGTGGCGTCCGAGTCGTTGCGGTCGACCAGGCCGGCCTTGAAGACCGTCACGCCTTCCTTGGTCGGGTTGCTGATCGTGAACTTCTCGACCAGGCCGGGCGCCCCGCTCGCCTCCCGGACGATCTGGGTGATCTGCGCGCCCTGCGCGCCCTCGATCACCAGCTTGACCGGCTCGGTGCGGTAGCTGGGGAACAGTTCGTCGAACTGTTCCTGTGCGACACGGGTGGGGTTGTCCGGCGGCAGGTAGGTCTCGTTGATGCCACCGAACTGGATGTTCGAGATCGGGATGGTGAGGAGCAGCAGGCCGACCACGATGGGGATGGTCACCTTGAGCGGGTGCTTCATCACCCACTGCGTCAGCCGGCCCCAGAAGCTGTTCTCGATCTCCTCGGTGGTCTTGGTCTTCCGCATCGACTTCAGGCCGAGCGCGTCCACCCGTCGGCCGAGGATCGCGAGGATGGCGGGCAGCACGGTGACCGAGATCAGCGCGGCCAGGATGACGGCCGCGATCGCGCCGTAGGCGACCGACTTGAGGAAGCCCTGCGGGAAGATCAGCAGGCCGCCGAGGCTGGCGACGATCATGGTCGCCGAGAAGATCACCGTGCGGCCCGCCGTCATCACGGTGCGGCGCACGGCGTCAGCGGTGCTGTAGCCCTCGGCGATCTCCTCGCGGAACCGGCTCACCATGAACAGGCCGTAGTCGATCGCCAGGCCGAGGCCGATCAGCGACACCACCGGCGCCACGAACGAGTTGACCTCGGTGAACTGGGTGATCAGCTTGACGACGCCGTTCGCGGCGATGATGGTCAGGCCACCGACGATCAGCGGCAGCGCCGCCGCGACGATGCCGCCGAAGATGAAGAACAGCAGCACGCCGACGGCCGGGATGGCCAGGACCTCCATGCGCTTCACGTCGTTGGCCATGGTGTCGTTGAGCGTGCCGGTGACCGGCTGCAGGCCGGTGAGTTGGACGTCGACGCCGTCGATGTAGAACTGGTCGCGGACCGCCTTGAAGTTGGCCGCGACCTCGGTGTCGTTGTCGCCCTTGATGGCGACGCTGGCGAACGCGTGCTGCTTGGTCTCGTCTGCCATCGCGGCGAGCTTGGTCGACCAGTAGCTGGCGTTGACCTTGAGGATCTCGTCCGGGTTGTTCGCCGCCAGGTCCTCGAGGCTCCTGGTGATCTTCGCGGCGAACGCCGGGTCGTCGACGGTCTTGCCCTCGGGCGCCGTGTACAGCGGGATCACGTCGGCCATGGTGTCGCGGCCGAAGGTGCCGTCGGCCAGCTTCGCGGCGGCCACCGACTCCGAGCCGGGGTCGTCCCAGCCGCTCTGGCTGAGGTGGTCCGCGAATCCGAGACCGTACGCACCGAGGGCGAGCATCAGCCCAACCATCGCTCCGATCACGGCGAAGCGGAGGCGGTAGACCAGTCGTCCCCAGGTGGCGAACACTATTGAACTCCTTGACGCCCGATGAGCAGGGCCGACAGCGGTCTGAACGGCTGCAACCAGGCACCCTCGTCGGGCAGGGAATCCAGGCTCACCCGCGGCAACGGCTCACGGAACACCCCGGGGATGTCCTCGAGGTCTACGAACTCGAGGATCTCCGAGGCGACCGCCCAGCTCGCGTGCTCGCGGAAGCCCAGAACCTGCACCGGAACACCGGTTGCGGCGATGTCCTCCAACGGTTCGCGAAAAGCCTGACCGTCGGCGGAGGCGACCATGATGCCGGCCAACCCGCCGTCCCGAGCGCGAAGGGCGATGTGGTCGAGCATGTCGGCGTCGACATCGCTGTCCTCATCGATCTTCGGCTTGGCGAACACCGCGAAACCCACATTACGCAAGGCTTCGACCCACGGGCGGACAACGTCGGCACTGCCGGAGGCGATGTTGGTGAACACCGTCGCCTCCGGTTCGAGGCGTACCGCGCTGGTGCCGGACAGCTCGGCGGTGCGACCCAGGAGCCAGCGGCCGAGCGCGTCGAATCGTGGCCGGTAGGCGGCGGTGGGCCTGCCGCCGAGGATCGCGCCGAGCCCCATGTCCAGGTTCGGCGCGTCCCACACCAGCAGCACCCGCTTCTGGAGTCGCACGTCACGCGACTCCTCCGCGGGTGAGCTTGCGCCCACCGCCTCTGCCGGTGCCGTGTCCGGTAGCCGTTCGCTCACGCTCATGCCTGAACCTTTCCCCAGATCAGCTCCGTGATGGGTCGGCCAACCTGCTGTGCCTTGTTCTCGAACTTGGTGACCGGACGTTCGTGGGTCATCGGCGAATCGGCCGGGCCCTGCGCGAGATCATCCCAGTCGAGCGGCGTCAGCAGCGGTTCGGCATTTCCGGCCTCGGCGATCCACTCGGCGTAGTCGGCGTGGTCGGTGGCGACGTGCAGCACGCCGCCGGGCATCAGCCGGTCCGCGATCAGCTTGAACGTCGGCGCCTGCAGCAGCCTGCGCTTGTGGTGGCGGGCCTTGGGCCACGGGTCGGGGAAGAACACCCGGACCCCGGTCAGCGACTCCGGTCCCAGCATGTTCTCGAGCACGTCGACGGCGTCGC
The DNA here is from genome assembly GCF_042754885.1 of Rhodococcus sp. NPDC059179. NCBI lineage: Bacteria > Bacillati > Actinomycetota > Actinomycetes > Mycobacteriales > Nocardiaceae > Rhodococcus > Rhodococcus sp. NPDC059179. Next base: position 129,990 of record NZ_JBHZBV010000001.1, on the reverse strand, counting down.
CGCGCAGCACCCGGATGTTGGGGATGGAATCCCGCTCGATCGCCTGCAGCAGCTGGGCGAGGCCCGGTCGGTACACCTCGATCGCGATCAGGTTCGCGTGCGGCTCCGCCTTGGCCATCGCGGCGGTCGCGGTGCCGGTGCCGCTGCCGATCTCCACGATGGTCGGCGCCTCGCGGTCGAACCACCCGGCGACGTCCAGCGGGGCGTCGGAGACGTCGGCGCCGATCTTGGGCCAGAGCCGGTCCCAGGTCTGCTGCTGAGGGTCGGTCAGGGCGCCGCGGCGCGAGCGGAAACTGGTCACCCGGGGGTACAGGCGGGAACCCTGTTCGGCGGCCCCTGCCACCCGGGATTTTGCGTCATTCACCCGACCATTGTCACGCATGACGGAGGGTTGTGGCAGGTGGGTCTGAAGTTAAAGTTGAGACTTTCTCAGAGGAGCGCCACCTTGGCGGTGGTCGGGCGCCGGTCGCATCGCCGCGGCGTGCGCCCTTGAGCCAGTCTCGACCTGCTGTTTCGGCTTCCGGACGGTCGGATTTCCGGGCCTCGCGGCGCGCCGGACCACGATTGCTGCGATCATTCGGTGCGCGCCCGGGGGTGGGCGCGTTCTTCTTCTCTGGGGGTGACGCGATGGCGTCTGTGAAATTCGGTGCGACGTTGGACGGGCTGCGGCGATCGGCGACGGAGGCGGATCCGGCGGCCGGGGCGCGGGTGACCCGGGCCGTGGAGCGGTATCGCGCGCCGGTGCGGGTCGAGGTGACCGGGCGCGCGGGCGTCGGCAGGTCCGCGGTGATCGTCGCCCTCGGCCCGATCGCTGGCGGCGAGCCGGTCGAGACCGCGGCCTTGGACGTGCCGGGCGCCGAGGATCCCGCGCTGACCGGGGAGCTGATCGTGCTCGTCGTGTGTGACCCGCCGCGCCGTGCCGATCAAGACGTGGTGCGCGTCGCGGGGGATCGGGTGCTGGTGGTGCTGAACAAGGCGGACACCGTCGCCGACCGCGCCGTCGCGGCCGAACGCGCAGCGGAGATCCTGGGGGTGCCCTGCCTGCCGGTGGGTGCGCGATCTGGCGAGGGCGTGGACGAGCTGCGGATCGAGGTGGCCGAGCGGCTCGCCGCCGTCCGGGCACGGCGGTCCGCCGCGCTGTTGGCCGAGCTGCGGGCGATGACGGGCACCGCGCGGGTTCGCGACGCGGTCGAGGAATACCTGGCAGGCGACGAGGCGCTGACGGTCGCGGCGCTGCCGGATCAGCAGCGCGACGTCCCAGGTCTCGCGCTGCAACGGGCGAGGGCGCAGCGGGGGCGGATGAACGGCGGCTTCGACGCGCGCAGCACCAGGGGCGCGCTGGCGCTGCACCGGAGGGCGGTCCGGGAGTGGGCTCGCGGGGAACTCCGGTGAACGACCAGGTGTCGCCGGAATTGGCCGCCGTCCTGCGCCGGTGGAATCCCGCCGCGCTCGCCGGGCTGGAACGCCCCGCGCCGACCGCCGCGGACCGTGGCGGCGTCGCGACGGTGGTGGTCCTCGGCGCGTCCGGCAGTGGTCGAGGCGACCTGACCGTCGCGCTATCGGCGGAGTCCGACACCGCCGCGCTCCGCTTCACCGAGACGCCCGACCCCTCGGCGGGCGTGCTGCTGATGGTGCTGGACGCCGCCGCGCCGCTCGGCCGCGAGGAACTCGAACTGTTGCGAGGCGGAGCGGAGTTCGCGCACACGGTGGTGTTCGCGCTCACCAAGATCGACGCGCACGACGGCTGGGTGGCGGTCGCGCGGCGGAACGCCGAGCTGCTCGCCGAGCACGCGCCCCGGTTCGCGGGCGCCACGATCCATCCGGTCGCCGCGCCAGACGGTCGCGGCATCGACGAGCTGAGGTCGGCCCTGGTCGCGTCGCACGCGGTCGTCCCGCAGCGGCAGGCGCGGCTACGGCAGCGGGCCGCGGACGCGGCCGAACAGACCCGGGACATGGTCAGGGTGACCGCCGAATCACTGCGTGCGGGCGATGACACCGCGACGCTGCGGGCCGAGCGGGCCGCGCTCGTCGCGGACCGGGACGGGTGGCGCTCGGATCGGGCCGCGGCGCTTCGCAGGCTCACCGCGCTGGCCCGGGTGGACCTGGTGCACGAGGTGAGCGACCAGGTGCGGTCCGAGTCCGCCGCGGCCAGGGCGGCCATCGATCGCGCCGATCGGGCCGCGCTTGCCGCGTATCCGCCGCAGCTGCGGGACGCGGTCGCGGCACTCACCTCCAGGGTGGACGCGGCGGCCGACGCCCGCCTGGCCGAGATCAGTGCGCAGGTGCTGGGTGCGGCGCTGCCCGACGAGCACCGAACCACCGCGGCGCCGTCGATCGAGCCGCCGTCGCCCCGGCACCGCGGGATCGAGGACCGGATGATGATCGTGTTCGGCGCATCGGCGGGGCTTGGCCTCGGCCGGATGGTGATGGCACCGCTGTCGACGATGCCCGCGCTCGACCTGGCCAGCATCCCGGTCACGCTGCTGCTCGGCGGCGCCGCCGCATGGTGGCTGACCCGGGCCCGCGGGCATCTCGCCGATCGCGCCCACCTTCGACAGTGGACGGTCGAGACGCTCGCGACCGTGCGGTCGGCGCTCGAGCAGCGGGTGCTGGGCCGCCTGGTCGACACCGAAGCCCGGACCGCCGAGGCGGTCCTGGCGCGGCACCGGCAGCGAATGCTCGAGTCCGAGGACCGGCTGGCCGCGCTGGACCGGCAGCTACGGGAGCGCGCGGGCAGCAGGGCGGGAAAGCTTGCCTCCTGCGAGCGTGATCTGGCCGTGCTCGAGGCGCACGCGAATGATCACTGTTCGGTAAAGATGGAACCGTCTGCGCCGCCGCTGCGTCCAACCACCTAGCGACCAGTCCACCTAATGGAAGGAGCCGCGGTGATGATGCACGACGACATGCTGCTGCTCGGCACGCTCGGTCCCGCCCAGCATCCGATGGGTCCCGACGCCGGGGAGATGGAGCTGCACGCTCCGACCGCGGACCTCGACGGTGACGGGATCCTCGACACCCGCACCTACTCGGCTGGCGGGGCTGTGTATGTCGCCTCTGACCTCGACGAAGACGGTTTCGCCGACCATGTCACCGCCGTCGAGCGCGATGGCGGATACGAGTCCTGGCAGGCCCACCGTGGGGCCGACGGTGCGGTCCGATGGGCTCGCACCGACCACGGCAGCCTGTAGGGCTTCGCGGCTCGGGGAAGGGCGGGACCACGCCCTCCGGTGTCATCCGATCGTGCAGGTTCCGGAGCGGTCGCACGAATTTCTGCGTTCGCCTGTGAGGTTGGACGCTTGTCCGTATAAAGGTCACGGTGCGATGACATCGCTCACCTCTTGACAATCTGGCGCCCGCGGGCCGCAACAGGTCGGCAGAACGCGGTACGGCCCTGTAAATGATCGAATGGAGATCTTCATGTCCAACACCCCGATGCGCCGCGCCGCGGCCGTGGCCGCCTCCGCTGCCCTCGTCGCGACTGGCCTCACCGTCGGCCTCGGTGCAGGCGTCGCCAGCGCCGCCGACTGCAACCAGACGGCCCACGCCAGCAAGAAGGACATCAGCACCGTGGGTATCACCCACAACTACGACAAGACCGTCTCGGCCGCCCAGGCGTCCGGCGGCACCGAGATCACCTACAAGTCCGTCATCGGTACCACCGGCATCGGTAACCCGTACCTCAACACCTTCATCGACTACCCGCCTGCCGGGTTCGCCGCGCCGGTCAAGGCGCAGGTCTCCGCGTACACCCTCATCGCGGGTGGCCAGCACACCGACGATGTCACCCCTGTGCCGAACGGCGACGGTGGCTACAAGATCACCAACACCGGATGGTTCATCAACGCCAGCAACCCGGTCACGGTGGAGTTCACCTACAAGGTCCCGAACGACGTCCCGGTCGGCGGCCAGGTCGTCAGCGGCGGCATCCACACCAACGGCACCGTCGGCATCGGGGAGAACCTGCCCGGCCTGACCACCTGCTTCACGGGCCGCATCGCGAACCCGGGCGAGGCCGTCACCGGCAGCCTGGACATCGGCGGCCTGGGCTCCGACGAGGGCCAGCTCAGCTCCACCGGCTCCATCAGCGACGTCCTCGGCGACACCATCGCCAAGGCGATCAAGAGCGCCAGCTGATCCGGTAGCACAGCTAGTCACGAACACCTCCGGAGGCGACGGGAGGGGGACCGTCGGGGATCCCCTCCCTTCAGGACGAACGCTCGTCCTGAAGGTCGCCTTCGGGGGTGTTCGCCTGCGTCCGGACGCCCCTGGGGCCCGGACGCGCACCTTCCACCCTCCGGTCAGAATGCCCCGCATGAGATCACTGAATCGGTCTTGTGACTGATCGGACAAGACCCGATTCCCTATGCCCGGACCCTCGGAGTTAACCTCGTAGCAGGACACCCGGCGCCCGTGTCCTCCGTTCGCCGCCTGCGTCTGCACGCATGCGTCGATGGAGCAGCGGGATGCGCCCCGCCGAGAGGGGAAAACCGGCTATACCACCAGACGCATTCGCGCAGGTGGTGAACGGTTCCGGCACACCCAGGAGAGTTTGATGACCTCAGCGACCATTCCCGGTCTGAACGGAACTGACGGCACCGCACCCACCTCGCACAGCGAGCTGCTCGCCTGGGTGCAAGAGGTTGCCGAGCTCACCCAGCCCGACCGCGTCGTGTTTGCCGACGGCTCCGACGAGGAGTGGGAGCGGCTCACCGACAAGCTGGTCGAGGCGGGCACCTTCACGCGGCTCAACGCCGACAAGAAGCCGAACTCCTTCCTCGGCAACTCGGATCCCTCCGATGTGGCGCGCGTCGAGTCGCGGACCTACATCTGCTCGCGCGAAGAGATCGACGCAGGCCCCACCAACAACTGGATGGACCCGGCCGAGATGCGGTCGCTGATGACCGAGCTGTACCGCGGCAGCATGCGCGGACGCACCATGTACGTGGTGCCGTTCTGCATGGGCCCCCTCGGTGCCGACGACCCGAAGCTGGGCGTCGAGATCACCGACTCCGAGTACGTCGTCGTCTCGATGCGCATCATGACCCGGATGGGCCAGGCGGCGCTCGACAAGCTGGGCTCCGACAAGCCGTTCGTGAAGGCGCTGCACTCCGTGGGCGCGCCGCTCGCCGAGGGCCAGGCCGACGTGCCGTGGCCCTGCAGCGACACCAAGTACATCACCCACTTCCCCGAGGACCGTGAGATCTGGAGCTTCGGTTCCGGCTACGGCGGCAACGCGCTCCTGGGCAAGAAGTGCTACTCGCTGCGCATCGCGTCGGCCATGGCCCACGACGAGGGCTGGCTGGCCGAGCACATGCTGATCCTCAAGCTGATCTCGCCGGAGGACAAGGCCTACTACGTCGCGGCGGCCTTCCCGTCCGCGTGTGGCAAGACCAACCTCGCGATGATCCAGCCGACCATCCCCGGCTGGCGCGCCGAGACCCTCGGCGACGACATCGCGTGGATGCGCTTCGGTGAGGACGGCCGCCTGTACGCCGTCAACCCGGAGTTCGGTTTCTTCGGCGTCGCGCCTGGTACCAACCACGGCTCCAACCCGAACGCCATGAAGACGGTCGAGGCAGGCAACACCCTGTACACCAACGTCGGCCTGACCGACGACGGCGACGTGTGGTGGGAGGGTCTCGAGAACACGCCCGAGCACCTCATCGACTGGAAGGGCAACGACTGGACGCCCGAGTCCGGTGAGAAGGCCGCCCACCCGAACTCGCGCTACTGCACCCCGATGTCGCAGTGCCCGATCCTGGCCCCCGAGTGGGACGACCCGCAGGGCGTGCCGATCTCGGCGATCCTGTTCGGCGGCCGTCGCAAGACGACCGTCCCGCTGGTCAGCGAGTCCTTCGACTGGCAGCACGGCACCTTCCTCGGCGCGACGCTGTCGTCCGAGCAGACCGCGGCCGCCGAGGGCGCCGTTGGCACCGTCCGCCGCGACCCGATGGCCATGATCCCGTTCATCGGCTACAACGCCGGCGACTACCTGAACCACTGGATCACCCTTGGCAAGAACGCCGACTCGGCGAAGCTGCCCAAGATCTTCTACGTGAACTGGTTCCGCCGCGGCGACGACGGCCGGTTCCTGTGGCCCGGGTTCGGCGAGAACTCCCGCGTGCTCAAGTGGATCATCGACCGCATCGCGCACAAGGCGGGCGCGCAGACCACCCCGATCGGCTACGTGCCGACCGCGGCCGACCTCGAGCTGACCGGGCTCGACGTCGAGGCCGCGGATGTCGACGAGGCGCTGGCCGTCGACGTCGACGAGTGGAAGCAGGAGATCCCGCTCATCGAGGAGTGGTTCGAGTTCCTCGGCGAGAAGGTGCCGTCCGGCATCCGCGACGAGTTCGAGTCGCTCAAGCAGCGCCTGGGCTAGTTCCACACCGCTTCCGTACCTCCCCAATGTCACATTGGTTCACCTGGAGTGAACCAATGTGACATTGGGTCGTTCAGGGGTCGTTCAGGGGGGCGGTCACGTGGGCGGCCGGGTCGCGGACGTCAGGCCTGCAGGCTCGGTTCGTCCGCGTTCGACAGCGTGAGAATGGCCCTGACGATGTGCGGGTGCGCCTCGAGTCTTCGCTCCAGCTCGCGCAGGATCCCGGCGACCGTGTGCTCGGCGAGATCGCCGACGAGGTCGACGCCCGCGACCAGATACACCTGACGCGGCCCCAGGTACTCCATCCGGAGCAGCGTCACCCGGGTCACCTCGGGCAGCTCCAGGAGCGTGTCGAGTCCGGCGCGGCGCAACTGCGGGGACGCCTCCTCGCCGACCAGGAATCGCCGGTTGCGGTCGATGAGGATCAACGCGATCACGCCGAGCAGCACGCCGACCGCGATGGAGCCGATCGCGTCCGGGATCGGGGACCCGGTCAGCTGGTGCGCGAGCACACCCGCGAACGCGATCACCAGCCCGATCAGCGCGGCCGCGTCCTCCGCGAACACGGCGCGGACCGTCGGGTCGGAGGTCTTGAGCGCGTGCTCGAGCAGGTCCCGGTCGGCGTCGGCGGCCTCCGAGCTCAGCTGCCGGTAGGCCTGCCGGAAGGAGATCGCCTCCAGCACGAACGAGATCCCCAGCACCGCGTAGGCCACCCCGAAGTCGCCGGCAGGATCGGGGTCCAGCAGCTCCTGGATGCCGTGTGTGATGGAGACGCCTGCGCCGAGGGCGAAAAGTCCGAGCGCCGCGAACATCGACCAGATGTAGGCCTCGCGGCCGAATCCGAGCGGGTGCGCGGTGTCGGCCGGGTGCCGGGACCGCCGGTTGGCGATCAGCAGCAGCACCTCGTTGCCGGTGTCTGCCCAGGAGTGGGTCGCCTCGGCGACCATCGACGCCGACCCGGTCAGCGCGGCCGCGAACGACTTCGCCACGGCTATCGCAAGATTCGCGCCGAAGGCGAGCACCACGGTGAGCATGCTCTCGTCGTCGGCGTTCGACTGCTTCGGGCCGGAGGCGGGTTGTCTCACTCCCGAAGGATAGGCGGTTCGACGCCCGGTCCGTGTGAGTTGTTAAACCATTCCGCGGATCGTCCGCGCGAGAACTGGCCGACGCCTTACCCTTTCGGATTGTCAATGTTCACATGAACACATTTGTAGCTGAGAGGGTCGAATATGCAGGCAGTAACTCGGGGCGGTCTCAAGCGCCTCGCCGGCGGCGCAGCGATTGCCGTGGCCAGCGTCGCCACCGTCACGATGGCGATGCCGGCCACGGCGTCCGCGGCGGCGATCCTGCCGCCCGTGGTCAAGGCCTCGTCGTCGGGCAACAGCATCACCATGGCCGTGACCAATCCGAACCCGGTCTGGACCCTGTCCGGGTGCCAGGCGTTCGTGATCAACGCGAAGGACGTTCCCGCGGTGATCGACGATCCGACCAAGCTTCTCGACCCGGACGTGGTGGTGTACCCGAGCGTGGCGAACCCGGCGACGCTGTTTGCCGCGCTGCCCGGCCAGACCGTGAAGACCACCACCCCGGACATCCCGACCGGGCTGTACGGCGTCGTCGGCGGTTGCGTGGCCCTGCTCGACCTGATGCACCCCGTCATCGACGAGCCCCAGGTCATGCAGGTCGGACTCATCCCCGGCGGCAGCTCCGACGGCAGTTCCGCCCTGTCGTTCGGCAGCTAGCTTCAGCCGGCGCTCGGCTGAACATTCGACTTCGGCAGGATCAGCCCCGGAAAGCGGGGGTAACTCTTCCCGAAACGACAGAACGCGCGCCGCACCCCCGCTCGGGGTGCGGCGCGCGTTCGCGTCGGAGACTCAGGCGCCGTAGCCGGGGGGCATCAGCACCGACTTGAGCTCGCAGTACTCGTCCAGGCCCTCGGGGCCGTTCTCGCGGCCGATGCCGGAGTTCTTGTAGCCGCCGAACGGGGAACCCGGATCGAAGGCGTACCAGTTGATTCCGAAGGTGCCGGTACGGATCTGCTTGGCGACCTCGAGGCCCTTGTCGATGTCGGTGGTGTACACCGAACCGGCGAGACCGTAGTCCGAGTCGTTGGCGATCTTGATGGCCTCGTCGAGGCTGTCGTACGCGATGACGCTGAGGACGGGACCGAAGATCTCCTCGCGCGCGATCGTCATCGAGTTGTCGACGTCCGCGAAGATGGTCGGCTCGACGAAGTAGCCCTTCTCCAGGCCGGCAGGCACGCCGCCGCCGAGGACCAGGCGGGCGCCCTCCTCCTTGCCCTTCTCGATGTAGCCGAGGACCTTGTCGCGCTGCTTGGCGGTGATGATCGGGCCGAGCTGCGCGGCCGGGTCGTCCGGCATGCCCATCGGGAAGAATCCGGCGAACTGCACCAGCGCCTCGACGATCTCGTCGTAGCGCGAGCGCGGCGCCAGGATGCGGGTCTGGCCGACGCACGCCTGCCCGGAGTTCATCAGGCCCGACAGCGCCAGCATTGGCATGGTCGCCGGGACATCCATGTCCTCGAGCAGGATGGCGGCGGACTTGCCACCGAGCTCGAGCGAACAACGCTTGAGGTTCTGCGCGGCGATCGCGCCGATCTTGCGGCCGACGGCGCTGCTGCCGGTGAAGGTGATCTTGTCGACGCCGGGGTGCGAGACCAGGTACTCGCCGGTCTCGGCGCCGCCGGGGACGATGGACAGCACGCCGGCGGGCAGACCGGCCTCGGCGAAGATCTCCGCGACGAGGTTGGCGTTCATCGGGGTTTCCGGCGCGGGCTTGAGCACCAGCGTGCAGCCCGAGATGATGGCGGGTGCCAGCTTGTTGACCAGCAGGAACAGTGGAACGTTCCAGGCGATGACGGCGGCGACGACACCGACTGGCTCGCGCAGGACCTTGCAGACGCCGAACGGTCCGGTGCGCTCCTCCTCCCAGGAGAACGTCTCGGCCAGGGCCGCGTAGCTGTTCAGTACGGCCAGCGTCGGTGTCTTCTGCATGAGTTCGACGCCCGCGCGGGGTGCGCCCATCTCGGCCGAGATCAGCGTGCACAGCTCGTCGGCACGCTCCTCGATCAGCTTCGCTGCCTTGACGAGGATCTCGGCGCGCTGGGCTGGGGTGGTCTGCGACCACGGTCCGGTCTCGAGCGCGGTGCGCGCTGCGCCGATCGCGGCGTCGATGTCGGCCGGGGCGGCGACCGGGACGCTGCCCACCCGCTCCTCGGTCGCGGGCGAGAACACCTCGAGGCGCTCGTCGGTGGCGGGCGCCACCCACTGCCCGCCGATGTAGAGCTTGTCGTAATCAGTCATGGAATCTTCCTTGCTGGTCCGGGTTTCGGGTTGTCGTGTCGGAGTTCGCTGGCCTGGGAACGGTTACGGCGGCGGACCCTCCTCGGTGCGCGGCGGCGTCACGGTAGCCGCGCCCAGTAGGTGCCGTCGAGCATGGACTCGAGCGTGCTGCGGTGCAGGATCATGTCGTCCGGATCGTCCGGCTGCTGCGCCTGGCCGAACGCGATCGCGCGGGACTGCACGCGGAACATGATGGTCGCGTGCCGCAGCGACGCGTACAGGCTGTAGTACTCGAAGTTCCTGGACCGGTGTCCGGTGAGCGACTCGTACCGCGCGACCATGTCGTCGCGGCGCATGAACGTGGGCAGCCCGGGCAGGCCGGCGACTCCGGCGAGATCCTCGAAGAACCTGTGCAGGAAGTGCATCCACGCCAGGTCCATCTCGCGGGGGCCGAGCGCCGCCATCTCCCAGTCGAGCACCGCGACCGGCAGGAACTCGCGGTACATGATGTTGCCGATCCGCGAGTCTCCCCAGCACAGCACGGCGGGGGAGTCGTCGGAGGGCACGTTCGCCTCGAGCCAGTCCAGGCACTTCTCGATCAGCGGCGAGCGCGGTCCGGCCGCCGTCGCCCATTCGTAGTAGCCGCGCTGGCGGGCCAGGTGCGCCCGGAACGACTCCTCGGCGCTGGGGCCGGCGTCGTGCAGTCGCAGGAAGCCGAAGTGCCGCTGCGGATCCTCGATCTCGTGCAGTCGGGCGAGCACCGCCACCGATTCGTCCTGGAGGGTGCGGCGCTGCTCGTCGGTGGCCTCGGACAGCCACGACCCGAAGTTGTAGGGCATCACGTCGGGAGGGACGATGCCCTCGATGCGCTCCATCACGAAGAACGGCGCACCGAGCGCCGCCGGGTCGGATTCGGACCAGTACGCGGTCGGGACCGGCACGTCGGAGAGGTCGCCGACAGCCTTCATCACGTCGAACTGGGTGCCCATCGCGTAGCTCGGAAAGACCGGCATCGAGACGGCGGTCGGCTCGACCCTGGCGACCAGTTCGTGGGTGCGGCGGACGCCGGGGTCGCCGTGGATCGCGTCCTCCTCGGACTCCGTCCACGTCGCGTCGAAGAGGATGGTCTCGCTGGAGATGCCGTTGGCGTCGGGTAGTCGGACGCCCGACACCCGGGGGTCGGCGCCGTCGTGCAGGCGGCCGGTCAGCCAGCTCTGCAGCGCGCGGCGGAGATCCTCTGGGTCTCGTTTGGAGTCGCTGGGCCGGGCGATCTCGGCCGCGTTGTCCGGGGCGGTTCCTGTTGTGCTCACGTGCCCTCGATCCGTCGTTTCCCGATGGGAAGCCGAAGTGTGGTGAGAAGCACACTAGAACACGTTACAGAATCACGGAGGGTAAACAAGTCCCATTTTCGGTCGGGCCCGTAACGAAAATAGAAAACGCTAGCCGACCAGCGTCAACGCCCCCGCGCCGATCAGGGTTGCGCGCCCGCCGAGCGCCGCGGGCACGATCCGGAGCCCGCGGGTGAAGGACAGGCCTGCGTGCGCCGCCGCGGCCGCGCGCATCGGCTCCCACATCGGCGGGCCTGCCTGCGCGAAGCCGCCGCCGACCACCGCCAGTTCCAGGTCCAGCAACGCGGCCGCGGAGGCGATCGCCACCCCCACCGCGGTCCCGGACCTGCGCAGCGCCGCCAGCGCGACGGGGTCGCCCGACTGCGCGGACTCGGAGAGCTCGAGCCCGGTCGAGCCCGACCAGCCCTGCGCGTTCGCCCACCGCACCGACGACGGGCCGCTGGCCACCGCCTCGAGGCAGCCGACGCCGCCGCACGCACAGGGGACGTCCTCGGCGCCCGGCACCACCACGTGCCCGATGTGCCCGGCGTTCCCGGTCCGGCCGCCGACGATCTGGCCGCCGAGCAGCACCCCGCCGCCCACCCCGGTGGAGACGACCATGCCCAGCATGTTCCCGCTCCCGCGGCCCGCGCCGAAGCGGTACTCGCCCAGCGCCGTGCAGGTCCCGTCCATCGCCATCCGCACCGGCACCCCGGGGAACAGCTCGCGCGCCGCGTCGACGATGGGGAAGTCGCGCCAGTCGGGGATGTTCAGCGGGCTGACGGTGCCGGACTCGACGTCGACCGGCCCGGCGGAGGCGATGCCGATGCCCGAGATCGCGTGCCCGTCGGCGACCGTGCGCAGCAGCGTCGCGGCGGCGTCCCACACCCCGGTCGTCGGGGTCGGGGTGCGCTTCTCGGTGAGCAGTTCGCCGTCGGGGGAGATCAGCCCCGCCGCCAGTTTGGTGCCGCCGATGTCGAGGGCGAGTCCGGTCATCCCGCGAGGGTATGCGGCTTCGCCGCCTGTGAGTACTTTTGGCTCAACTGGGGGCCAAAAGTACTCACAGGCGCGTCAGCGCCTATCGCTTTCGCAGCACCAGGACGAGGTTGCTCACCAGCAGCTCGCGCAGGGCCGGGATGCGGACCATCCACCAGGCCCAGCGCGGGTGGTAGCGCGGGAACGCGGCGAGCAGTTCGCCGTCGGGAGTCGCTCGTGCCCAGCGCAATCCGTCGGCCGCGCCGACGTCGAACAGCGACACCCCGAACCGGTTCTTGGGCTCGCGGCCGTTCTTACGCGCGTAGCGGCGGGCGGCGTACTCGCCCCCGAACACGTGCCAGGGGCCGGTCTCGTGCCCGCCGAACGGCCCCCACCACAGCGTGTACGAGAGCACCATCAGCCCGCCAGGGCGGGTGACCCGCAGCATCTCGTCGGCCATCGTCCAGGGCTCGGGGACGTGCTCGGCGACATTGGAGGAGAAGCAGATGTCGACGCTGCCGTCGCGGAACGGCAACGCCATCCCGGATCCCCTGATCGCGCCGCCCACCGTCAGCCCCGCCGCGTGCATCTCGGTCGGGTCGGGCTCGACCGGGATGTATCGCGCCCCGGCCCGGTGGAAGGCCGCCGCGAAGTAGCCGGGTCCGCCGCCGACGTCGAGCACGGTGCGGCCAGCCAGGGTCTGATCGGTCATCCCGGCGTACAGGTCCTCGATCAGTTCCAGCGAATCGCGTGCCAGCGCGCCGTAGAACAGGTCGGGGTCGTCCTGCTCGTGACGGAAGTCGCCGAGCAGCCCGACGGACCGTCGGAGGGTGGCCCGGCGGGCGAAAATGCGGGTCACGGGAAGGGCGGTCACGGGTAGGAACCATAGCGGCCGCACCGCGACGCCCAGATCGACGGATCACCGTAGCGGACACCGCCGCGCTGCGCAGCGGTTATTGTGTCCACTTGACCGCCACCGCGGCCGTCAGCCATCCGACCCAGGAGTTGTGACCGTGCGCGAGGTTCTGCTGTTGTGCTGGCGTGACAGCGGGCACCCGCAGGGCGGCGGCAGCGAGCGGTACCTGGAGCAGGTCGGGGCCGGCCTCGCCGAGCAGGGCATCAAGGTCACGCTGCGCACCGCCCGCTACCGGGGGGCGCCGCGCACCGACACCCTCGACGGCGTCGCGATCAGCCGCGGCGGCGGACGGCTGACCGTCTACCCGCGGGCGCTGGCCGCCATCGCACTCGGTCGACTCGGAATCGGCCCGCTCAAGGGCGTGCGGCCCGACGCGGTCATCGACACCCAAAACGGCATCCCGTTCTTCGCCCGCGCGGTCGCGGGCGCGCCGGTCACGGTGCTCGTGCACCACTGCCACCGCGAGCAGTGGCCGGTGGCCGGACGGCTGATGGCCCGCGTCGGATGGTGGGTGGAGTCCAGCCTGTCGCCGCGGGTGCACCGGCACAACCAGTACCTGACCGTGTCGCTGCCCTCGGCCGAAGAACTGACCGCGCTCGGCGTCGACCGGGAGCGGATCGCGGTGGTGCGCAACGGCGCCGACTCGGTGCCGCCCACCGTGCCGATCGGGTCCGACGACACCCGCACCGAGCACCCCAGCCTGTGCGTGCTCTCGAGGCTGGTGCCGCACAAGCAGATCGAGGACGCCCTCGCGGCCGTCGCCACGCTGCACCGCCGCACCCCCGACCTGCACCTCGACGTCATCGGCGGCGGCTGGTGGGAGCAGAACCTCCGCGACCGCGCGCACGAGCTCGGCATCGCGGATGCGGTCACCTTCCACGGTCACGTCACGGAAGAACGCAAACACGAACTGCTCTCCCGGGCCTGGGTGCACGTGATGCCCTCGCGCAAGGAGGGCTGGGGGCTCGCGGTGATCGAGGCCGCCCTGCACGGTGTCCCGACCGTCGGCTACCGCAGCTCGCGCGGCCTGACCGATTCGATCATCGACGGCGTCACCGGGTCACTGGTCGGCGGCGACGAGGTCGCGGCAGGCGACGTCGCGGACCTCACCGAGGCGGTGGAGTCGTTGCTGGTGAACGCCGAGCAGCGCGCCGAGCTCGGCGCGAAGGCCCGCGCGCGGGCGGCGGAGTTCTCCTGGTCGCAGACCGCGTCCGGCGTGCGTTCGGTCCTGTCCGCGTCGGCGGCCGGACGGCCGGTCTCAGGCCTGATCGGCGCGGCCCCGGCCGCGGTAGGCGAGAAGACCCACCGCGCTGCCGGCTAACAGCGCCGCCCACACCAGGTGGGCAGCGACCGAGGCCGCCCGGCGCGCGGGAACGGCGTCGGTCTCGGTGACGGACCCGGCCACCCGGTAGAGCGACAACTCGTCGTCGGCGTACACCTCGTCGAGCTGATCGAGGGTGCGGCGCGAGTCGCCGAGCGGACCCGGCGTGCTGTGTTCGACCAGCACCCACCGCACCCCCGCCCGGGCCAGGCCGTCCGCGGGAGCCCCGGCGAGCAGCAGTCGTTCGACGTCGCGGGCCCGGCCGCCCTCGCCCGCGACGGTGCCGTCCGCGACGACCAGCTCGCCGGTCTGCAGCACGTCCACGGGCAGCATCCGGGGCGCCGGGTCGAGCACCGGGGCGTCGCCGCTGTACGGGAACAGGCGGAACATCCCGGCAGGCAGCACCGCGACGTCGCCGCGCTCCTCGGAAGCGAGCAGTTCCGCGGCGACCCGCTCCCAGGACGCCGGATAGTGCACCGGCCGCAGCGCACCGCCGACACCCCAGGCCAGGTCGGGCAGCGCGACCAGCACCGCGACGATCCCCGCGACGGCCCAGCCGCCGGACCGGACGCCGCCGAACACCCGACCGCCCAGCCCCGCCAGCACCCGGACCCCGGCCGCCGCGGCCAGCGCGTAGAACGGCACGGCCAGCGCCACCCACTTCTGCGCGTCGCGCAGCAGCCCGGCGCCCGGCACCCGGGTGACCGCCCATTCGCCCGCGGTCAGGCCCCAGCCGGTGGCGGCCAGCGCCGGGACCAGCACGGCCAGCGCCGCGACCCCGGCCAGCGCCGCGATCACCGGGTTGCCGCGGCGCCGCCACAGCGCGGGCAGACCGCACGCGACCACCGCCAGCAGCACCGCCGTCCCCACCAGGGCGAACGGCCCGGTCCTGGTCGCCGGGACCGCGGCGGAGTTCCAGATCCCGCCCAGCCCGGCCAGGCTGCCGAGGGTGCCGAGTCCCGGCTCGGCGCGCGCGGCGAACGCCGTCACCCCGGCCGGGTCGGACCCCTGCGCACCGGCGCCGGAGAGCGCGGTCGCGGTCAGCCACGGCGCCGACGCCGCCGCGGCCAGCACCGCGGCCGCCGTCAGCCGCGACCACCGCGCGCCCGCGCCGCCGGGGACGGCCAGCAGCACCAGGGCCAGGGTCGTCGCGAGCAGCGCGCCGGTGGGGGTGAGCCCGGCCGCGGCAAGCGTCAACCCCAGGGGGCACCACGACCGCGGCGCCCAGGGTGAGGAGGCCCGGCGCAGACGCAGCGCGGCGAGCACCGTCCACGGCAGCGCGGCGTACCCGGTCAGCAGGCTCCAGTGCCCCTGCAGCAGGCGCTCGGCGACGTACGGGTTCCACAGTGTCACCGTCGACGCCAGGAGTTGCGGTCCCAGCCCGACGGCGGGTAGTAGCGCCGCGACCATCCGGGCGGCCCCCCAGCCGGCCAGCCACAGCGCGACCAGCAGGATCGCCTTCACCACGACCCCGCCGTCCAGCCACGACGTCAGCGTGGCGAGCGCGGCGTCCTGCGGGACCGCGCGCGCGGCGGCGTCGGTCAGCCCCAGCGCCGAATCCGTCAGGTACGAGCGGGGGGTGCTGACGGCGTCGCGCAGCAGCAGGTAGCCGGGGCCGAGCAGCGGCCCGAGGATGAGCGCGGCCAGCGCGAGGCTGTACAGCGCGGGGATGGCGGCACGGGCGCCGCACCGGCCCCGACTGAGCCCCGCGGGCCACGCGATCATGAACCGCACCCTAGTAGCAGCGTGCCTGCGTGGAGCCTTCCGCCCAGCCGAGCCCGTCTTCAGTGGGCACGAGGCCTCCGCTGAGCAGAGGTGTGTCGACTATCGACCTGCCGTGCACTCCCTGCATCTGGATCGCGTTCATCTCCTCCATCACATCTCGCACCACCGGAGTCCCGAACAGGTGATTCATCCGTTGCCCGGTGTGGGTGTCCATGCCGCCGGTCTTCTCCGTTGCCGACGTCAGTGCATTCGAAGAG
This sequence comes from Rhodococcus sp. NPDC059179, assembly GCF_042754885.1. Lineage (NCBI taxonomy): Bacteria > Bacillati > Actinomycetota > Actinomycetes > Mycobacteriales > Nocardiaceae > Rhodococcus > Rhodococcus sp. NPDC059179. The sequence goes on along the minus strand of NZ_JBHZBV010000001.1, from coordinate 113,784 downwards.
CCGCTGAATCGGTGCGCCACGGACTCGGCATCGGTGAGGGCGGACTCCCCGGAGTGCGCGCCGGCCACGAGTGAGACGAACGCGGTGAGGCTCGATTCCGACAGATTGGAGACCTTCCGCGCCTCCCAGAAATAGGACTCCTCGGACTGGTTCATGTCGTAGAAGGCCGATAGGAACTCGTAGAACACGGTGTACTCGCGTCGATAGCGACCCTCGAATTCCGAGAAGGCGCGCGCCTCCGAGACCGTTCCGGACAGCGCGCTGTGGATTGACCGTGCCGCGAGGAGTCCGCCATAGGTCGCCAGGTGGACGCCGGTGGAAAAGACCGGATCGACGAAACAGGCCGCATCGCCGACGAGTGCCATACCGGGCGCCCAGAAGCGCGTGTTGGCGTAGGAATAGTCCTTCCTGGTGCGGATCTGTCCGTAGACGCCCTCGGTCACCCTGGAGGCGCCTGCGAGCATGTCGCCGACCACGGTGCACTTACCGGCAAACCGCAGCAGGGCGGCCGCCTGGTCGCCCTGAATTCGCGACGCGTGCTCGTGGCTGATCACCGCTCCCACGCTGGTCAGCTCCGTCGAAAGGGGGATGTACCACATCCAGCCCTCGTCGAATGCGGCGCAAAGTATGTTCCCCGAATCGGGTTCGGGGAGCCGCTTGCCGCCACGGAAGTATCCGAACAGTGCGACATTCTTGAAATGTTCGGAATACACCCGTTCGCCGCCGGTGTGGCGGGAGAGGCTGCTCCGGTTTCCGGAGGCATCGACCACATAGGCGGCGCGAATCCGGCGAGAATTGCCGTCGGGGTCGACGTAGGTCACCCCCGCGATCCTTCCGTCCTCGGTGATCGCGCCGCTGACCGGCGATTGCTCGCGAACGTCCACGCCCATCCGTGCGGCGTGGTCGAGCAGGATCTGATCGAATTTCATTCGTTCGACCTGATAGGCGAAAGAGGTCGGTCCGGCGAATTCCGGAGAGATCGCGAAGAGGAAGTTCCAGGGCACTGGATTTGTGCCCCACCGAAAGCTGCCGCCGCGTTTTCGCATGAACCCGGCGGCCTCGACTTCCTTTTCCACGCCGAGCATTCGGCAGATTCCGTGAACGGTTGACGGGAGCAGCGATTCCCCGATCTGATACCGGGGGAACTTTTCTTTCTCCAGCAACACCACCCTGTGGCCCTGCTTCGCGAGCAATGTCGCGGTGGTGGATCCGCCCGGTCCGCCCCCGACGACGACAACGTCGGCGCTTTCGTGACCGTTGCTCATGGCATTGCCTTTCGTGAACCTCAGGCGAGATTCGGATTGGTCTTGTGGCGATTCGTCATTTGCCGACTCAGTTCTGCGACATCAAGCATGAGGTTTTCGCGACCGGGAAACATCAACCAAAGGGGTCGTCGCCCTCACCCGAGCGCACTAGCTCCGGGTGGCATACCTCAGGGTGCGATCATTGGCGGATGACACCTCGCCCCGCCGCCACGTCCGCGGTGGCGGGGATGACGATGGTGACGGCCGGGTCGATGACCGCGAACCTGGCGTCGTACGTGCTGGCCCTGCTCGCCAGCCGCTGGCTTGGCCCGTCCGGCTACAGCGAGTTCGCGAGCCTGCTCGCCGCGCAGCTGGTCCTGGCGGTGCCCGCCCTGGCCTTGCAGACGGTGGTCGCCCGCGAGGTCGTGCTGGGTGACGGGGGCGCCGCGCTGCGCGCTCTCGGCCGCCGGTGCGCGGTGATCGTCGCGGTGATCGCCGCGGCGCTCGTCGTCCCGGTCGCGGCGGTCCTGGACACCGGGGTCGGCGCGACGGCCGCCGCGCTGCTGACGGCGCCGGTGCTGGTCCTGTTGGCCACCGAACAGGGACTCCTGCAGGGAGGCGGCCGGTTCGGTGAGCTGAGCGTGATCCTCGCCGCCACGGGTGTCGCGAAGGTCGTGCCCGCGGTGGCGGTGCTCGCGGTCGGGGGCGGGGCGGGCGCCGCGCTGGTTGCGGCTGCGGTCGGGACCGCGGCGGTGGCCGTCGGCGCCCGGCTGCTGGCAGGACGCGACGCGGCGGGGCCCGCGCGGGGGGCAGCGGTTGGCGTCGGTGCGGTGCTGCGGGCCTCGCAGGTGCAGCTGGCGTTGATCGCGTTGTCGTCGGTGGATCTGCTGCTGACCCGGGTGGTGCTCGACGAGGCGCAGGCCGGGCAGTACGCGCTTGGCGCGGTGGCCACCAAGGCGGCCTTCTGGCTGCCCGCAGCGGTCGGGGTGGTGCTGTACCCGCGGATGGCCAGCCCGGCGCACTCGGCGAAGGCGGTCCGGTCGGCGCTGGGGGTGCTGGTCGGGCTCGGCGCGGTGACGGTCGCGGGCGCCGCGCTGGTCGCACCGCTGGCACCGATGCTGGTGGGGCAGGAGTATGCGCCGGTGCAGGGCCTGCTGTGGTTGTTCGCGCTCGACGGCGCGTGCCTGGCGGTGCTGCAGGGGGCGCTGCTGTCGGCGATCGCCCGCGAGCGCACCCGGCTGGCGTTGGCCGCGTGGGTCGCGCTGGCGGTGGAGGTCGCGCTGATCCTGGGATTCGCCTCGACGATCCTGCAGTTGGTCACGATCGCGGTGGCCACGGCCGCGCTCGCCGCGCTCGCGATGAGCGTCGCGGCCCTGCGTGGCGCCGCCGGCCCGCCACCCCACGATCTCCCCAATGTCACACCCGTTCAACCTGAGTGAACGGGTGTGACATTGGGGAGATGATGAGGGAGGGTCACAGCGTGACGCCGACCGCGGCCAGGCGCCGACGCAGGCGCACCAGGTGGCTGCCGGGCCAGTACAGCTGACCGCAGCCGCCGCACCGGCTGAACTCGCGCTGCTCGCGGGCCACGCTGCCGGGCACCAGCCCCGCCGCGACCGGCCCAGGCACAGGGGCAAGGATCCCGTTGCACCGCGCGCACCGGGTCAGGGCCGCGATCCGCGAATCCAGCTGGAAACGGTCCAGCACCTCGCGGAGCTGCCTGCGCGGGTCGGTTTCGTGCAGGAAGGCGCCGCGGCGCAGAGCCGCCCGTTTGAGCAGCCCGATGTCGCGGGTCAGGACGGTCCGGTGCTCGGTCAGCGAGAGCGCGAGCAGCTCGTCGTCCGCGAAGTCGTTGCGGTACAGGCAGTCGAAGCCGAGCAGGCGCAGGTAGGAGGCGAGCCGGCCGAGGTGCACGTCGGCCGCGAACCGCGGATCCCGCAGCGGTAGCGGGCGCAGCCGGGTGAGGCCGTCGAGGTCGAATCGCTCGAACATCGGGTAGACCGCGACCCGTTCGCCGCCGCGCAACCGGTGCCCGAATCCGACGGAGCCGCCGTCGACCAGGATCAGGTCCACCTCGGTGTGCGGTACCCCAAGCGACTCGATCCGATCCTTGACCGTCGGGCTGCCGTCGAAGGCGTGCACGAAGTCGCGCTTGCGCAGCACGGGCGCCAGGAAGTCGTTCAGCTCCTCGTAGAAGCGGAACTCGCACTGGTGGCGGGACGGGCTCATGGTCTGCGCTCTCGACCTTCAACCTACGCCCGGCAACGCGAAGGGCCCGCACTCGAGACGAGTGCGGGCCCTTGTCGCTGAGGCGGTGACTACAGCCGGGTGGTCGGCGGATCCTGGTCGCGGGTGTCGACGGCCGGGAACTCCTCCGTCTTGTCCGTGGTCCAGTCGTGACGCGGGAACTGCTCGGTCTCGGCGCTACCGGAGTCGTAGGCCTGGTGCGCGGGTCCGCTCGGGGCGGTGCCTGCGCCGGTCGCGACGGCGGGGGTCTGCGGTCCGCGGCCGCCACGGAGGCCGAGGAAGATGCCCGCGATCAGGGACAGCAGGCCGAGGATGCCTGCGATGATCGGCACGATGCGACCGAACATCGACAGCTTGTCGGCGCCGTCCTTGGCCTGGTCGATCTGGTACTCGATGGTGTCCTCGTTGAACGGCAGCGTCGCCTTGAGGACCGTCACCTCGGGCTTGTCGGCGGTGCGGGCGTAGTACTGGTACAGCTTCTCCTGGCCCTTGACGACGACGCCGGTGGTCGGGTCGACCCAGGTGTCGCGCTCGTTGGTGTACCAGCGGGTCATGGTGACCGGCGCGTCGCCGCCCTCGACGCCCCAGGTGGCGGCGGGCAGGGTCAGCTTGTTCGTCGGCGAGGCGACGACCTTGGACAGGTCGACCGGCGCAACCTTCTGGTTGTAGTGGTACACCTTCATCCCGTTGATCTCCGTCTCCTCGACGAAGTCGATGTCCTGCGTGGACCGGGAGTTGAGGTCGAAGTACGGGTAGGCCTTCTGCTCGGCGTCGAACGGCCACTTGTACTGCAGGCCGGTGTGCTCGACCTCTTCGGCCGGCTTGTCGGACTGGGTCTGGATCGAACCGATCGGGTCCTGGATCGGCATCGAGCTGACCCGGTCGAGGGTGACGGTGTCGACGGTCGCGGTCAGCAGGCCGGTGTCGCCCTGCTTGTCGGTGCGGCGCAGCGTCTGACCGGCCTGGACGGTGATCTTCTCGGCGTCGGACGGGTCGACGACGGTGACGTAGCGCTGTGCGACCAGCGGCACGTTGCTGTTGACCACGGCCTTGCCTGCCGTCAGGGACTTCGAGTCGAGCACGTCGCCGACGCCCTCGGCCACCGTGGTGACCTCGAGGTCGAGCGGTGTCTTCTTCAGCTTGCCGACGGTGTACGTCGGGATGAGGAGAGCGGCCGCCAATAGGAAAGCGCCGAGCCCTACCAGGATGCAGGCAAGTGTCCTGCTCGGCCCTGAGCGTCCCGCCATGCTGAATCTCCTTCGTCAATCATTGTCAGCCCGTGGTGCTGCCGTGGGCGGCACCGATCGCAGAGCGTCCGGATTGCGACACTCAGTGAGCCAGACAGTAACAGTGTCCAGTCTCCGATTGCGCTGGCACGCCGTATTTTGGTGCCGTGGTATCCGGGCGTCCTACTCCGACACGCCGAGGCTGGGGCACACTGGTCGGGAAATGAGTACCGAGGCTTCCCACCCGCAACAGGTCGTGTTCACACCCCGCGGGTTCATTCCCGCGCTGGAGGGCATGCGGGGATTCGCCGCGCTCGGCGTGCTCGTCACCCACGTCGCCTTCCAGACCGGGGCGACGGGGGATCCGGTGCTCGGCCGGGTCTGGGGCCGGTTCGACATGGCGGTGGCGTTGTTCTTCGCGCTGTCCGGATTCCTGTTGTGGCGCCCGCACGCCGCGGCGGCCCGCGGACTCCGACGGGCCCCGTCGACCGGGCGGTATCTGCTGCACCGCGCCGTCCGCATCCTGCCCGCCTACTGGGTGGCGGTCGTGATGATCCTGTTGTTCCTGCCGGAGGCGGGCGGCGGGCTGCAGGTGTGGCTGGCGAATCTGGGCCTGATTCAGGTGTTCGTGCCCCTGACCCTGACCGGCGGGCTGACCCAGATGTGGAGCCTGTCGGTGGAGGTGGCCTTCTACGCGCTGCTGCCGCTGATCGCGCTGGCGTTCGTCCGGCTGCGCGGGGCGACCGCCCGACTGCGGATCCCGGTGCTGCTCGGGGCGGCGACACTCTGCCTTGGCTGGGTCTTCCTGCCCGTGCCCACCCCGGAGACCATCCACTCCGACAATTGGCTGCCCGGCTACCTGCCGTGGTTCGCGGCGGGCATGGTGCTGGCCGAGCTCGCCCTGCTGGTCGACACCCCGGTGCACCGGCTGGCGCGGCGGCGCGGGTTGATGGCGGCGATCGCGGTGGTCGCATTCGCGCTCTCGTGCACCGACCTCGCCGGACCGGAAGGCCTCACCCGCGCCGAGCCGTGGCAGTACTCGGTGAAGATCGCGTTGGGCGCGGTGCTGGCGTTCGCGCTGTTGGCGCCGCTGGTGCTCGGCGACACCGAACGGCACCGGATCCTGGCGAGCCCCGGCGTGCTGGCGGTCGGGCGCTGGTCCTATGGGCTGTTCATCTGGCACCTCGCGGTGCTGTCGATCGTCTTCCCCGTGTTCGGCATCGTGCCGTTCAGTGGGAGTTTCGTCTTCGTGCTGGTGGTGACGACCTGTCTGAGTCTGGCCGTCGCCTCCGCGAGCTACGCGCTGGTGGAGGAGCCGGTCCGCCTCGCGGTGAAGAACTGGGAGAGTCGCCGCACCGCCAGGGAGGCCCGGGCCGACGCCGCCAGCGGCAACGCGGCGAGGCCGACCGAGACGACCGCGATCAGCGCCGGGAGCTGAACGAGCACGGAGTGGCCGACGTAGCCGTCCATCGCCCGCCACGGCCCGGTGGACAGCAGGGCGACGCTGATCATGGTGCCAGCCCCGGCCACCCCGACCAGGATGCGCGCGGCACTTGCGGGCCCGCGTCGCGCCCGCAGGACCAACGCCAGCCCCGTCACCAGTACCGCGACGACCGCGCCGGGTAGCCCGGCGATCACCGTCGCGAGGGCGAGCACCCCGAGGTAGCCGACCGTGACGGCGTGCCAGGTTCGCGGGGCCGGGCCGGGGGTGGCGCGTCGACGGTTGGGGAGCACCGCCAACAGCAGCAGCGGGATCAGCAGCAGCAGGCCGCCGAAGATGCCGAGCCGGTACCAGCGGTCGGTGGGGAACTCCAGGGTGACGGTGCCGCTCGTGCCCGCGGGCACGATCCAGCCCTGTTGCCAGCCGTTGACGACGACCGGGGCCAGCTGGGCGCCGTCCGGTGCGGTGGCGACCCAGCCGATGTTGTTGGACTCCGGGACCACCAGCAGCCGGTCGCGGTCGGCGGCGGTCACCTGCAGTGCCCGCTCGTTGGGCGTCCATCCGTCGGTGGGCACGCGGACGGCGTCCCGGGCCGGTTGCGGCGCCACGGGGGAGGCCTCGAGCTGCAGTCCGTCGACGAAGAAGGCGGCGCCCGGCGCGACCGTGAGGTCCTGGCGTCCGGCCTGCAGTGGGATCGCGGTTGCCGCGAGGGCATCCGGATCGACTGAGCTGCTTTCGGTTTCGGCGACGTCGTCGGTGCCGTCCGCGCACACGGTCGCGGGCACAGGGGCGCCAGACCGCAGCTGCCCGACGGTCGCGGTGACGGACGTGCGCAGCGTTGTGCCTGCGAGGGACACCACCGGGCCGTCCGCGCAGCCGACGGTCACGGTCCTGTCGGTGGGCGCCGCCTCGACCCCGGTGCCCGGCACCACCTGGTCGGTTCCGTCCGGGGTCGTGGTGAGGACCCCGATCTCCGCCAGCCCGGCCGGCTGCACCTTCGCGAAGCCGAGGGCGGTCTGGTCGAGGACGTCCTCCCAGTCGACCAGGCTGAGCACGATGCGGTCGGTGACCGTCGGCTCAAGGCGGATCGGTTCGTCGTCGGTCAGCTCCCGCACCTGCGGGCCGGTGCCGAGATCGACCGCGACGGTGGTCGGCGCGGCCGGCAGGGCGCCGAGGCTCGGGGCCAGGTCCAGCCCGGTCACCAGCGTCGGCCGCGGAAGGCGCACCGTCAGAGTCGGTTTCGCGTCCTTCCCGGTGGTGGTTTCCTCGGCCGCGGTCCACGCGGTGCGGGGATCGCCGTCGGTGGCGGCGAACGCCGAGCCCCGCAGGTCGCCGACGGCCGCGGGCCCGACGGCCTGCGCGCGGCCGGGCTCGGCGAGCAGTGCGTCGAGTGCCGGGCCCTGCCTGGACCGGACGATCAGCTGTGGCGTCACCGCGGTGGCGGCGGGCACCGACAGGGTGCGCTGGAAGGTGGTCGGCTCCTCCGGGGCGAGGCCGAGGCCCCGGCTGCACCGCACCCGGTCCGGGGCGTCCACGCAGCCGGTCCGGCCCGGCAGCTCCTGGCCGAGGTCCCACCCCGCGACGGTGGCGCCCGCAGGGGTGGGCGGCAGCACGGTGCGGAACCGGATCGGCACCGGCACCGGGGCGTCGCGGTCGGAGAAGTCCTCGACGGCGACCTCGCTGACGCCGAACTGGGTGCCGACCGAGCCGTCCTCGGTCTTGGTGGCGGTGATCTTGAGCCAGTCGGTCGTGCCGGTCGGCAGCGACACCGTGATCACCTCGCCGGGCTTGCCGACGCGGACGGCGGTGCTGCCGTTGGGGGTGGTCACCTCGAGCTGCTTGACCGGGACACCCAGCGCGCCCGGGCTGGTGCGCAGCTTCAGCAGGCCGCTGGTCACGGGCTCGTCGAAGTCCAGCCGGATCCACTGTCCCAGAGCGCTTTCCAGGCCGTTGCTGAACCAGCCGGTGGCCGGGTCGCCGTCCACGGTGGCCGCGGGCCCGCTGCCGGGCGCGGTGCCGCCGAGCTGGGTCGCGTCGGCCGCCGAGCTGGAGACCGTGATCCGCGCGCCGTCCCATTCGCCGGTGACCAGCGGGGCCCCCGGCACCGGATAGTCCGGCACCAGGTTGTGGGTGCGTCGCGGGTCGTCGGGGGTCCGCAGCGCGGAACTGTGGTTGTCGACCTGGCCGTAGTCGGTCTCGCGGTCCGTCGGGGTGTCCGTCACGACCACCGTCTCCACCGGCAGCCCGGCGCGCTCGGCGTCGACGGCCAGCAGGACCGGGCCCTCGGGCAGGTCCAGGCCGGAACCGCCCACGTCGCGCCGGGCGGCCAAGCGCTGCAACGACTCCGGGCCGCCCTGCACGATCGGCGTCCCGTCCAGGTCCACGGTGAACGGGCCGGAGTCGATCGCGTCGGGGCTGGGGACGGTGACCCGGAAGATCTCGATGGCCGGGTACAGGGGCCGCAGGTCGCTGTCCGTCACCAGACCGTCCACCTCACCGGGGCCGATGTCCTCGCCGAACTGCGCGACCTTCTCCAGCCCGGGCGAGCCCTCGATGGCCTGGTGGACCAGCGCGGGCCGGGTGGAGCGGGACGTCTCCGGGTCCAGGTCGTTGCGCACGACGACGTAGCCGATGCCCTGTCCCAGCAGGGTTTCGGCCAGTCCCGCGGACGGGCTGCCGTCGGCGACGAGGCGCTGCACGGAGTCGAGGGCGCGGATGGCGCCGGGCGGGACGAGCGGCACCGCGTCGCGCACCGCCCACGGGGTGTCGGCCAGCGCCTGCATCGGCTCGTCCCGGGTCAGCCCCCAGACCTGGCTGGCGAACGGGGCGCCGGGCACCAGCAGCGCGCGCTGCGCGTCGGAGCCGTCCGGCGAGGTGCCGGCGGCGTGCTCGCCGAGCCAGTCCGCTGCCTCGTGCCAGTACTGCGGCACCTCCGGGTAGGCGCCGCGCGGCGCGAGCTTGCCGGTCCAGGCCAGCGAGGTCGCGAGGGTGAGGGCCACCAGGATCAGGCTGGTCAGCGCCATCATCGGCTCGCGCTCGGGGTGCGCGACCGCGGTTCTCCAGCGGGCGCGGGGGACCGATCCCGGCAGCGGGACCTTCGCGAGCAGGTGCGCGAGGCCGAGGACCAGCGGCAGCCGGACCAGCGGCTCGAGCTTGTGCACGTTGCGCAGCGGGGCGCCGCCGGAATCGAGGAACAGTCGGACCTGCTCGGCGATGGGGGAGCCGAGGTCGCCGACGTAGCCGGCGGCCAGGCCTGCCAGCCCGACGAACAGGATCAGCGCCAGCCTGCCCTTGGCCGGCATCGAGCGCATCGCGAGCCCGGCCATCCCTGCGGCGGCGATCAGCCCGGTGGCGAGGACCGCGGCGGGCTGGGTGACCAGCACCGCGCCCGCGATCCGTTCGGGCGAGACGAACGGCGTCCAGCTGTCGGTGCCGCGCAGCACCTCCGCCAGGTTCGTCCACTGGGTGGTGACGCCGGAGGACTCGATGTAGTCCAGGAACGGGGGGCTGACCTTGCCGAGCAGCAGCAGCGGCACCATCCACCACACCGTCGCGACCAGACACAGCGGGATCCACCACGCCGTGAAGGTCCACCACCGCCGGTTCGGGCGGTGCGCGGCCCACCACAGGGCGGCCACCAGGCACGCGGCCGCGGTGGCCACCGCGTTGACCGAGCCCATCAGCGCGACCGCGACCGCCGACTGCGCGGCCAGCCGCGACTGTGAGTACTTCTGGTCCCCGTGGGGGCCGGAAGGACTCACGGGCGACGTAGTCGCCAGCACCACCGGGAGCAGCACCCACGGCGCCAGCATCATCGGGAGCGTCTCGGAGGAGATCGACCCGAGGGTGGTCAGGACCCGGGGCGAGAGCGCGAACGCGACCGCGGCGATGATCCGGGAGCTGCGGCTGCCGATGCCGAGCGCCTCGGCGACGCGGATGATGCCCCAGAATCCGGCGATGAGCAGCAGCGCCCACCAGATCCGCTGGGTGATCCACGGCGGGATGTGCGCGAGCTCGCCGAGGCTGAAGAACGCGCCGTGCGGGAAGAAGTAGCCGTAGGCCTGGTTCTGCACCTGGCCGAGCGGTGCCTGACTACTCCACTGGTGCGAGGCACGCTCGAGGAACCCGATCGGGTTCTGGGTGAGGTCGTACTTGGTGTCGGCGACCAGCCGGCCGGGGGCCTGCAGGAACGCCAGAAGAAACGCTATGGCGGAGGCGCCGAACAGCCACCGACGGGTCAGTGGGGCGTTGTTCGGCGCCTCGGACGCCAAGACAGAAGGAGTGCGGGAACTCGCGCTTCCAGCGTTCTTAACGGCTGCCGTACTCAACCTGGTTCAGCAGGGAGGAATCGGCGTTGCCGCTGCGGTCGATGTCCGGACGAGTGTTGTCCGACGCGGCCGCGGTAATTCCGAAGACAGCGCCCAGACCGAGCACCGCACCGATCACTGCGCTTGCCACACCGGGGACAAGGAACTTCATCTCGGATCTCCCATTTGCTACTGCTGACCGGAAACGTCTCGCGTCAAGGTATCACCTGGAACCTGACGGTCGGGTTCGCTTACCGGTTACGCGCCGTCCCCGGCTGGCACCGGGTCGACGCCGAGCGCACCGAGCAGGGTGCGGAGCTTGGCCGAGGTCTCGGCCAGCTCGGAGTCGGGGTCGGAGGCGGCCACGATGCCGCCGCCCGCCCAGGCCCGCGCGCGCAGCCCGCCCGCGTCGATCTCGGCGCAGCGGATGGCGACCACCCATTCGCCGTCGCCGTCGCCGTCGCACCAGCCGGCCGCGCCGCCGTAGAACCTGCGTGGCTCCTCGAACTCGCGGATCGCGGTGATCGCGCCGCTGGTGGGGGTGCCGCCGACGGCCGGGGTCGGATGCAGCAGCCGGGCCAGCTCCAGCGCGGACGGCGCCGGATCGCGCAGCACGCCCGCGATCGGGGTGCCCAGGTGCCAGACCGCGGGGGTGCCGATCAGCCGGGGCGATGGCGGCACGGTCAGGTCGGTGCAGACCGGCTCGAGGACGGCGCGGATCCAGTCGGTGACGAAGGCGTGCTCGGACCTGTTCTTCGCGGACGCCAGCAGCCGCTCTCCCTCGGCGCGGTCCTCGTCGGGGTCGGCGCGGCGCGGGGCGGTGCCGGCCAGCGGGAAGCACTCGACGTCGCGGCCGGTGCGCCGCAGCAGCAGTTCGGGGCTCGCCCCGACCAGCGCGTGCCCGGCGTAGCCGTCGCCTGCGGGCGACAGGTCGACGCCGAAGCCGTTGCCCGCGGGGTCCCGCGACACCAGCCGGGCCAGCAGCGACCACGGCTCGATGGGCTCGGTCGCCGACAGCGTCACGGACCGCGCCGCGACCACCTTCTGCAGTTCGCCGTCGCGGAGCCGGTCGATCAGGCGGGCCACCCGTCGCAGGTGCTCCGCCGGTGCGGGCAGTTCCTCGGTGAGCCGCACGGTCGGCAGGGCGGGCAGCGAATCCGGCCGCCACGGGCCCTCGGTGAAACGCGCGCTGGCCGGGGCGGTCAGCGCGGCAGGCTGGGCGGGGTCGAACTGCAGCGCGCCGACGACGAGCGGCACCCGACGGCGTTCGAGAGCCTCGGCGGCGGCGTCGATTTCGTGGAACCGTTCCCGGCTCCCGGAGGTACGCAGGGTCCGGTCGGCGCGGGAGAGCAGGAAACCGTCCATCGGTTCACGACGATAGTCCGGCGCCCGCGCGACGGCCTGCCCGGCCGTGCCGCTACCTGCCAGGCGGAACGATCAGCACCGGTCGGTGGCTGTGCCGCAGCACATGGTCGGCCACCGAGGACTGCAGCAGCGACCGCAGTCCGGTGGTGCCGCGGGTGCCGGTGACGATGATGTCGGCGTTCAGCTCGTCGGCGGACTCGACGATGGTGGTCCAGATCGTGGTCACGCACTCCACCGTCCGGCCCTCCGCGTTGAGACCCGCTCCGCGTGCCAGGTCGAGGCCCTCGATGTTGGTGGTCTTGGCGTCGGTCAGGGCGATGTCCTCGGAGTCGGCGTCCGGCACCCATTCCGGCTGCATCACCCCGGACAGCCCCGACATCCGCGCGGCCTGGCGCACCATCGGTTCCCAGGCGGTGATCACGACGGCCCGCTCGGCGCTGAGAAAGCGGCCGGCGTATTCGATTGCACGCTTGGCGTTGTCCGAGCCGTCGTAGGCGATGAGCATCAGATCTGCGGGCATCGAGACCTCCTCGTTTCAGGGGGCGATCTACTGTCAGGCTACCCGCTGGCGGCGCCCGCGCGGGGTCGGCTGGCATAGGCTCGTACCCGTGACCCGCGCCCGTTCGACCCGTGTCCTGGCCCTGCTGTTCGGTTTGGCGATGGTGGCCGGGTGCGGCAATTCGGCGCCCGAGGTGCAGCCATCGGCGGCCGAGGAGACGGTGTCGCAGGAGCCCGCCGCGCCCACCCCGTCCGGCACCCAGGTGGACGCGGCGCGAGACAAGGTCGCGGCCGCGTCCTGCGGGGCCGACTTCCTCGCCACGTTGACGCCGCGGCAGAAGCTGGCGCAGCTGCTCAACGTCGGCGTGACCGGCACCGCCGACGCGGTGGACGTGGTGCGGGCCGAGCAGATCGGCGGCATCTTCATCGGCAGCTGGACCGACGAGTCGATGCTGGCGGGCAAGCAGGTGCCGCAGGTGTCCGCGGTCGCGAAGGTGCCGCTGATGGTGAGCATCGACGAGGAGGGCGGCCGGGTGTCGCGGGTCGCGGACCTGCTCGGCGAGGATCCGCCTGCCCGCACGGTGGCCGCGACGATGACGCCCGAGCAGACCTACGAGATGGCACTGGAGCGGGGCCGGGGCCTCAAGGGCCTCGGTATCACCGTCAACTACGCCCCCGTCGTGGACGTCAGCAGCCAGCCCGCGGATTCCGTGATCGGGGACCGCTCGTTCAGCGACGACCCGGCGGTGGTCACCGAGTACGCAGGCGCCTACGCGCGCGGCATGCGCGACGCGGGCGTGCTGCCGGTGATCAAGCATTTCCCGGGACACGGTGCGGGGTCGGGTGATTCGCACACCGGTGCCGTCACCACGCCGCCGCTGGATCAGCTGCAGACCCGCGACCTGGTGCCGTATCGGACCCTGGTGACCACCGGGGTCGGGGCGATGGTCGGGCATCTCGAGGTGCCGGGGCTGACCGCGGCTGGGGTGCCCGCGAGCATCAGCCCGGCGGCGATGACGCTGCTGCGTACCGGGTCGGGCTACGGTGCGCCCGCCTTCGACGGACCGATCTTCACCGACGACCTGAGCGGCATGCGGGCGATCACCGACCGGATGGACACCCCGCAGGCGGTGGCGGCGGCGCTGACGGCAGGCGCGGACGTCGCGCTGTGGCTGACCACGGACGAGGTGCCCGAGGTGCTCGACCACCTCGAGTCGCTGGTGGCGTCGGGCAGCCTCGGTCAGCAGCAGGTGGACGCATCCGTGCTGCGGGTGGCGCGGGCCAAGGGCGTCGTCACCTGCTAGTTGCGTGCCGGCCGCCCAGGGCCGCTGGCAGGCACGCCGCGTGGGTCCGGCAGAATATTGGACACCTATCGATTTACTTACTCTAGAGTAAGATAAAGGGTCTTACCTCTGGAGGACACATGGCTGGCGGGACCAAGCGGCTCCCTCGGGCGGTTCGCGAGCAGCAGATGCTCGACGCCGCGGTCGAGGTGTTCTCCGTCAACGGTTTTCACGACACGTCGATGGACGCCATCGCCGCAGCCGCGCAGATCTCCAAGCCGATGCTGTACCTGTACTACGGCTCCAAGGAGGAGTTGTTCGCGGCGTGCATCCACCGCGAGGGCCTGCGTTTCGTCGAGGCGATCACGCCCGCTGGCGACCCGAACCTGTCCCCGCGCGAACAGTTGCGCGCCGCCCTGGTCGGGTTTCTCGGCTTCGTCGATCAGAACCGGTCGTCCTGGATGGTGCTGTACCGGCAGGCGATCGGTCAGCAGGCTTTCGCGGGCCAGGTTCGCGGTTCCCGCGACCGGCTGATCGAGCTCACCGCGAAGCTGCTCGAATCGAGCACGAAGGATCCCGACGAGGGGACCGACTTCTCCATCATGGCCGTGGCCCTGGTCGGTGCGGGCGAGGCCGTCGCGGACCGGATCGCCGGCGGGGAGATCGCCGTCGACGCCGCGGCCGATCTGCTCGAGAACCTGGCCTGGCGCGGGCTCGCGGGCAAGAAGCGCTGACGCGCCCGTGCGCGGTTGACGGGTCCAGAGACCCGTCAACCGCGCACAGGCGGCGGAGCCGCCTTTACCGCAGGGTCGCGGTCAGGTGCGGGTAGCCCTTCTTGGGGTGACGCATCGCCAGGTCCCAGCCGGTGCCGGTCGTGACCTCGTCGGCGTAGACGTTCACCGTCGCGGGCAGCACGATCGGCTTGCCGAACTTGACGGTGTAGGTGGCCGTGTCCGCGATCCGGCCCTCGACGGCGCCGAGCACCGCTGCGGCGCTCCACATCCCGTGCGCGATGGTGCGCGGGAACCCGAACGCCTTGGCTCCGAGCGAGGACACGTGGATCGGGTTGCGGTCGCCGGACACCGCGGCGTAGCGGCTGATGGTCGACTGATCGACCCGCAGCGTGCGCATCGGCGGCGGCGGCACCTCGTCCGCGTGTACCTGCTTCGGCTCCTTCGGTTCACCGGTCGGGTGCATCTTCAGGAAGGTGCTGACCTGCCGCCACACCAGCTCGCGGCCGACCGACACCTCGCTGACGAGGTCCACCTGGGTGCCCTTCGGGTGCCTGCGGAGGTTCTCCGCGCGCACCTTCAGATCCAGCGGCTCACTGACCGAGATCGGGCGCAGCTGCTCGATCACGTTCTCCGTGTGGACGGAACCGATTGCCGGGAAAGGGAACTCGGACGAGACCATCAGCTTCATCACGGTCGGGAAGACCAGCGTGAACGGGTAGGTGATCGGCAGGGTGTCGCCGAACCGCAGCCCGCACACCCGCGCGTACGCGGCGAGGTTGTCCGGGTCCACCCGCAGCCCCGCCAGGGCGAGGGTCTGCTTCGGCAGGCTGCGGCCGATGCCCGACTTGCCGACGACGGGCAGCGCGCCGAGCGCCGCGCGGGCGTAGATCTCGAGCGTCTTGGGCTGCTCCGTCAGTTGCACGAGACCTCCCTTCCGCGTGGACATCAGGCGCCGATCAGGGACTGGCCGCACACCCGCACGACCTGGCCGGTGACGGCGTTGGATGCGGGGCTGGCGAAGTACGCGACCAGTTCGGCGACGTCCACGGTCTGGCCGCCCTGCAGCAGCGAGCTCATCCGGCGTCCACCCTCACGGGTGACGAACGGGATGGCCGCGGTCATCGCGGTCTCGATGAAGCCGGGCGCGACGGCGTTGATGGTGATGTCCTTCTCGGCCAGCACCGGGGCGGTGGCCTGGACGAGGCCGATGACGCCCGCCTTGGAGGTGCCGTAATTGGTCTGGCCGCGGTTGCCCGCGATGCCCGCGATGGAGGACACGTCGACGACCCGTCCACCATTCTTCAGTGCACCCTTGGCGAGCAGGGTGTCGGTGATCCGCTGCGGGGCGAGCAGGTTCACGGCGATCACCATGTTCCAGCGGGCATCGTCCATGTTCGCGAGCGTCTTGTCGCGGGTGATACCCGCGTTGTGCACGATGATGTCGGCGCCGCCGTGCCGCTCGAGCAGGTGCGCGGCCAGCTTCTCGGCGGCGTCGTCCGCGGTGACGTCCAGGGCCAGCGCGGTGCCGCCGACCTTGTTCGCGGTCTCCGACAGCGCCTCGCCCGCGGCCGGGATGTCCGCGCACACCACGTGCGCGCCGTCGCGGGAGAGCACCTCGGCGATGGTCGCGCCGATGCCGCGGGCCGCGCCGGTGACGACCGCGACCTTGCCCTCGAGCGGCCGGTCCCAGGATGCCGGGGCCACGGAGTCGGCGGCGCCGACCCGGATGACCTGGCCGTCGACGAACGCCGACTTGGCGGAGAGCAGGAAGCGCAGGGTGGACTCGACACCGGACAGCCCGGCCGCGGCCTTCGGCGAGACGTAGACCAGCTGTGCGGTCGCGCCGCGCTTGACCTCCTTGCCGACGCTGCGGGTGAAGCCCTCGAGGGCGCGCTGGGCGATCTGCTCGTCGACGCCTGCGGCCTCCTCCGGGGTGGTGCCGAGGACCACGACGCGGGCGCTGGGTGCCAGGTTGCGGATCACCGGCTGGAAGAACTCGAAGAGCTGGACCAGCTCGGTGACCTGGCCGATGCCGGTGGCGTCGAAGACCAGCGCGCCGTACCTGTCGTCGTGCGGCTGCGCGAAGGTGTAATCGGAGAGCAGGTTCCGCAGTGGCTCGACCAGTCGGCCCTTGCCGCCGATCAGCACCGGCCCTGCCAGCGGGGGCTCGCCCGCCTTGTAGCGGCGCAGGTTCTCGGGCTGGGGGAGTCCGGCCTGCTTGGCGATGAACGCGCCCGGCGCGGACGAGAGGAACTGGGAGTAGAGGTCGGGAGCGCCCTTGCTGGCTGCCACGGTCCACCTTCTTTGTCGCTATCGGGCACCCGGATTTCGGGTGCGGTGTCGACATCTAACTTACTCTGGAGTAAGTTAGATGTCGAGGCAGGATCCCACATACATGGAGACCGACGTGACCACCAGAGCCCGAACCAGCAAGAAGCCGGCCGCCGCAGCCCCGAGCGCGGGTGGCAAGCAGCTTCGCCGCGTCGCCATCGTCGGCGGCAACCGCATCCCCTTCGCCCGTTCCGACAAGGCGTACGCGCAGGCATCGAACCAGGACATGTTCACCTCGACGCTCGACGGACTGGTGAGCCGCTTCAACCTGCAGGGTGAGCAGCTCGGCATGGTGGTCGGCGGCGCCGTGCTCAAGCACAGTCGCGACTTCAACCTGATGCGGGAGAGCGTCCTCGGCAGCTCGCTGAGCCCGTACACCCCTGCCTACGACCTGCAGCAGGCGTGCGGCACCGGCCTGCAGTCGATCATCGCGGTCGGCGACGCGATCGCCTCGGGCCGGATCGAGGCGGGCGTCGGCGGCGGCGTCGACACCACCTCCGACGCCCCGATCGGCGTCAACGACGCGATGCGGGAGTTCATGCTCTCGATCAACCGCGCCAAGACCACCGGTGACCGGATCAAGCTGCTGGGCAACGTGCGTCCCTCCATGCTTGGCCTCGAGATCCCGCGCAACGGCGAACCCCGCACCGGGATGTCGATGGGCGACCACGCGGCGATCACGGCCAAGGAGTTCGGCGTCCGGCGCGAGGACCAGGACGAGCTGGCCGCGGCCAGCCACCGCAACATGGCGGCCGCGTACGACCGCGGATTCTTCGACGACCTGGTGACCCCGTTCCTCGGGCTGACCCGCGACGACAACCTGCGGCCGGGCTCGACGGTGGAGAAGCTGGCCACCCTCAAGCCGGTGTTCGGCACCAAGCTGGGCGACGCGACGATGACCGCGGGCAATTCCACCCCGCTCACCGACGGCGCGTCCGCGGCCCTGCTGTCCACCGACGAGTGGGCCGCCGAGCGGAACCTGCCGGTGCTCGCGCACCTGGTCGACTCGGAGACCGCCTCGGTCGATTACGTGCACGGTGGTGACGGGCTGCTGATGGCGCCGACCTACGCGATCCCGCGCCTGCTGGCCCGCAACGGGCTGACCCTGCAGGACTTCGACTACTACGAGATCCACGAGGCGTTCGCCTCCGTGGTCCTGGCGACGCTGCAGGCCTTCGAGTCCGACGAGTACTGCAAGGAACGACTCGGCCTCGACGGCGCGCTCGGCTCCATCGACCGCAGCAAGCTCAATGTCAACGGCTCCTCGCTCGCCGCCGGACACCCGTTCGCGGCGACCGGCGGCCGGATTGTGGCCTCGCTGGCCAAGATGCTCGCGGAGAAGGGATCCGGTCGTGGCCTGATCTCGATCTGCGCGGCAGGCGGCCAGGGTGTCACCGCGATCATCGAGCGGTAGCCACCGGAACAACTTCGACGCACGGTCTCGGATCACGCTGATCCGAGACCGTGCGTCTTTCTTGTCCCCGTGAGAGTTGATCGCGCCCGCCTTGGAGGCGGCGATGGGGTGCCCGGTCTCGGATGTGTCACGGAACGGCGCTGGAATCCGCGGTGACGGGCCGCGAGGGCGGCTGTGGCGTCGCACACGAACCGGGCGCCTGGTATCGCCGCCGGAAGGTCGCGACGGCGTCGCGCGCACCGGTCGGGTGACGACGCAGGAAATGCCGCCGCCGCCCGTCGAACGGGCCAGGGGTAGTGGCCACCCGGGCCATCGATCCAGGGCGGCGCATTTGATCAATAATGTTGCAGCACAGCAATATTAGAGCAGTCTGCGGTGACTCGATGCGGTCGCATCGGGTGCGGGGTCCCGCCGTGGTGCCCGTGTCGGGGACGGCTGGGCTCAGGGGATCGCTTATATGCGACCGCGCCGTCGAAAGCGAGACCGACACGCCGACATCCTTATGTGATGCTCGTCTCTTTTGGTTGAAAAGCGGCGAACTGCGACGTTACCTGGTTGTGACCTTATTGCTGCGTGATGGTGACCCTGGCGGGACGGTGACGTCCTCTCGGTAACGCCCGCGGGCACCGGAGACCGAACCATCGTTCGGCCGAATCATGGAGCACGACCTTGTACGTTTCACGTTCGCGCCATCTCGGGGCCGCCCTCGCTGCCGCAACACTGATAGCCGCAGGGGCCGCCGTCATCGGACCTGGTGGTTCCGTCGCCGCCGCCCCCGTGCCTGCCGGGTTCTACGGTCCCCTCGCCCCGTCTGCGCCCCCGCGGGCTGAGGCTTCGCCTGCGGTGGAGCAGGGTCCCGCCGACCAGGAAGCCGTGGCCGAGCCCGCGCCGCAGCCGCCTGCCCCGGCGCCTGCCGCGGTCACCCCCGACGAGCTGGCACGCATCGTGCCAGGCATGCCCGCGGAGAAGGTCGCCGAGTACGTCGCACCACTGAACGCGGCGATGGAGCGCGGCGGAATCGACAACCCCGTACGCCAGGCGGCGTTCATCGCGCAGCTCGCCGTCGAATCCGACTCGTTCCGGACGTTCGAGGAGTATGCATCCGGCCGCGCCTACGAGGGTCGGGCTGACCTCGGAAACACCCAGGCGGGCGACGGTGAGCGCTACAAGGGTCGCGGCGCCATCCAGATCACCGGCCGCTACAACTACGAGAGCCTGAGCCAGTTCACGGGCGTCGACTTCGTCGCGCACCCCGAGCTCGTCGAGGCGCCGGAGAACGCGTTCACCACCGCCGTCTGGTACTGGCAGTCGAGGAGCCTCAACCAGGTCGCCGACTCCGCGGGGATCGTCCGGGTGTCCGAGCTTGTCAACGGTGGTCATCACGCCTTGGAGCGGCGGGTTGCGGACTTCCAGCGTGGCCTGGACGTTCTGATCCGCCCGTAGCGACCGCCGGTCGACCCTTGTGAACCGGCAGTTCCCGAATGATGGGACGACTCCGAGACATTCTGGAACCGATTTGTAACGCGTCCCGTAGGTCGGCACGATAGCCGTGTAGTCCCGCGTTGCAGCCTGACCCCCGACCCGGTTGCAATGCGGGACTACCTGTATCTGCGGTCGGGTACTGGTTGGACGTCCGACCAACAATTTTCGCGAAAGTTGACGTGCTGCTGAGCGATTCGTGGTAACGCGCCCTCGGTGTCCGGCGATGACCAGGCATGGAATCCGTACAGGTTCGAGACGCGGCGCGTCGGTGTCAGGTAAGTCCCCGCACTCGGCCGGGCACGGTGCTCGCGTTCCCCATTCGCGGCGATGATGCGGAAACGCGCGAACCGGTCGGACCTCCCGTTGTCCGGCCGCCCGTTCGGGATGAAGACGATTGGTATTGGCGCTACCACGCGGTGGCCGCACACCTGCACACCGATCGTTCCGCCGAGTCGGAAACGCGACTGCAGTCCTAGCAGGCAGGGACTACGAATCGGCACCCCCACGAGGGCCGCGTTAGGCTGAACCCCGGAGACCAGGCGGTTGGCCCAGCGGCAATTCGGTAGGAGGGGCCAGGGTGACGGACGGTAACGGCGGGATCGGTAGGCATGCGAACGGGCATGACGTACCCCCGACCGAAGAGGGCGGGCAGGTGCCCGGCCATGCCGTCGGCGACGCCGATGGTGCCCAGACGGTCCGCGTAGTCCACGACCAGGATGCGGAATCCGACGCACCGACCACGCGAATCGAGCGCCCAGCTCAGGCCCAGGTAGACGGGGCCGCCACGCCCCCGACCCCGCCCGTCCCGCCGTCCGGTCCCGCGTCACCGCCGCCCGCGTCACCGCCACCCTCGCCGCCGACGCCACCCTCGCCGCCGACAGCGCCCGTGTCGCCGCAGCCCGGATCGCCGGGCCGATCCCCGCTCGTCAAGATCGCGATCGGTGCCGCGGCGCTGGCCGCGGCCGGGCTCGTAGCGTACGGGGCGGACTACGTTCTGGCAGGCGATTCGGTCCCGCGCGGAGTCACGGTCGCAGGCGTCGACATCGGCGGGCTGAGCACCACCGACGCGGAGGCGAAGCTGCGAGCGCAGATCGGGCCACGGGCCGAGCGGCCCGTCGCGGTGCGGGCGGGCGAGGTGCAGGCCGAGATCGTGCCGAGCGAGGCGGGCGTCGCCGTCGACTGGTCCGCCACGCTGGACCGGGCCGGGTCGCAACCGCTGAACCCGATCACCAGGGTGGCCTCGCTGTTCTCCGAGCGTGAGATCGGTGTCGTCTCCACCGCCGATCCGGTGAAGCTGACCGAGGCGATCGACGGGCTCCGGATGCAGACCGACCGCGCGCCGCTCGAGGGCAATGTGGTGTTCGAGGGGGCGACGCCGATCGCGGTCACCCCCCGGCAGGGCCAGACTCTCGACGGACCGGCCGCGGAGACCGCCTTCGCCGAGAACTGGGCGAATATCGACGGTGTTGAGCTGCCGGTGAGCGTCGTGGCCGTCTCCGTCGGCCAGGACGGCGTGGACCGGGCGATGTCCGAGGTCGCGACGCCTGCGGTGGCGACGGATCTCGTGGTGACCGGCCGGGACGGTAAGTCAGCTGTGCTGCGCCGGGAGCAGGTGGGCGGCGTGCTCACCTTCGCCCCCGACGGGAATGGCGGACTCGCTCCCCACTACAACGTCGACGCGGCGATCGGGCTGCTGGCGCCGCAACTCGTCGGCACCGAGGTTCAGCCCAAGGACGCGTCGTTCAGCTTGGCCGGCGGCGCCCCGACCGTGGTGCCCGCGGTGACCGGCGACGTGATCGAGTGGCGCAAGACCCTCGAGCAGTTGCCCGCGCTGCTGGCGGAGACGGGCCCGCGCACCACGGCGGCGGTCTACGAACAGAAACCGCCCGCGCTCACCACGGCGGCCGCGGACAAGCTCGGGATCCGCGAGGTCATCGGCGAGTTCACCAGCGGCGGTTTCGAGTACGCGTCCGGGGTCAACATCCGTCTGGCGGCGAGCGAGATCAACGGTGCGCTGGTCAAGCCGGGGGAGACGTTCTCCCTCAACGGACACACCGGCCCGCGTGGGTCGGCGGAGGGATACGTCGAGTCCGGCGTGATCAACAACGGCCGTCCCGCGAAGGCCGTCGGCGGCGGCATCAGCCAGCTCGCCACGACGCTCTACAACGCCTCGTACTTCGCGGGCATGGAAGATGCGGGCCACACCGAGCACAGCTACTACATCTCCCGGTACCCCGCGGCCAGGGAGGCGACCGTGTTCGAGGGCGCCATCGATCTGGAGTTCACGAACACCTCGCCGACCGGCGTGCTGATCCAGGCCGTCGGGACCGGCTCCGACGTGACGGTGCGGCTGTGGGGCACCAAGACCGTGGACGTGGAATCGATCCCGGGGGAGCGGTACGCCCCCACCGACCCGAACACGGTGACCCTGCCCAAGGGGGAGGGCTGTATCGCCTCCAGCGGCGCGAAGGGCTTCACCACCAGCGACACCAGGGTGATCACCGATCACGTCACGGGGCAGGAGATCTCGCGCAAGACCCGGACGGTCAAGTACGACCCGGTGCCCATCGTCAAGTGTGAATAGCGGACCAGGCGTCCACCGCCGTCGGCTCACTCCGAATGGGTGATCCGTCCGATCGGCGGGCGCTCGCCGCCGAGTAGTCGGCGGTGCGCGTCCTCCAACTGTCGATCGGCGCGGGCGTCGACCCACCGCTGCCCGCCGGGCAGTCGCGAGATGCCGCGGTGCTTGACCGTGTTCGCGACCATCCGCCACAGCGGGTACCAGGGCGGCCGCATCGGCACCCCGAGCGCGATCACCCCCGCGGGGCCGAGCAGCGTGGTGGCCAGGCTCAGTCCGCGCTCGTAGTCATAGGTGCGGCGGATCCGCTGGAAGTTCTTGTGGCGGATCAGCTTCGGTGAGTCGATCAGTGACTTCGCGAGGGCGAGGCTGTTCGCGTCCGCGGCCGGTGACGCGGTCCCGATGTGATAGATCATCCGCCGGCCCGCGGCCTCCGTGAACGGCAGCCAACGCTCGTCCACGCCCATCAGCCAGCCGACGTAGCACCACAGGTGCATGGCGGCGTCGGCGTCCCGCTCGGAGTACCGGACGCCGAGCACGCGGGTGTGGATCAGGAAGGTGGTCGAGAACAGCCCGAGGGTGCCCGCCTGGTCGAACTGGTTGATCGGCAGGCCGAGTCGGTCGCTGCGCCAGGCCGGGTCTTGTTCGTGCTGGTAGTTGAGGAACGCGTGCATCGCTCGCACGTGCACGGTGAGTTTCCAGCCCTCACCGCCCCGATCGAGCCCACCCGGTGCGGTGACGGCGCGCCACCACACGCTGGTCTCGGACACTCGTCGGAGCGCCTGTTCGCCGGTGAGTTTGCCCGACGCCATCAGGACCGGAAGCGGCCCCGAGTTGTTGTAGCCGCCCAGCAGTGAGCCGTAGCCCAGGACCAGCGACGCGTCCAGTCCCGCGCGCCGCAGCACCCGCGCCCCGTGCGCCAGCTTCTGCTCGTCCAGCCAGTCGGGGGTCCGGGACAGCGTCGCGAAGAACTCCCGCAACGGTTCCGGTGCATCGGGCATCGAGTCGATGCCGCGTTCGAGGGCCTCGCGGAACATCGGCATGGACACGGCGTGGTCCTCGCGGACCGCCCGGACGAGCGCGTCGCCCGGCTCGTCGCGCTCCATCAGCGCCCGGCCGAGTCGGTCCCGCTCCTCGTAGGTGGGATCCGGCGCCGCGCCGAGGAACAGTCGCAGGGGTGCCGCCACCCGGCCCGCGGAGATCGGATCCCGCATGAACCGTTCCGGGACGGCCGATCGAGTGTTCGTCACAAGGCTAAACATGCAGGATGACAACGCCTGTTGTCAATGGCTGCACGAGTGACGCCTTCCGGTGGGTGGGACGGGCGCCGACCTGGCGAGGCCGAGCGATCAGGCTGCCCTCATGAAGTTCTCCCTAGCCGTTGCCATGGTCCCTCTGGATCAGCTGCTGCCGCTGGCGCAGACCGCTGAGCAGTGCGGCTTCGCCGCCGTCAACCTGCCGGACTCGCTGTTCTTCATGGAGAAGGCGGCCGTCGACTACCCGTACACCGCCGACGGAGCGCGGATGTGGAACGAGGAGTCGCCTTTCGTCGATCCGCTCATCGCGGCCGCGGCGATGGGTGCGGTGACCGAGACCATCGCGTTCCGCACCAACGTGCTCAAACTGGGCTCCCGCAACCCGTTGCTGCTGGCCCGGCAGATCGGGTCGGTCGCGAACCTCACCGGGGGCCGCTTCGAACTCGGCGTCGGCGTCGGATGGGCGCCGGAGGAATTCGAATGGTGCGGCGTGCCGTACCGGCGTCGCGGCGCCCGCGTCGACGAGATGATCGACGTCATCACGGCGGTGCTCGCCGGCGGGATGGTCGAATATCACGGCGAGTTCTTCGACTTCGACCGACTGCAGATCAGCCCCGCACCCACCCGTCGGGTCCCGATCTACGTCGGCGGTCACACCAACGCGGCACTATCGCGGGCAGCCCGCGTCGGCGACGGCTGGACGTCCGCGCTGATGGCCTTCGACGAACTCGTCAAGACGATCACGCGATTGGGCGAACTGCGCGCCGAGTACGGCACCGACGACCGGCCCTTCGAGATCCAGGCGTCCGGTGTCGCGACCCACGACTACACGGAGTTGGCCGCGGTGGGGGTCACCGACGTGAGCGTGATGCCCTGGGCGATGCGCCGCCTGCCGATGGACTGCCCGCTCGAGGCGAAGCAGGACGCGGTGCGGGAGTTCGCGGCGCAGCACATACACATCGACGTGCGCCGGACGTGACGGAAACGGCACTGCCGCGCACCGAAGGGTCGGTGCGCGGCAGTGCCGTTGTGGTCTCTGGGTTGCTACCCGAAGCGCTTAGAACGCGGCTTCGTCGAGCTCCATGATGTCGTTGTCGGTGTTCGCGATGATGCCGCGGCTCGCGGTCAGCTCGGGCAGCACGTTCTTCGCGAAGAAGGACGCGGTGGCGATCTTGCCCTCGTAGAACGCCTTGTCCTTGTCGGCGGCACCGGCATCGAGCGCCTTGATGGCGATCTCGGCCTGCTCCAGCAGGCGCCAGCCGATGAGCAGGTCGCCGACCGACATCAGGAACCGCACGGAGCTGAGGCCGACCTTGTACAGCTCGGTGGTCTGCTCCTGCGCGCCCATCAGGAACCCGGTCAGGGTCGCGGCCATCGTCTGGACGTCCTCGAGTGCGGTGGCGAGCAGCGCGCGCTCCGACTTGAGGCGGTTGTCCGCGTCCTCACGCTCGAGGAACTTCTTGACCTCGCCGGCCACGTGGGCCAGCGCGACGCCACGGTCGCGGGCGATCTTGCGGAAGAAGAAGTCCTGCGCCTGGATCGCGGTGGTGCCCTCGTACAGCGAGTCGATCTTCGCGTCGCGGATGTACTGCTCGATCGGGTAGTCCTGCAGGAAGCCCGAGCCGCCGAGGGTCTGGAGGCTGTCCGTCAGGTACTGGTAAGCCCGCTCGGAACCGACGCCCTTGACGATCGGGAGCAGCAGGTCGTTGACGCGGAACGCCACGTCCTTGTCGGCGCCGGAGACCAGCTTGGCGGTCACCTCGTCCTGGTGTGCGGCGGTGTAGAGGTACACCGAGCGCAGGCCCTCCGCGTACGCCTTCTGCATCGCGAGGGCGCGACGGACGTCCGGGTGGTGGGTGATGGTGACGCGGGGCGCCGCCTTGTCGGTCATCTGGGTCAGGTCGGCACCCTGGACGCGCTCCTTGGCATAGGCCAGCGCGTTGAGGTAGCCGGTCGAGAGGGTGGAGATCGCCTTGGTGCCGACCATCATGCGGGCGTGCTCGATGACGTCGAACATCTGCGCGATGCCGTTGTGCACCTCGCCGACCAGCCAGCCCTTCGCGGGGATGCCGTGGCCGCCGAAGGTGAGCTCACAGGTGGCGGAGGCCTTGAGGCCCATCTTGTGCTCGACGCCGGTGACGAAGACGCCGTTGCGCTCGCCCATCTCGTTCGTCTCGAAGTCGAAGTGGGTGTTCGGCACGAAGAACAGGCTCAGGCCCTTGGTGCCCGGTCCTGCGCCCTCGGGGCGGGCCAGGACCAGGTGGAAGGTGTTCTCGAACAGGTCGTCGGAGACGGCGGACGTGATGAACCGCTTGACGCCCTCGATGTGCCAGGTGCCGTCGTCCTGCTTGATCGCCTTGGTGCGGCCTGCGCCGACGTCGGAGCCGGCATCCGGCTCGGTGAGCACCATGGTGGCGCCCCAGCCGCGCTCGACGCAGACCTCGGCCCACTTCTTCTGCTCGTCGGTGCCGTTCTCGAACAGCACGCCCGCGAAGGACGGGCCCGCGGCGTACATGAAGGCGGCAGGCTGCGCGCCGAGCAGCATCTCGGCGATGGACCAGACGAGGACGCGGGGCGCGGGGACGCCGCCGATCTCCTCCTGCAGGCCCATCCGGTACCACTCGCCGTCGTACATGGCCTTGAAGGACGCCTTGAAGGAGTCGGGGAGCGCCAGCGTGTGGGTCTCGGGATCGAAGACGGGCGGGTTGCGGTCCGCGTCGGCGAAGGACTCGCCCAGCGGGCCCTCGGCCAGCTTGGCGACCTCGGCGAGCATGGTGCGGATCGTGTCCGCGTCCAGGTCGCCCCAGGCGCCCTCGCTCAGCGGCTTCTCCAGACCGAGTACCTCGAAGAGGTTGAACTCCAGGTCACGGACGTTGCTCTTGTAATGGCCCATGTCTTCTTACTCTCCCGTTAGCTACTCGTCGGTAACTTAGCCGATGTTACTCGGGATTCAGTTAGCTGCCAAGAGGGGGCCGCATTCCGACCACCAGGGCGTCGATCGCGGTGCCCGCCTCGGTGTGTCGGTGTCGCCTCTCCGCGACGGTCGGGATCACCGTGTCGCCGAGCTCATCGACCAACTCTGTTGGGGTGTAGAGGATCTCGATATCCTGTGGCCCGCCGACGCCCTCGGCGACGTTGGTTGCGTCGTGTCCGAGGATCAGCAGCGTGCCGCCGGGCCGGAGCGCGGCCGCGGCCCGGCGCAGCAGTTTCGGCCGCTCGTTCCGGGAAAGATGCAGGTAAACGACGAGAACCAGGTCATAATCCTGCGGGAATTCGATCTCCGTCACATCGCCCCGCCCCCACCGGAGTCGTTCGCGGACCGACCGCGGCAGCGGGGCGGCGGCCCTCGCCGCCTTCTCGAGCGCCACCGAGGAGAAGTCCACCGCGGTGACCTGCCAGCCACGGGTGGCCAGCCACAACGCATTTCGGCCCTCTCCGCATGCGAGGTCAAGGGCCCGGCCGGCGGGGAGCGAGGTCGCGAACTCCATCACCACGGCGTTGGCGGGCGCACCCCACACCAGCTCGGTGCCCGCGTACTTGACGTCCCAGTCGTGTGCGTCCATTGCTGTGACGCTATCCGTCGGAGTGTGACCGGCGGCGGTGGACATCAGCGATGGAGCGTGGTGCGCATCAACAGCACGTTGTAGTTGGAATGCACGGTGGTGAGGAAGTACAGGTCGGGTCCGGCGGACCAGGGGTGGATGTACGCGCCGTAGGCGGTGGGCAGCTCGCGGGCTTCGAGCAGCACCTCGGGCGGGCCCCAGGGGCCGGTGGGCGACGGCGAGCGCCGCATCACGACCGAGTTGAAGTTGTCGGTGGTGAGCATCAGGTACTGGCCGAGGAACTGGTTGTACTGCACCGACAGCTCGGCGACGCCACCGAACACGATGGGTGCGGCCACGTTCGGGTCGCCCCTCTTCCATTCGTGGCCGTTCCAGTACTCGTAGGCGCCGAGGTCGCGGATCTGCCTCTCCGGCACCCGGGCCAGGTGGACGAGTCCGCCGCGGCCCGGCGGGGTGCCGTACTGGTAGACGAAGCCGCCGTCCTTCACGAAGGCGCTCATCTGGAAGTTCCGGTTGCCCGCGGTGGCGGGGCGGTTCGTCTCGGGGGCGACGGTCCAGTTCTCCCCATTGTCGGTGGAGACGGCGAGCTCGGAGAAGTTGGTGTCCCACTTGCCCGGCTCGCCCCAGTTCTTCACCGACATCAACGACATGTACTGCACGCCGTCCACCGCCACGCCCGCGGTGGGGATGCGGCTGATCTCCACGAACGGGATCTTCGGGCTGGGGATCAGTTCCTTGGCCTGGCCGAGGAAGTCGCGCGGTGAGCTGTCAAAGGTCATGCCGTCGGCGAGATTTCGATCCGCGCTGCGGAACAGGGTGCTGCTCCGCCAGGACCAGAGGCTGCCGTTGAGCAGGTTGGGGATGCCGAGTCCGGCCGAATCGCCGAAGGCGGTGAGGATCTCGCCGTTGCCGTTGTCCCACATGATGCCGAGGTCGGTGCCGAGGACATTGGCGTCCTGGGTTCGATTCGGGCTGAGGAGCCCGGTCGCCTGCGCGACGGCCGAGGTTCGTCCGTTCAGGACGGGCAATCCGTTTGTCCCGTTGAGTCCCGGAATCGGGTTCACGGTGTTCGGATCTGCCGCAGCGGGACCGGCGAGCAGGAGCAGTGCCGCCGCCCCGATTGCAGACGCCTGAACGATTCTCTTGGAAGCTCCCACGATCACACCACCCCATCGACGTTTACCGCGACTGTTGGACCATGAAACGGGCCTACCTGAGGCGCGAGCCACGAAGCACACGCCGTTGTCGATCGTAGTAAGGGCATGACCGGATTGCAGGGATTCACGGGGATACGCTGTATTCATGTTGCCGGTGGTCGATTTCGGCGAACTGAACAGCGCCAGGGGGCGGCTGGGGTTGCGCAGGGCGACGCACGAGGTCGGTTTCTTCTACCTGACCGGGCACGGGGTGCCGAGGGTGCTGATCGACGAGGTCCTCGATGTCGCCCGGAGGTTCTTCGCGTTGCCGGTCGAGGAGAAGATGTCGATCGAGATGCTCGGCAGCCCGCATTTCCGGGGCTACACCCGGCTCGGCGGTGAGCTCACCGAGGGGCGAACCGACTGGCGGGAACAGATCGACATCGGGCCCGAGCGCGAGGCGATCCCCGACGCCGCCGGCTATTGGAACCTGCAGGGGCCGAACCGCTGGCCGCGGGCACTGCCCGAACTGCGAGAGACGATCATCCGCTGGGACGCCGAACTGTCGCGGCTGGGTCTCGAACTGCTGCGTGAGTGGGCCGTCTCGCTGGGGGCGCGGGCCGACGTGTTCGATCCGGCGTTCGCGACGGACCCGGCGACCCTGATCAAGGTGGTGCGTTACCCCGGCCGTCGCGTCGGGGACGGAACGGAGCCGGGGAGCGATCAGGGCGTCGGCGCGCACAAGGACGCGGGCGTGCTGACCCTGCTGCTGGTCGAGCCCGGGTCGCGCGGGTTGCAGGTGGAGGGGCTCGGCGGCGGCTGGATCGACGCGCTGCCGCTGCCGGGCGCGTTCATCGTCAACATCGGCGAGCTGCTCGAGGTGGCCACGGCCGGATACCTGCGCGCGACCAGGCATCGGGTGCTCGCGCCGCCGGGCTCGCCGGACCGGATCTCGGTGCCGTACTTCTTCAACCCGGCGCTGGATGCGGTGGTGCCGGTGCTGACGCTGCCCGCGGATCTGGCCGCCCGGGCGCGCGGGGTCAGCGCCGACCCGGGCAACCCCATCTTCGACACCTACGGCGCGAACGCGTGGAAGAGCCGGGTGCGGGCGCACCCGGACGTCGCGGCGCGCTGGCGGTATAGCAGCTGACCGGCCGCCGGTGTGTCGTTGTGTACTACATCACCCTTGTGGACTGGATCACCGTCCAGTTTGTCCGCGCGCTACGGTGTCGAGTGAGGAGAGTTCGTGGGTTTCGCCCGAGAGCATCCGAAGCGAAACTTGAACTAGAGGAGATAGACCATGGGTGCAGTGATCGCGAACTCCACCGAGATCCGCAACACCGCCATGCTGGGGCTCGGTGTGCACCGGCCGGAGCGGGTGGTGACGAACGAGGAGATCTGCCAGTCGATCGACTCGACCGACGAGTGGATCCAGTCGCGTACGGGTATCAAGGAGCGGCGATTCGCCAAGGCCCACCCGGAGGAGTCCGTACTCGATATGTCGGTGTCCGCGGCGCGCGCCGCGCTGGCGGCGTCGGGCGTGGAGCCCGCGGAGCTGGACGTGGTCATCCTGGCGACGTCCACGTACCCCATCCAGACGCCGCAGGGCGCCGCGATCCTCGCTGACATGCTGGGCGCGGGCGGGCCGGCGGCCTTCGACGTCGCCGCGGGTTGCGCGGGCTTCTGCTACGCCGTCGGGGTGGCCTCGGACCTGGTCAGGGCCGGCACCGCGAACAAGGTGCTCGTGGTCGGCGTGGACCGCATGACCGACTCGACCGAGCCCACCGACCGGTCCGTGCGGGCCATCTTCGGCGACGGCGCGGGCGCCGTGGTCATCGGCGTGTCCGACGAGGTCGGCATCAGCTCGACGGTGTGGGGCTCGGACGGCGCGCAGGGACGCTCGATCCGTCAGGAGCCGGACTGGGTCGACTTTGCGCAGAACCCGGCGCAGAAGCGGCCCTGGATCATCATGGAGGGTACCGCCGTCTTCCGATGGGCTGCCTTCGAGATGGGCAAGATCGCCAAGACGGTCCTTGACCGGGCAGGCGTGCGGATCGACCAGCTCGACGCGTTCGTGCCGCACCAGGCGAACCTGCGCATCAACGACGTCATCGTCCGGTCGATCGACCTGCCCGAGGGCGTCCCGGTCGCCGACGACATCATCGAGACCGGCAACACGTCGGCGGCGTCGATCCCGCTCGCCATGGAGAAGATGCTGCGCACCGGCCAGGTCCAGCCCGGCGCGACCGCGCTGCTGCTCGGATTCGGTGCAGGCCTGTCCTACGCGGGCCAGGTCGTCAAGATGCCGGTGCTGGCAGAGAGCTGACCGGGCGCGGGGCGCGTCCCGCATCCGGCCGAAGGGGCATCCCCGCGTGATTCGCGCGAGGGTGCCCCTTCGTCATGTCCTGGGTCAGTCGGTCGACTGTGCACAAACTCCGCCGCCCACTCGACGTTTGCGACGGCAACTGCACGCTCGGCGGGCGGGGAGCCCGTGAACCCAGACGAAACAGCGGGTGCGTCACCGGAGTGACGCACCCGCCGTTGGTCGTGCGGTGGGGTCAGGAGCCGAAGATGCTGCCCGCCGAACCGCTACCCCCGCCGGGGGTGCCGACGGCGGTCACGTTGACCACATGCGCGTCGGAGGTGGAGCTCAGGAAGCCGGGCGCGCCGCTGTAGACAGCGGTGATGCCGTGCGCGCCGACCGAGCCGAACGCGTGCGACAGCGTCGCCGTGCCGTTCGCCACCGGCACCGGGGCGCCGACCGCGGTGAGCCCGTCGAAGAACTGCACGGTGCCGCCTGCCTGGCTGGGCGCGACGGTGGCGGTGAGCGCCACGGCCTGGTTCTGGGTGGCCGGGGTCGGGGCGTTCAGCGTGGTGGTGGTGGTCGCCTCGTTCGGCGCCGGAACGGTGACCGTGACGGTCTTGGCCGCTGCCGTCGAGGGGGCGGAACCCGGCGCGCCGCTGAAGGACGCGGTGATCGAGTGGCTGCCCGCGGAGTCGAAGGTGTGCGCCAAGGTGGCGACACCACCCGCGACGGTCACCGGTGCGCCGATCGGGGCGCCGCCGTCCATGAACTGCACCGTGCCGCCGTTCGGCGCGGGCGCGACCGTCGCGGCGAGGCCGACGGACACCCCGGTCTTCGCGTGGCTGGGCGTGGTCAGCACCGTGGTGGTGTCGACGGTGGCCACGCTGACCTCGACCGCATGCGGCGCCGAGGTCGAGGGCGCGAAGCCCGGTACGCCGCTGTAGACCGCGGTGATGGCGTGCGCGCCCGCTGAGGCGAAGGTGTGGCTCAGGGTGGCGGTGGCGCCGCTGAGCGTGACCGGCCCGCCGATGTTGTCGTCGCCGTCCTTGAACTGGACGGTGCCGCCGGTGGGAGCCGGGCTGACGGTGGCCGTGAGATCAACGGGCGCACCGGTGTTCGCGGTGGCGGGCGCGGCGACGGCCGTGCTGGTCGTCGCGTTCGGCGGCGCGGTCACGTTGATCGTGGCCAGCGGGCCGCCGCCTGCGTTGAGCGGGACGGCGCTGCCGGGGTCGGTGCCGTTCTTCGGCACGCACCGGGTGGCGGACCAGTAGGACACCGAGAACACCGGGTCCTTCTCGCGGACCAGGGACGTGAAGAAGTTCTCGTCGGCCTTGTAGTTCGCTGCCGTCCCTGTGGTGCGAACCTTCGGGGTGACCACGGATCCGGCGGGGCCTGCCACGGCGGTCACCTCGATCGCAGGCAGTTGGTACGAGGTGTCGCCGGAGCCGGCGGCATTCACGACGATGCCGCCCTCGGCGCCGTCGTTGGTCGATGGGCCGTTGCCGACGGTCTCGTTGTTGCCGGACAGGCGCAGGATCGTGCCGGTCGCCGACGGGCTGCCGTTCTCCGCGACCCGGGTGACCGTCGGCGCCGCGCCGCTGAGGCCAACTCCGGTTCCGGAAACCACGGTGGCCGAGACGAACCCGGCGGGGATCTCGTAGTCGAACTTGATCCGGGACACGCTCGAGCGGATGCGGAGGTTCTCTCCGTTGCGCGGCAGTGTCATCGTCGCCGGCTGCAGCCGGTACGTGAAGGTCTCGCCGGTGACGACGCTGGCGGGCGCCTCGACGGTGACGCCGGTGCCGATGGACTTGTGGGTGTTGTCCAGCAGGCTCTTGAACTTGCCCCAGCACGCGGCGTCGAAGCCGGTGGTGGTGGGTGCCGCGGAGACGGGTGCCGCCAATAGCAGTGCGCCCGCGGTCAATCCGACGGCCGCGAGGGCCGCCGCGCCGCGGCGCAGGGGGGTGGGGTACATCAAAACAACTCCTGAGGGGTGGGGCTGAGGGGCGGGATCAGGAACCGAACGGGCTACCGGCGGAGCCGGCGCCTCCGGGGTTCCCGGCGGCCGAGGCCGTCACCGCGAGCGGGGCGGACGTGGAGGAGACGAAGCCGGGGGCCCCGCTGTACACGGCGGTGATGCTGTGCTCGCCCGCCGTCGTGAAGGTGTGCGGCAGGATCGCGGTCCCGTTGACCACCGTCACCGGCGCGCCGATCGTGGTGGTGCCGTCCATGAACTGGACGGTGCCGCCTGCCGGGGACGGGGTGACCGTCGCGGACAGGTCAACCGTCTGGTTGAGCGTGGCGGTGTCGAGCGCGGTCACCTTGGTCACCGTGGCGATGTCGGTCGGCGCCGGGGCGCCCAGTTCGATGGTCTGCGAGGCCGACTGCGAGCTCAGGAATCCGGCGCTGCCGGAGTAGGACGCGCTGATGTTGTGGTGCCCGGTGGCGGAGAAGGTGTGTGCCAGCGTGGCCACGCCGCCGACGACATCGACCGGGGCGCCGATCGGGGTGTTGTCCGCCTTGAACTGCACGGTTCCGCCGGAGGGGGCGGGCGCGACGGTTGCGGACAGGCCGACCGCGGAACCGGTGGTTGCGGTGGCCGGAACGGTCAGCGTGATGGCGGTGGCGACGTCGACGGGGGCCGGGCCCTGGACGTCGACCGACGTGGCCGCGGAGGTGGAGCCGGCGAAGCCGGTCGCGCCGCTGTAGACCGCGGTGATGGAGTGGGCGCCCGCGGTCGCGAAGGTGTGGCTGCGGATGGCGGTGCCGCCCGCGAGGGCGACCGGTGCGCCGATGTTGGTGTCGCCGTCCTTGAACTGGACGGTGCCGCCGGTCGGGGCAGGGGCCACCGAGGCGGACAGCTCGACGGCTGTGCCGGTGGTCGCGGCGGCGGGTGCGGTCAGGGTGGTGGCGGTGGCCACGGCGGGCGCGACGACGTTGACGGTGGCCAGCGGGCCGCCGCCTGCGTTGAGTGCTCCGCCGCTGCTGTCCTTGGGCACGCAGCGGGTGGGCGCCCACACGGTGCCGACGACCGGGGCGCTGGCCTTGGCGAGGGAGGTGCTGTAGTTCTCGTCGCTGTTGTAGCTCGCGGCGCCACCGCTCACCCGCAGCTTCGGGGTGATGGTGCCCGCGGAGCCGGCGACCACGGTGACGTCGACGGCGGGCAGCTGGAAGACGCTGTTGCCGCCCGTGTTGGTGGTGCCGTCCAGGTTCTTCTTCAACTTGGGGGCGGTTGTGCCGCCCTCGCTGCCGCCGCTGCTGGTCGGGCTGTTGCCGATCACCTCGTTGTTGCCGGACAGGCGCAGGATCGGACCGTTCGCGTCGACGCTGCCCGCGGTGCCGACCCGCAGCACGTTGGGAGCGATGCCCCCGAGGTTCGCTCCGGTGCCCGCGACGACCGCGGCGGAGACGTAGGTCGAGTTCGCGGGGATCTCGAAGTCGAACTTCAGCCGTGACAGTCCTGCGGTGGTGCCGCCCGACTGGGAATCCGGGTAGGAGCCGGGGCCGGGCTGGATCCGGTAGGTGAACGTCTCGCCTGGCGCGACGGTCGCGGGCGCGGTGACGGTGGCGGAAGCCGCGGCCGTCTGGTGCTGCGGGCCGGCGAACTTGGACGGCGTGGCCTGGCAGGCGGTCTGGAAGTTGACGGTGCCTGCGTGCGCGGGTCCGCCGATGAGGGCGAGTCCGGCGGTCAGGGCGAGGACGCCGACGGGCGCCACCGAGCGGCGCAGGATGGATCTAGGCATGGGTGACCGGGTCTTTCGGAGAGGGTGAAGAGGTCAAAGTTCCGAGAAGTAGACCACGGCTTAGCGACTAACGTTACGAGAATGAATCAAATTACTGGACGCTTGTTCACTGCCTTTGGGCGTGGGGTCTGCACTGGCCAGGCCGATTTCTGCGACCCGGACACACAAAAGGGCGCCCCCGTAATCGGGGACGCCCTTCAGGGTCTGTCGGGTCGCGCCGTGCGGCGCGTGCCCGGAGACTAAGTCGCTTTAGACGGTGCGAACGCCGGTGGCCTGCGGGCCCTTCTGGCCCTGGCCGATCTCGAACTCCACGCGCTGGCCCTCGTCGAGGGACTTGAAGCCGCTGCCCTGGATCTCGGAGTAGTGAACGAACACGTCGGGTCCGTCACCGTCCTGCTCGATGAAGCCGAAACCCTTTTCGCCGTTGAACCACTTCACGGTGCCCTGTGCCACGTTATTACTCCTGTTACTGCGAGCCGGATCCTCAGGTCGAGAACCCTGGTCTCAGCGTAAGGATGCCACCTCGATGCCGCTGCGTCCACAGTGGGCTGTACTTTGTGGGGTTCTGGGCGCTCCTAATGGGGCACCGGGCGCCTGCTCCCCACGAACTCCAGTGCCTCCCGGGCCAGCGAGAGCCACGTCCGATCGTCGTCGGCGGTGACCGTCAGCCATTCCTTCATCGGCCTGCCCTTGCCTGCGTCGAATGTCCCGCCCATACCGCTCCCGACCAGGGCCTCGACCCGGACCCGGGGCAGCTTCACGACGAGCCGACCGCCGGTGAGCATGGCGAAGATCGAGCCGTTGACCTTGAGTGCGCCCGATCCGAAACCCCGCCGGGTGCACTGTTCGGGCACCGTCACGCCCGCGAGGCCGGCGAACTCGTCGACCAGCGCGGTGAAGCGCTCTTCGGGGTCCACGGTTCAATTCGACCGCGTTCTCGGGCCGGGCGCAACCCACCGGGAAGATCGCCGAATCGAGTAGTCGGGTACTCGTGTGATCTCGGTCCCGCGTCGGGAGACTGAGTGGTGGGCCCGCGTGATCCAGGGTCGTTCCACGCCGGAGAACGCCATGAGAGATGTAGTCGTGTTGCTGCCGGGCATCGGTGGTTCCGTCCTCGCCCGCGACGGCAAGGATCTGTGGGCGCCGTCGCTGGGGACCGCGTTGCGAGGGGTGCTGTCGCTGGGCGACAGCATCAAGCGGCTGCAGCTCGACGGGGACGATGCGGACGTCGACGACCTCGGCGACGGCGTGGTCGCCACCCGGCTGGTGCCGGACTTCCACCTGGTCCCGGGGCTGGACTGGAAGATCGACGGTTACACGAAGTTCCGCCGCGCCCTCATCGATCGGGTCGGGGTGGTGCCGGGCGAGAACTACTTCGAGCTTCCCTACGATTGGCGTCGCGACAACCGCGTCGCGGCCCGCAAGCTGCAGCGGTCGGCGGACGGGTGGCTGCGGCTGTGGCGGGAGAAGTCCGGAAACGCCGAAGCCAAGCTCGTCCTGGTGTGTCACTCGATGGGCGGGATCGTCGCCCGTCTCTACCTGGAACTGCTCGGCGGCTGGCGTGAGACCCGCACGCTCATCACCTTCGGTACCCCGTACTCGGGTTCTGTCAACGCGCTCGACTTCCTCGTCAACGGCTTCCGTAAGGGTTGGGGCCCGTTCAGCCTCGACCTGACGGCCCTGATCCGGTCGTTCACCTCCGCATACCAGCTGCTGCCGTCGTACCGGTGCCTCGAGGGACCCGGCGACTCCTGGCTGGGCCTCGACGATCTTGCCGACGATGCCTGGGCGGGCACCGGGCTGGACGTCGACCGAATGCGGGCCGCCGTCGACCTGCACAGGCAGCTCCGCGCCCAGGTCGATCAGCGACGCCAGGCCGGTGACGAGGGATACGGCATCCGGCCGGTCATCGGCGACTTCCAGGACACCCTGTGGGCGGCGCGGTTGGTGGGGGACAAGATCGAGACGCTGACCAAACGCGCGCCGGGCGAGCGCGGGGGAGACGGCACCGTGCCGACGCTGTCGGCCACCCCGCACGAGCTGATGGACGGATGGCGCAACGCCGCCTTCTTCAGCCAAAAGCACGCCTCGCTGCAGAACGACGACCCCGTCCTCGATCACGTCGGCGGCACGCTGCGCACGCCCGATCTGGAGCCGCCCGACGTCTTCCCCGCAGAGAACGAATCGGTGTCGCTCGACGTCGACGACGTCACCACCGAGGAACCGCTGGTGATCAACGCGCGAACCGACGCTCCGGATGCAGCGCTCGTCGCGACGGTGCAGCCGGTGGCGGGCGGAGAAGGCCTCGAGCGGACGCTCTCCCCCTCGGGCGACGGCTGGCACCGGGCCACGCTCGAGGGACTGGCGCCGCAGGACTACCGGGTGACGGTGCGCGCGCCGGGGGTGCACGCGGTGACCGACGTGGCGAGCGTCGTCGACCTCGGCGACCTGGCCCGGGCGGCGAACCGGTAGGAGCCGGGACCGATGAGAGCATCGCCGGACCGCGCCTTCGAGGAGCTGGAGATCAGCGTTCTCCAGGCGGGCGACCATGTCTGGCTCTCGGCGCAGTCGCGGCTGGGGTCCGTGTTCGCGGTCCGACGCCCGCTGCCGGAATGGACGCTTCCCGAGACGGTGTCGGGGAAGCCGGTGGGCGCACCCGCCGACTGGTTGACCGACGCGGTCCGGCACGCGCGCACGGATGCGGGCGTTTCCGCCGTCGAGGTGGGGCGGGTGCTGACGGACCTGGTGTTCGGGGTGCCCGAGATCGTCACCCTGCTCCAGCAGACCCGGGGCACCGCGGGCACCTCGGGCGCCCAGCTGCTCGTCAGGGTGCTCGCGGCGCCGCAGCTCGTGTGCGCGTGGCCATGGGAGTTGCTGTTGGACCCGCAGCAGCCGAACCGATTCCTCGCCATGTCGCGCGACGTCCACATCGTGCGCTCGGGCCGGTCGCGCACCTACCCGATCAGGCAGGCCCCTATCGAGCCGCCGCTCAACATGTTGCTGGTCATGTCGAGCCCGCTCTGGGCGGAGCGCCGCAGCGACGAGGCGCCCTTTGATCTCTACGCGGAAAAGCGCAGCCTGCTCGCCGAACTCCGGCCGATGGTCGAGCGCGGCCTGCTCCGCGTCGTGGTCGAGGACCGTCCGTCAGTGGAACGTCTCCGTTCACGGATGGGCATGCAGCGGAGCGGTTTTCATCTGTTCCACTACCTCGGCCACGCCAACCCCAACGGGCTCAAGCTGGAACGGCGCAACGGTCGCGGCATGCTGCTGCCGAGTCAGGAGTTCGCGATGCTGCTCCAGCAGCTTCCCGACCTGCGCCTGGCCGTGTTCGCGGGATGCGAAACGGCGCGTGCACCGGCGGAGCAGGCCGACGCCCCGGTCTGGCCGGGGCCGCTGTCGTCCGCGGACTACTGCGTGCGCGACGCGTGCCCGATGGTGATCGGAATGCAGGCGGTCCTGCCCTTCGGCACCGAGCGGTTGTTCACCCGGTTCTTCTACCAGGCGCTGACCGCCGGACACCCCGTGGCCGAGGCGCTGCGGCTGGCCCGGCTCGCGATCAAGGGCGACGAGTACAGCGGCGGGGCGCTGCTCAACTGGGCGGTGCCCTGCCTCTTCGTCGGCGGCAGCGAACCGGGTCCGGTCGTCGACCCCGATGCGAAGTCGCTGCCCGCCGCCGTGCCACGCCCCACCGGGCTGCGACTGGGCGTCCGCCAGGGCGAACTCCGTTTCATCTCCCGGCTGGCGGAGCTGCGCGAGTCCGTGGACGTGCTGTCCGGGCACACCTCGGCGCGCCTGCTGTACGTGATCGGGATGCCCGCGACCGGCAAGACCGCGCTTCTCGATCGGGTGCTGGAGGAACTCGACCCTGGCATCGCCTACCTGTTCATCAGCGCCCGACGCCTGCTCGCGGATCAGGACCAGAACCCGGAGCGGGACCCGGTACGCAAGCTCGCCGGTCTGGTCGCCGAACTGATTCAGGCCAAGGGGGTTACGGCGTCGCGGGCGGGGAAGTTCAGGTCCGACGACTGGTGGGAGCGGTTGCTCGGTGATCTCGCTAACGTCCCGCTCGCGATCGTCATCGACGACGGCGACCTGCTCCTCGGCGAGGAGCCCGGCGCCAAGGCTCTTCTCAGGGCGCTCGCCACCCTGACCGAACGTCGCGGACGCGCCCGGCTGGCCGTGGCCAGCACCAGGGACCTCGACGAACTGACGAGCGCGCTGCTGCCCTCGGAGGTACGCACGATCCGGCTCGATCCGCTCTCCTGGCCCGAGGTGTGGCAATGGATTCGGCGAAACCTCCCGGCCCTCACGCGCTACCCGGAGAAGGAGCTGTCCAGGCTCTACGGCGGCCTGCGTCACCTGGAACTATGGGAGCAACTGGCCGATCTCGCCGCTCAGGACGGGGACTTCGACCCGGAGAACCTGCCAAGCCTGGTCAAACAACTCGGCGTCGAGCCGGGCGCGAAGACGACGCCCGCCACGACCTCAGCCGACTTCTTCGGGGCCGAACCCGAACTCGAATCCGAAGCCGTCGCGGCCGGCGGCGACTCGCCGATCCCGGTGCCGGCCAGGCGATCCCTGCGGATCGCGGTCGCGGGACCGTTCACCGCCGGCCGCCGCCACGAGATAGCGGACGCCGTCACCCAGTGCGCGATCGACCACACGGTGCCCGGTCGGGTCGTCGTGGGCGAGCCGGGGGACGACGAATCGGCGATGGCCGAACTGCTTCCCCTCGAGTTGACCTTCTCCGGCGGGGCACCGCCGGACAGCGAGGTGTGCCGCTGGATGAACGAGGCGGGCCGGGCGGGCGCCGACCTCCTCGTCATCGACTACGGGAAGACGGTGCCCTCGAATGCCGAGAACGAGATCATGGCCGCCCTGGCGGCCGACGGACGGCTGATCATCGCCTCGGGGGACCATTCGGACGAGTCGACGTATCCGGCGTGGTGCGACGACGTGCTCGCGGTCGGTGCGATCGAGGACGACGGCTCGCTCACCCACGAGACCCCGTTCTTCCCCGACGTGGGCAAGCCGGACCTCTACGCGCCGAGGACGATCGCGGGCACGTCCTGCGACGAGATCGTCGACGAACCGGAGATGGAGGGCACCACCTTCGCGGCCCTGTACGTCGCGGTCGCCGCGATGTTGGTCTGGGCCACCGACCGTGACCTGAGCGCGAAGGACGTCCGAGGACTGCTCGTCGACACCGCGTCGCCGCTGCCCGTCGAGGGCGGCGGACCCGCTCGACGGTTGGCCGTCGACGCGGCGCTCGAGCGCGTCCGTCGAAACGTCATCGTCGGCACGTTGGGATCCGACGCACTCGAGCTCGGCCAACTCCTGGCCGAGACCTCGATCCGTCCGGAGTTGGCGGTGCCGATACTCGACGAACTCGTGGCGGGCGAGTCCGTTCGCAAGGTGATCAGGAACGGGGTGGAGCAGTTCGAGCGGGGTGTGCGCCGAAAGGACTTGTGATGACGATCGTTACCCCTCGGCCAGCCAAGGAGACCAGCGCGGGCGACGGGCCCGCCGGGACCTTCGAAGCGGAACGGCAGCGACAGAGTGACGCCGCCGCGCAGCGCGCGCGGGAAAGGGCGCCACAACGGGGTGAGCACGTGAGCGTGCTCTCGACGCCAGGCGGGATCGCCGCGGCGGACACCCCGGAACGGATCGCGAAGCGGTTGGATCGGCTGAGCCGCTACTACGCCGGTGAGGAGCCGTCCGCGACGCCGCCAGGGGAGCCACCGGAGATCGTGGTCGAGGAGGCGCTGAACCGGATCAGCGACGTCGTCGACGTCGACGGCAGTACCGAGGTCGTGCTCGAAAAGATCATCAACACAGCGGATTTCGTTGGCGTTCGGTATCTCGACGCCGGGGTGGCGGCGGCGCGCTCCATCTGCCGGGTGGTGATCCGCGACGGGCGCGGGATCGACCAGGGCTACGGCACCGGGTCACTCGTCTCGCCGACGCTGATGCTGACCAATCATCACGTCCTGCCGAGCGGGGACGCGGCGCGCAACAGCGTGATCCAGTTCAACTATCAGGACGGCGTGGACGGCAGGGAACTGACGAAACAGGAGTTCCCGCTCGATCCGGACGGCTTCTTCATCGCCGACCGGGAACGCGACTTCGCGCTCGTCGCGGTTCGCGGCC
Source organism: Rhodococcus sp. NPDC059179 (assembly GCF_042754885.1). NCBI lineage: Bacteria > Bacillati > Actinomycetota > Actinomycetes > Mycobacteriales > Nocardiaceae > Rhodococcus > Rhodococcus sp. NPDC059179. Next base: position 73,481 of record NZ_JBHZBV010000001.1, on the reverse strand, counting down.
AGGCCGACCGGCTCGCCCCGTTCGGCTTCAACCGGTTGATCGAGGCGGAGGGCAAGGCGATCATCGGCGACTTCGTCACGATCGTCCAGCATCCCCGGGGCGCCAAGAAGCAGATCGCGTTGCGCGAGAACCGGATCGTCGACATTCCGGAGCGTTTCCTGCACTACTCGGCGGACACCGAGCCGGGGTCGTCCGGATCCCCGGTGTTCAACGACCAGTGGGAGGTGGTCGCGCTGCATCACGCGAGCGTGCGGGCGCCCGCACACACCGAGTTCGGCGGGATCCTGAACGAGGGGGTGCGGATCAGCCGGATCCTTCAGCACCTCCGCGGGCAGGACCTGCCGCCCGGGTGGCGAACCCTCGCGGACCAGATCTTCACCGCGGAACGGGTGGAGTTGCGGGCGGCGGCGGAGGATCGGCCGCAGCCCGACACCGCGCGGCCGGGGGTGGCGGCCCGCGAAGGTGAAGTGACCGTGCAGATTCCGCTGGAGATCACCCTCCGTGTGCGCTCCTCCGGGGGCGTCCTGCCGCCGTCGATTGTTGGCGGCTCGCCGCCGGAATCCGGCGGGTCCCAGCCGGAAGCGATCTCCATCGACCCCGACTACCGCAACCGCGACGGCTACAACCCCGGCTTCCTGCGCGTGCCACTGCCGCTGCCCACTACCGGCGGGCCGCTGGCGGCGGAGGCCTCGCCGGAGCTGCGCTACCACCACTTCAGCGTCGTCATGCACCGGACGCGGGCACTCGCGCTGTTCGCCGCGGTGAACATCGACGGCACACAGTCCCAGAAGCCGCCGCGCGAGGACGACCGCTGGATCACCGATCCCCGGCTTCCGGTGGATCAGCAGACCGGCGAGAAGGTGTACGAGGACAACGATCTCGACCGCGGACACCTGGTGCGCAGGCTGGACCCGGCCTGGGGTCCGGCGGCGAAGGCGGCGAACGACGACACCTTCCACTTCACCAATTGTGCTCCGCAGCACCACGATTTCAACGCGGGCAGCACGCTCTGGCTGGGGCTGGAGGATTACATCCTGAAGAACACCGACAACGCCGACATCGCGGTCAGCGTCGTCACGGGGCCGGTGCTCGCGGCGGGCGACCCCCAGTACCGCGGGGTGTCGCTGCCGAGGCAGTTCTGGAAGACGGTCGCGATGGTCACGCAGAACGGTGAGCTGTCCGTCACCGGGTATCTGCTCAGCCAGGCCGCGCTGCTCGAGGAGTTCTCCGAGGGGGAGGAGTCGTTCTCCTTCGGCGCGTATCGCGCCTTCCAGGTCCCGGTCCGGCGGATCGCCGCGTTGACCGGGCTGGGTCTGGACGACTACATCGTGGCCGATCCGCTCGAGCGGATCGAGGCCAGCGCGCTGCCCCGCGAACTGATCCGCCCACAGGACATCATTCTCTGAAGGTCAACGCCCACAAAGGAGTTCATCGCCATGACCAGCAACGACGCAAGTGTCGAACTGCCGACTCGCCGACAGTGCGGAGCGATGGATGTACACCGGAGGCTGCTGACGGAATCGGAGTCCTACCGGATAGCGCGCGCGGAGATCGAGAATCAGACGATCGAGCTGGAGTCGACCGGCGCGGCCGCGGCCCGCGGTGTCGCACGGATCCCGGTGGTCGTGCACGTGGTGGCGCACACCGCGGAGCAGAACATCTCCGACGCGCAGATCGCGAGCCAGATCGAGGTGCTCAACCAGGATTTCCGTGCCGTCAACGCGGACGTCTCGACGGTGCCCGCCGTCTTCGAGGAACTGGTCGGCGATGCGCAGCTCGAGTTCTTCCTCGCCACCGCCGATCCGCTGGGGCGGCCGTCGACCGGCGTCACCCGGACCTCGACGAACGTCGCGGCGTTCGACCAGGGCGACGGCGTCAAGTTCGTCGAGAGCGGCGGGGCCACCGCGTGGCCCGCCGAGCGCTACCTGAACATCTGGGTCTGCCAGCTCGCGGGTGGGCTGCTCGGTTACGCGCAGTTCCCCGGTGGTCCGCTCGCGACCGACGGCGTCGTGGTCACGCACACCGGCTTCGGGACCGTGGGCACCGCGGCGGCCCCGTTCAACCTCGGTCGCACCACCACCCACGAGATCGGTCACTACCTCAATCTCTTTCATATCTGGGGTGACGACGGCACCGGCTGCCGCGGCAGCGACGAGGTCGACGACACACCCAACCAGGCCGGTTCCAACGGCGGCGTCCCGACCTTCCCGAGCGTCACCTGCAACAACGGCCCCAACGGGGACCTGTTCATGGACTACATGGACTACACCAGCGACGCGGGGATGGTGATGTTCACCAAGGGCCAGGTCGCCCGGATGACGGCGTGCCTGGACGGTGCCCGCAGGCAGTTGTGGACCGAGCTGCACGAGCCGGAACCGGCGGTCCCCCGTGCGGAGATGCCGGCCGGCGAGGTCCCGGTCGCCGGGGTGCAGTCGGCGGACGCCGACACCGTGGGCGTCGTGGGTCAGCCGACGGTGGTCTCCACCGGTTCCGGCCGGATGGACGTGTTCGTGACGGGGGCGGACGGCGCCGTGCACCACAAGTGGTGGGACGGGTCCGGGTGGCGCCCCTCCCAGGACGGCTGGGAATCGCTCGGCCGACCGGAGCGGGCGGCGCGCACCGCCTGGCATGCGGGAAACGGCGAGGTGGCGGACGCGCCATCGGAAATGTCGGCCTCCACGTAGATGGGGGAGTTGTGACGGATCTGTGCGGCCGGTGGGGGCATTCCTTCGAGGAGGACCACGACGGGATCCGGGTCTACCGGCCCGTCGGGTTCGACTTCCCGCGGGCCCGCGGCCGGGACGGAATCGAGTTCCGGCCGGACGGCTCGTACGTGGACTGGGCGATAGGCCGGGGGGACGCCAACGAGGCCCGCGAGGGCCGCTGGGTGTCGGGCGCGGAGGACGAGAGCCTCGAGTTGATGACCGGGGCGGGGGAGCGCCGCGTGGTGCGGATCGTCCAGCACGAGGCGGACCGGCTCGAGCTGGAGATCGGGGGAGCGCCATGACCGGTCCACGAGGGAGGCGAGGTGCGCCGTTGTCCGTCATCCGTCTTACCCGAATCGGGTAGCCGACTACGCATGACGACCCTTCGCGCAGGCCGGGAGAATCGACTGGTACTCGATTCCACCTCACCGGCGAGGCAACCATGATTCGCTACCACCCCCTGGCCCGCGGAACCTTCTCGGGCGAAAGCAGCGGCTACCGGACCCCCGACCGGCCGGACCATCGCGGAGTGGACATCGCCGCGGACACCGGCACGCCGATCTACGCGCCCACCGACGGCACCATCGCGCACGTCGGGATCAACGACGACCCACAGGGTTACGGGTCCTGGCTCGTCATCGACGCACAGGACCAGTGCGGGTTGGACTTCACCTTCGGGCACACCCCGCCGTCGTCCTTCGTCAACCCGGACACCGGGCGGCAGTGGAAGTTCGGGGACATCGTGCACGCGGGTCAGAAGATCGCCGAGGTCGGCAACGAGGGCGGCTCCAGCGGACCTCATCTGCATTTCGAGACGTTCGGTGCGCCCGGCCGCTTCGGTGGGCCGGACCTCGATCCCAACGCCATGTGGCTCTCCGGCGCCGTCGATCCGCGCGAGGCGACGACGGGCAACGGTCAGGCCTCGCTGGTCGGGAAGCTGTTGGTGGACTTCTCTGCCGGTGTCCCGAGCGCGCAGCAGATCCAGGCGGGCGGGTTCGTCGGGGCCATCCGCTACATCTCCGATCCGCGCGCGGGATGGATGATCGGCAAACCCCTGCGCAGGCAGGAGGCCGACGACCTCCGTGCCAGGGGGATGGTCGTGGTCTCCAACTTCCAGTTCGGCAAGTCCGACTGGCTCGGCGGCGCCGAGCAGGGCCGTCGCGATGCCGAGCGCGGCCTGACACTGCACCGCGAGGCAGGCGGTCCGGACACCGCGGTGATCTACGTGTCGGTGGATGCCTCGCCGAGCGAGGACCAGTGGAACACCCTGGTGCGCCCCTACCTGCAGGCATGGCAGGACCGCCTCGGCAAGGCCCGGATGGGCGTGTACTGCAACTATCCGACCATCGACTGGGCGCTGCGCGACGGCATCGGCAGCTACTTCTGGATGCACAACTGGGGCAGCGCGGGTCGCGTGCATCCCGCCGCGCACCTGCATCAGTTCGAGATCGACCAGCAGACGGTCGGCGGGGTCGGCATCGACCGCAACCGCATCCTGAAGGAGCCGTTCGGCCAGTGGGATTCGGTGGCCGTGCCGGTGCCTGCTCCCGCGGTCGAACCGGGTCCCGCCGTCGAACCTGCCCCCGTGTCCTTCGTCGCGCCGAGCCCGACGCCCGCGGCCCCGGCGTCCGTCGCGGCGCCGGGCGGTTACCCGATCGCGTGGTACGGCGGTCCCGGCTACGACGCCGGTCACGGCGCCTACCTGCGAATCTATCTGCACACCACGGAAAATCAGGAGTGGACCACCCGCGCCGAGAACGTCGCCGACTACCAGGCCCGCCAGCAGGACGGCAGCTACCACTACCTGATCGACGACGAACACATCATCAACACCGTCACCACGAAGAACACCGCGTGGGGCGTGCTCAGCGACAACCGCGTCAGCGTCCAGATAGCGATGGTGGGCACCTCGGGCACCGTCGAATCCTGGAGCGGGCCGAACCCGAACCGCGAGGAACGACCCAAGACCCGCGAGCAGTGGCTCGCACACCAGAAGAAGCTCGACATGGTGGCGTTCGTCATCGCAGGCGTCGCAAGGGACTACGACGTGCCGATCGAGCGCGTGGACATCGGCGGGGTCGGGGCGAACCTTCGGGGTGTGAGCAGCCACAACAACTACACCTACGGTTCGGTGGCGCTCAAGGGATTCAAGGACGGGACGCACTGGGACGTACCCGACACCTTCCCGTACGACGTGGTGCTCGCCGCGGCGAAGCGGTACGCGGGGATCAAGGAGGATCCGGACCGCTTCCCGCTGCCTGCCGGTCACTACTGGGGGCCGCTGGACGGTCCCACCGAATCGTGGTCGAACACCTATGGCAACGAGCCGCAGGCGTCGAAGGACGGGCTCAGGCGCTGGCAGGAGGCGATCGGGGTGCCCGGATCGGCCATCTACGACAACGCCACCAAGGACGCGGCCACCCGCATGCAGCAGCTGTGGGGCTGGCCCGTCACCGGCTTCGTCCGCGAGGGCGAGTGGCACGAGGTGATCCGGAACGGGTGGCGGATGCCCGCGCCCCAGCCGCGGATGCTGTCGGCGCCGATCGACCCGGGGCCGAAGGTGCATCGGTCGAGGAAGATCAGGGACGCCACCGGTCCGGGGCTGACCGACCGATTCGGCATGGCGGCAACCGATCTCGGCGTGATGGCGCGCACCCCGTCAGGGCGGATCCTGGCGGTGTTCGGGGACACCTTCCGCGGGCCGCGCGTCGGTGACGGCGACTGGCGCTCGCCGGTGGGCCTGTTCTCCGACACCAAGATCCTGGACGACGGGATCGTCTGGAGCGAGGCGGCGGGCGGCGACCCCGGCTATGCCCGTCAGCTCTGGGACTACCCGCACGACAATCCCGTGTTCTCCACCGTGCTGCCCTCCGACGTCATCACCGTCGGCGACACGATGTACCTGCACGTCATGGTGAACAAGGGCCTGGGGAACGTGGTGTGGACCGAGATCTGGAAGTCGACCGACGACGGCAACACCTGGCGGCACTCGGGCGCCAAGTTCGATGCCGGACTGCACCGTGGGCTCGCCCAGCTGTGGACGTGGGACGTCGCCGAGGACGGCTGGGTCTACGTGTTCTCCACCGGCTTCCAGCGCGACAAGCCGCTGATCATTCGCCGCGTCCGGGCCGAGCGGATCGCGGACCCGGGTGCGTACGAGGGCTGGGGCTGGCGTGACGGCGCCTGGGGTTGGGGCAACGAACCCACCCCGGTGCTGGAGGGTGTGGGGTCGGCGGACAAGTTCGGCGAGATGTGCCTGCGCCGAATCCAGGGCGAATGGGTGTTCGTCAACTTCGACTCCTCCAACGTCGGCGGGTACGACATCGACGTCCGGGTCTTCCGCAACATCACCGACAACCTCTACGAGGCGCACAAGAGCACGCCCATCCGGGGTGTCGGCTGGGGCCAGGAGGGCGACGACGCGGTCGCGCAGCTCTACGGTCCGTCGATCATCCCCGGCTCGAAGCTGGACGGGGGCTTCCACATCCTGCTCAGTCAGTGGAAGACCGACGGCCCGGACGCGGGGTGGCCGTACCGCGTGCTGCAGTTCAAGATCCCGGTCTCGAGCGTCTCCGGGTTCCGTGATGACGGGGCGGTCGCCAGTAGCCATGGTGGTCGCGTGCACATGGTCCCGACCCGGTCCCCGGGTGGCCACTGATTCCGCGCAAGATCCCCGGTAGGAAGGGGCCGCGCCTACAATCCCCCTATGGTCCTTCGGTGGCCATTGATCCCGCGGGGGGACGAGATCGGTGCCTCCCCCCGAGGATCCTCGCGTGGAGTTGTGATCGTCGGTCCCGCCGGGGTGGGGAAGACGACGCTGGCGCGAACCATCGCATCGCGGGCACGTGCCACCAGCCTCTGGGCCGTCGGCTGCGAGTCGACGCGCCGGATTCCGCTCGGCGCCTTCGCCCACCTGATCGAGATCGACGCGGCCCCCGACGCGGCGACGGCGCTCGAGAACGCCTGCTCCGCCCTCGGCGGCCGCGGCGCCGACACCACGATCGTCGTGGACGACGCCGACCTGCTCGACCCGCTGTCCGGGGCCCTGGTCCGGCGGCTCGCCCTGGACGGCAGCGCCCACCTGGTCGTGACCCTCGGCAGCGGCGAAACCGGCCCTGGCCCCGCGCTGCTCGGCGATGGGCTGCTCGAGCGCATCGATCTCGTCGCGTTCACCCGACCCGAGGCCGAGCGGGTGCTCGAGTCCGCGCTCGACGGGCCGCTGGACCGGGTCAGCGCGGAGTGGATGTGGGAGGCGTCGGAGGGCAATCCGCTGTACCTGAGGCATCTACTCGAGGGTTCCTGGGACTCGGGGTTGTTGTTCCAGGTCGGTGGCGTCTGGCAGCTCAGGGACCGCCCGGTGGTGACCGACGAGCTCGCCACGCTGCTCGAGTCTCGACTGTCCACCGCGGAGCCGGTCGTGATGGACGTGTTGCGGCTGCTGGCCTTCGCGGGCGATCTCGACGTGGAGGTGCTCCGCCGCGCCTCGTCGCGCACTGCGGTCACGGCGGCGCACCGGAGCGGGCACCTGCGGATCGGTCCGAACGGGAGCCGACGCGTCGCGCGGCTGTCCCACCCCATCGTGGGCGAGGTGCTCCGCGAACGGACGGCCCCGCTGGCCTCGCGCAGCCTGCGGGGCCGGTTGGTGCGCGCGCTCGCGGAGGACCCGACGGTCGGTGAGGAGCTTCGGATGGCGACGCTCGCGCTTGACGGCGACGCCGACCTGGATGCCGAACTCCTGGCCGATGCGGCCGAACGCGCACTCGCGCTGTGCGATTACCCGTTGGCGGAACGCCTGGCGCAGGCGGCCCTGGACGCCGGCTGCGGGCCGCGGGCGGCGGTGGTCCTCGCGCGGGCCATGACCTGGCAGGGCCGGTCCGAGGAGGCCGATGCGCTGCTCGCCTCGTTCGACCCCCGGGAGATGCCCGAGTACGAGCATCTGGCCTGGGGGCTGTGGCGTTCGACCACCTACTTCTTCGACAACCGGCAGGCCGCGGCCAGGTCGGAGCTGGATGGGCTGCGGCAGCACGCGACCAGCCGCGACGGGCTGGATGTGTTGGCCTCGGCGGACGTGACGTTCGACTTCTTCGCGAACAACGTGCCGCGCGCGATCGAGTCGACGCGAACGCTGTTCGGGGCCGAGGGGAGCTCGGCCCTGGCCCTGGGCTTCGCCGCATCGACCGGCGGGCTCGCCCTGGCCAGGGCCGGTCACGCCGACGAGGTGCCGGAGGTCGCGGCACGCGGCCTGGCGGCGGCGACGAGCACCGGGTTCCTGTTGGGGCGCATGCAGATCGGTGTGGCCGAGGTGTCGGCGGCCGCCCTGTCCGGCAACCTCTCCGGGATCGACGAGATGCTGGCGCGCTATGCGACCGCGACCCCGCCCGGGCGGTCGAGGTGGGTGGTGGAGGGATACATCCACGGGCTCGCGCACCTGGCAGTGGGCCGGGTGGTCGAGGCGGAGGACCAGTTTCGGCGGGGCCGGGCGGCCGCGGTCAACGGCGGCCCGCGAATGTGGGTCGTCTTGTGCGCGATCGGGCTGTGCCAGGCGCTCGGCGCGCAGGGGCGGGTCGAGCAGGCGATTGAAGCCCTCGATTGCGCGGAGGAGTCCTTCGGCGAACATCTCGCGTCGTTCGGACCGGATCTGATGCACGCGAGGGCGTGGATCGTCGCGGCGAGGGGGGAACATCGCGAGGCGGTCAAGGTGGCCCGCGGGGCGGCAACGCTCGCCAGGGCGGGTTCGATGTTCGGGATCGAGGCGATGGCGCTGCACACCGCCGTCCGGTTCGGGGACCGGTCGGCAACCGGCAGGCTCCGCCGCCTCGCGGGCCTGGTCGACGGCCGCTTCGTCCGCGTCGCGGCCGTGCAGGCGCAGGCGTGGCAGACTCACGACGGTCACGGATTAGACGGTGCTGCAGCCGAGTTCGAGACCATGTCCGCGAACCTCCTTGCCGCCGATGCCGCGGCGCAGGCCGCGTTGGCGCATCGGAGGAGCGGCGCCGAACGCGACGAACAACGTTCCGCGGCGACGGCACGTCGGCTCGCCGCCGAGTGCGCAGGGGCGCGCACCCCGGCGCTGAGCCTGCTGGAGAACCCGATGGCGCTGACGAGCCGGGAACGCGTCGTCGCGGCTCTCGTCGCCACGGGCATGACGAATCGGGAGATCGCGCAGCGGCTGACGCTGTCCGTGCGCACGGTGGAGGGGCACGTGCACCGCCTGCTCGCGAAGCTCGATGCCGTCGACCGAGAAGCTCTGGTGGACATCCCATGTCGGGAGGATTGACGAGCGTTACGGAGCGGTCTCCATGAGAATCGTGTCGGCCAGCGCCTCGCGATCGGGCACCTCGAGCTTCATGTAGATGTGATAGATGTGCCCCTCGACGGTGCGCGTCGACACCGCCAGCCGATCGGCGATCTCGTGGTTCGTCAGCTTGGCGGCGGCCAGCACGGCGACCTCGTGCTCCCGCGAGGTCAGCGGCAGTGGCGCGGCGGCTGCGAGGATCGCGGGAGTGCGTGCGTCGCCGCACAGACGCGCAAGTGTGTACGCCCGGGTGGACGCTCGCAGTTCGGCGCGCCGATTGCCCGTTCGCCGGTAGGCCGCAGCGGACTGGGCATAGGCGTCCGCCGCCAGCAGCCGCGAGCCCAGGCGATCGAACTGTGCTGCAGCAGAGAGCAAGCCGTCCCCGTCAGACGTCTCGGCGGCAACTGCCTGAGCGGCCATCGGGGTGATCAGGCTGCCGTCCACCGCCTTCGCCAGCGCTGTCAACCGTGCGCCGCAGGCGCGGTCACCAAACCGGACGGCAGTGTGCATCGCCTCGGCAGCGACCGCGAGCAGCCCGAGTTCGCTCGCGTGGTCCGCGGCCAGACGTGCCAGTCCGATCGCGCGACCGAGGTCGCCCGACGCGGCCGCGAGCCATGCCCGTGTGATGCCGAGGTCGGCCCGATAGTGCATCGTGTTCTCGCCGAACGAGTCCTCTGCGCGCTCGGCGGCGGCGATCCCGTCGACTCGTCGCCCCGACAGGGCAAGGCATTGGGACAGAAGCAGATTGGCGAGCACTCGCCACTGCGGGCTTGACCGTTCGAGCGCCGAGGCCGCCTCGTCCAACCTCTGCAGGCCCTCGGCCAGCCGCCCCCTGGCCAGATCGAGCTTTCCGAGCACCGAGCTCATGCCGAACCACGTGACATCGTGGTTTCGTGCCATTTCCAGGTAGCGCTGTGCGCAGCTCTCGGCCCTGTCGAACTGGCCGGTGTAGATGAGCGACAGGATCTCGCCGTGTCCGACGGCGAATCGCAGGACGGACGTGTCCCATTGGGCGAGCCCGGCCGTCTCGCATGCCCATCGCGGCACTTCGTCCCCGCGTCCCATCATGCTCAACGCGAGACAGCCGGCGCTCGCCGCCCACATCAGTGCCGCGGGCGGCGCGCCTGCTGCGTGGCGGATCCGGTCGGCGACCGCTACCGCGGTGGTGGTGTGCCCCAGGCAGAGGTCGATGGCAGCGCGCGCGGCGTCCAGGCAGTCGAGGCCCTCTGGCGTGGTGACCCGCGCGCGGGCAGTGCCCAGGATGCCCGTCGCGCGATCGCCTGCGCCCAGGTTCCAGAACAGGTTCTCGGCCCGCAGCACGGCCAACCGGACGAGTTCCGGCTCGGCCCTGCCCTCGGGTTTCAGCGCGGACAGGAGTCCCTCCGCCTCCCCGCCCCGGTCCGTCCCCGCCAGGGTGGTGGCGCGGACCAGTTCCGCCTGGAAACCGCCGCCGTCGGCGGTCGCGGCCAGGGACAATCCGTCCGCCCTGTCGAACGCGCAGAGCGTGACGGCGTCGGCCGCCGCCGTGGTGAGCGCGCGGGCGCAGGCTCGCCGGTCGCTGCGCAGGGAGAGTTCCGCGGCGCGGACGCGCGCGGCGGGTTCGGCGGCACCGGCGAGGCGGGCGGCCAACTCGCCCCGGATCCGGCGGGCCGCGGCTGCGTCGAGGCTCCTGCGGACCACGTCGCCGAGGAACGGGTGCGCCAGCCGCGCCACCAGCGTCGAACCCTCCCTACCGAAGCGGACCAGCCCGGCCCGCTCGGCAGCCAGCATCGATTCCTGGCCGGTCAGGTCGCCCAGCACCGCCAGCGCGAGGGGTTCCCCGAAGGCGACCAGCGCGACGACCTGACGGGCGGCCGGTGGTGCGTGAACGCACCGGTGGTGCAGCAGCAGTGCCAGTTCGAGGGTGACGGCGGGCTCGCCGCACAGCCGCCAGATCCCGGCGTCTTGGCGCAGGCGACCGGCGGCGAGCGAGCCCTCGACCAGGTGGCGAAGGTACAGGGGATTGCCCATGGTCGTCGCCGCGATGCGATCGACCGTCCGGCTCTCCACCGGCCCACAGAGCGCGGAGGTCAGCACGGACTCGGTCTCGGAGCGATCGAAACAGCCGAGGGTGACCCGGGCCAGTCCGCGGTCCTTCCAGAGCGCGGTGATCGCGTCCGGGGTTGGCTCGCCTGTCCGGATCGCCACCACCAGCGTCGGGCAGTCGCCGGTCGCGAGCTGGTTGAGCAGGGTCGCGGACAGCGGGTCGAGCAGATGGGCGTCGTCGACGACGATCGTGCCGTCCGACAGTTCCGCGCCGAGGCTGCGGCGCGCATCCGACAGCATCGCCGCCAGGTTCCACAGGGCTCGGTCCGAACGAGGAGACGCGTTGACGCCGTGGGGCAGGACCCCGAACGGCCTGCCCTTGGCGACCGCCGTGCCGGTGATCCGCCGGACCGGGCGTCGAAGGCTGGCAGCGTAGTCCGTGATCAGGGTGGTTTTTCCGGTACCTGCGAGGCCCTCGACGAGAACGCCGCGGGATCCATCGGTCGATCCCAAGGCTTCGGCGATCGCGGTCGACGCCGCTCGCCGTTCGATCACCGGCCAGGCCAGGTTCACACGCAAGATTCTAGTCCGTCCGGGCGGCGATGGACCGGCCCGAGCGGCAGAAATCGAGTAGTCGGCTACTCGTGACTTCCTGGCCGCGTCGGACGGACGATGGCGATATCGACAGGGGTTCAGATGAACGCGAACGCGATACCTCTCGCTGATTTCCTGGCGGCCTTTCGGGACCAGCTGACGATCGCGCGCGAGGGCCGCGACCCGCGTCTGCCGATCGAGGTGGGTTCGGTGACCGTGGAATTCACCCTGATGACCAGGCAGGAGGCCGAGGGCAAGGCAGGCATTCGGTTCTGGGTGGTCGACGCGGGAGTCAGCGCGGGACGCGGGACCGAGACCACGCAGAAGGTCACGATCGAGCTGACGCCGTTGGACGTCGCAGGCGGTCCGCTACGGGTGGGCGACGTCGAGCCGCGACGCTGAGAAAGTGGACGAGCAATGGCAGGGGTGCCGCGAGAGCGCGTTCTGCTGGTGCGAGCCGATCTTGCCGACCGCGAACACGTCACGATCGGCTCTGCCACCCTGATCGCGCCACGTCTCGCGCTGACTGCGGCGCACGTCGTCTTCGACGGAGCATCGGGGCGCGCACTGACCCAGGTGGCCGCGGGCTACCCGGGATCGGCCACGCTGAGCACTGCGCGGGTGCGGTGGCCGGACCGGTTTCACCCCGGCACCGGCCCCGCAGATCTGGACGTCGCGCTGCTGGAGATCACGGACCCGGCATGGCAGCCGCCGAATCTGGTCCCGGTCCGGTGGGGCCGGCTGACCGGCAGATCGCCCGGGGTGCCCTGCGAGGCAACCGGGTTCCCCAGGGTGCTGCGCGACCCGGACGGAACCCGGGAATCCCAACACATCAGCGGCGCAATCAATCCGGGGACCGGATTGGTTTCCGGGCGACACGACATCACCGTTGCCTCCGGCGTGCCGGTCACCGACCCGCAGGATCCGCACCTGTCACCGTGGTCGGGCTCGTCCGGGGCAGGCGTGTTCTGCGGCGGGTTGCTGACCGCGGTTCTGGTCATCGACACCAAGGGTTTCGGTCACCAGCAGTTGACCAGCATCCCGGCCTGTCGATTCATCGCCGACGACGGCGTGCGCGCGGTACTCGGCGAGCACGGGGTCCCGCTGCGCACCGAGTCGGTGGAACTCGAACAGCTGTTGCTCACGGTGGAGGACGAAACCCGGGTACGGCAGCGGCGCGGTGCCCGGATCTCGCCTGCGATGCTGCTGCGCGCGGACTACGAGGCCGTGGAGTTCCACGGCCGCGCCCAACTGCTCGCCAACCTGACCGACTGGTGCACCGACTCCGCTGCGGCGGTGGATGTCCGGCTCGTCGTGGGTCCCGGTGGGCGGGGCAAGACGCGGCTCGCACGCAGGCTCGTGGACATGGTCGCCGGTCGACCGGAGTCCGGCGACAGCGATGAAAGCCGCTGGGTCGCCGGATTTCTCGTCAGCGCGGCGTCGGAGCCGGAGGTGCCGCTGGATCGGTTCGCCCATACGGCAGAGCCGGTGCTCGTGGTGGTCGACTACGCGGAGACCCGCACCGAACAGATCACGGAGTTGTTGAACGAGCTGTATGCCGGTGACGGCGCGCCTGCCCGGGTGCTGCTCCTGGCGCGTTCCGCGGGCGACTGGTGGGAGGGCTTGGCGCGCAACCTGGGCGGAGCCGTCGGCGAGTCGATGGAACTGCCTCCGCTCGACGAGGCACCTCGGGACCGATCGCGCGCGTTCGGGATGGCGGTGAATGCGTTTGCCGCGCAGCTGTCCCGGATCGGCGCCGACCCGGGGGTGAACTGGGCGGCTCGCGCTGCCCGGGCCGCCACCGGCGATCTGGCGGAGGAGCAATACGGCAATCCGTTGGCCCTGCAGCTGGCCGCGCTCCTGTGGCTTCTCGAGTCGGATCACGCCCAGCCGAGATCGTTCGGTGAGCTCGAGCAGTTCCTGCTCGACCAACACGAAGAGAAGTACTGGCGGACAACCGCACCCGGCTGGCTGAACCTCGAGCGGACCGCGCTCGCGCAAGCGGTCACGGCGGCGACGATGTGCGGGGCCAGGACCGCCGCGGAGGGTAGGGCAGTGCTGGCGGCTCTGACCAGCCTGCGTGGACAGCCCGAGAATGCGCTGATTGCGGTGGCCGACTGGTTGAGCGACCTGTACCCGGCCTCGCCTGGGCGCGTGTGGGGTGGGCTTCAACCCGATCGGGTCGGCGAGCACCTTGCCGCGACCACGCTGGTCGACGATCCGGGGCTGTTGCCAGCCGTGCTGAGCTCGGCCAGTGACGGCCAGCGGTATCAGGCGCTGACCGTGCTCGCTCGAACGATGTCGAACCCGGCCGTCCGGACCGCCGTGCGTGATGCGCTGACCGCGCAGTTGGTCGGCGTGCTCACTACGAGTCAGGCCGGCCCGGAGCTGGTGGCCGTCGTGGCCCAGGTCGCGACGGAGGCGGCCGGACCCGGGCGATTGATCGACGCCGTCACCGCGGCTGTCGACGACTTCACCGTCGCGCAACTCTTTCGGGTCGCCGCACTGCTGCCCAAGCACAGCCTGTTGCTCGCCGACCTCGCGGTCGAGGTCGGCTCCGCACTCGTCGCGGGGCTGCGCGGTGGCGCGGCCGGCACCCCACCCAATGATTATGAACTGGCGGTGGCGCTGAACCACCTCGCATTTCGGCTGTCCGAGGTGGGCCGGGCGGCCGAGGCGCTGGCGGCGGCCGAGGAGGCGGTCGCACTCAACCGTGAACTGGCCGTGGCCGATCCGGCGGTTCGCACCCGCGACCTCGCCACCTCGCTCAACGATCTCTCGGCCTTTCTCGGGGCGATGGGGCGGCTGGATGAGGCGCTGAGTGCGAACGAGGAATCGCTCGCGCTCTACCGTGGCCTGGACTCGTTCGACCTGGACATCAACGGACCCGAGCTCGCGGCGTTGCTGAGCAGCCTCGGCGCCGGCCTCGCCGCCGTGGCCCGACCGGATGAGGCGCTGACCGCGATCGAGGAGTCCGTCGCGCTCTATCGCGAGATCGCCGCCGCGCCGGATGCTCACACGATGGAACTCGCGCGGGCACTCAACGGCCGGTTCCAGTGCCTGTTCGTCTTGGGTCGGCGGGAAGAGGCGCTGTCCGCCGCCCGTGAGTCCGCCGAGTGCTACCGGAGCCTGGCCGCGACACGTCCCGACGCGTACACCGCTGAGTTCGCGCGGTCGCTGACCGACCTGTCCGTCGGATTCAGTGTGCTGGGCCGACTCGACGAGGCGCTGTCCGTGAGCGAGGAGTCGGTCGGGCTCTACCGTCGCCTGGCCGCCGCTCGGCCGGCCGTCTACGCAGAGGGACTTGCCCTGTCGCTGACCAACCTGTCCAACGCGCTCGGCAGGGCCGGCAGGACGGGGGCGGCGCTGGCCGCGATCGAGGAAAGCGTTGGGCTGTACCGGGGCATCACCGGCGCCATGCGTGATGCCGCCACCCCGCCCTTGCCAACGCCTTGAGCAACCTGTCGGCCCAGCTCGACGAGGTCGGCAGGTACAAGGAGGCGCTTGCCGCGATCGAAGAGTCGGTGGGGCTGCAACGAGTTCTGGCCTCGGCTCGTCCGGAGATCCATGCTCCCGGGCTCTGCAGATCGCTGCACAACCTCTCCGTCCAGCTCGGCAACACGGGTCGGCTCGAGGAGGCGTTGACCGCGATCGAGGAGGCGGTCGGCGGGCGGCGGACGCTGGCCGCGGCCAACCCGGCGGCACATGGAGCCGAGCTGGCGGTGTCGCTGAACAACCTGGCCGACCGGCTGGCGGGGGTGGGCCGGGTGGACGAGGCCGTCGCAGCCATCGACGAATCCGTCGAGGTCTGTCGCGGACTGGTGGCCGGGGGCCCGGAGGCCCACACCGGCACGCTCGCGGCATGCCTGCGGACCCGTTCCCAGCGTTTGCTGGCCGTGGGCAGGGCCGAGGAAGCGTTGAGCGCCGCAGACGAGTCGGCGAAGTTGCTGCGCGTGCTGGCAACGGATCATCCAGGTGCCCACAGTCGTTCTCTGGCAAAGAGTTTGATAGCCATGGGCGAATGCCTGCGGGCGCTCGAGCGTCCCGTGCCCGCGTCGGACGTCGAGGAAGAGGCCGTCCGGATCTACCGCAGCATGGCGCCCGCGGACGCGGGCGTACGAGGCCGAGCCGCCGGGCCCGTCGAGTACCTGCGCGTCGATCTGCGCGACCTGGGCCGGACGGAGGCCGAGATCTCGCGGTTCATCGAGCAGCGGGCGTCCTGAGGACGACCCTTGCGCCCGGCGTGGGGCGGGCGAAGGATTGAATCCGTGAGGAGGCAATCATGTTCATCCAAGTAATCCAAGGAAAGGTGTCGGACGAGGCGGGGCTGCGCCGGTGCATGGACCGGTGGACGGAAGAACTGCAGCCGGGGGCGACCGGCTATCTCGGGTCGACCTGCGGAAAGGCCGACGACGGGACGTTCATCGTGCTGGCCAGGTTCGAATCCGCGGACGCGGCCCGCCGGAACAGCGAGCGCCAGGAGCAGGGCGCGTGGTGGGCCGAGACGGAGCGCTGCTTCTCCGGTCCGGTTTCGTTCATGGACTGCCCGGACGTGACCGAGTGGCTCGGTGGCGGCTCGGACGATGCGGGCTTCGTGCAGATCATGGAGGGCCACACCAGCGACGCGGCCCGGATGGGGGAACTGCTGACGCAGGGCGCCGACCAGGTGCACGAGCTGCGGCCGGAGATCGTCGGCGGAACCCTGGCCACCGACGGTGGCGGCGGGTACGTCGAGACCGTCTATTTCACGTCCGAGGCGGAGGCGCGCGCCCACGAGAAGATCGAGATCCCCGACGACCTGCGCACGCTGTTCGAGGAAGAGGGCCGGCTGATGGGGGAGGTGTCGTACTTCGACCTGCGCGAGCCGATGCTCGTCAGCGCAGCACGGCGGAACTGAGACCACCGCCGAGGAAGCCTCCGGGACCTGCCGGGGGCTTTCGCCTGCGGCGCATCGCCCCGATTCCCGGCGCGGGCGGCCGGTGTCTTGATACGGTTCTGTATCGGATGCATTCATGTATTCGATAGCCGCGATATGCCGGAAGGAGTGGCCGATGCGAGCCGGTGGCAAGGCCGAATCCGCGACGCCGAAGCGCGTCACGAAGCGGCGCGTCCAGACCCGCGAGCGGCTGCTCGACGCCGCGCTGGACGTGTTCGCCGAGGAGGGCTTCGGGCGCTCGACGGTGGAGCAGGTCTGCGAGCGCGCCGGCTACACCCGGGGCGCCTTCTACTCGAACTTCGCCTCCCTCGACGAGCTGTTCCTCGCGATGTGGGAGCAGCGATCGGCGCAGATGATCATCGACGTCCGCGAGGCCGATGCCGCGACCCGCGCGAAGCGGCCGGGCACCGTCACGCTCGAGGAGATGACCGCCGCGCTGCTCGAGGCCATCCCGGTCGATGACCAGTGGTACCGGATCACCGCGGAGTTCACCGCCCACGCCCTGCGGAACCCGTCGCTCAAGCGGGTGATGGCCGCGCGAGAGAACGCGATCCTCGCCACCATCCTGCCGCTCGTCGAGGCTGGTCTGGCCGGTGCCGGGCGGCGAGCAGCGGACCCGAAAGCGCTCGGCCGGGCGTTGGTGGCCGTGCACGACGGGACCACCGTCCAATGCCTGATGGAACCAGAAAGTGACACCGTCCGACGGGCGCGCACGAACCTGTTCGTGAGCGTGCTGCGCAACTACAGCGAGGAAGTGTGAATGTGAACGCCGATGTCATCGTGGTGGGGGCGGGCCTGGCCGGATTGGTGGCCACCCACGAGCTCGTGAAGGCCGGACGCCGGGTGCTGGTGCTCGATCAGGAGAACCGCAACAACCTTGGTGGACAGGCATTCTGGTCGCTCGGCGGACTGTTCTTCGTGGACTCCCCCGAGCAGCGCCGGCTGGGGATCAAGGACTCCCACGAGCTGGCGCTGGCGGACTGGATGGGGTCGGCCGGATTCGACCGCGAGCGCGAGGACCACTGGCCGCGGCAGTGGGCGCGCGCCTACGTCGACTTCGCGGCCACCGAGAAGCGGGAGTACCTGCGTGAGCTCGGGCTCAAGGTCGTGCCTACCGTCGGGTGGGCGGAGCGCGGCGGGGGAAGCGCGGCAGGCCACGGCAACTCGGTGCCCCGGTTCCACCTGACCTGGGGCACGGGGCCGGAGGTCGTGCGCATCTTCGCCGAGCCCGTCCTGGAGGGCGAGAAGCAGGGCCTGGTGAGCTTCGAGTTCCGGCACCAGGTCGACGACCTGATCGTCGAGGACGGTGCCGTCGTCGGCGTGCGGGGGACCGTCCTGGAGCCGACCGACCTGGAGCGGGGCAAGGCGTCCTCACGAACCGCCGTGGGCGAGTTCGAGTTCCGGGCCAAGGCGGTGATCGTCACCTCCGGCGGCATCGGGGGTAACCACGAGCTGGTCCGCAAGAACTGGCCGACCGACCGCGTCGGCCCGGCGCCGGAGACGATGATCTCGGGCGTGCCCGCGCACGTGGACGGCCGGATGCTCGCGATCACCGAGAACGCGGGCGGCAATATCGTCAACCGCGACCGGATGTGGCACTACACCGAGGGCATCGTCAACTGGGATCCGATCTGGCCGAACCACGCCATCCGCATCATCCCGGGACCGTCCTCGCTGTGGCTCGACGCCACCGGTCACCGGTTGCCTGCGCCGAACTTCCCCGGCTTCGACACCAACCAGACGATGAAGGCGATCCTGGCCACGGGGCAGGACTACTCCTGGTACATCCTCACCCAGTCGATCATCGAGAAGGAGTTCGCGCTGTCGGGCTCCGAGCAGAACCCCGACGTCACCGGCAAGGACCTGAAGCTGCTGCTGCGCAGCCGACTTGCCAAGGGCGCGCCCGGCCCGGTGGAGGCGTTCAAGCAGCGCGGAGTCGACTTCGTCGTCGCCGACAACCTGCGCGAGCTGGTCGGCGGGATGAACAAGATCGCCCGCGGCCCGCAGCTGGAGTTCGATCAGGTCGAGCGGGAGGTGCTCGCCCGGGATCGGCAGTTCGACAACAAGTTCGGCAAGGACCTGCAGCTGATGGCGATCACCAACGCCCGGCAGTACCGCAGCGACAAGCTCACCCGCGTCGCCAAGCCGCACCGGCTGCTCGATCCCGAGCACGGACCGCTTATCGCGGTGCGCCTGAACATCCTCACCCGCAAGACCCTCGGTGGGCTCGAGACCAACCTGGACTCGCAGGTGATCCGGGCCGACGGTGAGGCCTTCGCCGGGCTCTACGCGGCAGGCGAAGTCGCCGGGTTCGGCGGCGGCGGGGTGCACGGCTACAACGCCCTGGAGGGGACCTTCCTCGGCGGCTGCATCTTCTCCGGCCGCGCCGCTGGTCGGGCGCTGGCGCGGGACCTCGGGTGACGGGGAGGCGCACCGCGCTGGTCACCGGGGCGTCCTCCGGAATCGGTGCGGCGGTGGCGAAAGCCCTTGTCGGCCGCGGGTATCGGGTGTTCGGGACGAGCCGCAACCCCTCCTCGATCGCCGATCCCATCCCCGGCGTCGAGTACCTGGCCCTCGACCTGACCGACTCGGCGAGCATCGAGGCGTGCGCCGCCGAGGCAGGCGAGGTGGACGTGCTCGTCAACAACGCGGGGGAGAGCCAGAGCGGTCCGATCGAGGAGCTGCCGATGGAGGCGGTCGAGCGGCTCTTCCAGACCAACGTCTTCGGCGCGGTCCGGCTCACCCAGCTCGTGCTGCCCGGCATGCGTGCGCGGGGGTACGGGCGGGTCGTCATGGTCGGATCGATGCTGGCCAGCTTCCCGCTGGCCTATCGATCCTCTTATGTGGCCACGAAGGCGGCGATCAAGGGCTTCGCCACCGCGGCCCGGCGGGAGGTCGCGCGCTACGGCGTCGGCGTCACGACGGTGGAGCCGGGGTCGATCAGCACCGGCATCGGCGAGCGTCGCACCCACTACCTCGCCGACGGATCGCCGTACACCGACGAGTACCGGACGATGATCGCCGCGCTCGACGCCAACGAGCGCGCCGGCATCACCGGACAGAAGGTCGCCGAGATGGTGGTCAAGGCGATCGAGGCCGACCGCCCGAAGCAGCTCTACGCGGTGGGCAGCAACGCCCCGCTCATCTTCGCGCTGCGCCGGGTGCTCCCGCGTGCGGCGGTGGAGAGGTTGGTGGCGCGGCGGCACGGGTTGCGCTGAGGCGGCAGCGTCTTTGGTGCACCAAACCACTGGACCGCCGGCCGAATGAATCGGAAGATATTCGCACACCAGGGAAGTGAGATCCGCATGAACGGGCGCTCGATGTTCGACAACCCGATCCTTCGAGACCCGGCACGGATCGATCCAATCCTGACCAAGCTGGGCGAACTGTGGCACCGGAATCCCGACCTCAGGCTCACTCAGCTGGTGGTGGGATTGGCAGAGTCCGGCGAGACCATGCCGAGGTTCTTCAACACGGAGGACGACGCGATCGACGCGTCCCTGGACGAACGGCTCGGTGGCGGAGGGTAATACTGATGGCCTGACGGATCACGGACGCAGCCGCCGCACACCCCATAGGGCGGGCGCCATGAGCAGGCCGGCGAGCGTGAGGAGAAGCGCGGCCTCGGTGGCCTGGAACCGCCAGTATTGGCGGTTGCTGTGGAAGCGGACCTCGTAGGCGCTCGCGCCCAGGTCGACCAGGCAGGCGGCCAGGCGGCGTCCGGTCTGCTCGTCGAGGGCGTCGGTCCGCGCCTTGTACTGCGCGATGGTCTCGCCGTGGCGTTGCGCCAGTTCCTCGAAGGGTGCGCTCCAGGGGCACGCCAATTCGTCGATGTCGGCGCCAGCGCCGGTGCCGTCGACGTATCCCTGTCCGACGATCCAGTCCGAGCCGCGGGAGATGCCGGCCAAGCGGCTGTAGCCCGACCAGACGCTGCCCGCGATGGCCTGCCGGTCGACGTCGGGGGTCGCGTAGTGCGGGCGGATCGTGTTGGCCAGTGTGGCGGGAACGAAGACCAGCAGAGCCAGCGCCACGACCATCGACGCGATGGTGTTGCGCAGCAGCAACGCGATCGTGCTGCCGACGATCAGCGCGAGAAAGGTGTGGGCGCCCAACACGATTCCGGAGGTGTCGAAGACCGGTTGATCCAACCGCACCCCGGACATGCCGAAGTTCGGGAAGAAGCTGCCCGTCAGATCTGACTTCGCACGAATGACCGCCTCGACGCTCGGCGAGCGGGCCCAGCCCAGCGCGAGGCCGAGCACGGTCATCGCCAACGAGATCGGGACGAACACCGCCAGGACGCGGGAGACGTACCACCGGGTGCGTCCCGAGGACTGGGACAGGCCGAGCACATGGGTGCGCTGCTCGAGGTCCCGGGAGAAGACCGTGACGCCGACGAACGCGCCCCACAGCATCGGCAGCAGCACCGCGAGCAGCGTCGTGAGGGTGAGGATGCCGTACTCGTCGCTGATCGCGGACCTGCGGTTCGCGAACCCCGCGACGATGACCGCCCCGATCAACACACCGATGATCGACAGCGCCACGACGACGGTGGTGCGGCACTGCCGCCAGCAAGCCCAGATCACGGTCGCAACCGCCGCAGTCCGAGCATGGCAGGGACCAGCAACAGCGCCGAAAGCGTCAGGGTGAGTGCGGTTTCGGTAGCCTGGAACCGCCAGAACCTGCCGTCTCGGTGGTAGCGGATCTGATAGTGATCGGCGCCCTGCGCGCGAAGGCAGTCGTCGACGGCGCGGACGTTCTCGTCGTACAGCAATCTGATGCGGGCCTGGCGCTCCGGCTCGCGTTCGCCCGGCCGCTCTGTGTAGTCGACCCGGGGGAGGGCCGCGCGGCAGGCCCTGAAATCGACCTCGACGGCCGCGCCCGCCGCGTCGACGAACCCCTTGTCGACGACCCAGCCTGTATCTCGCTCGAGGGATCCGGCCCGGCCGTACTCGGAGGAACGGGCGTACCCGTCGAGGTCCTGGCGCTCGATGGTCGGGGCCGCGTAGTTCGGGCGTACGGCAATCGTCAGCGCCACGAGGAGGATCGGCACCCCGAAGAGCACCAGGACCATCGACGCGAGCGTGCTGCGCAGTAGTAGCGCGAGGGTGCTGCCGACCATCAGGGCGAGAAAGGTGTAGCCGCCCATCACGATTCCCGACGTCTCGAAGAGCGGGAACTCCAGGCGCGGGGCCGAGTCGCTGGTCCACAACACGGCATGCCTGGGTACCGGCGCGCGGGTCCAGCCGAGCACCAGGCCGAGCAGCGACATCGCCAGGCTGATCGGGACGAACACCACCAGGACGCGCGAGAAGTACCACCAGGGTCGGCTGACCGACTGGGAGAAGCCGAGCACGTGGGTGCGCTGCTCGAGGTCCCGGGAGAAAACGGTGACGCCGACCAGCATGCCGAGCAGCACCGGCAGCATGTATGCCAGCAGTGTGGTGATGGTCAACGCGGTTTCGGGCCGGCAACCGCCGACGGGGTCGTTCCAGCGCGAGCAGATGTTGCCGAAGGTGTCGGGGGTTTCGGACTTACGGGTCATGGGCCCCGCGACCGCGGCGACCGCGATCAGCAGCGTGATGAACGACAGCGCCGCGATGATGGTGGCGCGGCACTGCCGCCAGGTCACCCAGATCATGCGATCGAGTTCGACTGTGCGCCGAGGTGGGCGAGCACCAGATCGTCGAGGTCGGCGTCGTCCAGCGACCACCCTTCGCTGACGGCAGGTCGGGGGCCCCGGACCAGGTGCACGCTCTGCCCGGCACCGGTGCGCGTGTCGATCACCGCACCCTCGCCGACGACCGGGCCGGGATCCGCGCTGCCTGCGAGCACGTAGTGCTCGCTCAGCAGCGCCTCGATCTCGCCCGAGAGCCGGACCCGGCCGTCGCCGAGCAACAGCAGGTGGTCAGCGACGTTCGTCAGTTCGGCGAGTACGTGCGAGGACAGCACGACCGTGGTGCCGTGGTCGGCGACGTGCTGCATCAGGGTCTGCGCGACATCGCGGCGGGCGAGCGGGTCGAGGTCGGCCAGCGGCTCGTCGAGCAGCAGCACCTCGGGCCTCCGTCCGAGGGTCAGGGCGAGGGCGACGCGGGTGCGGTGCCCGGGGGAGAGGGCCTTGACCTTGGCGGACATCGGAATGCCCGCGGCGTCGACCAGCGCGGCCGCGTAGCCGCCGTCCCAGTCGGTATTGGCGTGCGCCCCGAAGCGCAGGATGTCGGCGACGGAGAACTTGGGATAGAGCGGCCTGTGCTGCGCGAGGTAGGACAGCCCGGAGCGGATGCCGTTCTGGTTCGGCGGCTTTCCGAGTACCGACACGGAGCCCGAGTCGGGTGCGAGCAGGCCGACCGCCAGCGACATCACCGTCGACTTGCCGGCGCCGTTGGCACCGACCAGCGCGGTGACGGTTCCCCGGGGGATCTCGAAGGTGCAGCCCCGCAGCGCAGGCCGACGTCGGAACGACTTGTGTACCTCGTGCATCGACAGGACGGTCTCGGTCATAGCGGTCCCCCTTGCCGAGGAGTATTTCTCGGCGATTCCCGAATCCCCCGGCGTTTCCGCTTCTCCTTGGGGCCTTAGCTTAGCGAAGGAGATCGATGCTGCGTCGGAATTGTCAGCTCACGCGTGCTGGGGCCGACCTCCCGCACAACGGTGTAGCCGATGATCGAGTAGAGGCCGGTGTCGGTGCTCATGTCGGTACTCCTGGTGTCGGTAGTGGCGGTCAGGGCAGGTCTGTGCGGCCGTCCAGGTTGGCGACCATGCGCCGCAGGACGTTGACGGTCGCGACGTAGTCGGCGGTCGGCACGCCCTCGCGCATCCTTTGGTGAGCCGTTGCGTTGCGCTCGTGCGCGCGCCGCCTCCCGGCCTCGCCCTCGTCGGTGAGGGTCAGGGCGCCGGCCTCGTCGACTCGCAGCCAGCCCCTGTCGGTCAGGTCGTCGACGACAGTGCCGAAATCGGTTCCCTCATCGGCGAATTCGCGGAGCCGCTCAGCCAGCGTCGCGCGGCTCCAGGCGCCGGGGGAGCCGCTGACGTGGTTGAGGGTCCACCAGTGTGGCTGCGTGAGCTGCTCGACCGCGAGCTGGGCGCGGAGGGCGCCGATGATCGTGCGGCCGGCCAGGTCGGTCCAGTACCCCATGGGCTGGGCGGCGATCACGTCGTCGGAGTAGTCGATCATGGTCATGCTGTTGTCCTTTCGTGGTGTGGCGGGAGCGGGTCAGTACGCGGCGGTGAACCGGGCGCGGTGATGCCGTGGCCGTTCCGCCTCGTCGAGCAGCGCCACCGCCAGATCCTCCATGGAGAGCACGGAGGCGCCGTCGGCGTCGACCAGCAGGTCGTCCGTGCCCAGCCGGAACTGTCCGGTTCGCGTGCCGGGCTCGAGCAGTGCGGGCGGGCTGAGGTACGTCCACTGAGCCGACGCGTCGGCACGGCACACCTCGAGTTGGTCGGCGCACGCCCGCGCGATGCCCCGCAACGCGGCGGGGAAGTCCGGCTCGTCCATCACGGTCACCCCGGCCGTGCCGGGCACGGTCAGCGTGGCGGCGCCGCCGACCATCAGCAGCCGCACCCGCGTCCGGGCCAGGCCCGCGAGCAGTACCTTCGTGGTCGCGACCAGTTCGCTCTCCCGGCCCGGTGTCGGCCGGGTCGCGCTGATCACGAGGTCCTGGCCGATGCTCAGCTCGATGACGTCCTCGAGGCTCGTCGCGTCGCCGAGGCGTACCTCGGCCCCCGCAGGCACCTCGTGCGCCCGCGCCGGGCGCCGCAGCACGGCCGTCACCTCGTGGCCTCGATCCAGGGCCTCGGCCACCGCCCGGCTTCCCACCTGTCCCGCCGCGCCGAAAACTGTGATGCGCATGGTTGTTTGCTCCTCTTGGACTTGTCGTCGGTGAATGTGAAAGTGGTCCGCAGATCGGGCGATCAGACCGGTAGGGCGGGGAGGCGCCTGGCGTTGCTCACGCGTTCGGCCACCCAGACCAGGAAGGTCGCGACGGCCAGCGCCCCGCCGAGGGCACTCACCCCGGCCCAGCCGCCGCGCACCCAGGCGACGGCGGTCAGTGCCGAACCGGCGGCGCCGCCGATGAAGAAGGCCGTCATGAAGGCGGAGTTCAGCCGATTGCGGATCTCGGGAGCCAGCGCGTAGATGACGTTCTGGTTGCTGCTCAGCACGGACTGCTGCGCGACGGTCAGCGCGATCGCTCCGGCGAGCAGCCACACCAGCGACGTCCCGCCCGCGCCGATCGCCACCCAGGACACCGCCAACAGGGCGGTTCCGACGCCTGCAACCCAGTGCACATGGCCGCGGTCGGCGAGCCGGCCGGCCACCGGGGTGGCGATCGTCCCGGCGACAGCGACCAGGCCGAACAGCCCGATGACCGCCTCCGACCACCGGTAGTGATCCCCGACCAACAGGAAGGTCACGGCCGTCCAGAACACGTTGAACGACGCGAGCGACAGGGCGGCAATGCCTGCGCGCCAACGCAGTACGGGCTCGGTGCGGAACAGGACGATGGTGGAGCGCAGCAGGGCGGGGTAGGACATCCCGGCGGGAGTGTGCAGCCGGGGCAGGACGCGCCACAGCAGCATCGCCACCGCCGCCAGCAGGACCGCGTTGACCCAGTAGGCGGTTCGCCAGCCGCCGAACTCGGACAGCGTTCCCGAGATCGTCCGCGCCAGAAGGCCTCCCAGCAGGAGGCCGCTCATCACCGTGCCCACAACCCGGCCGCGATGCTCGGGTGAGGCGAGGGCGACGGCGAACGTCACCAGCACCTGCGCCGACACCGAGGTCACCGCGGCGAGGGCGGTGCCCGCCAGCAGCACGGTGCCGTTGGGCGCGACGGCCGACATCAGCAGGAACACCGCGGTGGCCCCGAACAACACCACCGTCAGGCGTCGCCGTTCCAGCAGGTCCCCGAGCGGCAGCAGCAGGATCAGGCCCGCGGCGTAGCCGGCCTGGGCGGCGGTGACCACCATCGCCGCCGTCGACGTGCTGAGCTCGAGGTCCCGGCGGATCACGTCCAGCAGCGGTTGGGCGAAGTAGTTGCCCGCCACCACGAGTCCGGTCGCGATCGACATCAGCAGCAGCAGTCCTCGGCTCAGCCCGGGCTCGGCGGCGGGGCGGCCCGGCGCGGTGCGCGTCAACACGTTTGTCATGCCTGAAAGCCTGGCGGCTCACGATTGATGAGTCCAACACATGTTTGTCACCGCAACGATCGTGATTCAAGATAGATCGATGGAGCTGCAGCAGATGCGTTACGTCCTCGCCGTCGCGGAGACCAAGAACTTCACCCGCGCCGCCGAACGCTGCCTGGTGGTCCAGTCCGCGCTCAGTCACCAGATCGCCCGCCTGGAGCGCGAGCTCGGCGCCAAGCTCTTCGACCGGACCAGCCGACGGGTCGAGCTCACGCCCGCAGGGGAGGCGTTCCTTCCCGCGGCCCGCCAGAGCGTGGAGGCAGCCGAACGAGCCCGCGCCGAGGTCACCGCCGCCGCGGGCGAGATCCGGGGCCGGCTCGCGATCGGCGCCATCCCCACGGTCGGGGCGGTCGACCTCGCCGCGTCCATGAGGGACTTCCGCGCGCGCCACCCGCAGGTGCAGATCAGCCTGCGCATGGGTGCCAGTGGCGACCTGGTCGACCAGGTCCGGCAGGGCGCCCTGGATGTCGCCTTCCTCGGCTTGCCGCGGGGCGCCGAGCCGACGGGCGTGCGCGGTCTCGAGCTGGCGCGCGGCGAGTTGGTCGCCCTGGTGCCGCCCGCGCACCCACTGGCGCAGGAGCGCGACGTGGACCTGCACCGGCTGACCGACGAGGTGTTCGTCGATTTTCCGGCGGGATCCGGCGGGCGGGCGCAGTCGGACGAGGCCTTCGCGGCGGTCGGCGTCCGCCGCCAGGTCGCCTTCGAGGTGATGGCGGTGGACTTCTTCGCGCGCCTGATCCGACAGGGCCTGTGCATCGGGCTGCTGCCCGCGTCCGTGGTGTCCGAGTTCCCCGACCTGCGCGTCGTCGAACTGCGCGACCCCCCGACCAGGGTCGAGCACCTGGTGTGGAGCCGGCTGCGGCCGGCGCCCGCGGCCGCGGCCTACCTGGCGGGCCTGGGGGTGGGTGAGGAGGGCATCCGGTAACGGAACGCGGTCCGGGGGAGACGTACAGTGCGGACCCGCGGCGACCCGAACCGTCGGCCGGCCACGACACGAGGAAACGCATGCAGCAGTGGAGAAGACAGTTTGCACGGGCGGTCACGGCCGGTGTCGCCGCA
Source organism: Rhodococcus sp. NPDC059179 (assembly GCF_042754885.1). Lineage (NCBI taxonomy): Bacteria > Bacillati > Actinomycetota > Actinomycetes > Mycobacteriales > Nocardiaceae > Rhodococcus > Rhodococcus sp. NPDC059179. Next base: position 46,681 of record NZ_JBHZBV010000001.1, on the reverse strand, counting down.
GCGGCTGCGACGGCCGTGACGCTTCCCAGCGCGTCGGCGGAACCGGCACCCCGATTCGACGCGGCCACCGTGCTGCAGATTCCGGGCGTGCTCGCCGGTCCTTACGGCGCCGCGATGTACAACCCGACGGTGCACCATGGGCACGGCTCGATCTTTCCCACCCCGGTCGGCTACGGGTACGTCTACACGTGGACGAACCTGTTCACCGGGGCTTCCGGCACGATCACCGACCGAGACCCGGGCCGCCACGAGATCCACACCGGATCGGGTCAGGTCGTCGTCACCGGGCACTACCCCGGTGCCCAGGTGGCCAGCATCGGGACCTTCTACGTCGCGGGATGACCGGCCGGACTCCATAGCGGCGGCGGCGTGAGGATGCGGTAGCCGAGCTCGTGCAGGTGGTGATGCTCCTGCCACCGGTCGCGGGTCCAGTCGGGGTCGGTGTGGGCGGCGGTGATCGCCGCGGTGGTGGACGCCTGCAGATCGAACTCGAGATCGCGACGCAGCTCCGCCAGCTGGCTTGCATCGGTGGAGGTGGCGATCCGGGCGAGGGTGCGGGCGACCTGGTCGTCGGTGTCGGCGAGGATCCGCCGATACGCGCGGGGCAGCACGCCCCACATCACGACCAGGGCGACAACCACCCCCACGACCGTCTCGAGGAACCGGTCGCGGGACACCGAGACGAGGTCCTCAGGGGCGCCGAGCGCGCCGAGGATCATGGCGAGCGGGGTGATGAACACCATCGCGATGCCGTAGTTGCGGACCAGAAACGCCTCGATCCCCGCCATCAGCAGGGCGAGCGCGACGACGAGCACGCCGCCGTCCAGGTCGCCGAACGACATGGCCGACAGCAGGACGAGTCCCAGGACGGTGCCCGTGAATCGATGTGCGGCCCGGTACGTTCCGAGGATCCGGTCCGGCCCCTGATGCAGGATCATGGCGGCGGTGATCACGGCCCAGTCGGGGTGTCCGACACCCAATCCGATCGCGGACAGTCCCGCGACCGGGCATGCGACGAGCAGGCGGACGACGATGGTGCAGGTCCGGCCCCGCGGGTGCGCGGCGCGTGCGAGCCGGTGGAGGATCGAGGGGCGGCGCAACGGAATCTGCGGCTGCAGGTCGTCGGCGGGGGAGGCCTCGCCCTGGTCCACGCTGTGCAGAACCGCGGCGCAGCGCAGCTGGGCGTCCTCGAGCGTCCGCGTCAACAGGTGCCCCGACACGACGAGGCCTGCGTCGTGCAGGCACTGCCAGGCGGAGTGCAGCGATCGCACGGCCTCCCGGCGCCGGGTCGGTGTGTTCTGCGCGAGGACGGCCTCGACCGCGGCCACCGCGGAGGCGACAGCGGCGCGCTCCGGGGTGTGGGGGCGGAACACGACACCGGACATCGCCACCGCGAGCGCCGTGCCCGCACCGACGGCCGTCCACCCGACGATCGCGCCGACCGAGACGCCCGCCGTGGGAAGCACCGAGGCGATCTCGAGAGTGAGCAGCAACAGGAAGGCGCCGGGCGGACCGACGCGAAGGGCGTCGACGACGTACGCGCACGCGGCCACGACGACGGTCATGGTCAGGACGACCACCATTGGCCACAGGTGCGATCCGCCATCGGCCATGGCGTCGCGCACCACGGAGCCGACGCCTGCGCCGAGTCCGGCCAGCGCGACGAGCACGGCACCGACGGTCGCGACCACGCGCCAACGCACCCGGTAGGGGCGGCCCTCCCCGTAGACCACGGCGAAGGCGCCGAGAGCCGCGACAGCGGCGACCGCCCCGGATCCGAACGCCACGCCGATCAGGCCGGGCAGCGCGACCGTGACCGCGGCCCGAACAACTCCCGGCCAATGACGTCCCCGACGCGACACCGCCGTCAGGGCCGACCACGGCGGCGCGGGGCTCGGCAGCGGCAGGTCGACGGACACAACAAGTCAGGTTAGGAACCCGGCAGGTCGGAAGCCGAATCCGCGGCGGGCCCTGAGGCGAATCTCACTACGGGAGCAAAAGGGTGTGAGTGTGCGACCGGACGGCCTGCTGCAACTCCTGACGCGACAGGGTCCGCGAGCCGCACGCACAGCGGACGGGCAGGGCGTCGTCCTCGAACTCGGAGGCCTCGAGCAGGTCGACGAACTCGGAGCCGAGGTTGTCGCCGTGGTGCGCGGTGTCGACGAAATCACGGGAACCGTGGGTGTGGGGTCCGCCGGACACGACCGCGGGACCCTCCTCGGTTCGGTAGACGGTCGCCACGTGGTGACTGGCGGGGCAGGTGACCCGTACCAACGCGTGATCGCTGCGTTGCCCACCCAGGGAATCGACCGCGGTCCGCGCGATCCGCCGGCGTTCGGACGGGGGGACTGTTCTGGTGTTCATCACTCCATTGCACACCCGGAACGCACGCGGCATAAGGGTGAACTTGCCGGTCCCGGCGAGGGACTTCGACGCGTCAGATCACCGTGCCGACGTCTCGCGCGACGATGCGATCCATCGCGCGTTCGGCCACGGCGGCGATCGTCATCGACGGGTTGCACGCCGCGGTGTTCCCCGGCATCAGGGCACCGTCGAGCACATACAGTCCCGGCTGGCCGTGCACCCGGCCCTCGAGGTCGCAGACCGATTCCATGGACGCGCCGCCAAGCGGGTGCCAGGTCGAGGGGAACAGCGCCGTGGTGTCCGTGAGAACGCTTGCGGGGCCCGCGATCGCCTGCACCGTCGGCCCGATGTGGCCGTTCTGGATGACGGCGTCACCCTCCTTCGGCCAGCGCAGGACCGCGTCGTCCCTGGCGGAGTCGTACACGAAGGTGCCGCGCCCCTCGCTGACGCCGTAGCCGACCAGCATGGTGCTGCGGGCATCGACGCCGAGCGAGGGGATCGACGCCTGGATGACCGTGTGCGCGGTGGCCGGGTTGTCCCAGTTCAGGCTGCCGTAGACGACCGGTCCGCCCTGGGTGGCGCCGAACTCGGTCTCCAGGTTGGTCCACACGTAGATCCTGTCGGCGTTGCTGCCCCACCCGCCGCCGAGCCCGTCCGGCAGGTCGGGGATCTGGCCCTTCGCCGCGGCGCGCATCAGCAGTCGGGTGGTGCCCATGGTGCCCGCGCCCATCACCAGGGCGTTGGTGGTGAGGATCTTGTTCTCGAGCACCGTGCCGGACGTGTCGATCCGCTCGACGTGCACCGTCCAGCGGCCGTCCGCGGCCCGCTCGACGTCGGTGACCTGGTGCAGCGTCTGCACCGTCGCCCGGCCGGTCGCCTCGGCTTCGGCGATGTAGGTGACGTCAACCGAGTGCTTGCCGCCGTTGTTGACCCCCAGGGCGCCGGTGCCGTTGGTGTACGACGGTTTCATGCGGCCGTGGAGCTCGTCGAGCGCGTAGTTCCAGTCGATCGGCATCGGGATCTTCGACAGCGGAAGCCCGGCGCGCGTCACGTTCTGCGCGAACAGCCTCGGCGCCAGGTAGTTCGGGCTGTCGACGAGTTCGTCCGGGGCGACGGCGAGCCGCAACATGCGGGCGACCCGCGGGTAGTGGACCCGGTTCATCGTCGCCCAGTCGAGTTCCTCGGGAAAGTGCGTGTTGAACACGGCCTCCGCGGGCTGCAGGGTCATCCCCTGATAGATCAGGGAGCCGCCGCCGACGCCCGCGGCGCACAGGGTCGTCATGTTCTCGCCCGGAACCGCCTCGAGCAGGCCGGCGTAGGGCTCGAGGGCGACCGGCTTGCCGAACAGCTCCGGCGCGGACTGGTGCCAGAGGATGCGCTTGTCGGGCGCCGTGGGACTGGGGAATGTGTTCGCGTCGGGTCCCGTGGGCCACCGGATCCCGCGCTCCAGCACGAGCACCGGAACGCCCGCCTGCGCGAGCCTCAGAGCGGCGACGCCACCGCCGAATCCCGACCCGATCACGATCGCCCGGTGCTCCTCGCGGGTGACCGGCACCGTGTTGACTCGGGCGCCAATGCCCGTGGCCGCCTGGGCGATTCGCGGGGTCGTCAGCGCGACCCCCACAGCGGCTGCGCCGGCCAGAAACGACCGGCGTTTGATCTCGGACACGGCTAACCCCCTGATTGCGGACAGCGACGTACTCGGTCAAGCGAGCCAAAACTAGACACTTGGACATACAGGTGTCAAGAAGTTGGGGGCGCGATCAGGTTCCGGGGGACATTGCCGGCCGCAGCCAGCGGGTGAGGAACCTGCGCAGGTCGTCGTCGCCGTGGACCTGCTCGTCATCGAAGACGATGACCGACAGGGCAAGGCGGAGCGTGATCTCGGCGAGGTCGTCCAGGTCGTCGCCCAGGCCCGGCTCGCGTTCGATGAGCGGCGAGAGGAGTTGGCGTACCACCGGTTTGGCGCGGGCCATCATGCCGGTGTCGAAGAGTGGATTGCCCCGTTCCGCGCCCAGCAGGGCGGCCAGCACCGGTTCGTCGCGGACCGCGGCTCGCCCGGCGACGATGAGCTCGGCGATGTAGTCGAAGGCTGTGTCGGTGCTGTCCAGTCGGGCGCGGATGTTGCCCAGCACCTCCAGTGCGAGGCCTGCGACGGCCTGCGAGACGAGGTCCTCGCGTGACCCGAAGATGGAGTACACGGTCTGCCGCGACACGCCAGAAGCGTGGGCCACCGCCGCGATGGTGACTCCCTCGAAGCCCTCACTCCCGATCAGTTCGAGCGTGGCGTCCAAGATCTTCCGTTGTGATCGCACCAGGTCATTATCGGACGTGCGTCCGAGAAGATGGTTCAGACCGCAGTATGGTCCTGCAAAACCGACTGGCGGTCTACTGTGGGGGTGTGGCCGAGGCAGGGCTGGCGGCGGGCAAGGCGGACGGTGGGGTGCGAAGCATCGCCCGGGCGGTCGACGTGCTCCAGCTGTTCGACCTCGACCATCCACGCCGGACGTTGCGCGAGATCGTGGCGCTGACCGGCCTGCCGAAGACCACCGTGGTGCGGGTCCTCGCCACCCTTGGCGCGCTCGGCCTGATCGTCGATCAACGAGACTCGACCTACGGCCCGGGCGCGGGTTTCCTTCGCTGGGTGGACCTCGCGCGGTCGTTGTGGGATGTCGACGCCGATGCCCGACGCATCATGGCCCGCCTCGTCGACGCGTGCGGTGAAACGGTCAACGTGTACATCCGTCAGGACCTCAGCCGGATCTCCATCGCACAGGTCGAGGGAACCGCCACCGTCCGCAGCGTGGTGAGGGTCGGGGCCCCCTACACCCTCGAAACCGGTGCTGCCGCGAAGGTTCTTCTCGGCGGAGCGCCCGAGTCGGTGCTCCGTCAACTCTCCGAGCGACCGGGCCGGGACCCCGACACGCTGCGCCGCGAGGTGACCGCCGTCAGCGAGGCGGGATACGCGGTGAGTCACGGTGAACGCGAACTCGGCGCGTCGGCCGTCGCGGCACCCATCCTGTCGCCCGACGGGCGCGTGCTGGCTGCGCTGTCCGTCGGCGGTCCCACCTCCCGATTCACCGCCGACCGAGTGCGCCGCTATGTCGACGCGGTCACCGAATCCGCGACCGAGATCGGCAGCATCGGTCTGGGAAGAGTGGAGGCGTTCCTGTGAACGAGGGATTGCTGGCCGGCGTCCGCGTCCTGGACATGACGACCGTCCTCGCGGGACCGTTCGCCGGCTATCAACTCGCGCTGATGGGTGCCGACGTCATCAAGATAGAGTCGCCCGGCGCAGGCGATATTGCCCGTCAACTCGGCGGCAGCACCACGTTGAGCGGCGAGCACCTGGGGACGTCCTTCCTAGCCCAAAACGCCGGAAAGCGTTCTATCGCGATAGATCTCAAGACCGCCGGCGGCGCGGAGGTGTTCGAGAGCCTGGTGAAACGCGCCGACGTCCTGCTCGAGAACTTCCGTCCCGGCGTACTCGAACGTCTCGGATTCGGTTGGGACCGGCTGCGTTCGATCAATCCGCGGCTCGTGTACTGCGCGGTGTCCGGATTCGGCGCGGACGGACCCATGAGGGCGCGGCCCGCCTACGACCAGGTCGTCCAGGGGCTGTCGGGGATCATGTCGGTCACCGGCACCCGCGAAACGGCGCCGCTGCGGGTCGGTTTTCCGGTGTGCGACAGCTTCGGTGGGCTCGCCGCGGCCTTCGCGATCTCCTCGGCGCTGGTGCGCCAACAGCGCACCGGGCAGGGCGCCTATCTCGACACGTCGATGTTGGACGCCGCCCTCACCTCGATGGGCTGGGTGGTCTCCGACCACCTCATCGCCGGCCGAGAACCGTCCCCGATGGGGAACGAGAACGTCACCTCGGCGCCGTCCGGCACGTTCCGCACCGCCGACGGCGCTCTCAACATCGCCGCGAACAAGCAGGAGCAGTTCGAGAGTCTGTGCCGCATCCTCGAGCGTCCCGAACTCGTCGACGATCCGCGCTTCGCCGACCGCGAAGACCGCAAAATCAACAGGGACGAACTGCGCGAGGAACTCGAGACATCCCTCAAGGCCAAATCTGCCACGGAATGGGACGAGATCTTCCTCGACAGCGGTGTTCCCGCCGCCCCCGTGGTGTCGGTACCCCAGGCTCTGCGCTCGGAGCAGGTCGGCCATCGCGGCCTGGTGGCCACCGTCGCGTCCCCGGCCGCGGCCGGCGGCACCGTGCGGGTTCTCGGGCTTCCCACCCATGTCGACGGACATGCGGTGGCGCCCATGTCGCCCGCGCCGAGACTCGGTGAGCACACCGAGGAGATTCTCGCCGAGGCCGGCTTCGGCCCGTCCGAGATCGACCGGCTCCGTGAGGATCACGCGATATGAGCGACGCGCGCGAAGACGCGCTGTCCCGCACCAGCACCCGCGACGTCGCCGACTGGTGGTCCACCGCGGTCAGCGACATCGAACCGGGCGTCATCCGACTGCGCGGCTACCCCATCGACCAGCTGATCGACGGGGTCGGGTTCGTGGAGATGATCTGGCTCATGGTGCGAGGCGACCTACCGACGCGGGCGCAGGCGTCTCTGCTCGAGAAGGCACTGGTGTCCGCGGTCGACCACGGGCCGCAGGCCCCGTCGATCGCCGCGGCCCGCATGGCCGCCACCTGCGGTGTGGGTCTGCAGGGTGCCATCTCCGCGGGAGTGGGTCTGCTCGGCGACGGCCACGGCGGGGCAGGCCAACAATGCATGGAGGTCCTCGACGGCATCCACCGTGCCACGGCCGCCGGTGACGGCCTGGAGCAGGCCGTGCGACGCACCGTCGACGAGTTCCGCTCCGGCGATCGCTACGTGCCCGGATTCGGGCATCGTTTCCACCCGCGCGATCCCCGCCGCGACCCCCTCCTCGATGCGGTGCGGCAGCACATCGGACTCGGCACGGTCCCCGGCGACCATCTCGTCATCGCCGGGGAGATCGAACGCCAACTCGCGGAGGGACGTTCCCGCCGGGTGCCGATGAACATCGACGGGGCCACTGCGGTCATCTACGCCGAGCTCGGTTTCGCCCCACAGCTGGCCCGCGGCCTGTTCATCCTTTCCCGATCGGTCGGGATCCTGGCGCACGCCTGGGAGGAGTACGAGGGCGGACGCCGCATCAAGGGGCCGATGCCTCCGCCCCTCCTCGCCGCCTACACAGGCACCGGTGAAAGAGCCGTGCCCCGCGACTGAGAACCGCATCGACCTCGGCTCACGTGGCCCACGGCATAGTCTGGACAGGTGGTCGGGGCCGCCTACCTAGGAGGTCGTGATGATCTGTGACCCGACGTGCTTCTACCCGTTCGACCGGCCGTGGGACTGGCCGCTGTGGCGCGTGCTGTTCCCCGCATTGTTCTCGTCGGCCATCACTTGGCCCCGGTGACAGACGCTGTGCGCGCCATACGATTCCACCTGCCTTCCAACCAACTCTCTCTTGGCGAAACCAACACGAAACTCCTCGGCCTGCGTAGCATTTAGTGTCTCGCAGGGGATCCCTTTTGGAGGCCGACGTGGGCGGACTAGGTATCGATCTCGGAACTGCCAACACTGTCGTCGGTACCCCCGAAGACGGGATCGTCCTGAACGAGCCATCATTCATGTTGGTTCGAACAAAGGATCCTCACCGCGCTCTCGCGATCGGCCAGGATGCGCGTTGCCTTGTCGGCCGCACTCCTGTCGGAATCACGCAGGTTCGTCCGATGCGCAACGGGGTGATCGTGGACCTGGAGTCGGCCCGGGCATTCGTCACGGCCGTCATCAAGAGGGCCGCCCAGCCCCGGAGATACGGTATGCGGCCAAAGGGTGTCATCTCGGTTCCTGCAGGCGCCACCCCGCTCGAGCGTCGGGCAATGCTCGAGGTCGGACATGAGGCCGGTCTGCGAAAGGTTGGACTGATACCTGAGCCGGTGGCGGGTGCCCTCGGCTGCGGGATCAACCCGCTCGAACCGCGCGCCCACCTCGTCGTCAACATCGGCGGCGGTACCTCCGAGATCACCGCCATCTGTTTCGGCGGCGTGATTTCCCACCGCAGTTGCCGACTGGCGGGGGACGAACTGACCAACGCGCTGTACCAATACCTGCGGGAGGAACACCAGATCATCGTCGGCGAGCTCACCGCCGAGCGGGCAAAGATGGGCGCGCCCGATAGCGCCGACGGAGATTCGCTCGTGGTGGAGGGCTGCGACGCCGCGACCGGCCGCGCACGACTGGTCTCACTGGAGACCGAGGAGATCGTCGAGGCGCTGCGGCCGATCACAACGGGAATCGTGCAGACATTGACGGCATGCCTGGAGGACCTTCCCCCTCAGGCGATCGGTGACGTGATGTCCGAAGGGGTGCTGGCGATCGGCGGCGGGGCGATGCTCCGTGGCCTGTCGCAGCTGCTCGAAGAGTCCTTCGGGTTGCCGGTGAAGACGGCCGAGCGCCCGCTCACCTGCGTCGCCGAGGGTGCCACCGCCTGTCTGGATCACCCCGAGGTGGTCGCCGCGTACAGCAGCTGATCACCGTGGTTGCGCGAGGTAGCGCTCCAGGAGTTTCTTGACGACGGGGCCGGACGTTGCCGACCCGAAACCACCGCCACGGACCAACACCGAGACCACGATCTCGGGAGCGTCGAAGGGCACCACAGCGGAGAACCAGGCATTGAGGCCCTTCCCGGGTGCCGACGGATCCTCCGCCGTTCCGGTCTTGGCGCCAGCCGGGACCGGCAGCGACGCCAGCTGCCCGGCGGTACCGGCCGCGGCAGATGCCCGCATCCCCGCGCGCACCGGGCCGAGTTGGTCCGCGAAGGACAGTCGACGAGGCTCCGCGGTGGGAATGGGCAAGGCGTCCGGACCGTACGCCGCGGCGAGCTGGGGTGTCACCGTCGAGCCGGTGGCGATGCCCGACGTCCAGCGCGCCAACTGCACCGGAGTCGCACTGACGGTGCCCTGACCGATACCCATCAGCAGCGTCGAGCCCGGGTACCAGGTTCCCCCGATGCTGGCGACGTTCTCCGGTGTGCCCAGGAAACCCACGGACTCGCCCGGCAGGTCGATCCCCGATTCCTCGCCCACGCCCAGCTCGGTGGCGGTCGCCGCGATTCGCTCGGGGCCGAGGAGTTCGGCGAGCTGGTAGAAGTAGACGTTGTCCGACCACTGGAGCGCGCCGACCAAACTGTTCGGTCCCATCGGTTGCCAGTTCGCGAAGGTGTGCCCTCCGTAGGTGTATGACGCGCCGCCCGCGAGTTCGGCGTCCGGCGACAGCACGTTGTACTTCGCGTTTGCCGCCGCGACGACGATCTTGAAGACCGAGCCCGGCGGTGCCGCGGACTGGGCGGCGTGGTTGAGCATCCGCCCCGGCCCCGGTCCCTCGGTTTGTGCCGCCAGCGCGACCATGTCGACCGGCGGACCGTAGACGTTGTTGTCGAATCCGGGCACGCTGGCCAGCGTCAGCACCGCCCCGGTGCGGGCGTCCATCACGATCGCCGCGCCCAGGTCGCCGCCACTGGTGCGCACCGCGTCGGTCAGCGCATCGGTCGCGAGCTGCTGCAGCCCCATGTCGAGGTGCAACCGCAGGTCGTGTCCTCGCACCGGGTCCACCCGCTCGCCGGTGGCGATCAGACGCCCGGACGGATCGACGTACATGCACTGCTTGCCGTCGGTGCCGCGGACCACCGCGTCGTACTGCTTTTCCAGTCCCGCTTTGCCGACCCGCGATCCGAGGGCAAGGTGCGGCCAGCGTTCCATGTCCGACGGGTCCGCAACCCCGACGTGCCCGAGGATCGATGCCAGCGATGCTCCGTGCGGGTAGTGCCTGCGGCCGGTCGGGTACACGAGCACCCAGGGGAGCCCCGCGTCCACGATTCGCCGAGCCTGCTCGGGCGTCACCCGTCCCAGAACGACCTCCAACTCCTGGCCACCGCTCTCCAGGGTCGCCGCCAGCTGGTCCGGGGTGACGCCGAGCAGCGCGGCCAGTTCGGCGAGCACGGGTGCATCGTCCCGGGCGAACATTCGGGCAACCACCGCGACGGCGTACTCGGGGACGTTGTACGCGAGCGGCTCGCCGTTGCGGTCGAGGATGTGACCCCGCTCGGCGGGCAGGCGGATGCAACGCTCCATCTGCACGTCGCTCATCGCGCGCAATTCCGCACCCCGACCGCTCTGCAGTTGCCACGCGAACAACGACATCGCGAGGAGCATCGCCGTGACGGTGACGGCACCAGCCGACACTCCGCGGGGCAGGCGGCGCCGCCTGGACTCGGTGGCCCACAGGGGACGCGTGACGCCGTCGCGGCGGATCGCCAGCACCAGCCCGACCGCGACGAATCCGAGGATTGCGGCCGTGCCCCCGTAACTGAACAGGGGGATCGGCATGCCGGTGTGCGGGAGGAGCGACAGGCTCGCCGCGATCGAGACCACGGCCTGCACTCCGAACAGCCCGCCGATCCCGGCTGCGACGAGGGCAGCTTCCCTGGTCCTTGCCGTTCGGGCGGCGAGTACGGCCCGCCACACGATGATCATCGTGGCGACCGCGACCGCCAGGCCCGCGAACAGACCCCATCCGTACACGAGGCTCGCGAAGGCGAGGTCGTGCTCCGATTCGGGAAGGTATTCGGACCGCAGGTCGTAGAACGGTTCACGCCCCAGACCGAACCACCCGCCGCTGCCGATCGCGATGTCCGCCTGCAACGCTGCCCAACCCGACCCCTGCGGGTCGGCGTTGGTCGAGAGGAACACGTGAATCCGCTCGAGCTGGTAGGGCCGGAGAAACAGCACGGCCAGGGGCAGCGAGGCGATCCCGAGCGCGAACAGCGGGAGCAGCGGCAGCAGCGGCACCCTCGCCAGGATCAGCATGATGATCACGGTCGAGGTGAGCACCACGGCGGTCGACAGGTCGGGCTGCAGCGCGACGAGGCCGATCGGCACACTCGAAATCAGCAGGGTCGCCGCGAACCGGCCGAGGGTGTACCCGCCAGCCAAGATCGCCGCGGGGACCAGGACCAGTGCCAGCTTGGCGAGCTCGGACGGTTGAACGGTGAACAGGCCGAAGTCCAGCCAGCGCTGGGCGCCCTTGGTCGCGACCCCGAGGAGTGGCACCGCCGCGAGCAGGACGACCGAAGCGGCGAACATCGTCCAGCCGAAGCGTCGGAGGTTGCTGGGCCGCAGGCGCGATATCGCGTACATCGCACCGAGGCCGACGGCAGCGAACAGTGCGTGACGGACAGCATCCGTCGTCTTCCCCGTCGAGATCAGGTTGAGCAGGCCGAGCACGACCAGGCTGATCGCCGCCCCGACGAGCCAGGGGTCGGATTCTCGCTTCTGTCCCAGCATGCGTCCCCCGTCCCCGCAGCCTCAGCAGGTTGCGTTCTCGGCGGGCACGAATGCCGGCTCCGACGCGGCTGACGCCGGGGCGCTGGTCAGCGCGGCGAGCGCGAGCGCGGGCGCGGGCGGCAGGGCGACGGTGGTGATGCCATACGCCTGCTGACCGCCCGGCGGCACCGGCATCGTGACGTCATTGCCCGGATGGACGGCTCCGGAGCACCGGTCGTACACGCTCACATGCCAGGTCACCGCGCCGACATTCGCCGCGGGATCGACGTGGACGTCGACCCGCATGGTGCACGGTTGTCCCGTCGCGCATTCCCCGTTGGCGAAGGTGGCGGTGACCCGGCTGATCGGCCCCGCGCTGCCCGGCAGTCCGGTATGGACGGGACCCGGCTCGCTGGTTCCCTGCACGGTCGGTGAGTTGTCCGGGCCGGCTACGGGCGCGGGGGGCGGTAGCGAGACCGGGCTGATGTGATTCTGCTCGGACGGATTCGCCGGATTCAGGAGGGCGTCCCAGCCACGGCGCAGCTCCGACCATGCTCCTGGACCCGTCCACACGGCCCCGACGAGCATCAGGATCGCTATCAGGCCGACCACGCCTCGGCGCCACGACGGCCGTCTCCGCCTGCGATGCCACACACTCCGGGCCGGTGGATACCAGCCGCTCGGCGCGAGCGAGGATCCGGGCGGCGTGCCCGGCGACGCCTGCACGTTCGCCTGCTCCGTCACCACCCGACCGTCCGGAAGGGGGCGCCCCATGGTCGCCGAGACGAGCTCGGCAAGCTGGTGCCGCCTCCTCGCCTCCTTGGTCGGGTCCAACTCGGGTGCGACCGCCTGACGAACCCGTTGCGTCAGGCCGGCCAGATCCGTTGTCTCGGCGATCGATTCGGACAACCGGTCGGCAAATGCCGAATCGCGACAATTCGACGCGATACTTCGGACCAGGCCCGCCATCGCCTCGTTGACCGCGGGCCGGGACGACGCGCTCCCGGTGCACTCGATCGTGAGCCGACCACTCTCGGACACCGTCACGCCATCGCCCCGGAGGCGGATCTGGCCGCGCGCCTGTTCGAGCTGATCGACCACATCCGTGACGAGCAGCGCGGCCTGGGCCGGGGTCAACAGCGCAACCGCAAGCAGCCTCCGGAGCGGGACCCCGCCACCAGATGCGTCGGCAGCGATTTGTCGGGGCGGTTCGAGTCGGGCCGCGACGGGCTCGCTCCTCCTCGCATGGAGTCCCAAGACTGCTTGGATCATCGCGCATCCCGAAGCTAGGCCTCCCGCGGGGTGTGACCAGACCGGAGCGGGTGGGCGACGGACCTTGAGTTGGGTTTACTCGTGTCGAAATCCTTTGTGCCTGTGCGGTTCCATTTAACTCCGATCCGGTCCGCAGGGGGCAGAAACGCGAAGGCGAGAAGGTCCCGTCAGAAGGGGCCCCTCGCGTGTCACTACCGACCCGTCAGTTCGCCAGACGTCGGACGGCACAACGGGACTCGCGATGGGTGGCTTGACGATTCCCTACACCGAAAGGCGCCGCGGCGCACGTAACGATGTCGTCTCGGGCCGCGGGGCCGGCCGGGCGGATCCACCCGAGCCGGCCGGGCCCCGACGGCGGTGGCTCACGCGATCACGGGGAGCCGGACGACCTGCCCGGCATAGGCGAGTCCGGCGCCGAAGCCGAGCAGCAACGCGGTGTCGCCGGGCTTGGCGCCGCCGGAGCGGAGGAGCTGTTCCATGGCCATCGGGATCGACGCCGCGCTGGTGTTGCCGGTCTCGATGATGTCGCGGGCGACCGCGACGGTGTCGGGCAGGCCCAGCGTCCGGATCAGCGCGTCGGTGATGCGGCTGTTTGCCTGGTGCGGCACGAAGGCGTCCAGGTCGTTCGCCGTGATGCCGGACTTCTCCAGGGCATCGCGGCATGCCTTCTCCAAGAAGGTCACGGCCCAACGGAACACCGCCTGGCCGTTCATCCGGATGTACGGCCGCTCCGTGGTGCCGCCGCTCGCCTCGGCCGCCGCGACCTCGGCGAAGTACTGCATGAAGTCCTTGTCCTGCTTGATCGCCGTGGTCTGGGTTCCGTCCGAGCCCCATGCGACCGGACCGATTCCCTCGGCATCGGAGGGACCCACGACGGCCGCGCCCGCTCCGTCGGCGAAGATGAACGCGCACGTCCGGTCGGCCGTATCGAGAAGGTCGGACAGCCGTTCCACGCCGATCACCAGGACGTGGCGGGCCTGCCCGGCGCGGACGAGGCTCGCGGCGTTGCCGAGGGCGTAGCAGAAGCCCGCGCACCCGGCGGAGATGTCGTAGGCCGCGGTGTCGTTCATGCCGAGTTCCGTGGCCACCACGGCCCCGGCCGACGGTCCGAGGACCATCTGTGAGGACGTGGCCAGCACGACCGCGTCGACCTGCTCGGCCGTGATGCCTGCGGCGGCGAGGGCGTCGCGGGAGGCCGCGACGCTCATCGAGACGATGGTCTCGTCGGGCTCGGCCCAGCCGCGGGACTTGATGCCGGATCGGGTCTGGATCCATTCGTCGGAGGAGTCGATGCGGTCCACGATCTCGGCGTTCGGGACGACGCGTCGGGGCCGGTACACCCCGAGACCCAGGAGGGCCGTATGGGCGACGGGACTGGCGGTGGCGATGGGGGCGGGCACAGCATCCTCTCCATGTGAACCGATCGGTACACATGGTTAGAATTAAACCTGAACCGATCGGTCCACACCAGTCAGGAAGGGCCCCGCATGACGACGGCACGACCGCGAGCTCGCCTCCTCGCGAGCACCATCGCGATGGTGCAGGAGGTCGGGGTGCATGCGGCCGGGCTGACAGAGCTGCTCAAACGCAGCAATGCGTCTCGGAATTCGCTGTATCAGCACTTCCCGTCCGGCAAGTGCGAACTCGTGGAGACGGCGGCACGGATCGTCTCGAGAGTGGTGTATTCACACCTGAGCGTGATGGCGGAGAAGCTGGCGAGCACGCCGTCGGTGGAACAGTGGTTGGACGAGCTGTTCGCGTTCTGGCGTGAGCCGCTCGAGTCCAGCGAGTACCGGCTGGGCTCGTTCATGATGGCGGCCGCACTGGACGAGCTGAACCCGGCGGTGCAGTCCGCTGCCGGTCAGGCGTTCACCGACTGGACCTCGCGGCTCGCCGACGGCATGGTCGCGGCGGGGATCGAACGAACCACCGCGCGCTCGATGGCAGGGCTGCTGTTGTCGGTCATCGAGGGCGCCATCGTGCAGAGCCGCGCGCTCGAGTCGAGTCAGCCCTTCGTCGATGCGCGCGTCCAGCTCCGCGTTCTGTTGAGTCACCACCTCGCGCACGAGGCAGATACAGCTCGGGCGCTGTGACCGAAAGAACGGTCACAGCGCCCGAGTCGAGCGATGCCTGAGATCAGGCGCTGGCGCCCTCGCGCTCGGCGACGAGGTTCAGCGCGATGTCGGTGAGCATGTCCTCCTGGCCACCGACCAGCTTGCGCTTGCCTGCCTCGAGCAGCAGGGTGCGCACGTCGATGCCGTAGCGGGCCGACGCGACCTCCGCGTGCCGCAGGAAGGACGAGTACACGCCCGCGTAGCCGAGGGTCAGGGTCTCGCGGTCGACGCGCACCGGCCGGTCCTGGAGCGGGCGGACGATGTCATCGGCGGCGTCCTGCAGGGCGAACACATCGCAGCCGTGCTTCCACTCGTACAGGTCCGCGACGGCGATGAACGGCTCGATCGGGCAGTTGCCCGCGCCCGCACCGTGCCCGGCGAGCGAGGCGTCGACGCGGAAGACGCCCTCCTCGACGGCGACGACGCTGTTCGCGACCGACAGGGACAGGTTCTCGTGCGCGTGGATGCCGATCTCGGTGCCCTCGTTCAGCACGTCCTTGTAGGCACGGACCCGGTCGCGGACCCCGCCCATGGTCAGGCGTCCACCGGAGTCGGTGACGTAGACGCAGTGCGCGCCGTACGACTCCATCAGCTTCGCCTGCTTGGCCAGCTCCTCGGCGGGCGCCATGTGGCTCATCATCAGGAAGCCGGAGACGTCCATGCCGATCTCGCGGGCGGTCTCGATGTGCTGTGCGGAGACGTCGGCCTCGGTGCAGTGCGTGGCGATGCGCACCGAGCGCACACCCAGCTTGTACGCGTGCTTGAGCTCCTCGATGGTGCCCACGCCGGGCAGCAGCAGGGTGGTCAGCCGGGCGTTCTGGATGGACTCCGCCGCGGCCTCGATCCACTCCCAGTCGGTGTTGGAGCCGGGGCCGTAGTTCACCGAACCGCCGGCGAGCCCGTCACCGTGCGCGACCTCGATGGCGTCCACGCCTGCGGCGTCGAGGGCGGTCACGATCCGCTTGACGTCCTCCGGCGAGATCCGGTGACGCACCGCGTGCATGCCGTCGCGGAGGGTGACGTCCTGGACGAAGATGGTGGGGTTGGTGGTCATCGGGTGGCTTCCTTCTTCTGTGCGATCCGCTCCGCGATCTGCTGTCCTGCGGAGGTCATGATGTCGAGGTTGCCTGCGTAGGCGGGCAGGTAGTGTCCCGCGCCCTCGACCTCGAGGAAGATCGACACCTGGTGCGTCGGGCGGTTGCCGTCGACGACCAGGGTCTCGACCGGCTGGTCGGCCGGGATCTCGTTGATCTGGACCTGCTGCTTGAGCCGGTAGCCGGGCACGTAGGCGGAGACGTCGCCGACCATCTTCTCGATGGACTGGCGGATCTCGTCGTGCGTGGCCGGGTCCGGCGCGTCGACGAGGCAGAAGACCGTGTCGCGCATCATCAGCGGCGGCTCGGCGGGGTTGAGGATGATGATGGCCTTGCCGCGCTTGGCGCCACCGACCGACACGATCGCGCTGGACGTGGTCTCGGTGAACTCGTCGATGTTGGCGCGGGTGCCGGGGCCTGCCGACTTCGACGCGATCGACGCGACGATCTCGGCGTACGCCACCGGGACGACCCGGGAGACGGCCGCGACCATCGGGATGGTGGCCTGGCCGCCACACGTCACCATGTTCACGTTCGGGGCGTCGAGGTGCTCGTCGCCGTTGACCGCAGGGATCACGAACGGCCCGATGGCGGCCGGGGTGAGGTCGATCATCCGCTTGCCGAACGCCTGCAGCCGCTCGTTGTTCGCGACGTGCGCCTTCGCCGAGGTGGCATCGAAGACGATCTCGATCTCGTCGAAGTTCGGCAGCGCGACGAGGCCCTCGACGCCCTCCGCGGTGATCGGCACCCCGAGGGAGGCGGCCCGTGCCAGGCCGTCCGAGGCGGGATCGATACCGACCATCGCACCCATCTCCAGGTGCTCCGAATGATTGAGCACCTTGATCATCAGATCGGTGCCGATGTTGCCCGATCCGATGATCGCGACCTTGACTTTGCTCATGCTTCCTTCTCTTCCACGAATCGGGCGGTCACGGTGCCGAGACCGGACACGGTGACGGTGACGGTGTTGCCTGCGGCGACGGTCGCCATCGGGCCGAGGGCGCCGGACAGGATCACCTGACCGGCGAGCAGCGGCTGGCCGAGGTCGCGGGCGGTGCGGGCCAGCCACACCACGGCCTCGATCGGGTCGCCCAGGCAGGCGGCGCCGGTGCCGGAGGAGACCTCCTGGCCGTCGACGGTCATCGACATGGTGACGTCGACCGGCTCGACCTCGTCGAGGGTGCGGCGCTCGGTGCCGAGGACGTACACACCCGACGACGCGTTGTCGGCGACGGTGTCGCCGAACCGGATGTCCCAGTTCTGGATCCGGCTGTCGCAGATCTCGAGGGAGGCGACGGCGTAATCGATCGCGCCGCGGACCTGGGCGGCGTCGAGCGGGCCCTCGATCAGGTCCGCGCCCAGCACGAACCCGACCTCACCCTCGATCTTCGGCTGGATCAGCCGGGACATCGGGATGTCCCCGCCGTTCGCGAACTCCATCTCGTCGAACAGCACGCCGAGGTCGGGCTGGCCGACGCCGAGCTGCTGCTGCACGGCCTTCGAGGTCAGGCCGATCTTGCGGCCGACCACTCGGGCACCGGACTGCACGCGCAGATCGTTGAAGCGCTGCTGGACCGCGTACGCGGCCTCGAGGTTGTCGGCGCCGATCAGTTCCCGGATCGGCGCGCACGGCACACCGGCCGCGGCGGCGGCCGCGAGGCGATCCGCGGCAGCGGCGATGGCGGTCTCGCTCGTTGCGGTGGAATTCGTGGGCTGGGTCATGTCCCTACTGTTACGGGATTCGCGTGCCCGGGCCAGGTAGTTGTCTCACTCAGCGATACGCTCGAACGATGACGGGCGCCGCGAACCTCGACACCGTGCTCGGCAAGGCGGTGACGATCCTGCGCGCCTTCCGCCCCGAGGATCAGGTGCTGCCCCTCGCCGAACTGGTCCGCCGGAGCGGGCTGCACAAGGCGACCGTGCACCGCCTGGCGGGGGAGCTGGTCGCGAACCGGCTCCTCGACCGGGTGGACGGCGGCTACCGGCTCAGTGGCGGCCTCTTCGAGCTGGGGATGCTCGCCTCGCTCGAACGCAGCCTGCTCGAAATGGCGATGCCCTTCCTGCAGGACCTGTACGAGCGGACCCACGAGACCGTGCATCTCGGGGTCCGTGACGGTCACGACGTCGTGTACGTCGCCAAGATCGGCGGGCACCGGCAGGCCAAGTCCCCGTCCCGGACCGGTGGCAGGATTCCGCTGCACTGCTCGGCGATCGGTAAGACGCTACTCGCGTACGCCGCCCCCGACCTGCAACGGGAAGTGCTCGAGGCGCCCCTGGTCCGACGCACCGTGCACACTGTGGTGGCGCCGGGGATGCTGCGCCGCCAGCTGTCCCGGATCGTCGAGACCGGGGTGGCGTTCGAGCACGAGGAGTCCGCGCTCGGGATCGTGTGTGTGGCCGCCCCGGTCGTCGGCCACGACGGGGAGATCGTCGCGGCGGTCAGCGTCACCGGACCGACGGGCCGGTTCCGGCCCGAGGCTCAGGCCACTGCCGTTCGTGCCGCCGCGGCGGGCCTGGGGAGCACGATTGCCCGCCGCGAGCGGATTCGCTAGCCGGCGGCGAACTTCTCGGAGGTGCCGAGGTCGACAGGCAGGGCGATTCCGGTGATTCCGCGTCCGGTGTCGCCGACGAGGTAGAGGACCGCGTCCGAGATCGCCTCGACCTCGACCCAGGGCTGGGGCAGCAGGTTGAGCTTCTGCATGATCTCGGCGGTGTCGTCGAGCACCGGGTTCTCGAGATCGGGGCGGAATCCGCGCACCATCGCGTCGTTGTCGATCATGGTCGTCCGCACGTTGCCGGGATGGACCGAGTTCACGCGAATGTTTGCCCAGGCCAGTTCGTTTGCCAGCGACTTCGTCATCCCTCGAACGGCGTGCTTGGCGGTGGAATAGTGCACGATCCCCGGGACTCCTCGCAGGCCCGCCATCGAACTGATCAGCACGATGGAACCGCCACGGTTCCCCGCCATCATGTGCGGGATCGCAACCTTGGTGGTCTGCCAGACGCCGGTGACGTTGATGTCCATCATCTCGCGGAACTCGTCGGGGGTGAGGTCCCAGGACAGCTTCGGCGACGCGGCGATGCCGGCGTTGGCGACGACGACGTCGAGCCGGCCGAAGCGTTCGACGCCTGCGTCGACGGCCTTCTGCAATGCATCGAGGTCGCGGGTATCGGCAACTGTGGCGACGATGCCCCGCCCCTGGGCTTCGACCAGCGCCACCGTCTCGGCGAGGTCGGCTTCCGTGGCCATGTCGTACCCGGCGGTCGTCACGGGGGCGCAGCGGTCGATCGCGATGATGTCCGCGCCTTCCGCGGCCATCCTCACGGCGTGTGCGCGTCCCTGCCCGCGCGCCGCACCCGTGATGAACGCGACCTGGCCGGTGAGCTTACCCATCGTTCTCCTTCATTCGTCCGAAACTGGAACACGTTCATCATCTACCGACGGCAGGATCCGGGAGGTCGTTTCGCGTCGGCGGGCGGCCGATCTCTTGACCGAATCCAGAAAGATGCGGGATGGTAGACGGGTGCCCTCGACGAGGGATTACGCACAGCAGTTGCGTGCGGCCGAGCTACGCGTGACCCGCCTCCGGGTCGCGGTGCTCGAGGCCGCGAACCATCGCCATCTCGTCTGCCGCTCCTGCGGCGCCATCGCCGACATCGACCGCGCCGCGGGCGATGCGCCATGCCTGACCGCTCCTCGGAAGGAAGGCACGAAGTGTCCAACAGCGAAAGTGAAAGCCCAGCGATCCCCTCTCCGACCCCTGAGGAGCACCGGCCGAGGACCAACCAGGATTGGTGGCCGAATCAGCTGGATCTGAGTGTCCTGCACAAGAACTCGTCGTTGCCGAATCCCATGGGTGCGGACTTCGACTACACAGAAGAGTTCAAGAAACTCGACCTCGAGGCACTCAAGCGTGACCTCGTCGAGGTGATGACTGTGTCCCAGGAGTGGTGGCCGGCCGATTACGGTCACTACGGGCCGCTGTTCATCCGGATGAGTTGGCATGCCGCAGGCACCTACCGCATCGAGGACGGCCGAGGCGGCGGCGGGCAAGGCGCGCAGCGCTTCGCCCCGCTCAACAGCTGGCCCGACAATGTAATCCTCGACAAGGCACGCCGGTTGCTGTGGCCGGTCAAGCAGAAGTATGGCAAGCAGATCTCGTGGGCTGACCTGTTGATCTTTGCCGGTAACTGCGCGCTCGACTCCATGGGATTCAAGACCTTCGGCTTCGGCTTCGGTCGGGAAGACATCTGGGAACCCGAAGAGATCTTCTGGGGATCCGAGGACGTCTGGCTCGGCGACGAGCGCTACAGCGGCGAGCGGGAACTCGCCAATCCGCTCGGCGCCGTTCAGATGGGCCTGATCTACGTCAATCCGGAAGGCCCCAACGGCGCACCGGATGCGCTGGCTGCGGCCACGGACATTCGCGAAACATTCGGCCGGATGGCGATGAACGACGTCGAGACGGCCGCGTTGATCGTCGGCGGGCACACCTTCGGTAAGACGCACGGCGCGGGCAGGGCCGACCTGGTCGGTCCGGAGCCGGAAGCCGCGCCACTGGAGCAGCAGGGCCTGGGCTGGAAGAGCTCCTTCGGTAGTGGCGTTGGCAAGGACGCGATGGGAAGCGGCCTCGAGGTGGTGTGGACACCCACACCGACCAAGTGGGACAACACCTTCCTGGAGACCCTGTACGGCTACGAGTGGGAGTTGACCAAGAGTCCCGCAGGCGCCTGGCAGTACGTCGCGAAGGACGGCGCAGGCGCGGGCACCGTGCCCGACCCCTTCGACGCGTCGGCGCCTCGCCCCCCGACGATGCTGGTGACCGACCTCTCGCTGCGGGTCGATCCGATCTACGGGCCGATCACCAGGCGCTGGCTGGACCATCCCGAGGAGCTCCATCTGGAGTTCGCCAAGGCGTGGTACAAGCTGTTGCACCGCGACATGGGGCCCATTTCGCGCTACCTCGGCCCCTGGGTTGCGGAGCCGCAGTTGTGGCAGGACCCGGTCCCCGCGGTCGACCACGAACTCGTCGGTGACGACGACATCGCCGCGCTCAAGGGCAAGATCCTCGAAGCGGGTCTGCCCGTCTCTCGGTGGGTGTCGACCGCGTGGGCGTCGGCGGCATCCTTCCGCGGCACCGACAAGCGAGGAGGGGCGAACGGGGCGCGGATTCGCCTTGCACCGCAGAAGGACTGGGAGGCCAATGACCCGGCGGGACTGGCGGAGGCGCTACAGACACTCGAACGGATCCGGGACGACTTCAACGCCGCGCAGTCCGGCGGCAAGAGGATCTCGCTCGCCGACCTGATCGTCCTGGCCGGGTGCGCGGCGGTCGAGCAGGCGGCGCGCAGCGCCGGGCACGAGGTGACGGTCCCGTTCGCGCCGGGCCGCACCGACGCCGCGCAGGAGCAGACCGACGTGGAAACGTTCTCCGTGCTCGAACCCCGGGCCGACGGTTTCCGCAACTACCTGCGCGCCGGGGAGAAGCTGCCCCCGGAGCGGTTGCTGCTGGACAAGGCGAACCTGCTGACGTTGACCGCTCCGGAGATGACGGTCCTGATCGGTGGGATGCGCGTCCTGAACGCCAACCTCGCGCAGTCCGCCCACGGCGTCCTCACCGACCGGCCCGAGGCGTTGACCACCGACTTCTTCGTGAACCTGCTCGACATGGGCACGGAGTGGAAGGCCTCAGCCTCGTCCGAGGGCGTGTACGACGGCCGCGATCGAGCCACGGGTGAGGCGAAGTGGACGGCCACCGCCGTCGACCTCGTCTTCGGTTCGAACTCGCAGTTGCGCGCCCTCGCCGAGGTTTACGCGAGCGACGACGCGCAGCAGAAGTTTGCGTCGGACTTCGCCTCGGCGTGGGGCAAGGTGATGAACCTCGACCGGTTCGACCTCGCGAGGCGCTTCGCACCCGTGCGC
Organism: Rhodococcus sp. NPDC059179; assembly: GCF_042754885.1. Lineage (NCBI taxonomy): Bacteria > Bacillati > Actinomycetota > Actinomycetes > Mycobacteriales > Nocardiaceae > Rhodococcus > Rhodococcus sp. NPDC059179. The sequence continues at coordinate 24,598 of NZ_JBHZBV010000001.1, read as the reverse complement.
GGATAAGGGGTCCCGGGACCCGTCAGCCGCGCACGGGCAGCGGAGCTGCCTAGATCATCGCGCGGTGGAGGCCCTGCGGCTCGCCGCCGAGCTGGGTCAGCGCCGACGCGTGGAAGATCGACCCGGGCACGTGGATGGCGTGCGACAGGCCGGCGTGCGCGTCCCGCCAGAACCGCTGCAGCGGCGTCTTCATCTGCAGCGCACCGCCACCCGAGCGAGCGAAGATCTCGTCCACCGCGCGGACAGCGCGCCACGCCGCCGCGGTCTGGGTGCGCCTGCCGACGGCCCGCTGCTCGAAGCTGACCTGCTGGCCCTTCTCCGTCATGTCCCAGAACCGGTCGACCGTCTCGAGGATCGCGGCCCGCGAGGCGGCGATCTCCGCCGCGGCGTCACCGATCGCGAACAGCACGTACGGATCCTCCTTGATCGGCACACCGGTGATCGCGACCCGGCTCTTCTGCGCCGCGATGTGGCAGGCCAGCGCGCCCTCGGCGATGCCGATCAGCGACGAGGTGATACCCAGCGGGAAGATGCACGAGAACGGGAAGTTGTACAGCGTCTCGCCGCGGCCGGCGATCTTCGGCGCGGTGCCGTCGTACACCGTCGCCGAGTCGAGGGTCCGGTACTCGGGGAGGAAGGCGTCCTTGACGATCAGGTCCTTGCTGCCGGTGCCGCGCAGACCGACGACATCCCAGCTGTCCTGGTCGATCTCGTAGTCGCTGCGCGGGAGCAGCACGTGCAGGATCTTCGGCGGCATCTGCGGCTTGCCGTCCTGGCCACCGACCATCGCACCGATCATCACCCACTGGCAGTGGTCGGTACCCGAGGAGAACGACCACTTGCCGTTGAGGATGTAGCCGCCGTCCGTCGGGACCGCGACACCCATCGGCGCGTACGGCGACGCCATCCAGGTGTCCTGGTCCTGGCCCCACACCTCTTCCTGCGCCTTCGGGTCGAAGAACGCCAGCTCCCACGGGTGCACACCGACGATGCCGGTGACCCAGCCCGTCGCGCCGTCCATCGCACCGATCGCCATGGCCGTCTCAGCGAACTCACGCGGATGCACCTCGAGACCGCCGTACTGCTTCGGCTGCAGCATCCGGATCGCCCCGGACTCCTTCAGCCGCTTGGCGTTCGCATCGGACAGGCGCATCAGCTTGTCGCCCTCGACACCGCCCGCGCGAATCTCGTCCGCGTACTGCTCAATCCGATCCAGGACCTGTCCCATGACTTCCTCGTATCTCTAGGTGTTCGACCGTAGGCCTAAAACTAGAACATGTTCTATCGAAATGGAAGGGAAACGGACCTACTGGTTTATTTTCCTGCGGCATCCCGGGTTCATCTCGGAGGGCCCATGGAATCCCTGGTGTTCGCGCACCGGTCTCGGCGGGCGGCCGCCAGGAGTTGGCATCGCGGATCGCGGTACTGGCTGTTCCGCTGATGGCGGCGCGGCTCGAAATGGAACGTGTTCTAGTTGGGAGGGGGGATGCGATGGGATGCGACGGGGCTTGTCGAATGCGGCCGCGTGAGGCTGTCCGGATCGCACCATCTGTAACAAATCGGTGGTGCTCCGGGTATGAAGGGTGAGGGGGACAATTCGGTTCTCGCAGTATCGGATATAGGGGAGTGGTCATGAGCAATCAGTTGGTGCGCCGCGCAAGCGCCGCGGCACTCGCGGCTGTGGGGATGGGTACTGCGGTGGTGACCGGAGGTGGTGCTGTCGCGAGTGCGCAGCCCGCGCCGCCGACGTCGACGACGATGACCTGCGGGAGCGCGAATCCGCTCTTCTGGGCGCCGTCGTTCACGTGGAACATCAGGGCCGCGTCGGGGGCGTCGCTCCGCCCGGGTGCGTCCGAGCTCGAGCCGGCGATTCTGCTGAGTGGCGGAAACGAACTGCCGAGGCCGCCCGGCGGTCTGATCCCGAGCATCGGAATCAACTGGTACGGCACGCGGGTGCTGGTCGACTGGCGCAACGAGACGACCGGAGCCACCGGCCGCAGCGTCAGCGATGAGGCGGCCCTGCAGCAGACGCCCGGAATCCCGATCAACCGAACCTGGACGGGAACGGGAACGGTGTCGTTCACCGTCACCGTCGAGACCGGCGCGGGATGGCGGTTCATCAACACTCAGAACGCCGTCTGCAAGGGAACGATCTCCGTAGTGCCCTGACGGTGACGCGGGACCGCACCCGTACACAGGCAAACGCGCGACGCGCCACCCGATGACGGGTGGGGCGGCGCGCGGCGTATGGCGGACAGGCGGGGTGTGTTTTAAACAAAAAACAACCCCCCAGACTCTAATTGTTGG
>NZ_JBHZBV010000001.1:0-22281 GCF_042754885.1 Rhodococcus sp. NPDC059179 | reverse complement strand
AGGGCCCTGAGGGTGCGGCGGCACCCCACCCTAACACTGCAAACCGCGCGACGCGCCACCAGAGGCGGGGGGGGGCGCCGCGCGTCTTAGGCAGGACTGCGAATGCGCTGCCGGGGAAGGCTTCTCGAAAGGGTTCCGCTCAGCGGGAGGTGCGGCACGAAGCTCTGACCGGGTGTCCGTCGAGCGGCTACGTTACGCACCGTCACGTGCCCCGACCGCGCCCCTGGAGGACACCCATGCATTCCGTCACTGCTCGACATTCCCCGCGCGCCGCCGCGACGATCACGGCGGCGATCACGGTCGCCTGCGGCATCGTCCTGGCCGGGCTCGGGCCTGCGCAGGCCGCTCCTACCGGTCGAACGTGCTGCGCCCCAACGGGACCGACCTCGCCACCCTGACCGGCCTGCGCCTGGCCGCGGTCTACGACCTCCGCACGCCGGACGCCGTCGCCGAGGACCCGGACATCCTGCCGCCCGGCGTCGGCTACGCGAACATCGACATCTTCGGCCGCGACCTCGAGTCCGAGGGTGTCCGGACCATCCGTTCGGCCGCGGACGCCAGGGCCTTCATGGAGTCGATGAACCGCGGCTTCGTCCACAACGAACACGAGCGCGGCGCATACGCGCGGCTGTTCACCGAACTCGCGAACACCCAGGGCCCACCGCTGTTCCACTGCAACTCCGGCAAGGACCGCACCGGCTGGGCCGCCGCCATCCTGCAGAGCATCGCCGGCGCGGACCGCGCAACGATCATGCGGGACTACGTGCTCACCAACGAGTACTCCGCGGAGACGATCAAAAAGAAGAACGAGAAGCTCGTCGCGGCCCTGGGCGCCGAACGGGCCCCCTGGTACGCGCCGATGATGGGGGTCGAGAAGAGTTACCTCGAAGCAGGTTTCGCCGCGCTCGACGCCGAGTACGGCACCGTCGACAAGTACCTCACCGAGGGACTCGGTCTGAGCGGCGACACGCTCGCGAGGCTCAAGCACAAGCTCGTGGCCTGACGCATCGGCTATCCCATCGTGATCCGGCGGTGCGCGAGCCGCCACCGACCGTCGACCCGCCGGAGGGTGTCGTCGTAACGCCCGACGCTCGACAGTCGGGGAGCGGTGGTCGTGTCCACGAAGAACGACCAATAGGCGGTCGTGGTGGCCTCGTCCGCATCGCTCTCGCCCGGGGTCACCGCGATCGTCGTCAGCACATGCCGCGTGGCCGAGCCGGGCCCCTGGATGCCGGACGCGCGGCGTGAACGCACCCCCTCCTCGATTTCCGCGTGCCCGGTCCGTACCTGCGCAGGCATCTCGGTGGCCGGATTCGGAGCGGACTCCCACACCGCGTCCACGGTGAAGTGGGACAGATAGTCCTCGACGCTCCCGTCGTCGGCGAGATGCGCCAACCGGGCGAGCAGGGACTGGATTTCGACGACGGAATCGGCTGTGGTCACGGTCGCCACCCTGCCCGAACTCCCGGTTCATCGATAGTCGCGGTCCCGGCCTGCGGGTGTATGACTCCACCGGTGCCGCGACGAGGCCTTGACAACCTACAACCGATTGGTTGTATATTGGTGTTGTGAACGGAGATGACGAGGACCGGGCCGACGCCCTGTTCCACGCGCTCGCAGACCGGACCCGGCGCGACATCATGCGCAGGGTGCTGGCAGGGGAGCACTCGGTTTCCGCGCTCGCGACGAAGTACGACATGAGCTTCGCCGCGGTTCAGAAGCACGTTGCCGTGCTGGAGAAGGCCGGCCTGCTCACCAAGCGGAGAAGCGGTCGGGAGCAGTTGGCCAGTGGCGACGTGTCAGCGGTGCGCTCGGTGGCATCCATGCTCACCGGACTCGAGCAGGTGTGGCGCGGGCGCATCGCACGTATCGACGAACTCATCGCATTCGACTCGACCCAGGAGGGCTGAACCATGCCTGTGACCAATGTCCAGCAGGACCTCGACAACCTGACCCTGACCATCAACGCCGACTTCGGCGCACCGGTGGAGCGAATCTGGCAGGTCTACGCTGACCCGCGCCAGCTGGAGAAGGTGTGGGGACCGCCGACCTACCCGGCGACCGTGGTCGACCACGACCTCACGCCCGGCGGCCGCACGACCTACTTCATGACCGGGCCCGACGGCGACAAGTTCGCCGGGTACTGGCAGATCACGGCCGTCGACGAGCCGACGGGCTTCGCCTTCGACGACGGCTTCGCCGACGCGGACTTCAACCCGAACCCCGCGATGCCGGTCTCGAAGAACGTCTACACCTTCGCCGAGCACGACGGACGCACGCGTGCGACCTACGTCAGCACCTACGAGTCCGCCGAGGCGCTCCAGCAGGTGCTCGACATGGGTGTGGTCGAGGGTGCCTCGTCGGCGATCAACCAGATCGACGACCTGATCGCATCCTGACGGCGCGCCGCGGCCGGCCGTCCCGAACCTCGGGTCGGCCGGCCGCTTCGGGGTCAGTCCTCGAGGGGCGCGGTGACCCCGAGCGAGAGGGCGCCCATGATCTTCGGGACTCCCTTCTCGTAGAACGTGTCCAGGTCGCGGATCTCGAATCCCGCCGCTCGCACGAGCGACGGGATCTCACGGGTGAGATGGCAGCCGCCCGCGACGGCCTTCTGGATCGGCTCGAAGCGGTGCTGCCAGCGCCGGACCTTCTCATGCGGGGCCAGGCCGTGTTCGACGAAATGCAACGTGCCGCCGGGCCTGAGGACCCGCCGCACCTCGCGCAGCGCGGCGTCTACGTCGGGGATCGTGCACATCGTCCACGTGGACAGCGCGGTATCGAAGGTGTTGTCGGGGAACGGAAGTGACTGTCCGTCCAGGCCTGAACGCTCGATGGGCACAGTGGAGGCCGCGAGCCGTTTGCCTGCCAGCTTCCAGCCGAGGTCGGCGGGTTCGACGGCGCTGACCGAGTCGACGGCGGCAGGGTAGAACGGGACGTTGAGCCCCGACCCGAAGCCGATCTCGACGACGCGACCGTGCAGGCCGGCGCACGCCCGTTTCCTCGACGCCTCGGTCAGCGACATCCCGCACGAGACGTCCACCAGCCGCGGAACGATCTGATCCCCGTAGAACCCCATGACAGTCCTCTCCGCCCCTCACGATTCCTGTCGGTCCAGCATCGCACGTCACGCGGTCACGTGGACCGGGCCAGCGGTGACGGGGGCGGCGGTGAGCCCGGGCGGGGTGGCGGCGCGGGCGGCGCGGATGGCGTTGGCGATGACGAGGACCTCGGCGAACTCGTGAATGAACACCACCGTGGCGAGACCGAGCACACCGGTGGCGGCCAGGGGTATCAGCACGGTGATGATCGCGAGCGAGAAGCCGATGTTCTGCACCATGATTCGGCGGGCGCGGCGGGCGTGGGCGAGGACCTGGGGGAGGTGCCGCAGGTCCTCGCCCATCAGTGCGACATCGGCGGTCTCGATCGCGACGTCGGTGCCCATGGCGCCCATCGCGATACCGACGTCGGCGGTGGCCAGGGCCGGTGCGTCGTTGATTCCGTCGCCGACCATCGCGACCCGGCGGCCATCCGCGAGGACCGGCAGCAGGTCGGCCTTGCCCTCGGGGAGCAGTTCGGCGTGGACGGTGGTGATGCCCGCGGCGGCGGCCAGGGCGTGGGCGGTGCGTTCGTTGTCGCCGGTGAGCATGGCGACGTCGACGCCGAGTCGACGCAGCCGGTCGACGGCCTCGGGGGCTTCGGGGCGCAACTCGTCGCGGACGGCGATCGCGCCGACCACCGATCCCTCCCGTTCGACGATCACCACCGTGGCGCCCGCCTCCTGCAGCCGGACGACGTCCGCGGCCAGTGCGCCGGGGTCGATCCAGCCGGGCTTGCCCAGACGCAGCGCGCCGCCGTCGAGGGTTCCGGTCAGTCCGTGGCCGGGGATCGCGGTGACGTCGGCGGCGGGGGTCACGGGCTCGGTGGTGGCGGCGAGGATCGCGCCTGCGAGCGGGTGCTCGCTGCGCGCCTCCAGCGCGGCCGCGGCGGCGAGGACGTCGGCCTCGGACCCGCCGGGCGCGGCGACGGTGGCGACGACCTGCGGGGTGTTGCGGGTCAGGGTGCCGGTCTTGTCGAGGGCGACGACGCGGATGCGGCCGAGTTCCTCGAGTGCGGCGCCGCCCTTGATCAGGGCGCCGTGCCTGCTCGACGCCCCGATCGCGGCGACCACGGTGAGCGGGACCGCGATCGCCAACGCACACGGGGAGGCGGCGACGAGCACGACCAGGGCACGTTCGATCCACAGCATCGGATCCCCGAAAACCGATCCGATGGCTGCGACGAGTGCCGCGAGAATCATGATCGCCGGAACCAGCGGCTTGGCGATGGTGTCGGCGAGGCGCTGCCCGGCACCCTTGCGGTCCTGGGCCTCCTCGACGATGTGCACGATCCGGGCGAGGGAGCTGTCGGCCGCGAGGGCGGTGACCTCGACCTCGATCGCGCCGCCACCGTTGATCGCCCCGGCGGGCAGTTCGTCGCCAGGGCCGGCCTCCACCGGGACCGATTCGCCGGTGATCGCGGACAGGTCGAGGCTGGTGCGACCGGCACGGATCACCCCGTCGGTGGCGGCACGCTCGCCAGGGTGCAGCAGCATCCGATCGCCGAGGACGAGATCGTCCGGCGCCACGGTCATTTCCCCGCCGCCGCGCACGACGGTCGCGGTCGGGGGGACCAGCGACAACAGCGCCCGCAGTCCGCGGCGGGTGCGGGTGACGGCGTGGTGCTCGAGGCCCTCGGCGATCGAGAAGAGGATGCCGAGCAGCGCCGCCTCGGGATACTGGCCGAGGGCGACCGCGCCGATCGCGGCGATCGTCATCAACGTCCCGACCCCGACCCGGCGGTGCCGGAGATTCTTCAGGGCGCCGGGCACGAACGTGGACGCGGCGACCACGACGGCGGCCAGTTCGACCGCCGTCGCGGCCGGGTCTGCTCCGGCTCGGGCGAGTGCCCACCCGGCGGCGAGCAGGACCGCGGCCGCCGCAGCGCACTGCAGTTCGCGGACCTGCCACACCCGTCCGGGGCCGTGGTCGGAGACGGCGCCGTCGGTCGCGGTGTCGGCGGTGCTCGGCCCGCAGCAGGCATCAGACATGCTCGGTCTCCGCGGTGTCGGGCCGGGATTCAGCGGGGAGATCACCGGCGACGGCGTCGACCAGGGCGCGCCCGCGCGCGGTCAGTGTGTACATCACCAGTCGGCCCTGCCTGCGGGAGGTCACCAGGCCGGCGATCTTGAGCTGTCGCAGGTGATGCGACACCAGGTTCTGCGCCTGCCCGACGACCCACGCCATGTCGCACACACACAACTCGCCGCCGGCGCGCAGCGCGGTGGCGATCGTCAGGCGGGTGGGGTCGCCGAGCGCGCGGGCCGCGGCGGCGGCCGGCTCGACGAGCGCCGGTGTCGGGAGCCCCGCCCGGATCCGCTCCGCGTGCGGGAGATCCAGGCAGAGCAGGTCGCAGGTGTCCACCGCGTCGTTGGCCATATCAACACACTAATGGGTATTGATATGAAGGGGAACCGGGTCGGCGCAGCCATATCAACGTCCGTTAGCGTGTCGCCATGGAATCCACGCTTCGTTCGCCCGAGATTCACACCCGGTGGACGGCGGTCGTCGCATGAGTCGGGGAGTGAAGATCTCGCTGGCTCTCGTGGCCGTGTTCGTCGTCGCGGTGGCCGCGATTCTGCTGGTCAATCGATCGGGCGGCGAATCCGCGGCGTCCGCTCCGGCCGACGCTTCGGCCGCTGCCGTGGTGGTGCGCCCGGACAGCCACCGGCTCTCCTCGGCCCCGGACGGCAGCCCGACGTTCGTGGAGTTCCTCGACTTCGAGTGCGAGGCCTGCCGGTCGGTGTATCCCGCGATCGAGGAACTGCGCGCCGAGTACGGCGACCGGGTCAGCTTCGTGGTGCGGTACTTCCCGCTGCCCGGACACTTCAACGCCGAACGCGCGGCCCGGGCGGTGGAAGCCGCTGCGCAGCAGGGCAAGTTCGAGCAGATGTACCAGAAGATGTACGAGACGCAGTCCGAGTGGGGCGAGCAGCGGGTGCCCAAGGACGACGCCTTCCGCGACTTCGCCGCCGACCTCGGTCTCGACATGGCGGCGTTCGACGCCGCGTACGCGGACCCCGCGACGGCGGCGCGGGTCGCGGCGGACGTCGCCGACGGGCAAGCCCTCGGCGTGCAGGGCACCCCGTCGTTCTTCCTCGACGGCCAGCGGTTCGAACCCGCCAGCTACCAGGACCTGACCGATGCGTTCGACGCCGCCCTCCGCTGACACCGCCGCCACGCCCGCGGTGGCGCAGGCCCGTGGCGGTGCGCCGTTCGATCGATCGCTGCCCTGGCTGCTGCTGATCGGCGGGCTCGTGGGGCTGACGGCCGCCTTCGTGCTCACCGTGGAGAAGTTCTCCCTTGCAACGGATTCGAGCTACATCCCGTCCTGCAGCCTGAATCCGGTCCTCAACTGTGGCTCGGTGATGTCGACGGCCCAGGCGTCGGTGTTCGGGTTTCCCAACTCGCTGCTCGGCATCGCCGGGTTCGCGGTCGTGGCGGCCACCGGAGCGGGGCTGCTCGCCGGTGCCCGCTTCGCCCGCTGGTATTGGCTGGGTCTGCAACTCGGGGTCACCGCGGCGGTGGTGTTCGTGCACTGGCTGATCGCGCAGAGCCTCTACGTCATCGGCGCCCTGTGCCCGTACTGCATGGTCGTGTGGGCCGTGACCGTTCCGATCTTCTGGTACGTCACCCTCCGGAACCTGAACCACGGCACCTTCGCCCGGCCCATCCGCGCGGACGTGGTGACCGCGGCCGGGAACCACGTGGTGCCGCTGACGGTGTGGTTCCTCGCCGTCGCGGCGCTGGTGATCCACCGCTTCTACTCGTACTGGTCCACCCTGCTCTAGTCGGACGGTGATCAGCCGCCGATTCGGCCACGCAGTGTCGCCAGTCCAGGGCCCTCGAGCTCGTCCGTGACACCGTGGCGGCCGGCGATGGACATGAGCAGGGCCTCGCCGGGTCCGCGGACATCGGGTCCGCTTCCCGCGGTCCAGTCGAGGTCCGTGGCGACCAACCGAAGGCCGCGGATCCGCCGGCGTGCGCGGATCGGGGGCGCGATGCGCGCAAAATCCAAAGCGGGCACGAGCCGCTCGGCGGGGATGTCGCGGGGGATGCCGAGTGGGCGGCGAATGTCCTGCTGGTGGATCATTCCGTCGACAAGGGCGATCCGGCCCCCGAATCCGGTGGTGAGTCCTCGGGGTTGCATGCTGCGATCGAGCAGGTCGACCAGTTGTTGCGGGCTGTGCCCGGCGAGGTCCGCCAGTCCGATCTCATTGGCGCGGTCGAACCGCAACAAGCCACGGACGAACCGGCGGGCCAGCCCGACCGGCCGCAGCTCTTCATAGCTGAGCATGTGGGCAACGACGTCGCGGACGGTCCAGCCCGCGCACAGCGACGGCGCTTGCCATTGTTGCGGGGTCAGTGACCGGAGGAGTGCTGCGAGTTGGGCCCGCTCGGCGTGGGCCATGGACTTCACGTCAGGCATCTCGGGCAACCGGTCGCTCACTGCCGCACCCCGGGGGCGCCGGTTTGGTGACCACAGACATGGCCGCAGTATCTCCCACTCTGAGCTGGCCGTGGGCCGAAACCGATGGCCGCGAGGTCAGTTGGACGGTGAGCGCGGTCGCTGCGAAGGGGTGGATATCGCCACCCTTGGGGGGCTGTCCGCATACCGGGTAGCCGACGGACGCTGGATCTCGGAAACCGACCACTCGTTGTGGGAGGCCACTCGACCGAAGGGAATCCGCAGCCATGCTCCGTATCCTCGGCACCACCGTCCCCGACGTACACGAACACTCGCCGCCGGGCGCGGCCTTGCCCGCCGTCGAACCCGTCCGTCACCACTGGGCCTTCGCCCGGATCGGCATGTACCTGCTGCTCGCTTCCCTGCCGCTGCTCGCGATCTCGGCGCAGGTGTTCGGCGTCGTGTCGATGACTGCCACCGGTGCGCTGGTGATCATTCCGCTCGCGGCGACCCTCGCCGTGTTGTGCGTGTTCGCTCCGCACCCGATCGACCGCATCGTCGGCCATGGCCTCGGCTGGGGGATGTTCGCGTGTCTGGTCTATGACATCTTCCGCCTCGACACCGTGTACCTGCTCGGCCTCTGGGGTGACTTCATTCCGAAAATGGGTACGTGGCTGCACTCGGGCACCGACACCCGGACCGGTGCGATCGTCGGTTACCTGTGGCGCTACCTCGGCGACGGCGGCGGAATCGGGATCGCCTTCTTCCTCATCGCCCTCGCGCTCGGACTCCAACATCGGTCCCGCCGCACCGTCCTTCTCGCGTTCGTCAGCTTCGCGGTGTTCCCCGTATGGGCCGGGCTCATCGGAACGGTTGCCCTGTCGCCGAACGGTCAGCAGGACATGTTTCCGCTCACGCCGACGACGATCACGCTGTCGCTGATCGGGCACCTGATCTTCGGGCTCGTGCTCGGCCTCGGCTTCCTGCGGGCGCGGGGCCGCCTCGGCCAGCACTGGCCGTGGCCGCCGCTTCTCCCGGTGCGACCGCCGGCCGGTGCGGGGCAGGCGCGGATCGAGGTGTCGTCGCCCTAGCGCCGGGGGACCCGGCCGCGGTTCTGCCGGGCGATCAGTTCGCCAACGCTGATCGTCGGCGCGCCGTCCGAAGGCCCGCGGCGGCGGGCCTGAGAACGGGTTTCGGTGTGTTCCACGGCGGCAGTACGTTCGGGGGAGTCGGACGGACGCGACCTCGAGACCGCTCCAGTGCCGCCCGCCATGGTTGTTGCGGCGATCGGTCGATAGGAGGCGGCGAGATCCGGGATGTCGGACGGTATCCGTTCGTCGGCGAGGATCGGCTCGCCCAGGCCCAGCTTCTCCTGGATGCGCTTCATCCACGCGGGCGCCCACCAGCAGTCGTCGCCGAGCAGTTTCATCGTCGCGGGCACGAGGAACATGCGGATCAGGGTGGCGTCGATGACGAGCGCGGCGATCATGCCGTAGGCGATGTACTTCATCATCACCAGTTCGGAGAACGCGAATGCGCCGGTGACCACGATCAGGATCAGCGCGGCAGCGGTGATGAGCCGGCCGGTGTGTGCGGTGCCGACCCGGACGGACTCGGTGGTGCTGGCGCCCTGCGCCCGCGCCTCCACCATCCGGGACAGCAGGAACACCTCGTAGTCGGTGGACAGGCCGTAGATGATCGCCATGATCAACACCAGCACCGGCGACATGATCGGGCCGGGTGAGAAGTTCATGAAACTGGCACCGTTGCCGTCGATGAAGATCCAGGTCAGGATGCCGAGGGTGGCGCCGAGGCCGAGCGCGGTCATCAGCGCGGCCTTGATCGGCAGCACCAGCGATCCGAACGCCAGGAACATCAGCAGGGTGGTCAGCAGCACCACCAGGGTGATCATCAGCGGCAGGTTGTCGAGCAGCGCGGCGATGGAGTCGAATTCGATGGCGGGGGTGCCGCCGACCAGCATCGTGACCCCGTCGGGCACGTCGATCGCCCGCAGGTAGTCGATCGTCGCTTCCGAGTCGTTGCGGTCGACCAGGCCGGCCTTGAAGACCGTCACCCCGTCCTTGGTCGGGTTTTGGATCGTGAACTTCTCGACCAGGCCGGGTGCCCCGCTCGCATCCTTGACGATCTGGGTGATCTGCGCGCGCTGGGCGTCCTCGATCACCAGCTTGATCGGCTCGGTGCGGTAGCTGGGGAACAGCTCGTCGAACTGCTCCTGCGCGACGCGGGTCGGGTTGTCCGGCGGCAGGTAGGTCTCGTTGATCCCACCCAGCTTGATCCCGGAGATCGGAATGGTGAGCAACAGCAGGCCGACCACGATCGGGATGGTCACCTTGAGCGGGTGCTTCATCACCCACTGGGTCAGCCGGCCCCAGAAACTGTTCTCGATCTCCTCGGTGGTCTTGGTCTTCCGCATCGACTTCAGACCCAACGCATCGACGCGTCGGCCCAGGACCCCCAGGATCGCGGGCAGTAGCGTGATCGAGATCAGCGCGGCCAGGATGACGGCCGCGATCGCGCCGTAGGCCATGGATTTGAGGAATCCCTGCGGGAAGATCAGCAGGCCGCCGAGGCTGGCCACGATCATCGTCGCGGAAAAGACGATGGTCCGGCCGGCGGTCATCACGGTGCGGCGCACCGCGTCTGAAGTGTCGTATCCCTCGGCGATCTCCTCGCGGAAGCGGCTCACCATGAACAGGCCGTAGTCGATCGCCAGGCCGAGGCCGATCAGCGAGACCACCGACAGGACGAACCCGTTCACCTCGGTGAGTTGGGCCAGTGCCTTGACGACGCCGTTCGCGGCGATGATGGTCAGGCCGCCGACAATGAGCGGCAGCGCGGCGGCGACGATGCCGCCGAAGATGAAGAACAGCAGGATGCCCACGGCCGGGATGGCCAAGATCTCCATCCGGTGGAGGTCGTTGGCCATGGTGTCGCTGATCGTGCTGGTGACGGGCTGCAGTCCGGTGAGTTGGACGTCGACGCCGTCGATGTAGAACTGGTCGCGGACCTTCTTGAAGTTGGCGGCGACCTCGGTGTCGTTGTCGCCCTTGATGGCGACGCTGGCGATGGCGTGTGCCTTGGCGGGATCGATCATCAGGGCGACCTTTGTGGACCAGTAGCTGCCGTTGACCTTCAGGATCTCGTCCGGGTTGTCGGCGGCCAGGTCCTCGAGACTCCTGGTGATCTTCGCGCCGAAGGCTGGGTCGTCGACCGTTCTGCCGTCGGGTGCGGCGTAGAGGAGAACCACGTCCGCGAGGGTGTCGCGGCCGAAGGTGCCGTCGGCCAACTCTGCGGCGGCCACCGACTCGGATCCTGTGTCGACCAAACCGCTCTGGCTCAGGTGCTTTTCGACGCCGAGGCCATACGCACCGAGGGCGAGCGTCAGCCCGACCATCAACCCGATCACGGTGAATCGCAGGCGATAGGCCATCTGTCCCCACGTAGCGAACACCGTCTCCACTCCCCACTGGTGGTGCAGGTACCAGTCTCACCACATCAAGCTCAAAGCCCGATAGGCCCTGCGCTGTACCGCGAAGCTCACGGTACGCAAGGTCTCTGGTTGTGATGGGCAGACGAAGGCCGATCGGGTGAGGTCAGCGAACCGAACCGTCGGCGGAAGGTATTCGGCGAACGGTGAATTCCCTGGTGATCGGGTGTCCAGGAGCGAGTTCTGGCGTCCTCTAAGAAGGTTCTGAGAATCTCGGCCAGCCGCCGATCTCACGGATGTTTGCGCGCATGAAGGGAATCCTCGAAGTCTCCGGTCGACGTCGGGTTCGCCTCCAGAAGGCCGAGTTGGCGTCGAACAATGTGATCGTCAAACAGGACACCTTCGAGCGGAAGGTGTTGATGTAGCGCGGATCATGGTGCGTTCCCGCAAGTCGGGTTGACCTGAACCATGGTTCATGTTTGAGAGTGGTGTCATCGATCAAACGAGACGAGGAGAGTCCGATGACACAGCCCAGGATCCTGGTGGCCGGCGCGACCGGAAAGGTTGGCGGCGCGGTGGTGGCCCAACTGCACGCGGCGGGTGTGCCCGTGCGGGCGTTGGCGAGAGGAAATGCCTCCTTCCCGCAGGGCGTGCAGGTGGCACGCGGGGACCTCAGTGATCCCGCGTCGCTGAACGCGGCACTGGTGGGCATCGATTCGGTCTTCCTGGTGTGGCCGTTCCTGAGCGCCGAGGGCGCGCCGGCCGTGATCGACGCGATCGGGAAGCATGCCCGGCGGGTGGTGTACCTGTCGTCCGCCGGGGTCGGGGACGGGGAAGAGAAGCCGGGCGAGGCCATCACCATGTTCCACACGGAGCTGGAGCGGCTGATCGAGGCGTCGGGATTGGAATGGACCGCGCTGCGGCCCACCGGGTTCGCGGGCAACGCGCTTGGCTGGGCGGAGGAGGTCCGCGCCACCGGCGCGGTACGGGCGCCGCTGGCGAAGCTGGCCCGCCCGCTGATCCACGAGGCGGACATTGCGGCGGTCGCCGTCCAAGCGCTGACGACCGACGCCCTGCTCGGCGCCCGCCCCCTGATCACCGGCCCCGAACTGGTCACCCAGGAGCGGCAGGTGGCGCTTATCGGCGAGGCGGTCGGGCGTCCGGTGCGGTTCGAGGAGATCACGCTGGATGAGGCCATCGAGCAGATGAAGGCCGCGGGCTACCCGGTGGAACTGGTGGAGGCGGTGATGCCGGCCCAGGCGCAGATGCTCGACAACCCGGAGCCGGTCAACGACGAGGTGAAGCGCATCACGGGCACCCCGGCCCGGTCCTTCGGGGAGTGGGCGGTCGATCACGCCGCGGACTTCCGCTGAGCGGTATGCCTTCGGATTGACCGGCGAAAGATGGTCAATCCGAAGGCATTTCGCCTGCAGATCGAGCTGGGTGCTAGGGGGATGCCAGTGTCGTCGCCCAGCGGTAGTCCGCCTTGCCGGCTGGGGTTCGCTTGACCTCCTCGACGAGCACGATCGAACGCGGGACCTTGTAGCCGGCCAACGTCTTTCGGCAGTGCTCCTGAACGTCGTCGAGGGTCAGTTCAGGTGAGTCGGGATAGGTCGCGATCACCGCTGCGACCTGTTGGCCCATGCGCTGGTCGGGTGCCGGGACGACGAGCGCGTCGGCGATCGACGGATGTGCGTGGAGAGCGGCCTCGACCTCTTCGGCGAAGACCTTCTCGCCGCCGGTGTTGATGCACTGCGAGCCGCGGCCGAGGAAGACGATGGTGCCGTCCGCTTCCACCTTGCCCATGTCGCCGAGCACCGACAGGCGGGTGCCGTCGCCGCGAGTCGGGAACGTCCGGGCGGTCTTCTCCTCGTCCTTGTAGTAGCCGAGGGGAACGTTGCCGATGCGGGCGATGTAGCCCACTTCCTCGGAGCCCGCGGGGATCTCGTTCAGCCGCTCGTCGACCAGGATCATGTTCGGCGAGGGCGGCATTCGCAGATTGCCGGCCGCGTCGATGGTGAAGGCGCCGTCGTTTCCGGACTCGGAGGCACCGAAGTTGTCCCGCAACAGCAGGTCTGGTTTGACCGCCAGCATGCGCTCCCGAACGCTGGTGGACCAGATCGCGCCGCCCGAGGTGATCGAGAACAGCGAGCTGAGATCGACCTCGCCCTGTCGTCGTTCCATCTCATCGACCAACGGCAGCCCCATGCCATCGCCGACGATCAGGATCACCTGCACCGAATCCTTCTCGATCGCTTCGACGACCTTCTGCGGGTCGAAGTCGCGCCTGAGGACCACGCGAGCGCCGAGGGTGAAGAAGGTGAACAGCGAGTACAACGCTGCACCGTGCATCAGGGGCGCGGCGATGAGGAACGAGAGTTCGGGAAATTCCTTTGCTGCACTGGCGATCTCGGCGAGGTCTTGTCGCGTCCCCTCGCCGTATGGGTTTCCGCCGGACAGCGGCTTGCGGAAAAAGTCGTCTTGTCGCCACATGACACCCTTCGGATATCCGGTGGTCCCTCCCGTATAGAGCAGGTACAGGTCGTCGCCCGTGCGGGAATCGAACTCCGCCGTGGGCGACAACTCGCGAGCCTCGGCGAAGGACACCACGGATACTGCGTGCTCCTTCGCGGCGGCGAGCAGTTCGGCGGCGATCTCGCCAACCACGATCACCGTCCGGAGCATCGGGCACGCGTCGAAGAGGGTAGCGAGGACGCGCTGATGCTCGGGGAGTTCGACGACCACCGCGGACGAATCGGAGTTGACGAAGATGTACTCGAGTTCGGCGGGCGTATACCGGTAGTTGACGTTGATCGGGACCGCGCGGATCTTGATCAATCCCAGGATGGACGTGACGTGCTCGACGCTGTTCTTGAGGAACAGGGCGACATGGTGGCCCTGGGAGATTCCGGCCTGAGCGAGCAGGTGGGCGGTCCTGTTGGCCTCCGCATCCAACTGGGCGTAGCTGAGGTTCTCGCCCTCGTAGGTCAAGGCAACACGGTCGGGTACGGCGCCGGCGACCGTCTCGAAAACGTCCGCGAGGTTGAACTGCATCGTCATTCCCTTCGGTGGCAGCGCCGCGATCTCGAGGCGGTGACCTGAATCTAGAACACGTTCTCAGGCGCCCGAGGCAAAACGAACCGATTGGTACTGTTTGGCCCTGTGCGGTGAGGCCTCGGATGCCCCCGTCCGCGGGTCGTCTCCAGGAGCTCTACGACCAGAGAAGATCGTTAGCGTTGCAATCCATGCCGGCCCGCCCGAGGATAGCGTTAAACACCAAGCGGCCCGGTCGAATCAAGAAAAATCGCGGTGGCGAGGCCGAAGTGCACGTTGGGCATTCGTCCAGCTATATTCCCCCGATGTTGAAAGTGCGCCTCGGTATCCGTGCCCGGATCCTGGCCATCGCATTGGTGCCAAGCCTGGCGTTGCTCGGAATCGGTGTCGGCACGGCGGGATACCTGATACGTGAGGCCCGACAGGCCGAAGAGTGGGCGGCAGCGAACCGAGATGCCGTGAGCCGCGCTCGCGACGTGGTTGCCGGGGTGGAACAGGAACGGATGCTGTCGTTGTGGCAGTTGTCCGGTGAACGGGGCGATCCGGCCGCGCTCGACGCAGCACGGAACCGGGTCGACACCGCGTTCGCAGAGCTGGCCCCCTACTCGTCAAAGCTGCAGAGCGCGTCACAGGGCACCATGGGTGCCGACACGGGTGGATTCGACACCCTGCTCGCCAGCCTGCCCCAGATCCGTGGTGCGATTGACGCAGGACGAATGTCGATCGACGACACATACGCGCTCTTCAACAAGATTCTCGATGCGGTTGCGCTCGGTACCAACCTCGTCACCACCAACGCGCCCAACGCCGAGGTCGGCGTCGCACTCATCAATGGCGTGCGCATCCTGCACGCGATGGAGGGACTGTCACGTTCCGCCGCGCTCACCGCTGCCGAACTACAGGGACAGCTCAGCAGCGGTCCACTGCGTGACGATTATCGAAATCTGGTCGGGTCCTACCGGATCGGACTTCCGCAGCTCGCCACCGACCTGGGTGCTGATCCAGCAGCTGAGAAGATCCTGGCAGTACTGACCTCTCCCGGCTGGCAGCAGGTGGCCGTGATGGAGGACTACCTCCTCAATCCGCCGAAGGCGGACAAGAGCGGTGTCGTCCCAGCACCGCCAATGACCTTCGCCGAGTGGCACACCGCGCAGGAACAGCTGTCTGAAGACGTGATCGGCGCATGGAACGGACTGAATGACCGTGCGAACCAGATCGCTGCCGACGAGGGCAAACGCACGGCGGCGAACTCGCTATGGGCGGGGGCCGCCGTGCTCGCGCTTGCGCTCCTGGCGTTCCTGCTGTCGCTATGGCTGGCCAACCGGCTGATCGGGCGGCTCGAGCGCCTGCGCAAGGAAACACTGGACCTGGCGGAGGTCGAACTGCCCGAAACCATGCGCAAGCTGGGCGCCGGCGAGCAAATCGATCCCAACGCTGCGCACCTGGACTTCGGTGACGACGAAATCGGCTCGGTGGCAAAGGCCTTCAACCGCGCACACACAGCGGCCGTTTCCGCCGCGGTCGCCGAGGCCCGCACCCGCGAGGGCGTGCGCGCGGTGTTCCTCAACATCGCCCACCGAAGCCAGATGGTGGTGCACCGGCAGCTCGAGGTCCTAGACGAGGCCGAACAAAGCCAAGAGGATCCGGCCATGCTGGAGACGTTCTTCCGGCTCGACCACCTGGCGACCCGCGAACGCCGCAATGCCGAGAACCTCGTCATCCTCGGTGGCGGCGAGCCCGGCCGCCAGTGGCGGAGTCCGGTGCCACTGGTCGACCTGGTGCGCAGCGCGGTCGGCGAGAGCCTCGACTACACGCGGGTGCACACCCGTCGCATGCCCGAGGTGTTCATCGTCGGCAACGTGGTCGCAGACCTCATCCACCTGCTCGCCGAACTGGTCGACAATGCGACGGCGTTCTCCCCGCCGCAGTCGCGCGTCGAAGTGAGCGGCAACGTGGTCGGCAAGGGGGTCGCGATCGAGATCACTGATCAGGGCATGGGAATGTCCGTCGAAGAACTCGACCGCGTCAACGAGATGCTGCGCAATCCGCCGGATTTCGGAGTCGAAACACTCTCGGCGACTTCACGACTTGGATTGTTCATCGTTTCGCAGCTGGGTGCGCGGCACGGGATCTCTGTGCGGCTAACCGAATCCGAGTACGGCGGCATCCGCGTCATCGTGCTGGTGCCGAACTCGGTGGTCGCCACCGATGCGACACCTATGGCTGCCCCTCCGTCAGATCGGATTGCCGGACGTCAGCCCGAGAGGCGGATCGCCGGCGCGATGGCGCAACAGGATTTGCGCGAATCTGTCTCGGCTGCAGGGGGTGTCGCAACACTGGCACGCCCGACTCCGGCGCCTCCCGCCGAACAGCCGGTGCAGCCGGTGGCCCCGCCGCGGGCGTGGGCGCACCTCGAGCGCATCGATAGCGCGCCACCCGCCGAGTACGCGGAACGTTCCGGGGCTACCCAGTGGTACGAGCCGCCGACCCCCGCTGTCGAACCGGAGTCCCTCGCCCCGCAACCGTTGCCCGACCACGGCGGTGACGTTCGCCCGAGCCTGCCTCGCCGTCGTCGGCAGGCCAGTCTGGCCCCGGAGCTGGCGCACGATCTTCAACTCGAGGGGGAGGCGGAGCAGCCGTCACGATCGGCGGAGCAAGCGCGAGATCTGATGTCCGCCATCGCGTACGGTACGCAGCAGGCTCGGGATTCGGACCCCCTGTCCGGGCATACAACCACGGATGAAATGGAAGGTGAAGGAAGGTGAAGGTGACGACTTCTAACTCAGGTGATCTGAACTGGCTTCTCGACGATCTCGTCAATCGTCTTGCCGGGGTGCGCTACGCAGTCGTGCTTTCCACCGATGGGCTGCTGCTTGGCCGATCCACGTCCATGAGCCGTGAGGACGCCGAGCACTTCGGCGCCATGTCGGCCACTCTGTACGGGCTGGCACGCAGCGCGGGACAGCGCTTTCAAGGCGGCAGCGTTCGCCAGGCCGTCATCGAGCTCGAGAAGGCGGTGCTGTTCGTGACGGCGGCCGGAAGCAACGCATGTATCGCATTGCAGGCCGTCGACACCGCGAATCTGGGAATGGTCGCGTATGAAATGAACCTGACTGTGCAGCGTGTCGGTAGCTACCTGTCCGCCGATCCTCGTAACGGTGTGGCCGCCGAGCAGGGCGCGTAGGTTGCCGTGACAGGTATAGGCCAACCGTGGTTCGACGATGCGGCCGGTCCTCTGGTCCGCCCGTACGCCATCACGAAGGGCCGCACGATGGGCGCGGGACACGATCTCGACATGCTCACGCTCGTCGTGACCGTGTCCCCCGCTCCGCGGCTGCAGCACGTCGAGACGGAGTACGCGGAGATCGTTCAGTTGTGCTGTACGGCGCAGTCGGTGGCCGAGGTCTCGGCGCACCTGAATCTGCCTCTGGCGGTGACCAAGATCCTGGTCGGTGATCTCATCGCCGAGGGACTGCTGAACTTCCGGGCTCCCGCAAGCAGCGACTCCTACAACGACATCGCCGGGATCGGCGACCTGAACATTCTGCAAGCAGTACTCGACGGAATCCGAAAGCTGTAGACCACTATGCATGACAATGCGTCCTCAGCCGACCTGGCTGCTTCGGTCAAGATCCTGGTAGCCGGCGGCTTCGGAGTCGGTAAGACCACGATGGTGTCCTCCGTCAGCGAGATCACACCGCTGCGTACCGAGGAAACGATTACCGAATTGTCCACCGGCATCGACGATTTGTCGGGGGTGGAGGGTAAGACCACGACCACCGTGGCCCTGGACTTCGGTCGTATCACCCTCGATGAAAGCCTGGTTCTGTACCTGTTCGGCACGCCTGGACAGGACCGATTCTGGTTCCTTTGGGACGAACTGGTGCGCGGGGCCCTCGGCGCCGTCGTTCTCGCAGACACCCGTCGGTTGGAGAACTCGTTCGCCGCCATCGACTTTTTCGAACGGCGCGGTGTCTCGTTCACGATCGCGGTGAACTGCTTTGACAGCGCTCAGGTCTACACAATTGACGAGGTTCGCGAGGCACTCGACCTCGACAGCAAGATCCCCGTCATGCTTTGTGATGCGCGTGATCGCGATTCGTGCAAGTCCGTTCTGATAGCGCTCGTCGAACACCTCATCGCCCAGGCCAGCAGCGCGGTGGCCTGAGCACCTCTGGGTTAGCGCGTCAGTGGCTGGATCGTCCGATGAGCAGTGCCCCTCACGTTGGGACGTGAGGGGCACTGAATCCTGGTGATCCCCAGTCGCGTTCAGTCAAGCTGAGAGAGCCTCAAGCGTCTCGCCGAGCATGACTTACGCTTGGATTACCTCGATCTTCGTCAGCGCGTTCAGTGAGTCGCAGCTGGCCCAAGACTGGTTCTGCCCATACTGCACCGGGCCGTACTTCCAGTAGGTGAACGGGACTGGCCACGCAACGCAAGTGAGCTTGACCTGGTGCCAGGTTGGCAGCTCGCAATTGGCCATCCCGCCGGTGTTGAAGATGGGGTAAAGGTGACAGTTTGCCTCGCCCACCGGCACGTCAGCCTGAGCCACGCCACCACCAAAGAGTGCAGTGGCCGCAGTTGCGGTGGCAATGACGGCGCTGGCAGCAAGTCGCTTCGCAGATCGCATTCCGAACCTCCTGTATCGGGTGTTGTTCGGAACATCGCAACTTGGATCGCATTAGTTACAACTGAACATGTCCGGCGGGAGAGTGGCACCAACCCCGGGACGGCTCAGTTCGAGATTATGGACCTCGGAACTGGCCGCTGCGCCGTGACGCTATCCCAGTGACCGGAGGTAGATGAGCGACGCCTGCACTCGCCGATCGCCGTCCTGCAGTGGCAACTTCGAGAAGATGGATCCGATGTGCTTTCACACGGCAGCGTCGGAAACCGTCAGCCGCTGAGCGATACCGGAGTTCGTGTGTCCCTCGGCGACCAGTGACAGGACCTCCCGCTCGCGATGAGTGAGGGCCGCGAGGGGCGCCCGGCTGCGGGTGGCCTTGACGAGAGCCCGCACGACGTCGGGGTCGATGACAGCTTCGCCGCGAGCCACTCGGTCCACGGCGTCGAGAAACTGGCGGACGTGCCCGACGCCTTCCTTCAGGAGGTATCCCACGCCGCCCCGGGCGGTGTCGTCGCCGAGCAGTTCGTCGAGGTACGCCACCGAGACGTATTGGGACAGTACGACGATCGGAAGGTCCGGATTTCGCCGACGGAGCTCGGCCGCCGCGCGCAGCCCGTCGTCGGTATTGGTCGGAGGCATCCGAACGTCGGTGACCACCAGGTCCGGTCGGTATGCCTCCCATGCGTGGAGCAACCCCGGCGCATCGTCTATGCCGGCGCAGACCTCGTGCCCGGCAGAGGCCAGCACGCTCTCCACGCCGGCGCGGAGCAGCGGGCTGTCCTCGGCGAGCACTATGCGGAGCGGCCGCGCGGTCGACGTCACCTCGGCACTCCGTTACCGCGAATACCAACTCCTGACCCAAGACGACGCGGTCGAAGCTCGCCCCATCGTCCACGACAAATTTTTGTCCTGCTCTCCGCCCGCAACAACCGCCGCGGATCCGCATGGCGACCGCAGCCGGTGGCCACCCATGCGGCCGCGAGCTCGCGCGGCGGCGAGGCTACTGGTTTGTGAGGTCGGACGAGGCCGCGTCAGTAGGTCGATCGGCCCTGCGGATCCGGACCGAGATCGATCGGCATCAACGTCCCGATGCCGTTGGTCGCGGCGATTGCGTAATGGTCGACGGTGCGGACCTCACCGTTGATCTGGTCGTGCAGCGTAAGGCTGAGTGCATATGCGGGCTGCACGTACTCCTGCTCCTCCAGCCGCCCGAGTTCCACGTAACACTGCCTGGCATCGTCGATGTCGAGCCCTTCGTCGCGGCGCCGGTGCCAGTACTCCTCCACCTCCGCGAGGACCTCGTCGAGCGATCGCCAGCCTGAAACAGATTCGTGCACAGTGAGTTTCCGATTCGTCCGCTCGAATCCGGTCGGGTCGAGGTTAGCGTCTAGATACACGACGATTTTGCCGCCTTGGCCTTCCACGGCGATTCCGTCCAGCACGCGCGAGTAGACGACACCCAGGTCGACGACACGCGTCGCGACTGGCTCTCCTCCCTTCGCCGACGTCGCGACATTTAATCGCGTCACCTTCGTGGGGACGAATTCTTCGTCGCCGGCGAGCATGAGTTGCGCCACGACGCGCGACCCCGCTTCAATGGCGTCCTTGTCGGTGACGTCGATTGCCGACCCGTCATCGACTTGCCAGCGCTGGCTGTCGACCCACTGCACGGCCCGCGACGGCCGGTACACGGTGAAACGCTGACTCTCCTGCTCGAGCTCAAGCAGCGGGCCGATCTCCTCCCACGAGTTCTTGTCCGTCGAAGTAAGGCCGGCCCGCTCTGCGAGTGCGGTGATGTCGTCGAGCGCGCGCTCGGAATCATCGACGCGGTAGATATGCGCGTCGACCTCGAAGGCGCTCCAACGCTCCTGTAACTCTCTGTAATTCATGTCTCGCTCCTAACCCCGCCACATCCAGGACAGGTGGGTCGCCGGCGCGGGTCCAGCGTCTCGGTCCGACAGCCTGTCGTTGCTCAGTCGGAAGTCGGCATTGGCTCCGCTGTTGCCGGGTGCGATCGCGATCGGCCGGTTGACTGCGCTACCCGATCGCGCGAAGGCCGCATCCAGCCATGCCGGACCGACTGGCGTTCCACGCGACACGGCAGTCACGAACTCTGCGCCGCGGTTGGTGTCGATGCCCGGGTATGAGATGCCGATGAAGGCGCACAGCACGTGCAATGCCTGCAGTGGATGTGCCGAATCGCCGTCCGTGGGCGCCGACCACGTGCGCATGACGCTTGCGTCTACGGGGTCAATGACGGCACTACATGTGTCGAGCACCATCCACCGCAGCAGCTTCACGCCCAGGCGCATGCGGGCATAGAATGCCAGACAATTGAAACGGTTGGACGCGAAGGCAATTCCTGTCTCGCTTGCGCCGTGGTCGACGTAGTAAGCCAGGTGGACGTTATCGATCATATTGAGGGAGTCGCCATTCGTCGCTTGCTCGGGATGTTCGTAATCAGCAGCCCAGGCGTCCGCATTCCCCCACGCGAACTTTCTGGTATGCCCGAAACTTTGGGCCGAGTTGAGTACCGCACTTGCGACGCTCCAGTTCGCGGCCAATGCCTCGAACGAGCAACTGGTGCCGGCGGCCGGGCCGACGCTCGTCCACTCGACCCCATAGTCGACACGTGTGACTGTAGCCATGATCGGACGCCTTTCGTTGATACATGATCATCGACCCGAACTGACGTAGGCCTGGATCCGCTGAAGACTGTCGGCTTACGCCACCTCGATGCTCGCCGGGATCGTCCAGAGTGCAGATAGCGGCTCAAGATTGAAGAGCCCCTATCGATGGCCGGCCTGGGCCTAGTCAAAGGGTTCCTGATCACTGCCCCGATGTCCCGAGTAATCGACTACTCGTTTTCGGATGGCGAGCATCATGACATCGCTTGGCGCGCGGCGTTGAAGTCGTCGGCCTGACACCCAGCGCAGCGCCAGCTTGCCGTCTACCTTCGTGGGCGGCGCGCTGGGTTGTGAGCCCATCTGCATTGGGTGCTGCACGACTCGGCCCGGTCCGTGTGGGCATCGCGCCGCAATCGGGTCGGAGATCCGCCGAATCGAGCCAGCAAGATCTAGTTGAGGGGGAATCGGCCTCGGAAACCCGGTAGCGGTCCAATTGGTGAACTCAACGGGCGTTAATGGGTGAACACCCTGTGGAGAGACTGAATTGATTGATTGGTGGGTGGTGGAGTGGAGAGAGATGGTGGATGGATGGAAATGGAATGGATGGATGGATATGGAGGGGTGTTCACCTATACCGGTTCGCGCTGGAATACATGCGGATTGGATAGGTTGAACTGGCGGTAATCACACTTAAGGAGGGCTCCAGATCACACAGAAACTGGATGAGTTTCAGGGTGCAGATCGATCGTTCCGTTGCCGCTGGTGCAGCTGCTCCTCGCGTTGCAGAGTCAGCTAGTCGCGTTCGTAATGAACTCGTTCGCGCGGTGGGTGATGTGGTCGTGCAGGCGGGTGACAGCGGCGGTCGGCCGATGATTGCCCGTGGCGAGCCCGATGGTCCGGTCGCTCACCCCGGGCAGGGGGATGCTTACGAGGTCGGGGTGAGGGGTTTCCGCGGCCGGTAGCAGGGCAATGCCGAGGCCGTGCCCGACGAGGACCCGGATCGTCTCGAACTCGCTGATCTC